>CAZNPB010000015.1:0-56694 GCA_964574895.1 uncultured Eubacteriales bacterium
TGTTAAGCACGCCGCCAGCGTTCGCTCTGAGCCAGGATCAAACTCTTCAATTATAGAAACCCTTGCGGGTTCCTAGCAAGTTTGATGTGGCAAAAAAGATCAACGACTGGTCGCTCCGCTTTTTGTTTCAAAGAGCCAAATTCTCTCTAACCCGAGAGAGAAACCCATGTATCTATCGATTCTGACGATTATTTCAACCAGTGACGGTTGTCAGAATAAGGATAGCCTCAAAGGCCTTATTATGATAGGGATTCGTTCAGGGCTTGTCAAGGGTTCGGCGAAAGATTTTTTCGAGCTCCCCGACGTCGCCGGGCGTTGACGCCATCTCCCATATTTTCAGGTCTTTTCGGGATATCCGTTGACGCCGCGCGGGGCCGCGGACCGGGTCCCGCCAGAATTTATTTTCGGCCGCCCTGGCACGCCGGACGCTCCGAAGGACCGCGGAGAGCGGCTGATGCGACACGGCGCGAAGGACGCGGGAACGAGCCTCGTCGAGGTCCTCGTGGCCATGGCCCTGACCCTCGTTCTCATCGTCGGCGCGGCCGAGATGATGACGCTGGCGCTGCGGGCCAAGCGGCGCGGCGACATCGCCGCCGCGGTCACGCGGGCCGTGCTCGACCGGCTCGAAACGCTGAAGGCGCGGCCCTTCGACGACCCGGCTTTGGCCGCGGGCGTATTCGAGGCCACCGGGCCCGGCGCGCCGGGCGGTGTCCTGATCGCCGAAACCTGGGAGATCGCCGGCGAGTCGGGGGGCCTGAAGACGGTCCGCCTTCAGGCCCGGCCGGCCGGGAGCCCCGGCCCGGAGACCGTCGTCGTGCTGCTCATCTCCAGGGACCTGGGGTTCCGGCCATGAGGCGGCCCGGCTTCACCCTGATCGAGTGCCTCCTCGGGCTGGCCCTGTCCCTGCTGGTCCTGGCGGCCGGCGTCGAGTTCTACGCCCGGGCCCAAAAAGGTTTCACCCGGCTGAAAGCCCGCGAAGAGGCCTCGCAGGCGGCCCTGGCGGCCATCGACCGGATGCGCATCGACCTGCTTCACGCCGGCCGCGGGCTGGCCGTCGAGATCGGCCTCGGCCTGGTCGAAGCGGCCGCCGCGGACGCCGGCGAGCTGCGCACGATCTCGCTCGAGCGGCAGCTGGCGCTGGCCGCCGGGGCCGGCGCCGGGGACACCCGGCTGGCTCTCGTTTCGACGGCGGACATCGCCGCCGGGCAGGCCGTCGTCCTGCGCGACGACGCCGCGGGCGAGGTCCGGACGGTCGTTCGCGTCGAGCCCGGGGCGATCGCCCTCGACGCGCCGCTCGAACGGGGCTACGCGCCCGGAGGCCCGGGGGCGGCGGCCGCGCTCCTGCTCGAGACCGTCGTCTATCGCCTCGACGCGGCGGCCCGGGTTCTGCGCCGGCAGGTCAACGCCTCGCCGGCCCAGCCGCTGGCCGAGGACATCGCCGCGGCCGCGTGGACGCTCGATCCCGCCGCCCCTCTCGTCCGCCTGCGGATCGAACCCGGAACGGAAGGAGTGCCCGCCCATGAAGCGACCGTCTTTCTCAAGAACGCGGCCCTGGCCGGACATCGTTAGAGACAAAGGCTCCGTGACGATGACGGTCCTGCTGCTCCTGGCCGTCTTCACCGGCCTCGGGCTGGCCATGCTCCACGCCTCGGCCGTCCACGTGAAGATCAACGGCTTCCGGCGTTTCTCGGCCCTGCTCGACTGCGCCTCCGAGAACGGCCTCAAGCGCGGCCTGGCCGACCTCGCGGCCTGGATCGAAACGGAAGGCTTGCTCGCGCCGGTCGGGGAAGCCGGCCTCGAGGCCGTCCGGGCCGGGGCGCCGGGGGCCTTCCCGGCCCTCATCGAAGAGGCCTTCGGGACCGCCTTTCCGCGGGCCGTCGAGGAGACCTTCGACGGCCTGTCCTGGACCAGCCGGGCCGAATGCGGCCTCCTGGGCTTCGAGGACCGCGGCGGCTACCTCCGCCTGACGGCCGGCCTGCGGATCGAGGCCTCGGGCGGACTGGCCCGGGTCCGCTCCCGCCGGACCTCCGTCCTCGAAGGCTCCCTGGGCCTGCTGGCCGGCCGCCTGCCGCTGGCGGCTATCCCTTTATATATAGAAGGCGCCTTGACGGACGGCGAGCGGGCCGCTTTCCCCGGGGAGAACGGGATCGAGCTCCCGGCCCGGCCGGGCCAGCCCGTCGGCGCGGCCCTGGCCGCGTCGGCTGGCGGCGTCCTGCCCGGCGATCCCGGCCCGCTCGCCGCCAAGGCCCTGAACATCGGCCTTTTTCGGCCCGGCGACCTCTCCCCCGCCCGGCTCCGGGAGTCCCTCGGGCTCGAGGCTTCGGCCGAACCCGTGCCCGATGGCGTGTATCTCGTCCACGACGACATCGGCTTGGGGGGCGTATACGTCCGGGGCGACCTCGACGAAATGGTTCTGGCCATCCGGGAGGAGGCCCAGGTCGTGGTCTTCCGGGCCGGCGGCGCCGAATGGCGTCTGGAGTGGAGCCCCTCCCGGTGCCGTACGGAGTTCGCCGGCCCCGACGGGACCTCCGTCTTCGACCTCGTCCCCGTGCCGATCGTCCTGGTCGACGGCGCCATCGCCGCGCTCGGCGGCGGGGCCGCCGGTGCCGACGGCCGCATCGAGATGAGCTTCGACGGCGAGACGCCGGCCGTCCTCGACGGCGTCGACCTGACCATCGTCTCCGCGGACCACGTGACCATCGCCTCCCACCTCATCCGCGAAGGCGTCCGCTGGCAGGACGGCATCCCCTACGCCAAGGATTCGGAGACCCAGCTGGTCATCTACGCGGCCGGGCGGTACATCGCGACAGGCGATCCGGCGGCCGGCGGGATCGCCGTCGCCGCGGGCGCCCCCGACGACCTCAAGGTTCAGGCCTCGCTGACCGCCGCCGCGGGCGGCTTCCGCATCGAGGGCCGGGGCCGAACGATCGAGCTTCTCGGGGGCCTGCAGGCCGACGCCTATGCCGGCAACGGCAACCGGCTCCTCCTCTATGGCGACGACCGGGCAGCCGGGGGCGAGTGGCCGGCGAATTCCCCGCTCACGGCCCAGCCGCAGCTCGCCTTCTTCGCCCTGAAGGTCCTGGCTTGGAGGGAGTATTGAGGGGTCCGGGCCGGAAGGGATTCACTTTGGTCGAAGTCGTCCTGGCGCTGGCCTTGGCCGCGCTCTTCGCGACCGGCGCCGTGGCCGCGGTCGGCCGCATGGCCCGGGGCTTCCAGCTTCGCGCCGCCGCCTGGCACGTGACGGCGGGGCTGAATCAGGCCCGGTTCCAGGCCATCCTGGCCGGGACGCCGGTCCGTCTGCGCGTCGCCGCGCCGGGCTTCCTGCTCGAGCGTTATGACGAAACGGCGGGAGATTGGCGGCTGGCCCGGTCGGCCGCGCTCGACGGGGTCCTCGTCGGGGCCAACAACGCCCCGGTCTTCCATCCCCAGGGAACGGTCTCCGGCCTGGCGACGATCACCATCTCCAACGCCAGGGGGAGCTACCGGATCACGGTGGCCATCACGGGACGGGTGCGAGCGGTCAGGACCGGCCGAGGCCGGCTTCGGCGCCCTTGGCGGGGTCGGGCCGCCGGCCGTCGTGAAGGCTCTTCATCAGAGCCAGGACGGTGGCCATGCACGTATGCTGGAACTCGACGCCCATCTCGAAGACGTTGGCCGTCTCGTCGCGCCGGCACCACTTGACGAGGCCCTCGACGCGGAGGGTCTCGCCGGTCCGGACGAGCTCGACCTGCAGGCGCAGTTGGGCCCCGACCTCGAAGGCCTCCATGGCGTGGAGCCGGGCGCCGCCGATCGAGAGGTCATAGGTGAAGGCCTCGGCGGCCTGACTCCCTTCGGCTATGCGGGCCCCTTCCATCGTCCAGACCCTGGTCTTGTTCCACTGCTTGAAGCGCCGGTCCTTGCGCTTCTGGGCTTCGGGCGTCGTGAACTGGGACTTGGTCGCGATCATCGGAGGGCCGCCTTGTCCGTCGCCGCCGGCGGCGGATCGTCCGCGCCCTTGCGCTCGGGTTCGTTATAGAGGTTCCTCATGAGGGCCTGGAGCGTGGCCTCGACGCACTCCCGAAATTCCACGCCGCATTCGTTGATCTTCAACTCCTCGTTCCAGCGCGACCAGCGGACCTCGCCGTCGAGGCCGACGAACTCGCGGGAGCGGACGAGCTCGAGATGGATGCGCAGGAGGGCGCCCACCGGGAAGCTCTCGTCGGACTGGATCCGCGTCCCGCCGAGCGACAGGTCCCAGGCCAGGGCGTCGACGGGGCAGGCGGGCAGAACGCCCTGGCCGCCGGAGGCGGACTTGATGATGGCTTTGTTCCATTGCTGGAAGCGGCGGTACTTGCGTCTTTCCATGTGCGACACTCCGGCCCGAGGTGCGGGCGTTCGGTACGGGGCCATTCTAGCCGGGCGGGGGACCCGAACAATCACCCCTGGGGGTGAATCCGGCGATGAAATCCCCCCGCCCCGGGCTTCAAGTCGAAGTGGGGCCGCGGCGGCGGGCCCGGCGGATGCGCCAGAGGTCCTTGAGCATGCCCCACGAGCCGCCGACGATCCGCACCCGGCTCGGCCGGGCGTCGCACCAGACGACGGGGATCTCGACGACGCGATAGCCGGCGGCGCGGGCCAGGGCCAGGACCTCGACGTCGAAGCCGAAGCCGGCCGTCCGCAGCCGCGGGAAGATGTTCCGGGCCGCGGCGCGGCGGAAGGCCTTGAAGCCGCACTGGGTGTCCCGGCAGCGCTCGCCGGGCAGGACGAAGAGGCGGACCAGGAGGTTGAAGGCCTTGCCCATCCACTCCCGGAGCCGGCGCTGGCGGACGCGGATCTCCGAGCCCGGGTGGGCCCGCGAGCCGATGACGATGTCGGCCCCGGCCTCGAAGGCCGCCAGGGCCCCGTCGAGCTCGTCGATGGAGGTCGACAGGTCGTCGTCGAGGAACAGGACGATCTCGCCGGAGGCCGCCAGGACGCCGTCCCGGACCGCGGCCCCCTTGCCCGCATTGCGGTCGTGCCGCAGGACCCGGGCCGCGGGGCGGCCCGCCAGGGCGGCCCGGGCCGCTTCGAACGTGCCGTCGACGCTGCCGTCGTCGACGACGACGATCTCGGCGGCGAACGGAAGAGCGTCGAGATGCGCGCCGACGGCCGCCAGCGTGGCCGCGATCCGGGCCGCGGCGTTGTAGGCCGGGATGACGACAGAGAGGCGGACGGCGGGCCGGTCGGTCTCGTTCATGGCGCGTCTCTCCGCATTATAACCCGAATCCGGCGGCCGCGCCCGCGGCGGCGGGCGGCGGTTCCGAAAAAACGCGATTTGTTCTACAATGCGGTTTCGCGGCATCGTTATCGAACCCAGGAGGTCGCCCCGTGAAGAACCGTCCCGTCCTCATCGCCCTCGTCCTCGTCCTGGCCCTCGGCGCCGTGCCCTTCCTGCCGGCCCAGGAGCCCTACAAGGTCCCGCCGAAGGAGGTCATCGACATCGTCGACGCGCCGCCGACGCCCATGGTCTCCCTGAGCCCGGCCGGCGACACCCTGGCCCTCATCGAGCGCGAGTCCATGCCCTCGATCGCCTACCTGTCCGAACCCATCCTGCGGATCGCCGGCCTGCGCATCACGCCCGGCTACAACAGCCGGCAGGTCTTGAGCTTTTCGACCGGTCTGTCGCTCAAGGACATGAAGACGGGCGCGCTGCGGCGGGTGGCCCTGCCCGAGGGCGTCAAGTTCACCTCTCCGTCCTGGTCGCCCGACGGCCGGACGATGGCCCTGCTGCGCTATGGGCCGGGCGGGATCGAGCTCTGGAAGGTGGATATCGCCACGGCGGCGGCCAAGGCCCTGACCCCGGCCAATGTCAACGCCGTCCTGGGCGCGCTCGAGTGGGCGCCCGACAGCCGCCGCGTCTTCGTCACGCTCGTGCCCGAGGGGCGGGGCCCCGCCCCGGTCGCGCCGCGCGTCCCGATCGGCCCCGAGGTCCAGGTCTCCGGCGGCCGGGAAGCCAAGACCGCCACCTACCAGGACCTGCTCAAGAGCGCCTTCGACGAGGTCCTCTTCGACTACTACGCCACATCGCAGCTGGCCGCCGTGGACGGCGCGACGGGCGAGATCCGCAAGCTCGGGCCGCCCGGCATCTTCACCTCCGTCGCGATCGCCCCCGGCCTGTCCTACCTCCTGGTCGAGCGCCTCAAACGGCCCTACTCCTACGCCCTGCCGGCCGACGGGTTCGCCCGCACCGATGAGGTCTGGGACATGGACGGCCGCCCGGTCAAGCTCGTCGCCGACCTGCCGGCCGACGAGGGCGTGCCCATCAACGGCGTGGCCGTCGGCCCGCGCAACGTCTCCTGGATGACGCACAAGCCGGCGACCCTCATTTGGACGGAAGCCCTCGACGGGGGCGACCCGAAGAAGGACGCGCCTTTCCGCGACCGCTACATGGTCCTGGACGCGCCCTTTACGGCCGACGCCCGGGAGGTCCTCAAGCTCCAGGAGCGGGCCGCCGGCCTGCAGTACCTGGCGGCGCCCGGCAAGGCCCTGGCCTCCCAGGCCGAATGGAAGCGGAGTTGGCGGACGACCTTCCTGGTCGATCTCGGGGATCCGGCGGCCGCCCCGGTCAAGATCTGGGACTTGAGCCTGCGCGACAGCTATAAGAATCCCGGCCGGCCGGTGACGACCAGCCTCGGGACCGGCGAGCGGGTCGTGCTCCAGGACAAGGACTGGATCTACCTGGCCGGGCAGGGCTCCTCTCCCCGGGGCGACCATCCCTTCCTGGACCGGATGAACCTCAAGACCCTGAAGGTCGAGCGGCTGTGGCAGTGCCAGGACCCGGCCTACGAGACGTTCGTCAATTTCGCCGGGGCCTCGCGAACGAAGTTCATCACCAGCTACGAGACCAGGACCGCGCCGCCGAATTATTATCTCTACGACCTGAAGGCCGGGAAGCGCGCGGCCCTGACGGATTTCGAGGACCCGGCGCCGCAGATGACGGGCCTGCGCAAGGAGCGCATCACTTATAAGCGGGCCATCGACGGCCTCGAATTGAGCGGCACGCTCTACCTGCCGCCGGGCTACAAGGACGGCACGCGCCTGCCGGTCGTCATCTGGGCCTATCCGATGGAATACGACACGGCGGCCACGGCCGGACAGGTCCGCGGCTCGGTCAACCGGTTCACCTTCTTCCGCGGCACGTCGCAGCTGCTGTTCGTCACCCAGGGCTACGCCGTCCTCGACAACGCCGAGATGCCGGTCGTCGGCACGCCCGAGACGGTCAACGACACCTTCGTCCCGCAGATCGTCTCCAACGCCGAAGCGGCCATCCGCAAGCTCGACGAAATGGGCGTCGGCGACCCCAAGCGGGTCGGGGTGGGCGGACATAGCTACGGCGCCTTCATGACCGCTAACTTATTGTCCCACTGCGACTTATTCGCCGCCGGCATCGCCCGCAGCGGGGCCTACAACCGGACCCTGACGCCCTTCGGCTTCCAGAGCGAGCGGCGGACGCTGTGGGAGGCGCCGGAGACGTACATCAAGATGTCGCCGTTCATGTTCGCGGACAAGATCAAAACGCCCCTGCTGATGATCCACGGCATGGCCGACAACAATTCCGGCACCTTCCCGATCCAATCGGAGCGTTTGTTCGCGGCCTTGAAGGGCTTCGGCGCGACGGCGCGCTTCGTCTATCTGCCCTACGAGAGCCACGGTTATTCGGCGCGCGAATCGGTCCTCGACGTCCTGGCCGAGATGATCGAATGGTTCGACATCTACGTGAAGAACAGAAAATGAACACTCGTTATCCACAGACTCTGTGCATATCCCTGTGGAAATATGCCGGAGCCTCGGAGCTAAGAGCTTGTCGGCCGCGGACTTTTGATGGAATGCACATCGAATGGTCAGTGGAACGCGCCGACGGAAGGGCCCGGACATGACGGCGCCGCGTCGTCTCGCGATGACCATCGCGCTCGTCGCCGCGCTGCTCGCGGCGGCCTGCGTCGCGCCGGCGCCGGACACGCCGGCCGCGGGACCGTTGCGCATCTTGATCACGAACGACGACGGCATCGCCGCCCCGGGCATCAGGGCCTTGGCCCTGGCGCTCCGGCCGCTCGGCGAGGTGATCGTCGCCGCGCCGTCGGGCAACCGGAGCGGATCGAGCCACGGGGTCACGTCGGACCGGCCGATCGCCGTCCGGGAAAGCCGCCAGGACGGCATCCGCTGGCTCTCCGTCGACGCCGTGCCGGCGACCTGCGTCCGCCTGGCCGTCGAGCGCCTGCTGCCGGCCCGGCCGGACATCGTCCTGTCGGGCATCAACAGCGGCGAGAATCTGGGAGCGGTGACCTTTTATTCGGCCACGGTCGGCGCCGCCAGGGAGGCGGCCCTGCTGGGGCTGCCCGCCATGGCCGTGAACCTGGCTCCGGCCGAAGGGCAGGACTTCGGGACGGCCGCGGCCGTGACGGCCGGGATCATCCGGGCCCTCGGGCCCGGCGGCATCGCCCGGGGAACGTTCCTCAATGTCAATATCCCGGCCTGGCCCCGGGAAACCCTGCGAGGCATCCGGCTGACCAAGCCGGACACCCGCGCCCCGATCGATCATTTCGACGAGCTGGCCTCGGCCGGAGACGCAAAGGTCTATGCGCCCCGATGGGAGCATCTCGAGCCGGCCGGCGTCGATACGGATATCTGGGCCGTGCGCCACGGTTACGTTTCGATCTCGGTCTTCGGCATCGACCAGTCGGCCGCCGCCCCTCCTGCCGCCGGCCTGGCCGTCCGGCGCCTTGAGTCCCTCCCCCTAAGGGGTCAAACCTAAATCCCCTATCGCGTCAGCAGCCAGCGGACAAAAGCGAAAAGGTAGATCGCCAGCAGCAGGGCGACGGCCACGTTCACGGCCATGTCGATCCGTTTCATCAGGGGGAAGGCCTTCCGGGCCCGGCGCGTATTGATCTTGGTGAGGGCGTAGAGGACGGCCAGCACGAGCAGCAGGACGAGCCACTTTCGCATCGGCGGCATTATCCTTCGGATCGGCCCGCCGCTCAAGAGGGATCGTCCGCGGCCGGGGCGATCCGGCCACGGCGCATCGAGAAGGGCCCGGGGCCCGTCCCTAGCGCCGGAACTTGTAGCCCAGCCAGGGCACCGTGATCAGGTGCCGCGGCGCTTTCGGCTCGTCCTCGATCTTGCGCCGCAGGTTGTAGACGAAGGTGTCGATCGTCCGCGTCGTCGGGTACTTCTCGTACTCCCAGACCTTGTTGAGAATGGTCTCCCGGGAGACGACCTGGCCTTCGAGCCCGGCCAGCAGGCGCAGCAGGCCGAACTCCCGCGCGGTCAGGTGGAGGTCGCGTCCGGCCTTGGTCGCGACCTTGGCCCGGAAGTCGACGGCCACGTCCCCGAAGGCCACGTCGTCGATCTGCGGCGCGTCGGGCCGCGACCGCCGCAGGACGGCGCGGACCCGGGCCACGAACTCGTCCGGGCCGAAGGGCTTGGTCAGGTAGTCGTCGCCGCCGAGCTCGAGGCCGACGACCTTGTCGCCCTCCTTCTTCTTCCGCCCCGACATGACGATGACGGGGATCTGACGCCCGGCCTCGCGCAGCTTGCGGCAGACCTCGAGGCCGCTCAAGGCGGGCATGACGACGTCGAGGACGACGAGGTCGAAGTTCCCGGCCAGGGCCTTGTTCAATCCCTCGCGGCCGTCCATGGCCTCGCTCACCCCGTAGCCTTCGGCCTCCAGCGCGGCCGCCAGCGTCAGGCGCAGGGCCCGGTCGTCGTCGATGATCAGGATCTTCTTCACGATGTCCCCCTCGCCCGGGATTATAGCCGAGCCCGTCCCGGCAAGACAATCCCCGGCGCGCTTGAACCGCGGCCCGGCGGCGTGTTATCTTGGTCTCCCGCCCGGGGAACCAGGACATCGTCAGGAGGCGCCATGGCCGACCAAGCCGATCCTTCTCCCATCATCACCATCGAACGGCACATCCTCGACGAGCAGGCCTTCCACCCCGAGGCCACCGGCACGCTGACCAACATCCTTTACGACCTGGCCCTGGCCGGCAAGGTCATCGCCAGCAAGACGACCCGGGCCGGGCTGGCCGAGATCCTCGGCCGCACGGGCGACATCAACGTCCAGGGCGAGACGGTCCTGAAGCTCGACCGCTTCGCCGACCTGACGGTCACGCGCCTGACCGACCACACCGGCCGGCTGGCCGGCCTGGCCTCGGAGGAGAACGCGGAGTTCCTGCCCATCCCGGCTCCGTACCCCATGGGCAAGTACCTGCTCGTCTTCGATCCGCTCGACGGCTCCTCCAACGTCGATTTCAACATGCCGGTGGGCACCATCTTCGGCGTCTATAAAAGGAAGCGCGACGGCGGCCCGCTCACGGAGGACGAGTTCTTCCAGCCCGGCCGCAACCTGGTCGCCGCCGGCTACATCGCCTACGGCACAAGCACCATGTTCGTCTACACGGCCGGGCACGGCGTCCACGGCTTCACCCTCGACCCCTCGGTCGGCGAGTTCCTCCTGTCCCACCCGAATATCACCATGCCGAAGGCCAAGTACTTCAGCGTCAACCTCGGCTATCAGAAGTTCTGGAGCCGGGGCGTCCAGCGCTACACGGAGTATCTCCAGGGCCGCGAGGGCGGCATCCAGGGGCTGTCGCTCCGCTACATCGGGACGCTCGTCTCGGACTTCCACCGCAACCTCCTGGCCGGCGGCGTCTTCTATTACCCGGCCGACACCAAGGACCCCAAGGCCCCGTCGGGCAAGCTGCGGCTCCTCTACGAAGCGGGCCCGCTGGCCTTCGTCGCCGAACAGGCCGGCGGCTACGCCTCGCACGGCCGCGGCCCCATCCTCGACATCACCCCCGCCTCGCTCCATCAGAGGACGCCGTTGTTCATCGGCAACAAGGACCTGGTCCTCAAGGTCGAGGAATTCATCGGCGGCCTGGACGGCTGACGCGCGCGGGCCGGGCCGCTTTTCCCCGCCGGCGAAATGTGATATTCCTTCTCCTCCGAGGAGGTCCACCATGTCCACCACCCGCCGCGCGTTCCTCAAGACCGGCACGATCTCGCTGGCCGCCGCCGGCCTGGCCCCGCTCGCCCCGTTCGAGAACACCGCCGCGCCCGCCCCGTCCCAGGAGCTCGAGAACCTCGTCAAAGGGGTCGAACCGCTCCAGCCCGCGGATTACGCCGCGCGGATCGAGAAAGCG
The DNA here is from genome assembly GCA_964574895.1 of uncultured Eubacteriales bacterium. Lineage (GTDB taxonomy): Bacteria > Acidobacteriota > Aminicenantia > Aminicenantales > Saccharicenantaceae > RBG-16-66-30. The sequence continues at coordinate 11,157 of CAZNPB010000015.1, forward strand.
CGCCGCCTGCTCGCCGCCCACGGCCTAGACGCCATCTTCATCGGCGGCGGCACCAACCTCGTGTACTTCACCAAGGTCCGCTGGTGGTTGAGCGAGCGCGTCTTCGGCCTGGTCCTCGGCCGCAAGGGCGAGCCCGTCTGGGTTTGCCCGGCCTTCGAGGCACCGCGGGCCCAGGAGCTCGTCCCGGCCGGGCAGGAGATCCGGACCTGGGAGGAGCACGAAAATCCGTACGCGACGATCGGCGGCGTCCTCAAGGACATCGGCGCCGCGACCGGCACGCTCGGCACGGCCCCCGACCTGCGGGCCTTCGAGGTCCACGGGCTAGCCCGGAACCTGACGGCGGCCCGCGTCGTCGACGGCGCGGCCGTCACCGAGGGCTGCCGCGGGATCAAGACGGCCAAGGAGATCGCCTACATGGACCTGGCCAACCGCATCACCAAGCGGGCCTTCCGCGAAGGGTTCAAGACCCTGCGGGCCGGCATGACCACGCGCGACCTGGCCGGGGCCATCGCCATGGCGACGCAGAAAATGGGCTCGCAGGGCGGCGGCGGGCCGCAGTTCGGGCCGAACACGGCCTTCCCCCACGGCTCGCAGGTCCCCCGGAACCTCACCGACGGGGATTGCGTCCTCGTCGACGGCGGCTGCTCCGTCGAGGGCTACAGCGCCGACGTGACCCGGACGGTCGTCTTCGGCCGGCCGTCCGACAAGCAGCGGCGCGTCTGGGACGTCGTCCGGCGGGCCCAAAAGGCCGCGCTCGAAGCGGCCCGCCCCGGCGCCACCTGCGAAGCGGTCGACGCCGCGGCCCGCAAGGTCGTCGTCGACGCCGGCTACGGCCCCGGCTACAAGTACTTCGCCCACCGGCTCGGCCACGGCATCGGCATGGAGGGCCACGAGTACCCGTATCTCGTCAAGGGCAACACCCTCAAGCTCGAGCCGGGCATGACCTTCAGCAACGAGCCCGGGATCTACATCTACGGCGAGTTCGGCATCCGGACCGAGGACTGCCTGGTGGTCACCGAGAACGGCGCCCGCCACCTCGGCGGCATGGAGGCCGTGTCGATCGACGAGCCCTTCGGGGCGGACTGACCTTATCGAGGGGACACGTACCGGGTACATGTCCCCTGGCCGCGGCGTCTCCCGGCTGCGGCGTCCCCGGGCCGGCGCGACCCCGGGTTTCTCCGGCCGTCAGCCGGCGGCCAGGACCCGGCGGATCCGCTCGGCGTAGGCCTCGCTGGCCGCGTCGGGCGTCGCGATGACGATGTCCGCCGGGGACGAGGCCCCCAGCTCGATGGTCACGGCCCAGGAGATCTGCTCCTGGGCGAAAATGGGCGTTTTCATGATGGCGTCGTTCGAGCCCAGGTCCTTGAGGATGGCCAGGCCTACGGCGTCGACGGCGACGCGGTCGGTGCCGGCCAGGAACACGCCGGCGTCCTTGCGCGGCCCGGTCATCGGGCCCTGGTCGACGAAGGCCGTCAGCCCGTCGAGGACGATCAGGGCGGGCTTATAGGCGGTGTTGATCTCGGCGATCATGCGCCGCTGGTCGGGCGAGCCGTGGAGCTGCTTCATGTAGCCGTGGCCCTTGCGCGGCACGATGCCGACGGAGTTCTTGAGCGACATCGAGAAGACGCCGCCGAACTGGTGCGTCTTCAGGCAGCAGGTGGAGACGACGCAGGGCGTCTCCAGGACCGGCCGGGCCACCAGGAAACCGTTTTTCCAGTGCGACGCCGGCGGGTCGCGCCGGACGTAGCCCCGCTCGCCGAGCTCGTCGAAGTTCAGGAGCTTGGCGTCGAACGAGCCGGCCAGCGCCGCCAGCCCCTTCTTCTCGAAGACCTGCTCGGTCGGTTCCGGCCCGCTGCGGTCGCCGATCGACAGGGCCTTGCCGCCCCCGTCGCGGGCGGCCTGGAGGAGGGCCCTGAGCGTGTCGACGTGGGTCGAGCCCGGCGTCTCGTCGGAGGTGTTGAGGTTGGGCTTGATCAGGACGTTCTTGCCCTGGAACGGGTTGAAGTCGAGCTGGTCGAGGCACTTCCTGACGCCGTCGGCCCGGGAATCCGTCCTGACCAGGATGACGCGCGACTTGCCGGACCGGTCCGTCAGCTGGACCTGCCCGGCGCGCCCGGCCCCCAAGGCCCGGGACGACCAGGCGACCCCGCCGGCCAGGCCGGCCCCGGCGGCGAAGAACTCCCGGCGGGTCATGCCCTCCGATCCCCTTCTCTTCATGGCCGTCCTCCTTGGCCCGTTCACTTGGGCCCGCGGCAATCGCGGACGCAGATGCCGCAGATGAACTGGGTCGTATACCCCTTCTGGCGGAAATCCTTGAGCGTCTCGTAGCAGGCCCGGTGGTCGAAATCCTCGCGCCTCTCCTTGATGGCCCCGGCCGGGCAGGCCTTGGCGCAGGCCCGGCAGGCGCCGCAGTCGCGGTCGAGCGGCGCGCCGGTCTCGAGCGGCATGTCGGTCAGCACCGTGACCAGCCGGAACCGCGAGCCGAGCGCCGGGTTGACCAGCAGGTTGTTCCGGCCGAACCAGCCCAGCCCGGCGGCCCGGCCGACGTGCTTGTGGGACAGGTGGGCCCGCTGGTCGTCCCAATCGATGATCTGGGACGCGGCGACCGGCAGGGCGTGGAAGCCGGCTTTCTGGATGAAGTCGGCGACCAGGAACGCGCCGCGGTCGAGGAAATTATTGGCCTGCCGGTAATGATGGAAATAGATCGATGTCGGATGGTCGGCGATGTCCTCGAGCACGGCATCGTTCAGGCGTTTGCCGAGCGAGACGGCCCGGTCGAAGCGGTCGCGGGTCTTCGGCTCGAGCAGGAATCCCTCGCGCAAGGCGCGAACGTCGGCTACGCCGCAAAGGTCGAAGTCGAAGTCGGCGGCAAGATCCTGAAGGGCCCGAGTCGCTTCGGACGGTTCCGTCACGGGGACATTGTATAGGCCGGGGCCCGGAGCTGTCAAAGACGCGGCCCGGCCGTCGCCGGCGCGCGGCGACCGGCCTCGACGGACCGGCGCGGGATTTTTGACCGACCCTTGACAACTCCCCGGCCGGGATAGCCCATCATGGCGTCGAGGAGCCGTCCGGACGCCCCGCCCCGGCCATTGACTTGGCCGGGCGTTCAACGGATGATGGGGAAGTCCAAAAGGGGGACCGCATGGGCCGGCATTCGATCAGGGTCTTCGTCTCCGTCCTGGCCCTGGGCCTTCTGGCGCTCCCGGCCGGGCTCGCGGCCAAGGGGCGGCGGGGGGCGACGGTCGTCGTCACCCGGCTCGACGGCACCCGGGTCTCGGGCGAGCTCGTCGCCGTCAAGCCCGATTCGCTGCTCTTGATCGGGTCCGACGGGAACGACGAGACCACCCGCCTCGCCGATATCGCCACGGTGCGCCTGGTCCGCAGGGCCCCGCTCGCGCTGTCGGCCCTGGCCGGGTTCGGCGCCGGGGCCGTCGCGGGTTACCTCTATATGAAGGACGAGGCCGACGTCGACACCTCGAACATCGCCGGAACGGCCGTTGTCTTCGGAGCGGCCGGGGCCCTGGCCGGCCTCGGGGTCGGCGCGGGCATCGGGGCCGACGCCGTGTTCCGCATCGCCGGAGAGCCCGCCGAGGTCGTCAAGGCCCGGCTCGACCGGCTCAAAGATCTCTCGCGGGAGGGCCGCCTGCGGATCGGACCGGATCGGACCGGGCCGGTCCCCGGCCAAGGGCCCGCGCCGGCGGCGCCGCCGGCCGGGACTCTGCGGCCGTCCCGGACCCCCCGCTTCCGGCTCGCCCTGGGCGCGGCGTTCCGTCTCGTCGAGAACCGTTCCGGACAAACGTTGGCGGGCTCATTTCTCTTCCCGGATGAGGCGCCCGCCGGAGAAGCCGGCCCCTTCGATATGCCCGTCACCTGGAGGCCCAGGTTCTCCGGCATCTCCGACCCGGGACTGCCGGTCAGCCTGGCTCTCGAATGGACGGACCACTGGCTCGTCGAGCTCGAGCTCTTCTTCCCCAATAAGAACCCCCACTTCTCCGGACTCGGCCAGGCGTCCTTTCTCTCGACGACCGACGGCAAGACGTACGGCGGGGAGGTCTACTTCGTCAACGACGCGTCCTTCGCCTCCCTGCTCATCGGCCCCGTCTACCGTCCGCTCCCGCCCTCTCCCTTGAACCGCCATGCGGTCGAGATCGGCGTCGCGGCCGGGCCGGCCCGGATCGGCATCGTCCCGGCCGACTATTACGACGTCTCCTTGCCGGCCGGTCACAAGATCGTGTTGTCGGCCTTCGCCCACGCCGCCTATGATTTCTATTTCGTTCCGGCCCTGTCCTTGGGCGTCTTCGCCGGCTACCGCTACCTCGAAGCGGGATTCCCCGCCCTGACCGTAACGTCCCAGGTGGCGTTCCGGGACCTGGCCGAGCCCTACCCTTACCAGACCGATCCCGTCATCCGGACGACGGAGCTGACAATCCCGCGGCTCGCCTACTCCCTGACGGGCGTGACCTTCGGCGTCCGCATGACCTTCAGGCTGTGAGACCGGCCTTCGGGCGGGGTATAGGACGGGCCCGCGGTTGAAAAAATTATCGGCCGGCCGGGGATTTGCGCCGCCGCCCGTCCGGATCCTCCACGCCGGACTTAGCGGACGATGCGCGGCGGAGAAGGAAAGCGATCGCGTAGGCCACGGCGAAAACGGCGCCGAAGAGCGCGGACAGCCCGACGTTGGGAAGCCCTAGGGACGTGAACCCCGTGACGGAAAAGCTGAACGCCGTCAGGATGACGCCTTCGAAGATCCCGAAAGCCGCGACAAACCAGGCGACTTCGATCCGCGCGACCGTTCCGGCGCAGACGCGGAGCGCGCCGAACGCGGCCGCCGCGGTTCCCCAACCTCCGGCGACATAGACGACGTCGTCCGTCAAGCGGAGCCCGAGAAGACGCGACAACAAGCCGGGCGCCAAGAGCATGAGGACCGCCAGGACGATGTCACCGACGCCGTTGGCGATCAGGACGAAGCGCAGATACCTATCGCTTGCGTTCCTGTTCATCCTTCGATCCTCCCGCCGGGAGTTGCCGCGCTGCGGACAAGGCCATCCTACGGCGGGCGTAACCCCGTCGTCAACCGGCCGCCTTGACCCTCCGCCCGGGCGGGATTATCATTCGGCTTCCCGCGATCCCGCCAACCCGCCGTCGAGGAGGACGTCATGCCGAACCCGTCGATCCGCCGCATCCTCATGGCCGCGACCCTGGCTTGCGTCATGCTGGCCGGGCTCGTCCCGCCCGCCCCTCTCGGGGCCCAAGCCAAGTCCAAAGCGACGGTCGCCAAGGACGCCGATCCCTACGCCGATCTCTCCCTGGCGGCCTTCAAGCTGCGCTCGATCGGCCCGGCTCTGACCTCGGGCCGCATCTCGGACTTCGCCGTCCGGCCCGGCCGGCGGCAGGAGTTCTATGTCGCCTCGGCCTCGGGCGGCGTCTGGAAGACGGTCAACGCCGGGACGACCTTCACGCCGGTCTTCGACGGCCAGGGCTCCTATTCCATCGCCTGCGTCGTCCTCGATCCCCGCAATCCCAGCGTCGTCTGGGTCGGCACGGGCGAGAACAACAACCAGCGCAGCGTCGGCTACGGCGACGGCCTCTACAAGTCCGAGGACGGCGGCGCCACCTGGACCAACGCCGGCCTGAAGGCATCCGAGCACATCGGCACGATCGCCATCGACCCGCGCGACTCCGACGTCGTCTACGCGGCGGCCTACGGGCCGCTCTGGAGCTCCGGCGGCGACCGCGGCGTCTACAAAACGACCGACGGCGGCAAGACCTGGACGGCCGTGCTGCCCCTGGACGAGAACACCGGCGCGAGCGAGGTCCACATCGACCCCTACGACCCCGACGTCCTGTACGCCGCGGCCCACCAGCGCCGCCGCCACGTCTTCACCCAGATCAGCGGCGGCCCCGGCTCGGCCGTCTACAAATCCACGGACGCCGGCAAGACCTGGCGCAAGATCGTGGCCGGCCTGCCGGGCGGCGATCTCGGCCGCATCGGCCTGGCCCTCTCCCCCGTCTCGCCCGACCTCCTCTACGCCATCGTCGAGGCCCAGGAGGACAAGGGCGGCTTCTACCGCAGCACGGACGGCGGCGCGTCGTGGGAGCGGCGGAGCGCCTACACCGCGAGCGGCAACTACTACCAGGAGCTGGTCTGCGATCCCAAGGAGCCCGGCCGGGTCTATTCCCAGGACGTCTTCCTGCAGGTCACGGACGACGGCGGAACGACCTGGAAGGCCCTGGGCGACGAAAGCAAGCACTGGGACTCGCACGCCCTGTGGATCGACCCCGCCGACACCGGCTACTATCTCAACGGCAACGACGGCGGCGTCTACGAGTCGTTCGACCGCGGCCGGACCTGGAAGTTCATGCCCAACCTGCCGGTGACCCAGTTCTACAAGGTCGTCGCCGACAACGACACGCCCTTCTACAACGTCTACGGCGGCACCCAGGACAACTACAGCCTCGGCGGGCCGTCGCGGACGACCAGCGCCCACGGCCTCGTCAACGCCGACTGGATCACGACCGACACCGGCGACGGCTTCGAATCGGCCGTCGACCCCGAGGACCCGAACATCGTCTACGCCCAGTCGCAGCACGGCAACCTGAGCCGGTTCGACCGCCGCGGCGGCGAATCCATGGCCATCCAGCCGCAGCCGCGCAAGGGCGAGGCCGAGTACCGCTGGAACTGGGACTCGCCGCTCCTCGTCAGCCCGCATTCGCACACCCGTCTCTACTTCGCGGCCAACAAGGTCTTCCGCAGCGACGACCGGGGCGACTCCTGGGCCGTTATCAGCGGCGACCTGACGCGGCGCCTCGACCGCAACACTCTCCAGGTCATGGGCCGGGTCTGGCCCATGGACGCGGTGGCCAAGAACGCCTCGACCTCCCAATACGGCAACATCGTCGCCCTCGACGAGTCGCCCGTCGCCGAGGGCCTGCTCTACGCCGGGACCGACGACGGCCTGGTCCAGGTGACCGAGGATGGCGGCGCGACTTGGCGCAAGATCGACAGGTTCCCCGGCGTCCCGGACCTGACCTACGTCAACGACCTGGTCGCCTCGGCCCACGAGCGGGCCACGGTCTATGCGGCCTTCAACAACCACAAGCGGGGCGACTTCAAGCCCTACGTCCTGAAGAGCGCGGACCTCGGCCGGACCTGGGCCCCGATCGCCGCCGACCTGCCCGGGCGCGGCTCGGTCTACGCCCTGGCCGAAGACCCCGTGCGCAAGGACCTGCTGTTCGCCGGGACCGAGTTCGGTCTCTTCGCCACCCTGGACGGCGGCCGGCATTGGAAGAAGCTCGGCGCGGGCCTGCCGACCATCGCCGTGCGCGACATCGACATCCAGAAGCGGGAGTCGGACCTCGTCCTGGCCACCTTCGGCCGCGGCATCTACATCCTCGACGATTATTCGCCCCTGCGCCACGCCGCTCCCGAAGCCCTGGCCAAGGACGGAGCCCTGTTCCCGGTCAAGGACGCCTGGATGTTCGTCGAGAAGATGCCCCTCGGCGGCCTGGGCTCGCGCGAGAAGGGCTTCCAGGGCGAGAGCTATTTCTCGGTCCCCAATCCGCCCGTGGCCGCGGTCTTCACCTATCATCTCCAGGACGTCCCCAAGTCCCTGCGCGAGAAGAGGAAGGAGGCCGAGGCGGCCCTGGTCAAGGCCGGCCAACCCGTTCCCTACCCGTCCTACGAGCAACTGAAAGCGGAGCGGGACCAGGAGCCGGCCCATGTGCTGCTGACCGTCGCCGACGAGGACGGCCGCGTCGTCCGCATCCTGCGCGAGCCGGCCCGCAAGGGCCTGAACCGCGCCCTGTGGGACCTCAAGTACCCGGCCCTGGCCCCGACCAGCCCGGCCCAGGCGGGACCGGCCTCGTCCGGGCCGTCGGGCACGTTCGTCATTCCCGGGACGTACAAGGTCTCGCTGGCCTTGAGCATCGACGGCAAGGCCCGGGAGCTGGCCGGTCCGGCGTCCTTTGAGGTCAAGGCCCTGGCCGCCCTGTCGCTGCCGGCCGCCGACCGGGCCGAGTTGGCCGCTTTCCAGGCCCGGGCCCGCCGGCTCGGCAATTCCGTCGGCGCGGCCATGGACGCCCTGCGCGGGCTGGGTACGCTGGCCAAGCATTACCGGGCCGCGCTCAAGAGCGTGACCGCGCCGCATCAGGACATCCTCGACGCCGTCAAGGCCCTCGAAGGCAAGGTCGACGAGCTCGGCCTGAAGATGAACGGCGACCGGGTCCTGGCCCAACTCGACAAGGACACCACGCCCGGCATCGCCGACCGGGCCCTGCGCGTCGTCTACGAGCAGTCCAACTCGACCTCGGCCCCGACCAAGAGCCAGCGCGACGGCCTGGCCCTCGCCGAGGAGGAGTTCCGGCCCGTCTACGAACAGTTGAAGAAGATCCTGGCCGAGGACGTCAAGGCCATCGAGAAGCGGCTGGACGCCGTCGGCGCGCCTTACACCCCCGGCCGCCTGCCGGATTGGAAATAGTGTGATGAGGGGGATCGAACCCGCTCTTCGCGCCTAAACGGATCGGGGAACGGACGGGGGACATGTCCCCTTGGTACGTGTCCCCCCGGGGTCGCAGGCAAGGACATACTGAACGGAGGCGAGGCATGAGACCGAAGCGGCGAGCCGGCGAAAAAGTACGTGTCTCCAACGGCGCATGTCCCGCGCGTCGCCGTCCGGCCGTGTTATTGGCCTTTCTGGCCGTCGCCGTCTGGACCGCGCTCGCTTCGACCCCGCCCGCCGCCGCGTCCGCGCCAGCCGCGGCTTCGCCCGGCCCGGCGCCATCCTTGTCCCTCACCGTCACGATGGAACGGCCGACGACGCACTATTACCACGTCGTCTTCCGGGCCGACGGCCTCCGGGGCGAGACGGCGGACTTTAAATTGCCGGTCTGGACGCCCGGCTACTACCAGATCATGGACTACGCCAGGAACGTCAAGGACTTCCGGGCCGAGGACGGCGCGGGCCGGCCGCTGGCCTGGGACAAGACGTCCAAGAACACCTGGCGCGTGACGACCGGCCGGGCCGCGACGGTGGTCGCCAGCTACGACGTCTACGCCTTCAACCGTTTCGTCGCCGACAGCTACCTGGCCGACGACGGCGGCTTCATCTGCCCGACGGGCGTCTTCATGAATATCGCCGGCCATCTCCAGGACCCGGTCAAGGTCGCGGTCGTCCCGGCCGCCGGCTGGCGCCAGGTCTCGACCGGCCTCGATCCCCTGCCGGGGGCCCCGAACGCGTTCGCCGCGCCCGATTTCGACACGCTCTACGACTGCCCCATCCTCGTCGGCAACCAGGAGGTCCTGGCCTTCGAGGCCGCCGGGCGGCCCCACACGGTCGCCGCCTACGACCTCGGCGCCGTCGACCGGGCCCGGTTCACCGGCGACCTGAAGAAGATCGTCGAGGCGGCCGCCGCCCTCATGGGCGATCTACCCTATCGTCATTACACGTTCCTCCTCATCGGCCCCGGCGGCGGCGGGCTCGAACACCTGAGCTCGACGGCCGTGACCTTCGATCCGGCCATGCTGGCCGACGTCCGGGGGACCGCTCGCTGGCTGTCGTTCATCGCCCACGAGTATTTCCATCTCTTCAACGTCAAGAGCATCCGGCCCATCACTCTCGGGCCGTTCGACTACGACCGCGAGAACTACACCGACCTGCTCTGGTTCTCCGAGGGCGTGACCGTTTACTACGAATACCAGCTGCTCAACCGGGCCGGCCTCATGACGCGGGACGAGATCCTGGACCGGCTCGGCTCGACGATCGCCGTCTACGAGAACGCTCCGGGCCGGCGGCGCCAATCGGCCCGCCTGTCGAGCCTGGACACCTGGCGGGGCTATTTCGGCCGGAGCGAGCACGTCGCCAACACGACCGTCTCCTATTACGACCTCGGCTGCGGCCTGGGGCTGCTCCTCGACCTGGCCATCCGGGAGGCCTCGAACGGCCGGGCCTCCCTCGACGACGTCATGCGGACGCTCTACCGGACCTACTACAAGGACAAGAGGCGCGGCTTCACGGCCGCCGAGCTGCGCCAGGCCTGCGAACGGGCCGCCGGCGCGCCCCTCGGCGAGATCTTCGACGCTTACGCCGGGACGACGGCGCCGTGGGATTACGCCAAGTATCTCGGTCCCCTGGGCCTGGCCATCGACCTCGAGCCGCGGCCGTCGCCTCGGCCCTGGTTCGGCGCTTCGACGCAGGACCAGAACGGCGGCGCCGTCGTTTCCACCGTCGAGGAGGGCTCGCCCGCTTCCCTGGCCGGCTTGAGCGCCCAGGACGAGATCCTGGCCGTCAACGACGCGCGCGTGACGCCGCGCTCGCTCCGGGACGCGCTCGGCGGGTCCAAGCCCGGCGACAAGGTCCGGGTCCTTTACTCGCGACGAGGACATGTCGGCGAGATGGAGGTCGAGCTGGGCATGAAGGCGGTCCCGAGCTTCCGCATCACGGCGCGGGAAGACGCCGACGCGGCCCAGAAGGCCCTCCGCGACGCCTGGTTGAAGTGACGCGGAGACGCGGCTAGCGCAGCGGTTCGGGCACCCGCGGCCGGCATTCTTCGTCTCGACCCGCTTCGAGCCGAGATCCAGGTCTTTTTAAATGGTCGGCCACGCGGGGGCGTATGCTCGACGGGAGGCGATCATGAAACGCAGCCAGATTTTTATCGCCGTCTTCGTTCTCATCGGCGTCGTCCTTTCGGCCGGGCCGGCCGCAGCTCCGGCCGCGACCGCCGAACGGCTGGCGGAGCTCCTTCTCGCCGACCGGTTCAGGGAAGCGGACCGGCTCGCCGCCGCGATGCTCGCGGACCGGTCGCCGGCCGACCCGGAGACCCTGGCCGTTTGCGGCCTGGCCGTCCTCAAGGGCGGACGCGTCGGCGAGGCCGCCTCGATCTTCGAACGAGCCCTGGCCGCGGCCCCCGGCTGTCCCGAAGCCCACCTCGGCCTGGGGCGCATCGCCCGGATCAGGAACGACGAAGACGCGGCCATCGCCCACCTGCGCCGGGCCGTCCCGTCCCGGGTGTTCTACGGCGAGGCCTTGCGCCAGTTGTGGCGGGCCGCCTGGCAGCGGGGGCGGATCTCCGATCTCAACGAGATCTACCGCCTGGCCCGGGAGCGCTATGAAGGAGAATCGGCGACCCTGCCCTCCTGGTTCACCAACGGCCTGGCCCAGATCCAGTCCGTCGCCGGGAGCCGGCTGTTCGAGACGGAGGGCAGTCTCGCGCGCCCGGCCCTTCCGTTGACCACGGACGCGCTCCGACCCCGCGTCTTCATGATCGCCCTGACCCTCGATGGAAAGGCCGCCTATCCCTTTGACATCGATTCGGCCGCCGCCGATTTCCTGACGATCAGCCCGCTGCTGGCCGAAGAGCTCGGCTTGGAGCAGACAGGCGGCTCGAAGGCGACCGGCGTGGGGTCGGCCGAATCCCGGGTCCGCTTCGCCGTGCTCGACAAGGTCGAGGCCGGCGGCCTGGCCTTCCGGAACGTCCCGGTCATGGTCTCGGACATCCGGCCCTTCGACGGCCTCAGGAAGGGCCTGATCGGAACGGCCTTCCTCAAGCGCTTCAACGTCACGATCGACGTCGAGGCCAAGGTCCTGACCCTCTACCCGCTCGATCGTCCCGACCTCCTGGCCGCGGCCATCGACCGGACGGCCGTCGCGGCCGACGTTCCTCTCTACTGTTATGAGGCGACGACCGTCGAGGCCTCGCCGGACGGCGCGCCGGCCGCCCTCTACATCCTCGACACGGCCGCCTCGGCCCACCTCCTGGACGTCGATTTCTTCGCCGAGCACCTCAAACCGAAGATCGATCCGGGACGGATCGTCCGGAGCGGCATCCAAGGGGCCGGCGGGGCCCAGGACGTCAACCGCATCGACGGTCTGGATATCGCCCTCGGCTCTCTCCTTTTCAAGGGGCAAACCATGCACGAGTTCCCGATGCGGGGGCTGAACGAGATCGGCGGACGGTACTGCGCCGGGCTCGTCGGCAACCCCCTCCTCTGGCCCTACCGGGTCCATATGGACTTCCACGCCGGCCGGCTCATCCTGGAAAAACGGGCCGGGCGGCGCCTTCCCTTGAACGGGAGCCCCTCGCCGGAGTAAATTGGAGGGCATGAAGCCCGTCCAGAGACCCGTCCTCGTCCCGCTGTCGCTCGCTCTCGCTCTTTCCCTCGCCGCCGCCGCCGGCGGCCGGCCGGCGCCGTTCCGCGCCGAGGCGCCCGCGTTCCCGGCCGCCATGGCCGAGGACGACGGCGCCGAGTGCTTCACCGTCGTGGTCGGCAAAAAGGCCAGCGCCGACGGCGCCGTGGTCGTGGCCCACAACGAGGACGACCGCGGCGAGATCATCGTCAACGTCCGCAGGATCAAGGGCCGCGACGGCGGCTCGGCCCGCCGGGTCGAGCTCGGCCGGGGCGCCGTCTACGAGACCGACAGCCGGACCAACGGCTTCCTCTGGATCGAGGCCACCACCCAGGAGTTCGCCGACAGCTTCGTCAACGAGCACGGCGTGCTCATCACCTCCGACAGCTGCCCGTCGCGGGTGACGGAGGAGGACTACACGGACGGCGGCATCGGCTGGATGCTGCGCCGGTTGGCGGCCGAGAAGGCCGCCTCGGCCCGAGAGGCCGTCCGGCTGGCCGGCCAGCTCGTCGAGCGCTACGGCTACCGCTCCTCCGGCCGGACCTACATCCTCGCCGACAAGGACGAGGCCTGGCTGATGGCCGTCCTGCGGGGCCGCCGCTGGGTCGCCCAGCGCGTGCCCGACGACGAGGTGGCCGTCATCCCCAACTTCTTCACCATCCGCCAGGTCCGGTTCGGCGACGCCGACCACTTCGTGGGCAGCCCCGATGTCGCCGCCTACGCCGCCAGGAACGGCTGGTACGACGAGGCCAAGGACGGCCCGTTCGATTTCAAAAAGGCCTTCGACCGGCCCTCCGCCCGTACGGCGGCCGAGGACGGCAACGTCCTCCGCCACTGGCGCGGCCTGGAGCTGGTCACGGGCCGGACCTGGGAGCTCGGCGGCGACTATCCTTTCTCCGTCAAGCCGGCCCGGAAGATGACCGCCGCGGCCCTGATGGCCATCCTCCGCGATCATTACGAAGGCACCGCGTACGACGCCACGGACGGCTACAAGACCGGCACACCGAACCGGACCAAGTTCCGGACGATCTGCACGGCCTCGACCATCGCCTCTTTCGTGGCCACGCTTCGGCGGGGCGTCCCCGAGCCCCTCTCGATCGCACTGTGGCTGGCTTTCGGCAAGCCCGACACGACGGTCTACGCGCCGCTCTACTACGGCGTCACGGGCCTGCCAGCCTCGGCCGGGCTGGGCCCGGACGGCCCCGACGACGCGGTCATGTCGGCCCAGCATTACGCCGACGCCGAGTTCCAGGCCGCCAAGGCGGGCCTCCTCAACACCCGGGTGCTCGAGCTCGAAAAGGCCGCCGAGGGGGACTACGGGAACGTCCGCCTGGTCCTGAAGAGGCGGCTCTTCCCCCTGGAGAACGAGCTCATGAGGCACCGGCCGAAGTTCGAGAAAAAGTTCGCCGCCCTCTTCGCCAAGGACAAGGCCCAGGCCCAGCGGCTGCTCGACGATTACCCGGCCGCCGCCTTCCGCCGCATCGCCGATCTCACCAGGCAGCTCGCCGGAACCCGGACGGTCCGCTAGATCCCGGCAGGCCGGCCGCGGGCCCGGGCCGGGTCTCGTCCCTGGGCGTCAAGATGTAGAGGTTGTGGTAGCGCAGGAACGTTTCGACCCTGACGAGCCGGAAGACCGAACGGCCGACGATCTCCTCGACCTTCTCGCGGGGCAGGAAGTGCCGTTCTCCCGATCGGGCCGGGTCCCGGTCCATGATCACGACGGTCGCCCCCGGCTTGAGGGCCGGCCGGAGATTCGCCAGGAGCTCGACGGGCCGCTCGAGATCGTGGAAGGCGTTGACCATGAAGACCATGTCCAGGGCCGCCGCGGGCAGGCCGGGATCGTCGATCGTGCCCAGGACCGTTTCGACGTTCGCGACGCGGTCCTCGGCGGCGGTCCGCTCGATCGCCGCAAGGACCGTGCGGTCGATGTCGTTGGCATAGATCTTTCCCGTCGCGCCCACGCCGCGCGCCAGCCAGAAGGTGAAATACCCCCGGCCGGCCCCGATCTCGCCGATGGTCATGCCGGGCTTGACCCCGACCGCTGCCATGACCTTTTCGGGTTGTTCGAGGGCGTCGCGCACGGGATTGGAGCGTTGGGCGGCGACGGTCATCGCCGCCAAGCCGAGCAGAAGCACGCCGACCAAGGGCCATCTTTTGCGCATGAGCGTCACCAGGCCTTTCGCCCTAAATCCAGCAACTTTCATGCCACCGAAACAAGGCCGGACGAAGGCCGGCGGCGTAGCCTTCCTTTACAAGATCGGGAAGGTTCTTTCAGCCGCGTTTTGGGCCATGGACGAAGTCGCCGATGCGGCGCATGCGTTCGATCTCGGCCCCGGTCATCGGCCCGCGGTCGAGCAGGGCCAGGTTCTCGCGCATCTCCTCGATCGTCTTGGCCCCGGTCATGCAGACGTCGACGGCCGGGTTCGAGAGCGCGAACCGGTAGCAGTCGGCGGCGGTGGCCGGCTTCTCGCCCGGCGGCATCTTGCCCGGCTTCATCAGCTGGCCCCAGCGGGTGGCCGTGAACGACACCGTGCCCGGCCGTTTTTCCCGCTCCTCGGCCAGGTAGGGGAAGATGTCGATCTCGGCCCCGCGGTGGGCGGCGTTATAGCGGAAATGGAAGACGTCCCACTCGCCCTCCCCGGCCAGTTCGCCGAGCAGGCGGCGGTTGTGGCTGGAGAGCCCGATGAAGCGGACCAGCCCCTTCTCCTTCATCTTCAGCGCCCCGTCGACCAGGCGCCGCGGCGGCCTCTTCGAGAAATAACCGAGGATGAGGACGTCGGCGTGGTCGAGTCCGGCGCTCGCCAGCCCCCGGCCGAGGAGTTTCTCGGTCACCCAGTTGTTGTGAGCGTAGGTGAAGGCGGCCAGGACCAGGCGGTCCCGCTGCCCTTTGGCCACAACAGCCTTGAGGGCCTCGCGCATGCCCGGGGCATAGCCCTTGATGACCGTCCCCCAGGTCCAGTAGTTGCAGCCTCGCTCGAAGGCCTCCTCGATGGCCGCCGCGGGGGCCTTGTAGCCGGAAGCGATGCCCAGGCGTCCGACCTTCAGTCCCGTCTTGCCGAGAGCGACCTGCTCGCTGAATGTCATGGCGCATCCTTTCGTCCGTTCTCGTCCGGCGCGTTCCGGCCGGCCCGGGCCTCGAGATCGTCGAGCCACTCGCCCATGGCCCGGAGATGGAGCTCGATCGACTCCTCGATCCCCCGCGGCACGGCCCACCTCCCGGCTTCGGGATAGGCCGCGAGCGAGGCGTCGATGTCCTGCCACTCGGAGATCGGGGCGCGCCCGGCGAGGCCGGGCCCCTCGGTCGGCTTGTCCCCGCCCGCCGTTTCCACTTTGCCCTCGACGCCCAGGCGGTCGAGGAGGGCCAGCATGCGCCGGTAAACCTCGCCATAACGCCGCGACCGCGCGAAATAGGGCGTGACGCCCTGCGACGCGAGGAACTCGGCGATCGTGCCCTCCGAACCGAAGTCCGCCTCGCAGCCCTCCTGCCTGGGGAAGAGGGCGAATTTCTCGCCGCCCGACGCGTCGATCGCGCGTCCCAGGGGATACAGGCGGCAGACCAGCGGCCGGCGCGGATGCACGGCGCAGCCCGCCGGAGTGACGAAGACGCAACGGCCCTCGGCGTCGTTCTTGAGGGTGGTGCCGCCGTTGTCCGCGTAGCGGGCCAGGAACTCCGTCGTCCCGATCCCCAGCTGTCGGGCCATCCCCAGGACCTCGTGGGGGCCGATCATGATGACCTTGCCGGCGCAGCACCGTCCGCAGGCCCGGCAGGCAAAGGAGAAACGATCCCGGCGATCGAGCGAAAAATCCAAGGAGGCGGCTTTAGAACTTGCCTTGGACGGCGCCCAGGTCCTTCACGAGCTTGCCCGTGCGGAACAGCTTGACCTGGACGGCCGCGTCGACGCCCGAGGCGAGATGCTTGGCGACCGAGGCCGGGATGGCCGCGGAGTGGAGGAGCGTCGCGCCCGCGTACCACTTGATCTCGGCCTGGGCCCATTTGGCCTGGAGGTGCTTGTCCTCGACCCGGTGCTTGTCTTGGACGACGCCGCGGGTCTGGCTCCCTTGGAGGAATCCGAAGGAGGTGCAGAAGGCCGCGGCCGTTCCGGCCAGCTTGAGGATCTCGCGCCTTTTCACCGTGTTGCCGACATTGTCGTTGCCCATGGCCCGATAGTAAGGCCGCGCCGGGGGCATGTCAAGGCCCGGCCGGGCGGGCCCGGGGCCCGGCGCCCGTTTGACTCCCCGCCGCGTCCCACGTAATATCGGATGGCGAAACCGAGCGAAGGAGCGCCCCATGGAACGGACCCTGGCCATCATCAAGCCCGACGCCGTCAAGAAGAGGATCATCGGCAAGATCGTCGGCCGCATCGAGGAGGAGGGCTTCGGCATCATCCGCATGAAGCTCGTCCACCTGACCGCCGACGAGGCCAAGGGCTTCTATATCGTCCACAAGGACAAGCCGTTCTACGGCGAGCTCTGCGAGTTCATGTCCTCGGGCCCGGCCGTGATCATGGTCCTCGAGGCCGAGGAGGCCATCAAGCGCTGGCGCGAGGTCATGGGCGCCACCGACCCGGCCAAGGCCAAGCCGGGCACCCTCCGCCACACCTACGGCTTCTCCATCGACCGCAACGCCGTCCACGGCTCCGACGCCCGCGAAACGGCCGAGGGAGAGATCGGTTACTTCTTCAAGAAGTAGGAGACGCCGCGGCACCCGGGTCCGACTCGAAGGCCCCGGGGGCTCATTCGGCGTCCCGCCGGCCGGGCCAAGCCGCCGGATCGGCCGTTATCCGGATGGGCCGATGAGAAAAGGAGACGCCTCATGAATCGTCGGGCCAAGGTTGCCGTTTGGTCGATCGCCGCGTTCCTGGTCCTGGCCGGCCTCAGCCCGGCGTTCGGCCAGACTCGCGGTTACGAGCTCTACAAGAAGCTCCAGGCGGAACGGGCCAAGCTGGTCGCCTTCGAGGGTGTCCGTGAAGTCCGCTGGACCCCCGACGGCCGGGCCTATATCGTCGGCAAGGACGGGACCTTCAAGAAGGTCGACCCCGTCACCGGGGCGGAGGCGCCGCTCTTCGACGACGCCGCGATCGTCGCCGCCTACAACGCGGCGACGGGCGAGAGCGCGACCGCCCTGCCCTTCGCCCGGTTCGACTTCGTCGAGGGCGGGGCGAAGATCCGGTTCGCCGGCGGCGGCCGCGTCTTCTTTTACGAACTGGCCGGCAAGAACCTGCGGGCCTTCAAGGTGCGCCCGGCCCAGCCCGGCGTCCGCTTCGCCCGATACGAGGAAGAATTCTCCCCGGACTACCGCTACACCGCTTACGTCGATGGCTACGACCTCTATCTCCGGGACCTGAAGAGCGACACCGTGACCGCCTTGACGACCGGGGGCGGCCCGGACCTGCGCAACGGCTACCCCGACTGGGTGTACGCCGAGGAGTTCTCCCAGTTCTATGCCTTCTGGTGGTCGCCCGATTCGAAGAAGATCGCCTACATGCAGTTCGACGAGAGCCCCGTCCGCAAATTCCCCGTCCTCCACGACGAGGCCCTGGATTTCCGGCTCGAGATGCAGAGCTACCCCCGGGTGGGCGAGAACAACCCGATCGTCCGCTTCTTCATCGTCGACGTCGGGACCAAGAAGCGGGTCCAGGTCGACACCGGCATCGAGACCAACGTCTATCTTTATAACGGGCTGTGGTCCCGCGACGGGCGGGCCTTCACCCTGAAGCGGACGAACCGGCTCCAGAGAAAGGTGGAGATCCTCTCCGCCGACCCCGAGACCGGCCGCACGACGGTCCTCTTCCAGGAAGAGAACCCGAGCTACCTGACCGAGGGCCTCGGCTTCATGCAGGAGGGCAACGAGATCTTTTTCCTGCCCGACAACCGGCGCTTCCTGCGGTCTTCGGACCGGAGCGGCTGGCGGGAGATCTATCTTTATGACCTGAGCGGCAAGCTCATCCGCCAGGTCACCAAGCAAAAGCTCCCGGTCGGCGGCATCCTGGCAGCGGACGCGGCGAACGAGTGGATCTACTTCACCGGTTACGAGAACCGCGGCCTCGAGACCCATCTCTACCGGGTCAAGCTCGACGGCTCGGGATTCACCCGGCTGACCAAGGAGCCCGGCACCCAC
Organism: uncultured Eubacteriales bacterium; assembly: GCA_964574895.1. GTDB lineage: Bacteria > Acidobacteriota > Aminicenantia > Aminicenantales > Saccharicenantaceae > RBG-16-66-30. Next base: position 29,397 of record CAZNPB010000015.1, read on the forward strand.
CGCGTCAGCCTTTCGGCGGGCGGGACGTACTTCGCCGATTCCTTCAGCTCTTTCGACAGTCCGTCCTCCTTCTGCCTCTACAAAGGGGACGGGACGCTCATCCGCGAGATGGGGAAGACCGTTCTCAAGCCGGAATACCAGGCCCTGAACCTCGCCCTCCCCGAGCACTTCGTCTTCAAGTCCGGCGACGGAAAGTACGACCTCGACGGGATCCTGTTCAAGCCCGCGGGTTTCGACGCCTCGAAGAAGTACCCGGTCCTCTATTCGGTCTACATGGGGCCCGGCACCAAGGCCATCAGCGATCAGTACTACGGCGACCCCGGCCAGCAGGCCCTGGCCCAGCTCGGCTTCCTCGTCGTCAACATCGACAACCGCGGGCTGCTCCGCCGCGGCAAGGAGTTCGAGAACGCCGGCTACGGCAAGCTCGGCCAGGTCGACGTCGAAGACCTGGTAGCCTCCCTCGACTTTCTCTCTCAGCGTCCCTACGTGGACGGCGGGCGCGTCGGGATCACCGGGGCTTCCTACGGCGGCTACATGGCCATCATGGCCCTCCTCAAGGCGCCGGACCGCTTCCAGGTGGCCGTGGCCGGATCGCCGGGCGTCGACTGGCGCAACTACGACACCGTCTATACCGAACGGTACATGGGGCTCCCCCTCTACAATCCCGACGGCTATGACCAGGCCAGCCCCCTCAATTACGTCAAGAACCTCAAGGGCAAGCTGCTGATCCAACACGGCGCCGTGGACGACAACGTCCACCCCACCCAGGTGATGCAGCTCGTGGACGCCCTGCTCAAGGCCGGAAAGCAATTCGACTGGTTCATCTATCCCGGCCAGGCCCACGGGGTCGGCGTCCTGCAGGCCCGGGACAGGCAAATGGACTGGTTCATGACCCATCTCTCGCCCGAGACCAAGGACGCCTATTTCGCGGACAAGAAGACGCGGCCGGCCAAAGAGCCGTGATCCGCGGTCGATCCGGCCTCGCCGTCCGGCGCCCCTTTTGCCCCGTCGGGCCATCCGACCGGCGGCCCGGCAGGGCGGCGCCGGGGAAGTCCCCCGGCGCCGCCGCGCCGCTAGACTTCGTCGCCGAATTCGCGTCGGAATTCCTCGGTCAGCCGCTCCGGCCAATCGCCGTCGGGCCGGAGCCGTCCAAAGAAGAACCGTAAGACGGGCGGCTCGTCCACGAAGGCCAGCCCTCCCACGAGGTCCCGCTTGGTCTGCAGCCAGGCCAGCCGGTCGGCGACGTATTCCATGTGGGAGACCGTGTAGACCCGTCTCGGCACCGCCAGGCGAGCCAGTTCGAGGTCGGCGGGAACATCGCGGCCGTCCGGGCCGCGCTCCATCGAGATCGTGCCCCGCTCCATCGACCGGACTCCCGAGCACAGGAAGATGGCCGCCGCCAGCGCTCCCGCCGGGTAGCTTTCGGCGCGAAGATGCGGCAAGAACTTGCGGGCGTCCACGTGACAGCCCAAGCCGCCCGCGGGCGTCAGGGCCGGCACGCCGCGACGGACCAGCCGGTCGACGAGATAGCGGATGAGCTCCACGGAGCTTCCGGCGACGTCCGGGTCGGTCATCTCGCGGATGCCGACGGCCATGGCCTCGATCTCCTTCGTCGACATCCCCCCGTAGGTCGCGAAGCCCTCGAAAACCGGGAGCCAGGGCAGGATCTTTGCGTAGATCGCCGGATCGTTGGTGGCGATCAATCCGCCGCGAACGCTGCAGCTTTTCCGGCCCGACAGGTACATGATGTCGGCAAGCGACATCATCTCGCGGATGATCTCGGCGATCGTGCGCGTCCGCCAGGCCGGCTCGCGCCGGTGGATGAGGTAGGCGTTCTCGGAGATGAGGCTGGCGTCGAGGACGACGGGGATGCCGTGGGCGGCGGCGACCGCCCGGACCGCCCGCAGGTTCTCGAGCGAGAACGGCTGGCCGCCGATGAGATTGGTCGTGGCCTCCATGCGCACGAAGGCGATGCGGCCGGCGCCGCGCTCCCGGATGACGGCCTCGAGCCGGTCGACATCGAGGTCGCCTTTGAAAGGACGATCGCTGGCCGTGTCGAGGGCGTCGGGCCCGTAGAGCTCGAGCACCTGGCCGCCGGCCATCTCGAAGTGGGCCCGGGTGGTCGTGAAATGGTAGTTCATCGGCACGGCGTCGCCGGGCTTGACGAACAGGCGGGCCAGCAGGTGCTCGGCGGCCCGTCCCTGGTGGACCGGCAGCACGTGACCGTAGCCGAAGACGTCGCGGACGGCGGCGACGAGCTTCTCGAAGCTCTCCGATCCGGCGTAGGCGTCGTCGGACACCATCATCGCCGCCAGCTGGTTGTCGCTCATGGCGTTGGTGCCGCTGTCGGTCAGCATGTCGAGGAAGATGTCCCGGGTCTTCAGCAGGAAGGTGTTGAATCCCGCTTCGCGGAGGGCGCTCAACCGTTCGGCGGCCGGGGCGAGCGCCGTTCTTTGGACGATCCGGACCTTGTGGGCCTCGAGAGGCATCTCCCGGCCGTCGGATAATCGGACGAACATGGTCTTGACTCCTTCATTTCGCAAAAAGGGCCTCGGGGAAAGGGCGAAACGGACGAGCTCCGCCCTAAAAAGGGAGGGATGGGGTGGAGGACTTCTTCAGGCGGCGGCGACCGCCCGGTAGCACAGATAATAATAGACGCCGACGGCCGCGACGGGCATCTTGAACGGCGCTACCGAGAAGCACATGGGGCGCTTTATACAGGAGCCGCGTCCGGCTTGTCAAGTCCCCCGTCGCCGATCCGATGCTTCTTCAAGAAGCAACGAGCGGCGGGGCCCTTCCCGGCTGTCTCGCGGATGGAGGGCGAGACCGGGCCGAAGACCACCTGGGAGCGCCGCTACGCCGTCCGCATCCCCGATCCGCTGGCCGGGAACGAGGCGAGATGGCCTTCGTCTTCTCGGTCCGCCCGGCCGGCGACGAGGCCCGGTCAGCGCTTGACCATCGTGGGCGTCGCCGTCCAGGCCGCGCCGTCCCAGTAGCGGATGCCGTCGACGAGCCGGCGGTAGTAGGCGTCGTCCAACGGGCCGGAGATGAGGCCGGCTTTGACGCCTTCGTCGTGGCGCGTCTCGTAGCCGTGGCCCGGGTAGACCTGGAGGCAGCGAAGGCCGAAGTCGAAATCCCAGTACAGCCCGCTGTCGTACGAGCAGCGGATCCAGTCGTTCCTGGTGATCTCGACCAGGGCGAAGCCCTCGACCCGCAAGCCCATGGCTCGGGACACGTCGAGATAGGGCGTGGTCAGGTAATAGAGCATGGTGCCGGGCCCGATCCCCTCGCAGGCGAAGTCGCCGGTTTGAGGCGAGCCGCCGCCGATGCGGAGCGGGTCGAAGACGATCAGACAGCCGCCGCGGTATTCGTTGTTGACCCCGACGACGATGAGCTCTTCCCGGCCGTCCCGGTCGATGTCCGTGAACACCAGCTCGCGCAGGTAGCCGGAGTTCCAGAACTCGCCCATGAGCCGGCCGGCCGAGTCGAGCAGGGCCAGCTGGCAGGGCCATTCGGGGGCCTGGAACGACTCGACGAGGACCTCCAGCTTGCCGTCGCCGTCGACGTCGTGGGGGTAGATGCCGGCGATCCGGTAATCGGGGGAATAGACCGTTTTCGAGCACTTGAGCTCGCGGCCGGCGGCGAAGGCCCAGCGCTCCTTGCCCCGGTGGTCCCAGCAGTACAGGATCCCCTCCCCCGTCTGGTCCCTCTGCCTGCGGAGGGCGAACAGGACCTCGCTGTCCCTGTCGGCGTCGATGTCCCCGATATAGAGGACCGGCAGGATATTGCCGGCCTTGCGGACGATCTGGAAGTTCCGCCGGTAGTATTCCTCGGTCTCGAGGTCCGGCGCCTTGAGGTCGCGGCGCCAGAGCTCCCGCCCCTCGGCGTCCCGGGCGACGAAGACCGAGCCCTTGATCGAGAAATCCGCCGGCTGGCGCCGGGCCCCCCTGTTCCAGAGGAAGACGGCCCCCGCGGCCAGGACCAGGAAGAAGGCCGCGGCGGCCCATTTGACCCAGCCCGGGACCCGCCGGGCCTTCTCCGGAACCTTGTTGGCCGTGAACGTGCCCCGGAACCAGGCGTCCAGCTCGTCCTTGTAGGCGAAGACCGGGGACCGCGTTTCGGCCCCCTCCGCCCTATGGACGGGCATGCCCCTCTGGTCCTCCCAGCGGTGGCAGGTCCGGATGTCGCACCCCAGGTAGGCGGCGATCTCCTTCCAGGAGCGGAGGAGATGGTCCTTGGAGAGATCGTTCATCCTGTCCCCACTGACCTGTAACCTTAATGAAAGACAGTATTTTACCTATAAAAAGGGGGGAGTCAAGGGAGACAGGAATAGGCCTAAGTGAGCCTCGACCTATTTCCATATTGATATTGGAAGGCTGAATTTTTCCACTATTTTATTCAGAATGAGAAGAATCCTGCTCTTTTCACCTCTTTATATTAGTAGAATATAAAACAGCCGAGAACGGCCGCCGCTAATGAATGCGACTCGCTTCAAAGAGCAAGAATTCGAGAGAATCATTGAAGTCTATTCCGGGTACATGAACTTCCAAGTTCAGCGTTTCAATCTTCTGAAATATGGGCTGGACCCAGAAGATATCCTTCAGGATGTCAGGATTCGGATTTGGAAGTTATTATGCAGCGAAAGGCCTATACAAAGCCCCACATCATATATCAGGCGGATCATTAACTCCGCCGTTATCGACCAGCTTCGGAAACGACGACGAGATGACTCGCTCGTTCTCTTCGAAAAGCGGAAACGAATTGCCGAACGGAGCTTCAACTATAGTCGCGAATTTATGCAAAACAGGTTTTTCGAACAAAGAGTCGGTAAGGCAGTTGAACTGCTAAAGAATAGTAGAAGGCAGGTCATCAAACTGTATCTCCTTAACCTCAATATCCAGGAGATCTCTGCCTATATGAATTGGAGCCAGGACAAAACCCGAAATTTGCTTTATCGTGGCTTTGCCGACCTCCGGAAATTGATTAAGCACCAGGAAACCCAGAATGAGGAACAATCATCCTAACCTGAGGGAGATCTACCGTTCCTATATCGCCGAGCTGCTCCCGCCTGGTATTCGGGCATGCCCTTCACCCGAAGAGATAGCTAGATCATTTGAGTCATCGGCTCCCGGACGGATAAAAAGGCGGGTTATCGATCACATAACGGCATGCCCTACGTGCCGCGAGGAATTCATGATGGTCCTTGAGCAAGAGAAAGCGGCGGAGGGGATGACCCCGAGTCTTGGAAAACGCGCTAGCCCTGGAGCTACTGCTCATAAAAATGGGTTAGGTAACGCGGCCTATTGGCAATGGGCGACGGTCGGGCTCGGTTTGGCCTTCGTCATTTCCTCGCTTTTTTTTCTAAGACACCAGCCAACTATCTCTCATACAAGGCAAATCGGGAAGGCCGAGGTATCTCTGATCACACCCGAGCTAGACCGACTCATTGCCTCTCCCTTTCTATTTCAATGGCAGGGCCAGAAGGAAGACGACTATTATGTCCTGGAGATCTATGACGAGGAATTGAAACCGATTTGGACGAGCGACAAGATATGGGGTAGGTATATCTTCCTTCCCACGGATGTCTCAGCCAGACTTCTTTCTGGCCGGCACTATTTTTGGCTGGTCACTTCCTATGCCCGCGGTCATATCGCCAGGGAATCTCATTTGGGCAGGTTCGTTATGGGTCGCTGACGCCGCGGGGATGAGGAACTGGAGGCCGGTGTGAGAGACGATACACCGTGCATAAGAAAACCGGCCCAATAAAAGGGGTGGCCCCAGGGTGATTTCAACATATTCCGTTTTGCTAACATGAGGGCGTCTTCCACCGGAACGCCCATTGAGAGGGCACGATAGAACTCCGACATCAGGGCCTTTGTAGCTTTATCATCAATTGGCCAAAGTGCTGCCATGACGGAATGGGCGCCGGCGTAAAAAAACGGTCGTGCAAGATCCAAGCTGCCTTCGCATTCTTCTAGAAGACCTTTCCCGCTTTGACAGGCCGACAACACGACTAGGTCCGCGTTTAGTCTTAGACCGTATATCTCGCGCATTTGCAGGAAACCATCTTCGTCGGGAATATCCGATGGAGACAGGACTAGTGCTGAACGGAAGGGATAGCGTTCATTCAAAAAACTATGGCAGGCGAAATGGATTATCCGGTAGTTCTCAAGTTGTATAGTCTTAACGGCTGTCTCATTTGCCTCATCGCCCACTAGGGTATCTACAAGTTCCGTGGGGAATTCCTTAGCGATATCTAATATTTCCTTCCGGCTGAAGGGAAGTGATGTAAACCCGTTCCCCTCCTCGAAATCGAACGCTCCTCCCATAGGCTGGCCGCCCATCGCGGCCCTAAGTTCAAGGCTCGCTTTAGACCCAGAGTTCGAGCCTCCGATTGCTAGGAGCATTTTCCGCGGGGAAGCTAACTGATGGATTTCGGGCTTAAGAAGAGCAGCCAGCGCCGAAGCTGAAGGGCAGTATGAAAGTGCGAACCTCTGGACTAAGTACTCTGGAGGAGAAGTGGCCTCCGCCACCAGCGTCTCAAAGGGCAGATAATGTAGTATGCCATCTGGAACAATGACAACAGTGTTTATAAACTCGGTTTCCGCATACGGGATCAAAGCACGTGTGATTCTCGCAGCCGCCCCAAACGTTGTCTCACGAGCGACAGAGAGGTCCGATATCGATTTGAGATAAGGCCTCAGCATCCTTTCAATGTCTCTTCGTGGCGGCAAGGTCCTGAAGGTCGCGTTTCTTCCCGACACAGAGAGCACGCACGATTCCTCTTCCCCGATATAATACTCAAGGAGCAATGCATTTCGCAGTGCCAATAATTCCTTAATGGTTTCAATTCGATCCATGGGGGCTCGCCAGTGCCCATCTCGAGCAAGATGAGTTGCCTTCATCTGTTGAATAATTCGGACATAGTCATCTTCATCAATCTCTAGTTCCTCTTGAATAGCCGCCTTCATTACGGGAGAAATTTCTGGATCTACCAGGGCTACCTTAAGTCGATCGATATTCAGGGCTAGGCTTCGCAGGCGGTCGTCAAGAAAGACACGATCGGCCATGGGAATAACTGCGCGGGCGGCACTGAGACTGTCTAAAAAAGCCCGGGCGCGCGACCGTTCGACAACAGAAAAAATCTCGTCAAGCGTTTCCGAGGTAGGACGCTTATCATAGCGGTTGGAGAGTATATGGATTGACCTCTCATAAGGCAGGATTTTGGTCTGCGCAAATCCGATTAATTCGACTTCACTATTAGGTATTCTTTCCCTCATACCCTCGGTCAGTTCAATTGCCCGCCGATAGTAGGATAGCGCTAATCCATCATCACCCAATTTTTCGTAACATAGGCCAAGCCCCGCAAGGCTTTCCAATTCAGAGGAAGAAAAGGGCTCCCCCTCGCCGGCTTGAAGAGCGGCCCGAAAATATTTCAGGGCGCTTGGGATATCCTCCTCGGCCAAATAGGAAGCGGCTAAGTTAGAATGAACCTGGCGCTTCGCGGAATCCTTCGCTTCGATCCCCGGGATCGCCAGGGCCCAACGAAAATATTTCCGGGCTTTGTTATGGTCTTTCAACTCATTGAAAGCCAAGCCCATATTGTTGAGAACAGCATATAGAACTAAAGGCCTTATTGCCGCCAGATCCTGCAGGGCCAGACAGTCCTGAAAGTACCGGAGAGCGGCTGAGAGATCTTCACTATGGTGTTCGTTGATCCCTCTCAGCAGAAAGACAGATCCGATATTTGCCAGGTCTCTAGCTATCGCCTGGAAGTCCTTTGATCTGCGGTCAATCTCGATTGCCCGGCCAAGATAGAAATGAGCTCTTTCATAATTGCCGAGTTCTTTGAAGACAAGCCCGAGATTGTTGTTGCATTCAGCTTCTGTCCCCTGATCCTCAACATTCTCAAGAACGGCTAGGCTTTCTTCAAAATGAGTCAGGGCCCGGGTGAAGTCGTTATGCCATAGATAATAAACTCCAATATTGTTCAGGCATCTGGCCTGCTCGACCCCATGTCGGGTTTCCTTAGCTATCCGTAACCCTAGCCTACTATTTTCCAAATAAGAACTAAACTGACGAAGGTCTAGATAGGACAAAGCTTGCTGGCGGAGGCACTTCATCTCCAAATCAGGAAGGCCCAGCTCACGGCCCAATTTACACGCCTCATCAAAGCGGGATATCGAGCGATGTAGAAGTCCGGCTACTCGGTCGCCTTTTCCTAGGCTGTAAAGTCGCACAACTTCCAAGCACTTGGCACAGAATTCTCTGGCCTTTCCTTCACGCCCTTCTTCAAAGGCACTCTCTGCTTTACTAAAACAGGTTGCTGCTGCGCTGAATTCGCCCATATCCCATTTTGCCAAACCCATAAAGAGTAGACATCGTCCCTGATCGATGAGATTTCGATCTCGGCTAGCGATCATGAGGGCATTCTCAAGAACACGATGTGAGCTCTCAAACTCCCCTTGATACCGGAAAGTTGTCCCCTTAAGATACATGCTTCGAAAAGACATGACATCCATTTGCCGGGATGACGGCACTATCCAACCAGGGATAATTAACAAGCCGAAAATAAGGAGAATCGTAAGGCCCATCCCGGAGCCCTCCCTGCCCCTGTGAAAACTGTAGAGCTGGATTTCATTATAAGAACGCGCCGGAGCCAAATCAACCGCAATTGCCATCCCGCTCCCCTCCCTCTATAATCCCCTCATCCCCCCGTCCCCAGGAGGCCCGATGCGAAAAGACGAGATCACAGCCCTCACAGGAGAGAAGGACGCTTGTCCGTCGGATAAATTCTCACGGCGGAAGTTCTTCGGCGCGGCGGCCGCGGCGGCGGCCGGGACGGTGCTGGCCCCGGGCCTGATCGGCCAGGAGAAGGCCCAGAGCGAGAAGCCGCCGGCGGCGCCCGCCCCGGACATCAAGACCAACATCGACGAGGTGCGGGCCATCCCCCGGGTGGCCTCGTCCCTGCCGGGGAGGTACCCGGGCAAGGTGGTCAGGGTCAAGACCGGCGCCAATCCCGTCGGCAAGCCCGTCGACGGGGCCCGGGTGCGCCGGGAGGTCGAGGCCGGCATGGCCGAGCTGACCGGGGACAAGGACATGGCCGGGGCCTGGGGCCGGTTCGTCGGGTCCAAGGACGTCGTCGGCATCAAGGTCAACCCCATCGGGGAGAAGCTGCTCTCGACCAAGCCCGAGGTCGTGGACGCGATCGTCGCCGGCCTGCTGGCCGCGGGGGTCAGGAAGGAGAACATCGTCATCTGGGACCGGCGGCTCTTCCAGCTGACCGAGGCCGGGTTCACCCCGGAGCGCTTCCCGGGGCTCCGCATCTGGGGCACGGAGATGAAGGGCCCCAACGGGGAGTTCTACGACGCCAAGGGCGAGCTCTGGGCCAAGGACAACATCGACCGCGAGGCCCTGCCCTACGTGGCCGACGTCGAGATGAAGTACGACAAGGAGCTGATGGGCTACATGCTCAACGAGGGCAAGAGCTCCTACTTCGCCCGGCTGGTCACCTCGACCGTGACCAAGATCGTCAACGTCCCCATCCTCAAGAACGCCGGGGCGACCGTAACCTGCTGCCTCAAGAACCTGTCCTACGGCTCGATCAGCAACACCTCGCGCCTGCACAAGCTGTGGATGAAGTCGGTCGTCGAGCCGGTGGCCTTCCCGGCCCTGCGGGACAAGGTCGTGCTCAACGTCGTCGACGGGCTCCAGGCCTGTTACGACGGCGGGCCGGGCGCCAATCCCAAGTTCATCTACGACGCCAATCTCCTGCTCTTCGGCACCGACCCGGTGGCCGTGGACGCGGTGGCCCACGACATCATCGTCAAGGAGCGGCTGGCCCGGGGCGCCCAGCAGATGGACGACCCGCGACGGCGCAGTGCCGAGTTCCTGGCCCTGGCCGAGGCGCTCGGGTTGGGCGTCGCGGCCAAGGACAAGATCGTCCTCAGCGAGGTGGCGCCGGGCTAGGGCGGGCCGGCGCCCGCTCGAGGTCCGGGGCTGGCGGCCCGCCTTGCCGCCGGGCCCGCGGCGGACTATCATAGACGGGCAAGGACACCCGCGCCGCTCCGCCCGGACGGCCGCGCTGGCAGGAGGAGGACCATGACGAACCATCGCCCCAAGCTCGCCGCGCTCGTTCTGCTGGCCGCGGCCCTGGCGGCCTGCGACACGACCGGCGACGAGGCCAATTACGACTACTACGTCTACGTCGCCCTGTCCGGCGCGGGCAAGGTGGCGGCCTTCTCGATGCGCTCGTCGTCGGGCGTGCTGACCGAGGTCGACGGCTCGCCGTTCTCGGCCGGCAGCCAGCCCATGGGGATAGCCGTCGATCCGGCGGGCAAGTTCGCCTACGTGGCCAACTACTACTCCGACAACGTGACCGCCTTCGCCATCGACCAGGACATGGGCGGCCTGACGGCCGTGGCCGGCTCGCCGTTCGCGGCCGGGCTGGGGCCCCGGGCCGTGGCCGTCGAGCCCTCGGGCAAGTTCGCCTATGTCGCCAACGCCGACGGCGGCAACGTCTGGCCCTACGTGATCGACCCCGACACGGGGGCCCTCTCGCCGTTCGGCTCGCTGGCCGCCGCGGCCGGCATCCATCCGAGCGCCATCGCCGTCGCGCCCTCGGGCCTGTTCCTCTACGTCGCCGGCGAGTATTCGGGCGACATCTCCGGCTTCGCCATCAACCCCGGCTCGGGGGCCCTGGCGGCCGTGGCCGGCTCGCCCTTCGCCACGGGCGGATTCCCGCGGGGCGTGGCCGTCGACCCGGCCGGCAAGTTCGCCTACGCCGCCAACACGACGTCCCGCAACGTCGCCGCCTTCGCCGTCGACGCGGTCACGGGGGTGCTCTCGGTCGTGCCCGGCTCGCCCTACGCGGCGGCCGAGAACACCGCCGCCGTGGCGGTCGATCCGGCCGGCAAGTTCGTCTACGCGGCCAACGAGGACTCGAGCGACATCTCGGCCTACTCGATCAACGCGACGACCGGGGCGCTCGCGTCGGTGGCCGGCTCGCCCTTCCCGGCCGGGGCCGCTCCCGTGGCCGTGGCCGTCGACCCGTCGGGCCGCTACGCCTTCGCCGTCAACTTCTGGACGGAGGACATCACGGTCTACAGCGTCAACGAGTCGACCGGGGTCCTGTCGGAAGTGAGCCGCTCGCCCTTCGTCCTGCCGGCCGGGTCGCGCCCGACCGCCGTGGCCGCCTTCCGCATCGCGCGATAGGGATCAGCGGCGGTAGTGGGACCGGACCGCGACCGAGGCCCTGACGGGCGATCGGAGGTCGGCGGGATCGGCCGCCCGGGCGGAAAAGCGGTCGACGGTCCACAGGCCGGAGAGCAGGGCCAGACCGCGGAGATACCCCGCCAGCTCGCTCCAGCTCCCCGTGAGCTCGAGGGACACGGGCAGGGCGGAGGTGAGCTCCCCGGAGATCTCGGCCCCGGCCTCGAAGCGCGTCATCCCCAACCCGGCCTCGAGGGCCAGCCGCTGGAGCTCCCTCAACAGCGGGGCGCTCTCGGGCCGCCCGGGAACGAGGGCGGCGAGCTCGGCGAGACGCGCGGCCGGGGTCGCGGCCGCTTCCCGCGCCGCCTCCCGGTCCCTCGCCGAGGCCTCGAGCGCGAAGTCCCAGGATTCGGCGCCGCGGTCGAGCTTCATCGTCGAACCGGCCAGGGTCACGCCGGCCAGGGCCGGGCTCTGCTCCAGCCGGGCCAGGAGGTCGGCCAGGAGATCGTTCGTGGGGGCCGTTCCTTTGACCCGAGCCTGACCCGCGTCGAAGGCGACCTCGGTCAGACGGACGCGGTCCGGCCGGGCCAGGATGAGCGCGGCCAGAACGGCCGAAGCCCGCGGCCGGCCGGCCAACAGGCCCTCGAGGTGCGCGATGTGCCGTTCGAGTCGCGCCGCCTCGTCCCCGGCGGAAGCCGAAGGCCCGGAGGACGGTCCCGAGCCGCAGGCCGCCAGGATCAGGCCCGCGGCCAGGGCCGCCGCGATGATGGCGCCGATCCGCTTGGTGTCGCTCATGCTCGCTCCCCTCACAGGGCTATCATAACCCCGATCCGGCCGTCCGGGAAGACGAGGGGCCAAGAACCCATAAGTAACGCTCCCGCCGCTTGACAACTCCCCTTCCCGGACCGATATTGAGGTCAAGCCTAGCCGTCACGGCAGACAAAAGGAGGTACCATGAGGAAGTGGTCTGTCCCGCCTTTGGTCCTGGGGCTGGCGTTCCTCTTGGGCGTCGCCGCCGACGCCGCGGCCCAGGGCAAGTCCGTCAGCCTGCCAAAGGGCACCAAGATCGAGAAGCTCGGCCCCACGGGCTACAAGCTGACGACGCCCGAAGGCTCCGTCTTCAATATCGCGACCTTCAAGAAAGCGGGCCAAGCCCGGGGCGAGCCGGAGACCGTCGGCATCCTCGGCGACTGCGGCATCCACAACGCCAAGGGCAAGCTCGTCGCCTCGGGGTCGAACGGGGTCCTGAAGAGCGGGCCCAGCCCGATCGCGGGCGCCGCGGCCAAGGCCCTCAAGGACGTCCCGCCCGGCGATTTTTTCGAGATCGACGACGAGGTCACCTGGCTGCCGGCCACCATCCGCTTTCCGACGCTGCGGGTCTTCGACCGCCAGGCCCTGCTGAAGCTCTCGCCGCAGCCCGACCCGCCGGGCAAGGTCGGCTGACGCCGACCCGCCGCCGCCATCTGACCGCGCCGGGCGATCCCTCTTTCTCCGCCGACTGGCGCAGTCCGTGGCCGTATCCCCGGATGGCCGGCGCAGTCTGTTTGGCGGCGCTTGACTTGAGACGATCCCTGGCGGCCGGGCGGGCCGCCGGATCAGATGAAATGCTTGAGGCTCGGCCAGACGTCCCGGAGAGGGACCTTGAGACCCCGGCAGAGGAAGATGGGCCGGCCGTTCTCGTAGGGCATGGCGTACGGGTCGGCGATGCGGCCGGCCTCGGCCACCTGGCGATATGACCGGCGATGGTCGTCCGGGTCGCCGCCGACGACGATCATGACCTCGCCCCGGCCCGGCGCGGGCCCCCAGAGCCAGTAGGTGTTATGGCCGCTGGCCGCGAACGGCAGACCGCGCCGGCGGCCGAGCACGTTGAGGGCCGAGGCTTCGCCGTAGTTCTGGGTGAAGAGGCCGCAGACGGCTTGGTCCGCCGCGCTCAATCCGTCATAGACGCGGGCCACTTCGTCCACGAGGCTCGTCCAGCCGAACTGGTCGGCGAAGTACTGGGGCAGGACGCCGGGCGCCTCGCGCTCCTCCGCCGGCGGCGCGACGCCCAGCCGGCGGCCGTACGATATGAGCTTTTCGACCGGCAGGACGGGAACGACGAGGGGCGCGGCCAGAGCGCCCGTCGCAGCGATCAGAGCCACGTAGGCCGGGCCCAGCCAGCGCCGCCGGGGCCGCGAAGCGAAGCGCTCCAGGGCCGTCGCGCCGCCGGCCAGCATAACGGGATAGACAGCCGCCATGTAGTAGGGCTTGCCGCCCGAGAGGACGAAGAAGACTGACAGGGCCAGGTAGGCCCAACCGAAGGCCCGGACGGGCTTCAGGTCGGCGGCGAAAAGATAGGCCGGCAGCCCGATCAGCACCAGAAGGAAGACGAAAGGCAGGGCCTCCGTGGCCTGGCCGCCCAGGAACCCGAGCGGAGACAGAACGGCGTTCTTGCCGGCCACGGCGTTGCGGTTGAATTCCAGGAACGGCAGGCCGTGACGGAGCTGCCAGAGGAGATTGGGCAGGAAGACCAGGAGGGCGACGGCCGCGCCCGTCCAGAGCCGGGGCTCCTTGAGCTGGGCCCGGGCCGGGGTCAGGAGGAGCCCCAGGACGAGGGCGGCGGCGAAGACGGCGATCGAATACTTGTTCTGCAGGCCGAGCCCGGCGACCAGCCCGAAGGCCGGCCAAAGTCCCGGCCGGCCGTCCTTCAGGATGACGGTCAGAAGGTAGGCCGCCAGGGTCCAGAAAAAGACGTCGAAAGCGTTGTTGGTCAGCAGGTAGCCGAAGTTCAGGAGGACCCCGGCGCAGAGGACGGACACCGCCGCCAGCGCCTGGGCCAAGCGGCCGCCGCCGAGCTTGCGGGCGATCAGGCCGGCCAGGACCACCGTGGCCGCCCCGGCCAGGGCCGGGAAGAGGCGCAGGCCGAGGAGCGAGTCGCCGAACAAAAGCCGCGAGAGCCGGGCGATCAGCGGGGTGAACGGCGGATGGTCGACATAGCCGAAGGCCGGCCGCTCGCCGCAGACGATGTAGTAGAGCTCGTCGCGGAAATAGCCGTAGCGGCCGCCGACGGCGAGATGGACGAGGAGCTTGACCGCCCCGAGATAGAGCAGGACAGCCGTCTCGCTCCGGGCGGCTTTTCGGAGAACGTCCGGTCTCATGACGCGCCTCCCCGGGGCCGGGCGCAGCGGCGGGCCCCGGCCGTCAGCCTAAACCAAACGGCCCGGGCGGCGCAACCGCCGGCCGCGGCCCGCCCGGCGGCTAGTGCTTTTCGGGGTAGAGCGTCACCTGGACGTAGCGCTTGGTGTTGAAGTAGGTCCTGGCCGCGGCCTTGACCGATTCGACGGTCAGGAGCTTCAGCGATTCGGGGAAGCGGACGATCCCGGCCGGGTCCGCGCCCAGACGGTAGCTCTGGGTCAGCTCCTGGAGCCAGAAGCCGTTCTGCCGGCTGTCGGTCTCGTAGTCGCGCGACTCGGCCAGCCGGACCTCGTCCACCTCGGCGGCGGTCGGGCCCTTCTTCTGGAGCCGCTTGATCTCGGCGAAGATGGCCCGGTTCATCTCGTCCATCCGGGCCGGGTCGGTGCCCAGGTCGATCGACATCCGGAACTCCTGGCGCGGGATGCGGCCGTAGGACGGCCGGACGCCGACGTCGTAGGTGCCGCTCATCTTCTCGCGGAGCAGCTTGCGCAGGCGGGTCTCCAGCACCTGGGCGGCGGCCCGGATGTTGATGCGGCCCGCCGGGTCGTCGCGGAAGTCGCCGGAGAAGACGATGGCCGTCAGGCTCTTGGGCTCGACCCCCTTCTCGACCGTCCGCTTGACCACGCCCTCGGGCGGCGCGACGCGCCAGTCCTTCCAGGTCTCGGTCCGATGGAGCGACGGCAGCGAGGCCAGATAGCGGCAGACCAGGGGCTCGAGGGCCGCCGGGTCGAGATTGCCCACCAGGACGAAAGTGAAGTCGCTGGCGTCGGCGAAGCGGTCGCGGTAGAAGGCCATGGACTTGGCCAGGTCCATCTGCGGGATCTCGTCGACGGTCATGGGCCGGAAGCGGGGCTGGTCGCGCTGCAGGGTCGTCCGCAGGGTGTCCGAGAACACCGTCTCCGGGCTCTTGGTCCGGTTCTCGAGGACGGACTTGAGCTGGGACTTGAAGAGGTCGAAGACGACCGGGTCGGGCCGCGGCGCCGTGAAGGTCAGGTAAACGAGCTGGAAGAGCGTCTCGGCGTCGCGGGGCGAAGCGGTGGCCGCCAGGCCTTCCTCGAGCTCGCCGATCGACGGGCTGATGTTGACGGCCTTGCCGGCCAGCTTCTTCTCCAGGTCGACGGCGCTGAAGGCGCCCAGGCCGCCGGCCGGCACGACCTGGTCGGCCGTGTTGGCCGGGATGAGGTTGCGGTCCTCGGCCAGCGAGACGCCGCCGGCGCTGGTGGCCCGGAAGAGGATCTCGTCCTCCTTGAACGCCGTCGGCTTGAGGACGACGCGGGCGCCGTTGGAGAGCGTCCATTCGGTGACGCCGACGGCCGGGACCTCGCGGCGCGCGACGATCGTGCCGGGCGCCGGTTCCGCGGCCATGAGGGGCGCGTCGTTGGCCGTGTCCTCGTAGGCCGCGAGGTCCTGGCTCTTGACCTCGTCCAGGACGGCCCGCAGGCCGGCCTCGGTCGGCCCGGGGACGGCGGGCTTGTCGGGGAAGCTGGCCATGACCACGCGGTTGCGGTCGGTCATCCACTCGCGGGCCAGGGCGTCGACCTCCTCCAAAGTGATGCCGGGCAGATAGCGCTTGTGCAGGTCGTACTCGTACTGGATGCCGGGCGTGGGCTCGCCCTGCAGGAAGGCCCGGGTGAACTCCTCGGCGTAGGCCTCGGAGTCCTCGGTCTCCTTCTCGACCAGGGCCCGCTCGAAGTAGCGCATGGCCACGCCCTTGCGGCGCTCGAGCTCGGTGGCCGTGAAGCCGAAGCGGGCCACCCGCTCCCCCTCCGTGTAGAGGGCCCGCAGGCCGCGCGGGATGCCGCCGTCGGCGACCAGGGCCGAGAGGACGTAGACGTCCTTGGAGCCGACGAACCGGCCGCGGCTGGACACGGCGCCGAGGAAAGGCGGGTCGGGCTTCTGGGCGATCTCGCTCAAGCGCTCGTTGATCATGTCGTTGAACAGCCGCTCGACCAGCATGCGGCGGTAGGACCCGACCGTGCTCTGGTCGGCCGCGGCCAGCTTGTGGTAGACGGCCACGATGCTCTGCGAGGCCTCCTTGTCGGGGGCCAGGGCGAAGAGCGTGCCGTCGTGGTCGGGCACGGGATACTCGGGGCGCGGCGCGGCGCCGGGCGGGACCGTGAGCGGCCCGAACTGCTTTTTGATGCGCTCCTCGATCCGGGCCCGGTCGAAGTCGCCCACGGCGATGACGGCCATGAGGTCGGGCCGGTACCAGGTCTTGTAGAAGCGCTTGAGCGTGTCGTAGGAGAACTTGGCGATGACCTCCGGCTTGCCGTCGGGCAGGCGCTCGGCGTAGCGCGAGCCGGCCAGCAGGATGGGGATCTGCTTGTCGCGGATGCGGGCCTCGGCGCCCTGGCCGAGCCGCCACTCCTCGAGGATGATGCCGCGCTCCTTGTCGATGGCCTTGGGGTCGAAGGTCACGTTGCGGGCCCAGTCCTCCAGGATGAGAAAGGCGTTGTCGAGGATGGCCGGCGTGTCGGTCGGCACCTTGAGCATGAAGAGGGTCTGGTCGAAGCTGGTGAAGGCGTTGAGGTCGGGGCCGAAGCGCATGCCGATCGACTCCATGAAGTCGATCAGCTTCTGCTGGGGGAAGTGGGTCGTGCCGTTGAAGGCCAGGTGCTCGACGACGTGGGCCAGGCCGCGCTGGTCCTCGTCCTCGAGGACCGAGCCGGCGTTGACGACCAGGCGCAGCTCGGCCCGGTTCTGCGGCTCGCGGTTCTCGCGGATCCAGTAGCGCAGGCCGTTGGGCAGCCGGCCGACCGTGATGCGGGGGTCGACCGGGATCTTCTGGTCCAGGGCCAGGGGATCCGCCGGCGCCGCGGCTTGGGCGGCGGCTTGGGCCGCGGCCCAGGGCGCGAGCACGGACAGGGCCAGGAGGACCGTCAGGGCGGCAAGGAGGGTTTTGCGGAGGTTTTTCACCTTCCTATCATACACGATTTGTCGGCGCCGGGGCGGGGGGTTATACTGGACCCAGCGACAGAAAAGGAGATCCGCCATGAAAAGACCGGGAGCGTCCGCTTGGATCGCGGCCCTGGGCCTGGCCCTCGCCCTGGCGGCCGGCGCCTGTTCCTCGAACGGCGAGCCGGCCGGCCAGGAGTTCGTGGTCAATTCCCTCGAGGACGCGGCCTCGCCCGCGGCCGGCACGGTCACCCTGCGCTCGGCCATCGCGGCGGCGGGTTCCGGCGACACCATCACCTTCGACGAGGCCCTCGACGGCGACACCATCCTGCTGACCCTCGTCGGCGAGGAGCATTCCGTCCTCAAGGGCGAGATCTACTCCGGCATGACCTTCGCCGGCTACGGCGACCGGGATTACGGCAGGTCGGCGCTTTACGCCGCCAAGAACCTGACCATCGACGCCTCCGGCCTGCCGCACGGCATCACCGTCGCCTGGGGCGGCGGCGAGTCCAGCCGGGCCCGGGTCCTGGCCGTTCTGGGCGACCTGACCCTGCGGAACGTCACCATCGCGGGCGGCTATTCCCAGGCCGAGGCCCTCGAGGGCAACACCGCCCAGCCCTACACCCTGGCCCGGGGCGGCGGCCTGGCGGTCTGGGGCGTTCTGCGGCTCTACGGCTGCGCCGTCCTCGGCAACACCTGCTTCGGGGACTACACGGCCAGCCGGGACCGCGGCACCTACGGGGGCGGCATCTACGCCAACGGGCTCGACCTCAACGACAGCGTCATCGCCGGCAACCGGGCCATCGGCTACGGGGCGGCCGGCGGCGGCGTCTATTCCGTCGGCGGCGCCGACCACGGCGCCGGCGCGGGCAACGACACCGTCCTGCAGCGCTGCTCGGTCAGCGGCAACATGGTCATGGCCCAGCACGCCTACGGCGGCGGCATCTTCACCCTGTCCGGCGGCCCGACCAATCTGGCCACCATGGTCCTGATCAACTGCACCATCTCCCGCAACCTGGTCCAGGACAATCCCGACCTGGCCGAGGCGGGGCAGTACTACTACCGCGGCGGCGGCGTGTACATGGGCGGCGGCTCGCTGTGGGTGTCCTCCTGCACGATCGCCGAGAACGCGGTCACGGGGCACCCGGCCGTCTTCAGCGGCAAGCCCAACATGGGCGGCGGCGGCGGGTGCGCCACGATCGGCAACGCCCACACGGTCGAGACCGTCTGGTTCCAGGGCTCGATCGTCGTCGGCAACACGCTCAACGGCGCGCCGGAGGACTGGTTCGCCGGGTCCATCCTCGACTTCTACAGCAACGGCTACAACCTGGTCGGCTTCGTCGACTTCAGCCAGATCCTGGTGCCCGTCCCCGACTGGATGATGTCCAGCCGCAAGCGCTGGCCCAAGGCCGGCGACCACGACGGCGTCCAGCTGGCCGAAGCGCTGAACGTGGCCGGGGCGGCGCTCGACAGCTCGGCCCTCTCGGCCGGGGTCGGCGCGGGCAGCCCCATCGTGCTCTGGTATCCGCCGGCCGCCCTGGCCGTCGACAAGATCCCGGACCACGACTACGAGGTCAATTACACCGACGCCGGGTATACGGGCTTCGGGGTACCGACGGACGACTTCCTGAACTACCTCATCCTCCAGTGCCGCAGCCGCTACGGGGCCATCCTGGGCGCGGACTTCGGGTCCGAGTTCGGCGACCTGACCGGCACGACCTGGTACGGCCCGGCCGTCACCTGGCCGTCCAACAGCCAGAACGCGGCCTGGATCGCCTTCTGGCGCGACCTCGATACGGCCATCGCCGGCCGGCTGGGCATGGCCGGCCTGAACGACGATTTCTGGGCCACCTTCACGACCGGGCCGCTCGGCGACCACGTTTCCGTCACGGTCCGGCAGCGGACCAAGCTCTACCGCATGGAGGCCGAGGACGGGCTCGGGACGGCGCGGCCGCGGAACGTCCTGGGCGACATCGGCGCCATCGAGCAGTAAGGAAACGCGGGCGATCTGGATCATGGCGAAACGCGCCGAGCTGATCGCTCTCTGGCTGAGCCTGGCTCTGGCGGCGGCCTGTTCGGGGTCGCGCGCCGCCCTCCCCGGTCAAAGCCCCAAGACGGACGGAGGGGCGTACGCTTCGTCCGACCCGCCGGAGATGAGGGGCCTCGACGGTCTCCCCGGCTGGAAGCGGACCGGGCCGGTCGAGCGCTATAACAAGGAAGGCCTCTACGGCTATATCGACGGCGGGGCCGAGATCGTCCTCGAGTACGGCTTTCGCGACCTGACGGTCCGGCGCTATGTCCCGGCGTCGGGCGCCGGCGCGCCCGGGGAGATCACTCTCGAGATCTACCGCATGGACTCGGGCGAGGCGGCTTTCGGGCTGTATTCGACCCGGCTCGAGGGCGGCGAAAGATCGCGGCCCGGGCTCCGGCCGGCCAACGGGATCGGTCCCGGGCAGGGCTGCCTCGTCAAAGGCCTCTACCTGGTCAACGTCCTGGCCCCGGAGGCCGGGGAGAACGAGATCGGGGAGTTCCTGGCCGCCGTCGAACCGAACGTCCCGGGCGAGGGCACGGCGCGCCCCAAGGGCCTGGACCGGCTCCCGCCCGACGGCATGATGCCCTCGAGCGAGCGCTACATCCGGGGCCCGATCGCCGCCCGCGGCGAATCGCCGTTCCTCGAGGGGACGTTCTGGCGGATCGCTCCGGCGGACGGCGGCGACCGCGCGACGGTCGCTTTTTCGGCCAAGTACGGGGCCGTTCCGTCCGTTTCCAAGCTCATCGTCGTCGACTTGGGGCCCGACGTCGAAGTCGGGGCCGTCGACGCCGGCGTCGAGGCGTCCTTCGGCGAGTTTCTGCGGAACGTCCGGCGGGACGGGCCGGGCCTCGCGGGCGAGAGCGAGGCCGGCCGGGCCTTCCTGTACCGCCGGGAGGGACGGACGGCCGTCCTGGCCCTGGCCGAAACCGGCGCGGCGGCGGCCCGGGACCGGATCGACCGGGTGCTGGGCTCCGTTCCCCCGACGGGCGGCGGGCCGGCGCCGAGCCGCAAGACCCGCCTGGTCGTCACCTTCGATACCGAAGATTACATCAGCCCCGCGTCGGAGCACATCGACGACATCCCCAAGTGGCTGGCCGAGACCATGACCGAGGAGGGTGTCACCGGGACGTTCTTCGTCATCGGCGAGAAGGCCCGCTCCCTCGAGAAGAGGGGCCGGCGGGACGTCATCGCGGCCATGGCCCGGCACGACATCGGCAGTCACACGGACTTCGGCTCCATCCACCCCACCGTCACCGAGGAGTTGGAAACGGCCGGCTGGAACGACGGCGTCAAGCTCATGACCGGGCAGGAATCGGCCGGGATCCGCGGTCTCGAGCGCATCTTCGGCGTCCCGGTCAAGACCCTGGCCCGCCATGGCGGCTCCTACGGGCCTCAGCTCGTCGCCGCGCTCGGCCGCCTCGGCGCCGGGTACCAGGGCTCGCCGGCCCGCCTGCCGGGCCACGACGTCGTCTGGTTCTGCAACGCTCTGAACTTCAGCGCCCAGTACGCCGGCTTCGACGATTCCTTTTATCGGGACGATCTCTTCGAGCCCGTCTTCGACAAGCTCGTGAAGGATTGGCCCGGGCTCGTCCGCACAAGCCAGGTCCTGGCCTTGTTCGCCGGACACCCGACCAAGGTCCGGGCCGAGGAATTCTGGGACCTGAATTTCTATAACGGCAAGAACACGCCGCCGGACAGGTGGATCGCGCCCCGGCTCAGGCCGCAGGAAACGATGGCCAACGCCCGGAGGAACTTCCGCCGGCTCATGCGCTGGCTCGCGGACCGGGCCGACATCGAGATCACGACCTACCGGCAGCTGATGGAGGAGTACGGCCGGCAGAGGGAGACCATGACCTGGGGCGAATTGACCGAGGTCGCCGAACGGACGCTCGAGACGGGCGCCCTGGCCCCGACGGACGATTTCTCGCCGGCCGAGATCTTCGCCGGACTGGCCCGGGCCCTGGCCGGGTTCGTGAAAGACCGGACCCTGCGCGACGTCCCCGTCGCCCATCCGCTCGGGCCTCCCGGGATGCCGCCGGCCGAGCCGGAGACCGGGCAGGTTCGTTTGAACGACGTCTGGGCCCTAGCCGCCGAGGCCGACGAGATCGTCGGACGGACGGGCGCGTTGCCGGCCGCGCTGACCGTCGGCCAAGCCCGGATCGGGGCCGGGTCCCTCTACGCCCTTTTCGCCCGGCTCTGGTTCGACATCTGCACCGGACAGATCCGCCAGTCCTACGACGTCCCCGCCTTCGAGCCCTATCCGCGGACGAACGAGAAGCCGATCGTCGACGAGGTCGCCGGCTACAGGTCCTGGCCGGTCCACAAGCCGGACCTGGACATGTCCCGGATCGTCGAGCTCACCCGGCTTCAACTCTGGACCCTGAAGCCAGCCCGCCGCTCATCGGAGGGCGGCGACGGGCCTTGAGCGTCAGATGGACGCGATGGCCAGCCAAACGATGAAGCGGACGGCCGCGACAGGGATGGCCACGGCCATCAGGCTGGCGATGGGATCGATCTTCCTGAACCAGATCCGGCGGACGTCGGCCAAAGGGATGGAGACGGGCTGGGGCGCCCGGTCTGTGGCCAGGACGTCCCATTGCGCGCGCGGGCTCCCTCTTCCCCCCGCGTCGGAACGGCGGGCCCGCGCGGACGGTCAGGCCGCCGTGAAGCGCCGGGCCGCGGCCGCATAAAGCCGCGCCGCCAGCAGGACTTCGTCGACAGAAACGCTCTCCTCGGCCGAGTGGGCCAGGCGCAGCTCGCCGGGCCCCCAGATGAGCGTCGGGATGCCGGCCTCGCGCCAAAGGAGGGCGCCGTCCGTCCAAGCCGGAAAGACCGTCGGGCCCGGGTCCGTCGTCCCCGCGTCGGCGAACGCGCCCCGGGCGGCCCCGACGAGCGGGTGCCCCGGGTCGATGACCAGGGGCCCGTGAAGCATCGTGGCCATGCCGCCGGGCATGCGGACCAACTCGGTCTTCAAGCCCGGCCGGGCCGACCGGACCGTCGCCAGCAGGGCTTCGAGATCATCGAACACCTGGTCGATCGTCTCGGTCGTCACCCAGCGGCGGTCGACCTGGACCCGGCATTCGGCCGGCACCATGCTCGGCTGCTGGCCGCCGCGGATGGTGCCGATGTTGATGGCGGGCCGCCCGAGGACGGGATCGGAACGCCGCGCGAACCCGGGGATGAGCTCGTTCTCGACGAGCGAGACGAAGTGGGCGGCGGCGGCGATGGCGTCGACGCCCTCATGGCGGACGCTGCCGTGGGCCGCTTTGCCGAAGAACCGGGCCTCGAGCCACTCCAGCCCCAGGTGGCCGACGGCCACCCGGTTCCCGCTCGGCTCGCCGATGACGGCGCCGTCGGCCCGAAAGCCGCTCCGGATCAGCGCTTCGGCGCCGAGGCTTTCGAGCTCCTCGTCGATGACGGCCGCCAGGGTGACCCGGCCGGCCTCCAGGCCGCCGCCCTCCTGGATCGCGGCCAGGGCTCCGGCCATGGCGGCCAGGGCGCCCTTCATGTCGACCGTGCCCCGGCCGAACATCCGCCCGGCCTCGATCCGGGCCCCGAAGAAGTCCGCCGTCGAGCCTTCGTTGGGAGCCACCGTGTCCGTGTGGCCGCAAAGGAGCAATTGGCGGCCGGGCCGGCGGCCCTCGATCGTGGCCAGGACATTGGGCCGGCCCTCGCGGACCTCGGCCAGCGAGACGGCGATCCCGTGCCGGCGGCAGAAGCCCTCGATGGCGCGGGCCGTGCCCTCCTCCTGCCGCGGCGCGCCCGCGTGGCTGGGCGCCCGGACCATGTCCCGCAGCAGCCCGATGATCGCGTCGTCGTTCATGTTCGCTCCTCCGACCCGGTATCGCGCCGTTATCATATAGGGGATCCCCGGCCGGATTCAATCGCAGGCAACGTTTTCGCGGTATAATCGGTTTTCGAGACAAGGAGAACCGTCATGAACAAGAAGGCCCTGGCGTCCCTGATCGCCGTCGTCCTGGCCGCGTCCGTTCTCGCCGCCGCTCAGAAGGCCGGGACCGGCAACGGCGTCCGCACCGTCCACAACGCCGGCCCCGGGGCCTGGGGCAAGACGCCCAAGGTCGCGCTCGAGCCGGTCCTCACGCTCGGCGACGTCGACACGGCCGACGAGAACCTGGCCTTTTACATGCCGTCGGCCGTCGCCGTCGACGCCGCCGGCGCAATTTACGTCCTCGACATGGGCAACCACCGGGTCCAGAAGTTCGGGCCCGACGGCAAGTACCTGGCCGGCTACGGCCGCCAGGGCCAGGGGCCGGGCGAGTTCTACTTCCCGTCCTGGATCGCCGTCGACGCCAAGGGCTTCCTCTTCGTGGCCGATCCCAACAACCAGCGCATCCAGGTCCTGACCCCGGACGGCAAAGACCACAAGACGATCAAAGGCCTGGCCCAGGGCGACGGAGCGGTCTTCCTGGGCCGGCCGGGCGAGCTGGTGACCAACGGAGGCCGGGTGCGTTTCGTCATCAACGACGAGAAGCCCGCCGGCCTGCCCAAGCTGGTCAAGGTCCTGGACCTGGAGGGCCAGGTCGTCCGGCAGTTCGGCGAGCCGGTCGACTTCAAGTCCGAGCTCCTGAACACCGCCGGCAACGACACCTTCATGACCGTCGACGGCGCCGGGCAGGTCTATCTGGTCTACCCCGTCCAGAACCGGATCGAGAAATACGCCGCCGACGGGCGGCTCCTGTGGCGGGCCGACCGCGAGCTCCCCTACTCCATGGAGATCAAGGACAAGGGCGAGATCAAGCGGACCGGCAACAACGTCTCGGTCCGCGGGCCGGAGCTGAACCGCTGCGCCGCCGGCGCCGCCGTGGACGGCCAAGGGCGGCTGTGGGTCGTGACCATGGCCCGCCAACTCAAGAAGGAGGAGCGGGTGGGCTTGGCCATGACCATGACCATGGGAGCGACCGGCGGCCGGACCGTCGGCTACAAGCCCGTGGGCGAAGGCCTGGAGCTGCGGAAAACGGACGCCTACAAGCTCGAGGTCTTCGACCCGGAGGGCGCCCTGCTCGGCTCGCTGCCGCTCGATTCCTTCGTCGACGGCATCTTCATCGCCGGCGACCGGCTCTTCCTCCTGGACAAGATCCGCGGCGCCCAAATCCGGGAATTCCGCATCAAGGGCTAGGGCCGGCGGCGCGGGGCCGGCCGGGCCCTGTCGGGACGGGCCGCTTGACGGGCCCCCCCCGAGGGGCTTTAATAGGGGCATCTGTCTCAAGGAGTGTTTCCCATGATCGACAAGAAGAAAGCCACCCTCCTCATCGGCGCCCTGGTCGTCCTGGCCGCCGGCGCGATGATCGTCGTTTTCCGCGGCCAGGCCGCCGGGCAGGCCCAGCCGGCCGCCGAGGCGCGGCCCCAGCCGGCCGTCATCGGCCAGCCCATGGCCGATTTCACCCTGCCCGTCTATCAGGGCGGGACGCTGACGCTGTCCTCGCTCCGCGGCAAGAACGTCCTCCTGCTCTTCCCGCGCGGCTGGGCGGCCGAGGACTACTGGTGCACGATCTGCAATTACCGCTACGTCGAGCTGGCCGAGCTGGAGAAGGCCAAGAAGATCCAGGAGAAGTACAACGTCGAGATCGTGGTCGTCTTCCCGTACCCGCGCGACGTCGTCAAGACCTGGCTCGAGGCCCTGCCGGGCCAGCTCGAAACGGTCCGGGCGACCAAGAACCCGGCCGACCCGTCCCAGCTCGACGACAAGGGCAAGGCCCGCATGGCGCGCTTCCGGGAGCTGTTCCCGGCCGACTACTCGCTCGCGAAGGGCGAGATCCTGGCCCCCTTCCCCATCCTCGTCGACGGCGAACAGACGCTGTCCAAGCGGCTGGACCTGTTCCGCAAGGAATGGGGCGGCGGCAAGATCGACCAGAACATCCCCAGCGTCTACATCGTCGACGCCGACGGCGTGCTCCAGTTCAAGTACATCGGACAGAACACGGTCGACCGGCCGAGCTACGACTATCTCCTGAAGGTCCTCGAGGTCATCAACGCGGGCAAATAGGCGACCTTTCCGCCCCTCCGCCGACTAAACGGACGGAGGAAGCGATGGAAAAGACCGCCTGGGCCGTTCTGGCCGTCCTTCTCTTCGCCGCGGCTTCGGGCCTGGCCGAAGACCGGCCGCGGATCGGGCCTCCCCCGCCCCGGACCGAAGCGCCCACGCTCCAGCCGGGTCCCGTCTACGTGTGGGTCCCCGGCTACTGGAAATGGGCCGGCATCAACTACGAGTGGGTCGACGGCCGCTGGGTCGTCGGCAAGCTGAACAAGGTCTGGGTGCCGGGGGTCTGGGAGCAGGTCGGGGCGCGCTGGGCCTGGAAGCCCGGCAAATGGGTGGATCCCGTCGCCGCAGCCAAGGCCCGGGAAAAGGCCAAGGCGAGGGCCGAAGCCAAGGCCGCCAAGGCCGCCGCTAAAGCCGCGAAAAAAGAAGCGAAGAAATAGGGCGCGTCAATCCGGCGAGGTCAGCGCCTTGTAACAGAACGCCGTGTAGTGCTTGACGACATCGGCGACGACCTCGTCCTTGTCCATCCGCAGGACCTTGAAGGGGAACAGCCCGGGCATGAAATCCTCGTCCGTCGTCTGATACTCGGCCTTGGGGGTCGGCCGGCTCTTGATCTGCAGCTTCAGCCGCAGCTCGACGGCGTTCTTGGGCAGGGCGATGCGGTAGTGGAACTGCTCGTCCTTCAGGCCCGGGAAGCAGATGACGAAGCGGATGCTGCGGCCCTTGTTCTTGACCTGTTCGGACTTGATCTTGTACTGGGCCAGCTCGTCAGTCAGCGCCTCGAAAGCGGGCTCGGCGATGAACTCGCAGTACTGGTCGAACTGCCCGACGGTCTCGGCCTGGCAAAGCTCGATGACCCGGACGTTCTCGAAGTGGTTGGCCAGCTCCTTCTTCCAGTCGATCTTGCCCATCGGGAACTCCGCGCTCCAGGATTTCCCGTATGATAACACAACCGCCGGAGGCCGCAAAGCGGCGGGAGGAAGTGCCGGCTGAGGTCAGCAAAAGGGGGGTGATGATTGTAATTGAGGGAGCCCTCTCCAGCCGGCGAAAGAGAGCCGGACATATCTTATGCAACCGGCCGGGCAAAAAGCAAGGGAAATCAGCGTCGCTCTCGCAGAAAGGCCGGCGCCGCCGCTAGAAGGACTCCATAAGGGAGAAGAGCCGCTCGGTCAGGGCTCGCAGGGCCCGGGGCCCGGGAAGTGCCGGCTGTTTTTTTTACAGCAGAAAAGGGGGAAAATGGAGTATTTCATGGGGTTGAAGTTTTCTCCAGCCGGCACAAGAAAACTTGGCTCTATTATATGCGCCGGGCGGAAAAAAATCAAATGCCGGCCCATTCCCAACGCCGCGGCGATGGCTTAAGATGAAGGGGCGAGGAGGCGACCATGAACAGACCCCCCATGCTCCTGACCGCGGCCGTTCTGGCGGCCGCGTTGACCGCGGCGGCGGCCGGCCAAACGGCGCCGGCGGCGGCCAAGGCGGCGCCCCAGGCGCCGACGACCCGCGAGATGGCCCTGCTGGGCTGGCAGGAGTTCGGCGAGCTCGTCCCGGCCCGGATCAGGACCGTCCTGGTCCCCTTCGGATCGCTCGAGCCGCATGGCGTCATCCCCAGCGGCACGGACAGCCTGGCCCCCGAGGCCATGGCCCGCGACATCGCCGGCCGCGTCGACGCCCTCATCGCCCCGGTCCTGAACTACGGCATGACCGAGGCCATGAAGGCCTACCCCGGCGCGGTCTCGATCCCGGCCGAGACGTACGCCCCGTTCGCCGAGTCCGTCCTCGACAACCTGGCCGGCCAGGGCTTCAGGAACCTCATCGTCCTCAACGGCCACGGCGGCAACACGGCCGCGCTCAACGCGGCCGCGACCAAGGTCGCCAACGCCCGCCGGGTCCGGGTCCTGGTCGTCAACTGGTGGACCCTGGCCGACGACATCACCAAGGCCGTGTTCAAGCAGAACGGCGGCCACGCCGGCAACAACGAGACGGCCTAC
>CAZNPB010000016.1:0-50956 GCA_964574895.1 uncultured Eubacteriales bacterium
AGAAGGGCCCCATGCGCGTCCTCAAGGCCCAGGTCCCGATGTCGGAGATGCTCGATTTCGAGCCGACCCTGACCTCGATCACCGGCGGCCGGGGCTCCTTCCTCATGGAGTTCTCGCATTACGAGGAAGCGCCCGCCGTCATCCAGCAGAAGATCATCGCCGAAGCGGTCAAGGAAGGCCGGGTCAAGCAGGAAGAAGAGGACTGATAGACCGGGCCGGCCGAAAGGGTCCCTAAGCCGCCGGCCGCTTCGTGCACTTGACGAAAACGAGGAGCAGGGCGGCGACGGCCGTCAATCCGAGCGAAACCAGGAAGGGCGTTCGCCGCCCGATGCGGTCCCAGAGAAACCCCGCCAGCACGGAGGCCGGCAGGGCCGCCAATCCGATGACCAGCTGGAACGCCCCCAGGACCGAGGCCCGGTAGGCCGGCGGGGCCAGCTCCGCGGCGATCGTTTTCTGGACCGGGTCGAGGGCCGCCTTGTGGACGCCGAAGAGGACGAAGAAGGCGACCACGGCCGGCAGGCCGTCGGTGGCCGGGACCCCCGCGCAGACCAGGGCCCAGGCCCCGAAGGCGATGAACATCACCGGCTTGCGGCCGATGCGGTCCGACAGACGCCCGAAGGGGTAGGACAGGAACGCGGCCGCGGCCGTGAAGACCAGGTACAGGACGGGGATGGACCCGGCCTTGAATCCGGCGGCCTTGGCGTCCAGCAGCAGGAACGAATACGTGAAGGCGCCCAGGGCGAAGACGCCGTTGAGAACCATGTAAAGGGCCAGGTTGCGGTCCATGCCCCGGAACGAATATCCCTTGTAGACCTTGCCGCCCGGCTCCTTCGGCTCCTTGACGGTCTTCAGGATGAGGAAGGCCCCGATGACCGAGGGGATGGCGGCCAGGGCGAAGAGCAATCGGTAGCCGAGGATGTTGAACAGGACGATGGAGATGAGGATGCCGAAGACGGCGCCGAGGTTGTCCATGGCCCGGAGCAGGCCGAAGTGCCGGCCCCGGTTGGCGTCGGTCGAGACGTCGGCGACGATGGCGTCGCGCGGCGCGCCGCGCATCTTGCCGGCCCGGTCGAGGACGCGGAAGGGGATGAGATGCGGCCAGGCGGACGAGGCGGAATAGCCCAGGCGGGAGGCGGCGCCGCAGAGATAGCCGACCCAGACGAAGACCTTGCGCTTGCGGAGCTTGTCCGAATAGTAGCCGGACAGGGCCTGCGACAGCGACACGAGGGCTTCGCCCAGCCCGTCGAGAAAGCCCAGGGCCGCCATGTTGGCCTTGAGGACCTGGGTGACGAAGAGGGGCCAGATGGGGGAGATGATGTCCGAGCCCATGTCGTTGAGGAACGAGGCGATGGCGAACGTCCGGATGGTCTTCCGGGTTTCGGCCGGAGCCGGGGGCGGCGCGGGCGCGGGCGCGGGAAGGTCGAGGTCGGCCATAGAGGCCGATTGTAGCGCGTCCGCGGACAAGAATAAAGGTTCTTCTCCTGATTCCGGGAGAACCCCCTCTCTTCGGCTTTGCTCAGGGCAGGCCCGGAGCGACCACATCGGCGCGTAGGTCAGAATCACGACCGAGCACTCGAGGTCGGGATTCTGAGAAGTATCTTAGAAATGCTCTTTCTTCGGATATTTCCCAGCCCCGCCCCTCCGAGTCGCTCCGGGGCGGCGCTGATGGTCGCTTCGTTCCTCCGCTCCCTGCCGGCCCCCCTCTCCAGCCACGGGGACCTCCGAGGCAACGCCCATCGCCGCCGCGAGAGGGGATTCCGGAAATGGGAGAAGAACCAGAATAGCGGGCGGTAGAGGGCGGGCCCGTAATTCGTTGACAGGCCGGAAAGGCGGCGGTTATGATACGGGGGCAATCCGTTGGACGGAGGGTCCCATGCCGCGACAGATTCGCTCGTTGCGCCCGACCGGACGTGTTCTGGCCCTGGGCTTGGCCGTGAGCTTCGCCTTGACGGGCCTCGCGGTCGTCTTCGGGTACGGGCAGGTCCCGACGGCCGGGCCGGCCGCGGCGCCCGCCGCCGCCGACAAGCCGGACGCGACGCTAACCCTCAAGATCGGCGACCCGGCCCTCAAAGACAAGATCATGGCCGTCGCCCCGGGCGGCATCCTGGCCGGCCGGACCGGCCGCCCGATCGGCTTCGAGCGGATGATCGAGGAGATGGGCGCCGCCCGGATCGTCCACGTCGGCGAGACCCACGACTCGATGCCCAGGCACGAGATCGAGTACCAGGTCATCCGGGCCCTGTACGCCAAGGACCGCCACCTGGCCATAGGGCTGGAGATGGTGCCGGTGACGCTGCAGGAGGCCCTCAACAAGTGGACGGCCGGCGTCCTGACCAAGGACGAGTTCCTGCGCGAGGTACGCTGGTACGTCACCTGGAACTTCAACTTCGGGTACTATGAAAAGATCTTCGATTTCGCCCGCGAGCACCGGCTGCCGATCTACGCCCTGAACGCGCCGCGGGAGGTCATCTCCAAGATCCGGATGCGCGGCTGGGACGTGCTGACGGACGCGGAAAAGGCCTTCTTCCCGGGGACGCCCGACGTCTCCAACCAGGACCACCGGGCGCTCATCCGGGCCGTCTTCGAGTCGTCGGACATCCCGGAGGCCATGAAGGGCCCCGGCCTGGACTCGGTCTTCGAGGGCCTCTACCGGTCGCAGTCGGCCTGGGACGAGGTCATGGGGGCCAACGCGGTCAAGGCCGTTCAGGCCGAGGGCCGGCGGCTGGTCGTTTGCGTCGGCTCCGGGCACCTCCTCTACAACCTCGGACTGAACCGGCGGGCCTACGAGCGGTCGAAGCTGCCGTTCAAGACGGTCGTCGCCGTCGAGGTCCCGGCCGGCGCCAAGGATCTGGCGGTCTCGCGGGCCATCGCGGATTATGTCTTCGGGCTGGCCGCCCAGGACAAGCCGGCCTTCCCCAACATCGGCCTGGGCCTCAAGAAGGTCGAGGGCCTGGAGAACCTGGTCGTCGACCCGAAGCCCGTCGAGGGGGCCTCGAGCCGGGCCGGCTTCGAGAAGGGCGATATCGTCCTGTCGGTCGACGGCCGGGCCTACACGGACATCAACGAGCTGCGGCTGGAACTGGCCAAGCTGCGCTGCGGCGGCGAGGTCAAGTTCAAGGTCCTGCGGGCCGGGGCGGTCAAGGACGTCGCGCTCAAGTGCGAGCGGGCCGCCGCCGCGGCCCCGGCGGAGAAGGAACGGCCCGGCGGAAACGTCCCCATTTCATAGCCAAATGGCGGTGTCCGCGGAGGAGAACAGCATGAAACGACGGATATCGGGTCCCGTGACGATGATCGTGATCGCCTGCCTGGCGATGATCGGCCTAGGTTCCGTGCCGCCCGCCCAAGGTCAAGCCCGCCCCGCGGGCCTGCCCCTGCCGCCGACCCCGGCGGAGCTCGCGAATTATCTCGCCTATTCCCAGAACGAGGCCGTCACCGCCTTCCTGAGCGCCCTCGACGCGGCTTCGGACAACGTGGCCGTCTCGGTCGTCGGCCGTTCGCTCGGGACGGACGCCTACGCCGCCCGCGATATCGTCCTGGTCGTGCTGTCCGCAAATGGCGCGGCGGCGCCCGAAAAGCTGGACCGGGCCAAGCCGACGGTCCTGTTCACGGCCGCCCAGCACGGCAACGAGCAGTCGGCCAAGGAAGCGGTGCTGCGGCTCGTGCGGGACCTGGCCGCCGGCGATCTGCGGCCGCTCCTCGACAAGGTCAATGTCCTGGCCATGCCCCAGACGAACCCCTACGGCAACGCCATGGACGTCCGGGTGAACGAGCTCGACCTGGACATGAACCGCGACCACGTCAAGGCCGAGGCGGAAGGCGTCCGGGCCATCCACCGGGTCTTCCGGCGCTGGATGCCGGAGGCGACGATCGACGTCCACGAGAAGGGCGATGACTTTTACCGGGTCTCGATCGGCTGCGTTTCCAACGCCAATATCGGCAGGGACTTGCAGGATTTCTCGCGGCAGGTCCTTCTGGCCGAGGTCGAGAAGGCGCTCGAGGCGAAGAAGATCGCCTTCCATGAATACCTCGTCACCGAGGACCTGGGCGTCGATACCTCGTCGGGGGCGGCCTACGCCGCCGGCCCGGGCGGGCCGCGCGAGGAGATGAAGCGCTATTCCACGACCGACCTCAACGACGGCCGGAACAGCCTGGGCATCTTCGAGACGCTGTCGTTCATCCAGGAGGGCGCGTCCCGCCACGACCTGGCGACGCTCGAGGCCCGGACGACGTGGCAGTACCACGGTTTGAGGGCCTGGCTCGGATCGGTGGCCGGGCACGGGCCCGAGGTCCTTGAGATCGTCCGGGGCGACCGGACCCGCCTGCTGGAGCGGTCCGCCGTCCGCGCCGCCGGAGACCCGGTCCACCTGCGGATGCGGTTCGCCCGCGACCCGCGGCAGCCGGAGCTGAGGCTGAAGAGGTTCGAGACGGCCGAGTCGCCCATCCGGGGCATCCTCAAGACGGACAAGAAGGCCGGGGAGACCCTCGCGGCCGCCGACCTCGCGCCGTATCCGGGCCCGCGGACGATCAGGATCGTCGAAGAGACGGTCAAGAACTGGTTCCCGAACGTCGAGCCGACGCTTTCGGTGCCCCGGCCGCGCGGCTACATCGTCCGCGGCGACCGGTTGGACATCATCGAGACGCTCCTCGACCTGGGCGTCGAAGTCGGCCTCGTCGTCCGGGACGGGCTCATGGCGGCCGAAGCCTACGAGGCGACGGCGGTCGTCCCGGCCGCCCTCGATTACCTGGCCCCGGACAAGATCGAGGTCGCGGCCAAGGCCGTCCAGGTCCCGGTCCGCAGGGGCGATTTCTTCATCGACTGCGTTCAGCCGGCGGCCAACCTGGCGCCCTGCCTGCTCGAGCCGCAATCCGAGTTCGGCCTCATCCGCTATTGGAAGTTCAAGCTGGTGCCGGAAGCCGGCGGCGTCTTCGAGATCCTGCGTCTGACCGGGACCGCCGCGCCGGCGGTCGTGCCCTACAAACCCTGGCGGCCCTGACCCGGGGAGAGGGTCACGATCGGAGCGGGACGAGACCGGACGATGAACGTTGCGCGCCTCCTTCTCAAGGGGCCGGAGAACGTCCGGCTGACCGTCCAGACCGTCGTCCAAAGTCTGGCCGCCGCGCTCTCCGCCGTCGCCTTCCTGTTCCTGACCAACTTCCTCTTCGAGCGGACCTATCTCGAATTCGCCGGGCGATCGAAGCTCTTCTTCGTCTTTGCCAGCCTGTTGCTCATCCTGGCCTCTTCGGCCCTGGTCGGATGGCTCCTCAAGAAGTTCGGCGCCGAAGCCGCGGGAAGCGGCATCCCCCAGGTCAAGGCCGCGTACTGGAAGGAGCTGGGATGGATGAAGGCGCGGCCCGTCCTGATCAAGTTCGTGGGCGGCATCTTGAGCATCGGGGGCGGCCAGAGCCTCGGCAGGGAAGGCCCCTCGGTCTACATCGGGGCCGGCGTGGCTTCGAACATCTCGGGGCTCCTGGGGACGCCGCGGCGGGAGCGGCGGGGGCCGGCGATCGTGGGCGCTTCGGCCGGCCTGGCCGCGGCCTTCAATACGCCCCTGGCGGCCATCACCTTCGCCATCGAGGAAGTCGTCGGGGATCTCAACAGCCGCTTCCTCGGCCGGGTGGTCCTGGGTTCCGTCCTCGGGGCCTTGGTCGTCTATGCCATCCTGGGCCGCCAGCCCGCATTCGCCCTGCCTTCGGTCGAGAATGTCAGCTGGATCCATTACGCGGCGGCGCCGGTCGTCGCCCTCGTCGCCGCGGCCGCCGGCCGGTTTTTCCAGGCCGCGACGCTCGGATTGCGGGGCCGGCTGGCCCGACAGCGGCGCGTCCCGGCCTGGACGCTGCCCATCGGGGGCGGCCTTCTGACCTGGGGCCTGGGCGTGACGGTCTTTCTGGCCACGGGAAAGCTCGGCGTCTTCGGTCTGGGCTACCGGGACCTGTCACGGGCCTTGACCAACGACTTCGACTGGCGCATCGCCGGCCTCCTCGTCCTGGCCAAGCTGGCCGCGACCGTCTTCAGCTACGGCTTCGGGGCCTGCGGCGGGATCTTCGCCCCGTCGCTCTTCCTCGGCGGGATGAGCGGCTTCTTCCTCGGCGGGCTGCTCGGCCTGTGGCTGCCTCTCACCCCGGCCGATCATATCGTGTTGGCCGTCGTCGGCATGAGCGCCTGTCTGGGCACGATCGTCCGGGCCCCGCTGACCTCCATGCTCATCGTCTTCGAGATGACCCACCAATTCACCCTCGTGCCGGCGCTGCTTCTGGGGACGATCGTCAGCCAGGCCGTGGCCCGCTTCGGAGGACGGCTCAATTTCTACGACGCCCTGCTCGTCCAGGACGGCCACGAGCTGCACAAGGTTCGGCCGCCGCTCGATCTTCAGAGCTGGCAGAACCTCCCGGTCTCGGCCATCGCCAACTCCCGGCCCGTGGCCGTTACGGACCTCTCACCCGCGGTTTTGAGAGAGATCGTGGAGCGCCATCCGTACGCGCAGTTCCCCGTCGTCAGGGAAGGGCGGCTCATCGGGGTCGTCGGCCGGGTGGATATCCTAGCCGCCCAAACTGCCGGACTGGACCCGGCGGTGCGTCCGGCCGCGACATGCACGCCGGACCAGACCGTTCGGGAGGTAGGGGACAAGTTCATCGAGTCCCCGACGAACATCCTGATCGTCGTCGATCGGGAGGACGGGCGGGTCGTCGGGATCGTCACCCTCCACGACCTCCTCCGGGCCCAGGCCGCCATTCAGAGCTAGGGCCGAACGGCCTCGTCACTTCAACGCCCGGAGGACCTCCTGGACCTCGGCCGGGGGCTTGGACGCGCGGCTGTAGAGCTCCCGGGCCCTGAACCGGTCTTCCTTGCGGCCGAGCTTCTCCAGCACCAGCCCGCCGTAGTAGCCGTAGGGCTGGCCCTCGTCCCAGTGCTTCAACGTGTAATCGCGCATGGCCTCGCGCAGGGCGACGGCCTTGCCGCGTTCGCCCATCCGGTCGTAACACAAGGCGATGAGATAGTCCTGCATCCGGCTGTCCGGGTGGAAAGGCGCGCCGGTGCCGAGCTTTTCGGGGAAGAGCTTGGATAGCTCCAGGGCCCTGACGGCGTCGGCCCAGGCGCCTTTCTTCATGGCTTCGAGGCCGATCCCGACATGGGCCCGGACGTACAGGCCGTGGACATCGCCCGCCCCTTCGTAGGGCAGGGCGGCGACGGCGTCGAGCACGGTCGCCGCCTCGTGGGGATCGCCGGACGCGAGCAGGCTCTCGGCCAGGTCGACCCGGAGCGGCGCCTCCGCCGGGAGATCGGCGGCGGCCTGGCGGGCGGCGGCCAGGGCCTCGGCGGCGCGATCCTGCCGCAGCCAGTAGCCGATCAGGGCGTGACGGGCCCGCCACGCGGCGGGGTCGAGCTCGACGGCCTTCCGGTAGTCGTCCCCGGCGCGGCCGGGGTCCGTCTTTTCGAAGAACGCGGCCCGGGCGATATGGAAGGGCGCGAAATCCGCGCCCTCGATCATCTCGAAAAGATCGCCGGCCTCCTCGATCCGGTCCTTGCCCCAGAGGACGAGGGCCAGGTAGTACTTGGGCTTCCAATCGGCCGGCCGGGCCGCCAGGGCCCAGGAGAAGACGGGGATCTCCTCCTCGCGGAAGGGGAAGACCAGAAGCGGCGACGCCGACGAGGCCTTCTCGAGATAGGCGGCGCTGTCCGAGGGAGCGCTCTCGCGCAGGAGATAGGCCAGGGTGTAGAGGACCGTCGTCTGGGCCGGGGCGGCCTTGAGGGCCTCGACCGCGTCGGCGTCCAGGCCCAGGCGGCGGTAGAAGGCGGCCATCTCGAGCCAAGTCTCGTGCGGCAGCTCGTTGCGGATCAGGGTCCGGCAGGCCTCGAGGTCTTCGGCCTTGCGGCTCCGCAGGTACTTCTCGAAGCGGGCCAGGTGGTCGAGCGGATCGACCTCGAGGAGCCAATCCAGGACCCGGTCGGCGTCCGACTTCCGGCCGGCCAGCCGGTCGGCCACGGCCAGGACTTCGAGGGCGTTGACGTTCAGGTCGTCGGCGACCAGGGCCTTGACCGCTTGATCGATGGCGCCCTGGGGGTCCTTTTCGAGCAGGGCGATCTCGGCCAGCTGGACGAGGGCGACGGCCTCGAACTGGGGTGAGCGCGCGGCCCAGCCGAGGGTCTCCTTGGCGTCGACGAGACGACCCAGCCGCCGGGCCGCCACGCCGTAGACGTAATTGGCTTCCGGATCGTACATCGACACGTCCAGGGCCCGGCCGGCCAGCTCGAGGGCCTGGGCCGGCTCCCCGCGGCGGGTGCGGAGCTCGGCCGCCCGCGACAGAGCCCGGACGTGGAGCGGCTCCTCGACCACGGCGGCCATGTACTTGTCGAGGGCTTCGGCCAGGCGGCGCTCGCGCTCGAGGCCGCGGGCCTGCAGGAACAGGGCCTCGGCCGACCCGCCCGTCGGGGTGCTGAAATGGAGCGGCCGCTCGAGGTCGTCGGCCCCGGGCGCGCTGGTGTAGACGAGCCGGCCGTCCAGGCGGACCTCGAAGGGGGCGTCGGCCGGCACGCCCGTCAGGGGAACATCCTTCTTCCAGGCTTGTTCGGGCTTGAGGGCCAGACGCTCGCGGAAGATCTCCCGGCCGGCCGTTGACACCGTCAGGTCGGCGGCCAGGGGCCGGAGCGGGAAGAGGCCGAGGGCCAGCGCGTCGCCGCTGCGGACGGCGCTCAATGCCGCCTCCGGCCCGGCGTGGGTCAGCGGGCCGATGCCGCGGTAGGGGAACCAGCGCTCGTGCCAGCGGTCGGCGGAGCCGGGCGCGAAGTCGCCATGGTCGGACTGATTGAGCAGGCGCCCCGCCTGGGGCTCGGTGTACTGGCCGTCCTGGTCGGTCAGCAGGTCGACCCAGATCTCGCCGGAGCGGGAGAGGTCCCAGATCCAGACCTTGCGGCCGGGCATGTCCTCGTAGGGCGACCAGTGGCCGAAGCCGGCGTCGGCCTTCTCGTACCAGCCGCCGTAGAAGGGGGCGTGCCGGCCGACCGTGAAGTAGCTCTTGGAACCGGGCGTGGCGTTGTTCCGGTACCACGATAGGTCGCGCCCGGTCCGGTCGACGGGCCAGGGCTCCAGCGGAACGGCGTAGTCGTGGCCGATGAACCAGCGGCCCGGGAAGATGTACTTCAGGTCGTCGGCGGCCTTGACCGCGGCGCAGGACCAGGCGTAGTAGGACTGGCTGAAGGGCGTCGGGTTGACCCACAGGGCGCTGGTCTCGAAGGCGGCGCTGTCCTTGGGCAGGGAGATGGTGACGCTCCAACGGGTCCGGGACGGCAGGTCCATGGCGCCGACGACGACGCTGGCGCCGCCGTCGCGGCCGCGGCGGACGAGGTAGTCGACCGGGGTGGCTGTCGACGGCGCGTGGCCGACGACGCCGAAGTTCCACTCGATGCCGCCGGAGGTCCAGGGCCCGCGCAGGGCGATTTGGCGGAACTTGAGGACGTGGTTCCAGTAGAGGAAATCGCGGCCCGTGGCCAGCTCCTTGGCCCCCCAGACCTTGCCGCCGACCCCGGGCAGAACGGCGACCTCGATGTGGGCGTTCCGCAGCCGGACGACGGTCCACGGCCGATCGGACGGCTCGGCCGTGAAGCCGTCGAACACGAAGTAAGGATAGAGGCGGGCGCCCTGGCCCCACATGGATGAGCGGGCGAAGACGGGCACCGGGTCGGGATCGGAGAAGGGGTAGGTGCGGATGGTCTCGGTCGCTTCCGTGGCCAGGGTCCCGGAGGACGAAGGCCGGCAGGCCGGCGTGGCGAAGAGCGCCAGCAGGGCCGCGGCGACGGCGATCAGAACGTTTTTCTGCATGCGGGGCTCCCTGGATGGCGCTATTTCTTCGACGTCAGCTCGTTGTAGGCGGTCTCGACGAAGCTCAGCCAGCGGCGTGGCCCGCCGGGGGCGTCCGGCGGGGTCTCGATGCCGAAGGCCTTCCGGACGTCGTCGAGGCTCTTTCCCGCGGCGGCCATGTCCCTGACCTTGGCCAGCTTGTCTGCCAGGGACGTCTTCAGGTCCTCGATGTCCTGCCGCGACAGCGGCTCGGCGTGGCCCGAGAGAAAGGTCTCGATGGCCGGCTTCTCGGCGAGCAGGGCCTCGAGCGTCTTGACGTAGCCGAACGTCGTCCCGCCCTTCTGCAGGTGGACGAGCGGATCGCGGCCGACAAAGGCCAGATCGCCGACAAAGGCCGCGCCGAGATCGGGGAAGATCACGCAGGTATCGCCGTCGGTGTGGGCCGGGCCGAAATGGCGCATGTCGATGCCGTAGCCCAGGCCGACGAGATCGGCCCCCGTCGCGTAGGTCCGGGTCGGCAGATAGTCAGCGAGGGCCGGCGTCTCGGCCGCGGCCTTTTCCATGTCCCGCTTGACGTTCTCGTGGGCGAAGATCGATAGGCCCTTCGGGAAGCCGGGCAGGCCGTTGACATGATCGCCGTCGCTGTGGGTGAGGATGAGCGTCCGGACCGGCTGGGAGGTGACCTTGGCGATCGCCGCGAGCATTTCGGCCGCGGCCTCGGGCGTCATCTTGGCGTCGATGACGACGACGCCCTGCTTGGGGGTGATGAAGAACGCGGCGTTCGCGCCCGCCCCGCCCTTGACGAGATAGAGGTCCTTGGCGACCGGCTGGACGGTCATCGGCTCGGGGGCCCGGGGCGCGGGCTTCGCTCGAGGGGCCTGGGCCGCGGCCGCGCCGGCCACCATGACGATGAGAACCGTGCCGAGAACCGCGAATGGGCGTGCCATGCCGACCTCCTCTCCGACGTTCTTTTGGTCCCTTTATTATCCGTCCGACGGTCGTTTGTCAATCCGACCGGGGCGCGCCGCCCCGGCACTCGGACCGGAGGCGAGCGGCGATATCCTTCGCCAAGCCGAGAGGCAGGCGTCGACCGCCGGCAGGTGCGGCCTAGATGTTGATCCGGATGGGCAGAATGACCGTCGTGATGCCCTTCCAGCGCAGCTCCTGCTGGATGGCGAAGGCCGTCTCGTTGTGGAGGAGGCGGTTGACGAAACCCGGCCGGCGGAAGACCGTCTGGCCGGCGAAAACGGTCGATCTGGGGAACTCGTGGGCCACGCGCTGGCAGACGTTGGAGGCCGTCTCGACGACGTCGATGCCGGCGTCGAACCGGGACTCGGCCGGGAAGCCCAGGCGCCGGGCCATGTCGACGTACTTCTTGAGGGCGTCCTTGGTCGCCCCGGTCAGACGGGCGACGGACTCGGATTCCTTGAAGGCCCCGGCGTCGACCTCGGCCACGGAGACGAAGATGAAGTTCTTGTAGAGGCCGGGGAAGCCCCGGATGATCGACAGGAAGGTGTGGACGCCGAACCCGGAGTAGCCGCTGACCAGCTGGATGGCCGTCTGCTCGCGGGGGTCGGCCGGATCGGAGTTATAGTCGCCCTTGTGGGGGATGGCCGCGACGAGCATGTCGTCGAGCTCGCGGACGCCTTTGCGGACGCGGTTGTAGTGGCCCTTGATGCCGTAGCAGACCAGGACCACGATCAAGGTCAGCAGGATCGTCAGCCAGCCGCCCTGGGCGAACTTTTCGAGGATGGTCACCGTCAGGATGGAGACGCAGACGGCCAGCCCGACGAGGTGGACCGGCAGGTGCTTCTTCCAATGCCGGTCCGTCTTCCGGTTCCGGACGAAGAACCGGACCATGCCCAGCTGCGACAGCGAGAAGGTCAGGAAGACGTTGATCGAATACATGACGATCAGCGTCGTGATGCGCCCCCGGGAGTACAGGAGGAGCAGGAGGGCGGCGCCGCCCATCAGGACGACCCCGTTCTGCATGGTCAGCCGGTCCGAGAGCGAGGCGAAGCGGTGGGGGAGCCAGTAGTCGACGGCCATGTTGGCCATGACCCGCGGCCCGTCCACGAAGCCCGTCTGGGCGGCCACGAGCAGCAGCGCGCCCTCGGAAAAGATGGTCACCGCGGCCAGCAGGGGGCCGAAGGTCCAGCCGGCGAAGATCTTGCCGGCCAGGACGGCGTTGAGGGTCTTGCCGGCGACCGGCGCGACGCCCAGCAGCAGGTAACAGACCAGGATGCCCCCGGCGGTCAAGGCCAGGGACGCGGACAGGTAGACCATGGTCTTCTTGCCGTTGTGGACGCGGGGCTCGCGCATGATCCCCAGGCCGTTGGACACGGCCTCGATGCCGGTGTAGGTGCCGCCGCCCATGGAGAAGGCGCGCAGGAAGAGCAGGGCCATCCCGCCCAGGCCCAGGGTCGCCAGGCCGCTCCGGTAATCGGACCGGACCTGGCCGGCCACGGTGGCGATCTCCGGGGCGTGCTTGAGGACCCCGTAGCCGATGAGAACGACGTGGGTCAGCACGAAGACGATGAAGATCGGGGCCAGCATGGTCACCGATTCCTTGAGGCCGCGGATGTTGATGACGACGAGGAACAGGATGGCCAGGACCTCGAACGGGGTCTTGAGCGGCTGGTAGGCGGCCGGAAGGAAGCTGAAGAGGGCGTCGCCGCAGGAGACGATGGAAACGGTGATCGTCAGCATGTAGTCGACGAGCAGGGCCGAGCCGGACACGACGCCGGCCCGTTCGCCGAGGGTCTGGGTGGCGACCAGATAGCCGCCGCCGCCGGACGGGAAGTACTCGATGATGCGGGAGTAGGCGTAAGAGATGATAAAGACGGTCAAGGCCGTGGCCGCGGCCAGGCCCAGGGCGAGATAGGTGTGCCGCCCGAGGACCTTGAAGGCCTCCTCCGGGCCGTAGGCCGCCGAGGACAGTCCGTCGGCGCCGAGACCGATCCAGGCCAGGATGGGGATCAGGGCGATCTTATGGAAGAGGGACGGGTCTTTGATGTCGCGGGGCCGGCCGAAGACCGTCCGGCGGATCTTGCCTCCGATGGTGCCGTTATCGTCGTTCATAGGGGGACTCGGGATGGCTTGGCGCGTTTCAGGGGGAGGCGTGGGAAATCCGGGCTGCCGCTCATTATAGGCGTTCCTCGCCGGAAATCAAGAGCGTCCATGTGAAGGACGGGCTTTCGTCCTGCCGGACAGGACGGAGGCCGCGGCCTCCCCGATGCGGGCCGGATCGCGGACCACCAGAGCCCCGGCCGCCTCGAGGGCCTCGATCTTATGGGCGGCGGCGCCCCGGCCGGCCGACATGATGGCCCCGGCGTGGCCCATGCGGCGGCCGGGCGGGGCTGTCAACCCGGCGACGTAGGCCACGACCGGCTTGGGGTAGCCGCCCCGGATGAGGGCCGCCGCCTCTTCCTCGGCCGAGCCGCCGATCTCGCCGATAAGGACCACCGCTTCCGTCCCGGGGTCCGCTTCGAAAAGCCGCAGCAGGTCGACGAACGACAGCCCGATGATAGGATCACCGCCGATGCCGACGGCCGTCGATTGGCCCAGGCCGAGACGGGTCAGCTGCTGGACGGCCTCATAGGTCAGCGTGCCGGAGCGCGAGATGACCCCGACCGGGCCGGGCTTGTGGATGGCGGCGGGCATAATGCCGAGCTTGGCCCGGCCCGACGGCGAAATGAGCCCGGGCGTGTTCGGCCCGATGAGCCGGACAGGCTTGTCCCCAAGGAAGGCCTTGACCCGGACCATGTCCAAGGCCGGGATGCCCTCGGTGATGCAGGCGATCAGGCCGATGCCGGCCGCGGCCGCTTCCATGACGGCGCCGGCGGCGGCCCGGGCGGGGACGAAGACGACCGAGGCGTCGACGCCTTCGACCCGGACGGCCTCGGCCACGGTGTCGAAGACCGGGCGGTCCAGATGGCGCGTGCCGCCCTTGCCCGGGGTCACGCCGGCCCGGACGTCCGTGCCGTACTCGATCATGCGCGCGGCATGGAAGGTCCCTTCGGTCCCGGTCAGGCCCTGAACGACGACGCGGGTCGTGCCGTCGACGAGGATGCTCATCCGGCGCCTCCGGCGGCGGCCCGGGCCAGACGCACGGCTTCGCGGGCCGCGGCGCCCATGTCCGCGG
This sequence comes from uncultured Eubacteriales bacterium, assembly GCA_964574895.1. Lineage (GTDB taxonomy): Bacteria > Acidobacteriota > Aminicenantia > Aminicenantales > Saccharicenantaceae > RBG-16-66-30. The sequence goes on from CAZNPB010000016.1 coordinate 13,939, forward strand.
CCGCCGTGAGGGGCAGGCCCGAGGCGGCCAGGACTTCGCGGCCCAGGTCGGCGTTGGTGCCCTCCAGGCGGGTGACGACCGGAACGCGGACGCCGCGCTCCCGCGCCGCGCGAACGATGCCCCGGGCCACCAGGTCGCAGCGGACGATGCCGCCGAAGATGTTGACCAGCACCGCGCGGACGCGGTTATCGGCCGTGAGCAGGGCGAAGGCCTTGGCCACGGCGTCTTCGGTCGCGGCGCCCCCGACGTCCAGGAAGTTGGCCGGACGGCCGCCGGCCAGGGCGATCATGTCCATGGTGGCCATGGCCAGGCCGGCCCCGTTGACCAGGCAGCCGACGTCGCCGTCGAGGCGGATGAAGCTCAGGCCGGCCGCCGCGGCCTCGTTCTCTTCCGGCGAGCGCTCGTCGGGATCGTCCAGGGCCCGCAGGTCCGGATGGCGGAAGAGGGCGTTGTCGTCGATCTCCATCTTGGCGTCCAGGGCCGCCAGCCGGCCGTCGCCGGTCACGGCCAGGGGATTGATCTCGAGGAGCGAGGCGTCGCAGGCCGTGAAGGCCCGGACGAGATCCGTCACAAGCGCGGCCGCCTGGTCGAGGGCCGGCCCGGTCAGCCCGAGGGCCGCGGCGGCCCGCCGGGTCAGCTCGGGCGACGATCCGGCCAGCGGATCGATCGTCCCTTTGAAGATGAGACCCGGATCGGTCGAGGCCAGGGCCTCGATCTCGATGCCGCCGCGCGGGGAGGCCAGGATGGCGACGCGGGCCGCTTCGCGATCGAGGGAGACCGCCAGGTAGAGCTCCCGTTCGACGGCCAGCCGCTCCTCGACGAGGACCCGGCGGACGAGGCGGCCGGCCGGCCCGCTCTGGGCGGTGACGAGGGGCCGGCCGATCAGGCCTTCGGCGGCCGCGGCGGCCTCCGCCGGCGTTCCGGCCCGCTGGACCCCTCCCGCGGCGCCCCGGCCGCCGGCCAGGACCTGGGCCTTGACGACGACCGGCCCGCCGATATCTTCGGCCGCGGCCCGGGCTTCGGCGGGCGTGGCCGCGACGCGGCCGCGCGGCACAGTGACGCCGTATCCGGCCAGGATGCGCTTGGCTTCCGATTCGGGGAGCTTCATCGCGCATAACGATAGCGTTTTTCGGGAGCGCCGTAAAGACGCGCCCCGGACACGAACGAAAAGGACGTTACATTTATTTACAAAGAATGCATTGATTAGAAAAATCGAAACGTCGCTATTCTCCTTCAATGAGATGTATGATGCTTGGTGTAACTCGCTGGATGATCCTGGGAAACTTAGGAAACGACTAAGTGGGTGCTCCGACTGGGACCGTCAGTCATGCTGAGCCCAAGCCATGGGACTACAAACGGATTGATCGGGCATCTGTGGACCAGCTTTATGGAAAAGGGCCATCGATCCATGCGGCCTGATTCGTCGACGCAAACGGATCTTGGATGGGGAGGATAGGATGAATGCCACAAGAGCAGCAGGCATCCAATGTTGAAATTGATAAAAATCCTCGTGTCGGCCTTGTTCCTAAGTTCATTGCCCCTCTGTTTATGCGCCGTTGAGCAAACGGACTGCGCCTCCCTGCTGGAGTCAGCGAAGAGGGGCGATCTCGCTCGGGTGCGCGAGCTTATCGGCAAGGGCGCCGACGTCAACTGTCGTGGAGAGTACGGATACACGCCTCTGCTAATGGCGGTGAGGTACGATCGTCTGGAAATCGCCGAGACCATGATTGCCAAGGGAGCGGAAATCAACGTCGATACGGATCTCGATTGGCAGCAAAAAGAGTGGGGTTTTACCCCTCTGCTCTGGGCCGTGAACAATTCTTACGTGGATATGGCTGCGCTTCTTCTAGGCAGCGGAGCGAGTGTCGGCCGACAGGGTCGCGGACGGGATGTCCCCCTGCTCATTGCGGCGCGAAAGGACAGCCTACCCCTGGTGGAGATGCTGATCGCAAGGGGTGCCAAGGTCGACGAATCCGATGAAATGGGGGACGAGACTGCGCTGCGCGATGCCGTCGCCGGGGGAGACCTGGACATGGTGGACTTCCTGATCAGGAAAGGGGCGGATATCACGAGGAGAAACCAAGGGGGCGGGTGCCTGCTTTCCGCGGCCGTCGGGAGAGGTCATTTTTCCGCGGTCAGGTATCTCTGCGAGAAGGGACTGCCCGTTAACTCAGCCGATGGCCGGGGGGTCACGCCGATTTTCAGCGCCCTTGATAGCCGGGTCGAAAGCCGTTATATCCTCGAGTATTTAATAGAGCGTGGGGCGGACGTCTCGGTCAGGAGCGCCGACGGGACAACTCCGCTTATAGTGGCGTCGCACCACGGCAATAAGGAAGCGGCAGAGACGCTGATTGCCAAAGGCGCAGACGTTAGGGCCAAAAATAAGTTCGGAGAGACGGCCCTGCAATCAGTATGCCGAGGGATTGATTATTATCAGGGGGAGGAGCCGGCCAAGCGCGGGGCGTTGCTATCCCTGCTTTTGGACAATGGAGCCGAAGTCAACACGCAGGACCGAGACGGAAGAACTCCCCTGATGGAGGCGTCCCGTCGCGAGGGCTCCAAGATCGTTGGCATTTTGTTGGCTAATGGAGCTTTGCCGAACGTTCAAGATAGAATAGGGTGGACGGCGCTGATGTGGGCCGCTGATGCGAATCAAACCGAGGTAATCAAGCTACTGGTCAAGCACGGCGCCGACCTGGACTTGAGGGGCTCGAGAGGCCAGACTGCTCTCCGTATCGCTAAAGGAAATGAACGGTCCCGTGATGCCTACGAGCTACTCAAGAGTCTAGGGGCGAAGAGCGAATGAACTCCTCGCTCGTCAGGGGCGCTTAGTTTACCCTGATGAGATGCAGAAATGATTTGGCCTGGCGAATTGTCGTCCCGGGAGATCTCTCAGGGAGAACGGGCAATACCTGCAGACCTCGCCGCCATGTCACAGCATGTCACAAAATATGCCCTAAACCCGCCTAATCCTGACTACTGGGGCTTTAAGGAAAACAAGTCATTCTCCCCTGGAAATCGGGTTTGCCCCAGATGTCCAGGAGGGCAGAGAAGGGGCCTCCGGATCCAAAGGCCGGAAGCCCGGATCTTCCCAGGCAGACCACGTAATCCCCCTGTTGACCAAAGAATATCAACGATTTACACGCAGTGTCGGCCTCGGCCGCCGCTGTCCCCGATTGCCCCCTTTTTGCCCTCCAACACGACAAGAATCCTGACATCGACTTCTCAGAGAGAGAGAACGAGTCCGATCAACATGAGGATTAGCGAAATGATCCTCGGCGTCTTCTCAGCTCTCCATGTCCATTTTGGACGGATTCCTTTTTGCCTTTCCACGGCGACCTTCATCTTGTCATGTTGACTGTCCCAAAAGCCCCTTCCTCCCTTCAGCCAATAAAGCCAGCGCTTCAATATCGGAAGCTCTTTTGTATCTGTGACGAGTCCAAAATGAATGAAACTATACCCGAAGAGAACAGAGCCAAGGGTCAAAACGATAAGGCCGATTTTGTTAAGCATACTCACGCTCCTATCCGTCGTCTGATTCTACAGCGGCCGCACTGGCGCCGCAAACGAGCCGATCCAAAAGTTTATGAACGCGCTCGAGGCCTGGGCGACGAAGGCGAAAGACGACACGGCACAGGCCTTCCTGAACCACGCCAAAGAACGAGATCTCTTTCTGTGGTTCAAGACGCTGACATTCATGGCGAAGAGCCTGGGCGTCAAGCTGCCCAAGGCTTAGCATCGACCGATCGCGCTTACGAGCGCCTTCGATATCCTTCTGAGCCGCGATGAGCACTCGGAAGCCTCGAGCCGCCGGCGGGCTCTCGAGCGAAAATCAACACGCGTTCGGCGATAAGCCGGGCAGGTCCCGCTTATCCTGCATCAGAAGGAGCTTTATGGGCTTCACATCAGAAGAACTCAAGTACAGCCTAGACGAGATCAATTCCAACATCACGCGGTATCGTGACAACACGGAGTCCAGGCTCAAGGCGCTCGAGCGCGAGCTCGTCATGTGGCAAGCCCCGACGCCTTCATCCCGGATCAGCGCAGCAGCAATCCGGAGGAAACTTAGGCGTTCGGCCGCTTCGTCCGCCGCGGCCACAATTCGCTGCCGCCGCAGCAGGTTAGAGCCCTCCGGCTCAGCGACGATCCCCAGGCAGGCTACCTGGCGCCGCCAGAGTACTCTCGCGAGATCGTCAAGGGCATCACGGACTTCAGTCCCATCCGACAATCGCCAAGGTCAGGACGATCGATAAGGACTCGCTCGACCAGCCAAAGAAGACGGCTTCCGGGACGGCGGCGTGGATCTCGGAGATCGGCGAGCGGACCGAGACGACGGGCCTCAAGTACGGCCTCGAGAGGATCCCGGTCCATGAGACGTACTACCTGGCCAGGGCCTTGATGCAGATGCTCGAGGACAGCCTCTTTCCGATCGAATAGGAGCTCGCCCAGGAGTTCGGCGAGTAGTTCGCAGACCTCGAGGGCACCGCGTTCGCCAAAGGCGACGGTGTCGGAAAGCCGGAGGGCATCCTCACGAACGCCAGCGTCGGGACCTACAAGTCCGGCGACGCCGACGACATCACGGCCGACGCCGTCCTCGCCCTGCCGTTCCAGATCAAGTCCAGCTACCTGACCGGCGCGCGGCATCTCCTCAACAGGACCGCGCTCTGGAAGATCCGGACTTTCAAGAATCCGGTGATGGCCACCTTTCTCTAGCAGCCGGCGATGGGCTTCGGCGCCGACGCAGTCCCATCCACGATCTCCGGCTTTCCCTACACGCTCTGCCCGGACCTCGACGGCCCGCCGCGAATACCGACCCGATCGTCTTCGGGAACTTCGGCCGCGGCTATCTCGTCGTCGACCGGGCCACCATGTCCATCCAGCGGCTTGCCCGACGTTCGTCCATGACTGCGCGTCCGTCGACGACGGCGACGTCGTCAGGTCCTTCGGCTACATCGGGTCGGCCCCTCGGCTGATTGCAGCCGACTGCCGTCGGCCGCCAACCTTCAACATCCTTCAACGGCTCTCTCTCCCGAAAACGGACGAATAGTGCAGTGGTCATCCCTGGCCATGTGGCCAAGTGTCGGGATCCGTGTCGACCCGGGGGCCAGGATCCTGCGATTACGAGCTCGCTGCCGGCCCTAGGAAATGCTCGGAAATGGTTTTGGCTTGCGCCAGGAAGGGCCTTTGCCGGGCGCCGCGGGGATTGGGGGCCGCACGCGGCGCGCGGGAGGCGATGTTGACCGTCGGATGATTGAATGAAGAGGGCGACCGTGGTATAGAGTTTCTCGGGAGACTTGAGGACATGAATAAAGCTTTTAATCATATAACCATCAAGCTCGAGACCATCGAAAACGAAGCCCCATTTAATCTTAAAATGAACTCGCTCTTTTTCTTCCGGGCCTTCCGACTGAGCCCGTACCGGATTGTGGTTAGGATTCCCGATGCAGCGACAAAGGGTGAGTCACTTGGTGAGTTATGGAAGGATCTTCGCCCTTCGGACGACGGGTTTCTTTTTGAGATAGCCACAGAGCTCCCGTTTTATTTGCCGAACATTATGGATTACCCAGACTATCATCTTCCTGTTGGCGATTGTACCTATATGGTCTGTAATCGGATGTTCAGGGCCCATTTCTTTGATTCGTCATCAGCTATGGGCGAGTCCGAGTATTTTCTGGTCAATAAACTGGGATTATCGAGCCTCAAAAGGCAAGACAGAGTCAAGAAATTAACGCTTTGCCCCGTCCCCATGAAGACTTTCATTTCGCGCAAGTTTAGCTGTAAGGAAAATAATGCGGAAGATGCTATAAAAAATCATTTTTTGGAATGGCAAAGAGAGCTATTCGTTGGTATATCGAAAGTGCTCAACGCATTTCGCCCGATGAGTCCGCCCGAATCAAGCAATATATTGCCTATCTCCTCTCCCTCTTTATGTCCAATCGTCTGGCTGGCGGCCGTTGGAGACGGAAAGCGTTGCGGATGCGAGCAATTTGCAGGGAATATCGGCCAGGTCGCGCTTCGTCCTCTTGGCAGTCTCGACGCCGGGCAGTACGGTCTTGTTAAGGACAGTCTAACGCAGGATCAGCCGGCGGAAATTTATATTAATGCTATTGGTCTTGCGAAGACATATTATTTCTATGGTATGTTTGATCTTGCGATTGTACAATTATGCACCGCTTGCGAAACTCTTTTGTCACGGGTAGTGAAAGAATTCCTCATTAAACAGAATATTTCGAAGGGCGCTCTTAAAGAACAGTTTAAGGATGTATCCCTTTCTCAGTTGCTAAATTTCTTCTTGCCAGTAGCCAGCGGCATTACAAAGAAGGCTGACGGAAAGAAGATTTTGGGTATTCTGGATTGGGCTAGAAAACAAAGAAATGATATAGTTCATTATGGAAAAACGACCGAGCAGATTGACGAAGCCTGTATGAAAGAGGCGATTAAGGCGGCCGAAGATCTTCTGTGCTTTCTGATTCCGATGAGACTCGATGAGCCGGGTTCCGCGGCCTCTCGATGCACTAATTAGTGGCGCCGACTGATGTTATGCCGTTCAGCCAATCGAGAAGCCGCTCGATTGATACCCACCACCTTGCCAAAACCGCACGGTCTATGCGGTGTTCTTTGCCCTTGTCGTCCCTGAAAACAAGTTCTCCACGGTGGGCGATCTTATTTCTGCCGCGAAATAGATGGCGGAGATTTTCATAATCAGCCTTGCTTGTTGCTGTTTCGAAATTCTCTCCCAGAGCATATTTAGCCACCCCATGAATGTAATCAGTTATGTCCATTGAAACTCGACGCTGATCCTCCATGAATTCGAACGCTCGGCCGGCCGCCGTCTCTTTCGAGAAATATATCTGCTTGATTTTAAGCTCACAGGCCATCGCCATCTCGAGCACAGCCCGCCTATAGTTCTTCTGATAGATCGCTGCTTGAGCGTCGGCCAATATTTCTTCGTATAAGGCCGGAGTAATCTCGTTCACGAAAGCGCCTTGCAGATCGCAATCCTGATCATCAGTAAACGCGATGATGCCAAAGTCCCGATAGGCCATTCCGGGGGGCAGGTTGCCGACAGCCAGGCCATATCCTGCCCGGATTTCGTTGCCGGTTTCATCGAACCAAACCGGTGAAAGAAGGCATTGCCGGGATTGGACAATTTCACTTAGAAGTGGCTGATGCAATTGATATTTAAAATACCTGGCAATCCTTGCGATCGCTTTCTCAGCCACCTTTTCATATTCTCGGGCTATCGTCATCATGTAGTTACCCCGAGCAGTATAGTCATGCAGTGGGCCGTCTATTGCCACCGGGGGGATTTCTTCGCTGCGTTCTTTGGCCACCTTGATAATGACAGTAGAGAGGCAATAGGTGAAAGTGGGGTCGCCTGGCCCCTTACACTTTGGGCCGTCCTGTTCTGGAACAAGCTGGGCTTCGACTTCATATGAATCAATAGTGGAATTACAGGAGTAGAGCCTTTCTTCGCCCATAGCAAAGAACGGCTGGTCAAGAGGAATCTTGAATTGAGCCGTGAGCTTGCTCAATGGTCACCTTTGGCGGCTAGGGCCAATAATAAAAGCACACGCAAGTTCAGTCAAGAAGAAAACGCTTGACAAGCCAAGGGGCTTGGCCTGGCCAGGCCGAAGTGCAAGGACGTCCTCTTCGAGGATTTCGACGCCGAGTTCCTCAAGCTCTTCAGCAAGCCGAACAAGTGCAGCTGGAAGCGAGATGAGATCTCACTTGACGTCCTCAAGTGGTTTTTCAAGGGCAAGCCCCCGGCCGCGATCGGGCCGGCCGCAATCGAGTGCTTCAAAGCGAAGCGCCGGACCGAGGTCAGCGACAGCACTACGAATCGTGAGCTCGCGTTCCTCAAGACGCTCTTCTCAAAGGCCGTGGAGTGGGGGAAGTTCGAGCGCAGTCCCGTGGCTAAGGTCAAGAGGTTCCGCGAGCCGGCTGGCCGTGAGCGAATCCTGACGCTGGACGAGGCCCGGCGCCTAGTCGGCCCGGCTGGCCAGGATCTTCGGCCGATCGTCGTCACGTTGGGGACAGGAATGCGCCGCGGCGAGATCCTCTCGCTCAAATGGACGGACCTCGACGTGGTCCGAGGCATCATCACCGTCTCGACGTCGAGGAGCGGGAAGAGCCGCAAGATGCCAATGAGCGGATCCGTGGCCGCGGTCCTTGGCGCGCTGCCTCTCCACGAGGAGAGTATGCCTTTCGGAATCCCGAGACCGTCCGGCCGATCCGTGACGTCAAGAAGGGCTTTCACGCGGCGTGTGCCCGGGCGAAGAAGGATTCCGAGGACAAGAAGGATCCCGGGATCACCGGCGTCCGCTTTCGTGACCTCCGCCACACGTTTGCCAGCCGCGCGCTCTAGGTCGGCGCCGACATCATAACGGTCTCGAGGATGCTCGGCCATGTGTCGATCATGATGACATCGAAGTACCTTCACCCGACGGGTGAGAGCATGCGCCTGCCGTAGAGAGGATGGAAGATTTTTTATGATCAACATGACAAAAAGTTGACACCCCCAAAAAACAAGCCTCTGTAAAGAGCACACAGAGAAGCAATTAGAGACATCGAGCTCTGCACTCCGGATCCAAAGGCCGGAGGTTCGAATCCTCCCAGGCACGCTATCGATGTCGCCGATGTGAGATGGGGAGGCGCGCGAGAGAAGAGGGATGGCACAAATAAAAGGCCGGAGGCGGGCTGTCCCGCCTCCGGCCGGATGGACGTGACGAACCGACCGTCTTAGAGCTTGGTCTCCTCGACGGTCTTCTGGACGACGCCGACCGTCTTCTGGAGCATGGCCTTCTCGTCGTCGTTGAGCTTGATCTCCAGGACCTTCTCCATGCCCTTGGCGCTGACGAGGCAGGGCACGCCGATGAACAGGCCCTTGACCCCGTACTCGCCTTCGCATAGCGCGGCGCAGGGCAGGACCCGGCGCTTGTCCTTGAGGTAGCTCTCGGCGATGACGATGGCGCTGAAGGCCGGGCTGAAGAAAGCCGAGCCCTTGCCGAAGAGCTTGACGATCTCGGTGCCGGCCTCGCGGGTGCGGGTGGCCAGCCGGTCGATCTGCTCCTTGGTGGCGATGTCGGTCAGGGGCACGCCGCCGACGGTGGTCAGCCGGGGCAGGGGCACCATGTCCGGGCCGTGGCCGCCGAGGACCGTGCCGGCCACGTCGCTGACCGACACGCCCAGCTCCATGGCGATGAAGGCGCGCCAGCGGGCCGTGTCGAGCGTCCCGGCCATGCCGATGACCTGGTTCTTGGGGAAGCCCGTCAGCTTGTAGAAAGCGTAGACCATGGCGTCGAGGGGGTTGGTGACGATGATGCAGAGCGCCTTGGGGGCGTACTGCTTCACGCCGGCCGCGACCTTGGTGATGATGTCCAGGTTGACGGCCAGGAGGTCCTCGCGGGTCATGCCGGCCTGGCGCGGGCGGCCGGCCGTGATGATGACGACGTCGGCGCCGGAGATGTCCTTGTAGTCGGACGTGCCGGTGATCTGGGCGTCGTAGTTGCCGTGGGGGGCCATCTCCATGAGGTCGAGGGCCTTGCCTTTGGCCGGTTTCTCGAGCTCGGGGATATCGAGGATGACGATGTCACCGAGCTCCTTCTGGGCCGCGATCATGGCCAGGATCTGGCCGATCTGCCCGCCGCCGATGAGGGCGATCTTCTTACGCATGCGGTCTCTCCTTTATAGGTTTCGCCAGGTCAGCCTTTGACGTAGGCGTTCCAGGCTTCTTCGAGCCGGGGGTCACGGACCCACTCCAAGGTGTAATCGGTGAAGGCCTCGCCGGTGGCGCCGTCGGGGCGTCCGGTGACGACCAGCCTCTTTTCATAGTAGCCGGCCATGTCCAGGGCCATCTCCAGGGTCCGGCCGGCCCCGGGGCGGCCGATGTGGCCGAGGAGCATGGCCGCCGCCCGCAGCATGCTGCAGGGGTGGGCGTAGGCGGCCCGTCCTTCGGCGGCCATGCGGGGCGCCGAGCCGTGGACGGCTTCGAACATGGCGTAGCGCTGGCCGATGTTGGCGCTCCCGGACGAGCCGGCGCCGCCCTGGACTTCGGCCGCTTCGTCGGTCAGGATGTCGCCGTAGAGGTTGGGCAGGACCACGACCTGGTAGTCGCGCCGCCGCTTCTCGTCGACGAGCCGGGCCGACATGATGTCGATGTACCCGTCGTCGGCCGCGATCCCCGGGTAGTCCCGGGCGACACGGTAGAAGTTCTCGAGGAACCGGCCGTCGGTCGTCTTGACGACGTTGGCCTTGGTCACGCAGGTGACGCGCGTGCGGCCGTTCGTCCGGGCGTCCTCGAAGGCCAGCCGGCAGATGCGCTCGGCGCCGGGGCCGGTGATGAGCCGGAAATCGATGGAGATGTCCCCGTCGACGTCCAGGCCGTTGGAGCCGAGGGCGTAGAGGTCCTCGGTGTTCTCGCGGAAAAATTTCCAGTCGATGCCCAGCCGGGGGACGCGCACGGCCCTGACGTTGGCGAAGAGGTCCAGCGACTTGCGCAGGGCCACGGTGCAGCTCTCGATGTTCGGCCAGGGGTCGCCCTGCCGCGGGGTCGTCGTGGGGCCCTTGAGAAGGACGGGGCAGGTCCGGACCTCGTCCAGCACGTCGGGCGGGATGGCGCAGCCGTGGGCGGCCCGGTTCTCGAGGGTCAGGCCCTCGAGATCGACGATCCGGATCCGGCCGCCGCCGATCTCTTCGGCCAGCAAGGCTTCGAGGACCCGCCTGGCCTGCGTCGTGACGGCGGGACCGATGCCGTCGCCGGCCAGGACGCCGATACGGAGAGGGGAGAGCGACCTGTAATCGATCCAACCGGGCGCGGCCTTGACCGCTTCCATCCGCTTCATCTGGGCTTCGAGGAGCCGTCCAAGGTGCTCCTTGGCCCTTCGGATCGCGGCGTGGTCCATCTTGAGTTCTCTTCTTCAGGGGAAAACCGGACCCCGATTCTAGCGGTCTTGGGTCCGGAATGCAAGCCGCTCCCGGGGGCTTTGACAATCCGACGCGAAAACCGATAAATTAGACGGGCCAAATCGGACATAGGAGAGAACGATGCTCGACGCTTATCACGCGATGGAGAAAGAACGGTCCCAGGCCGGGCTGCCGCCGCTGGCGCTGACCCCGGCCGAGGTCGAGGAGGTCTGCAAGGCTCTGGAGACGGCGGCCAAGGACGAGGGCGCCGGGCTCCGGTCGCTGCTCGAGAACCGGGTGCCGCCGGGCGTGGACGCCGCGGCCAAGATCAAGGCCGACTGGCTGGCCGCCGTGGCCAGGGGCGAGAGGACGTCGCCGGCCGTCTCCCGGGCCGGCGCGCTGGCCCTCCTGGGCACCATGCTGGGCGGCTACAACGTCGACCCGCTGGTCCAGGCCTTGTCCGACCCGGCCGTTGCCGGGACCGCGGCCGAGGCCCTGAAGAAGATCATCCTCGTCTACGGCCACTTCGAGACCATCCTCAAGATGGCCGACCGCAATCCCCACGCCAAGGCCGTCCTCGAGTCCTGGGCGGCGGGCGAGTGGTTCCTGTCCCGGCCGGCCTTCCCGGACAAGCTCGTCCTCAAGGTCTTCAAGGTCGACGGCGAGATCAACACCGACGACTTCTCGCCGGCCGGCCACGCGCCGACCCGCCCCGACATCCCGCTCCACGCCCAGTCCATGGGCGAGAAGCGCTTCCCCGGCGGCAACGCCGTGATGAAGTCCTTCCGCGACGAGGGCCACCGGGTGGCCTTCGTCGCCGACGTCGTCGGCACCGGCTCGAGCCGCAAGTCGGCCTGCAACTCGCTGATGTGGCACATCGGCGAGGACATCCCCTTCGTGCCCAACAAGCGCCGGGCCGGCGTCGTCATCGGCGGCCTGATCGCCCCCATCTTCTTCAACACGACCGAGGACTCGGGCGGCCTGCCGCTCATGGCCGACGTGACCGGCATGAAGACCGGCGACCTCATCACCCTCGACTTCGCCGCGGGCGCCATTCTCGGTCCGGGCGGAACGAAGATCTCGGACCTGGCGGTCAAGCCGGCCACGCTCAAGGACGAGTTCCGGGCCGGCGGCCGGCTGACGCTCATCATCGGGCGCCAGCTGACGGCCAGGGCCCGCCAGGCCCTCGGCCTGGGCGAGGCGCCCTTCTTCACCACCGTCGAGAACCCGGTCCCCAAGCCCGGCCAGGGCTACACCCTGGCCCAGAAGATCGTCGGCCGCGCCTGCGGCCTGGCCGGCGTCCTGCCCGGCACGGCCTGCGAGCCGCACATGACCACCGTCGGCTCCCAGGACACCACCGGCCCGATGACCGCCGACGAGCTTAAAGAGCTGGCCTGCCTCGAGTTCCAGGCCGATCTATTCATGCAATCGTTCTGCCACACGGCCGCCTATCCCAAGCCGGCCGACGTCAAGGTCCACAAGACCCTGCCGGCCTTCATGATCGCCCGCAAGGGCGTCGCCCTGAAGCCCGGCGACGGGGTCATCCACTCCTGGCTCAACCGCCTCGTCCTGCCGGACACGGTCGGCACGGGCGGCGACTCGCACACTCGCTTCCCCATCGGCGTGTCCTTCCCGGCCGGCTCCGGGCTGGTCGCCTTCGCCGGCGCCCTGGGCTTCATGCCCCTGGACATGCCCGAGTCCATCCTGGTCAAGTTCACCGGGAAGCTCAAGCCCGGCCTGACCCTGCGCGACATCGTCAACGCCATCCCGTATTTCGCCGTCCGGAAGGGGCTGCTGACGGTCGAGAAGAAGAACAAAAAGAACGCTTTCAACGGCTGCGTCCTGGAGATCGAGGGCCTGGAAGACCTGACCGGCGATCAGGCCTACGAGTTGACCGACGCCTCGGCCGAACGCTCGGCCGCCGCCTGCGTCATCTCCCTCAAGGAGGAGCGGGTGGCCGAGTATCTCAGGAGCAACGCCGCCCTGATGGAGGAGATGATCAAGGAGGGCTACCAGAGCGCCGAGACCCTGCGCCGCCGCATCGACGCCTGCAACGCCTGGCTGGCCCGGCCCTCGCTCCTGACGCGCGACCCTCACGCCGAGTACAAGGCCGTCCTGGAGATCGACCTGGGACAGATCACCGAGCCGCTGGTGGCCTGCCCGAACGATCCGGACGACGTCCGGCCCCTTTCGGCCATCGCCGGGGACCCGGTCCAGGAGGTCTTCATCGGCTCGTGCATGACCAACATCGGCCAATTCCGGGCCGCCGCCCGCATCCTCGACAAGGGCGTCCCCGCGGCCCGGGTCTGGATGACCCCGCCGACCCGGATGGACGCCGCCCAGCTCATGCGCGAGGGCTATTACGCGACCTTCGTCGGGTTCGGGGCCCGGACCGAGACGCCCGGCTGCTCCCTGTGCATGGGCAACCAGGCCCGGGTGGCCGCCGGCACGACCGTCTTCTCGACCTCGACCCGGAACTTCGACCACCGGCTGGGCGACAACACCCGGGTCTACCTCGGCTCGTCGGAGCTGGCCGCGCTGACGGCCCTCCTGGGCCGCATCCCCAGCGTCGAGGAGTACATGGCGGCCATGAAGGACAAGGTCCTGCCGCGGGCCGACGAGATCTACCGCTACCTCGAGTTCCACAAGATGGGCGACTTCACCCTGGGGTACGTCCGATGATCGGCCTCGACGGGCGAAAAGTCCTGATCACCGGCGGCTCGCGCGGCATCGGCCGGGCCACGGCGCTCCTCTTTGCCCGGGCGGGGGCCGACGTGGCCATCAGCTACGTCAGCAACCGTCCGGCCGCCGACGAGGTCTGCCGGGAGGTCGAAAAGCTCGGCCGCCGGGCCCTGGCCTTCAAGGCCGAGATGTCCTCCCGGCCGGAGATCGACCGCATGGTCGGGGACGTCCTGGCCAAATGGGGCGAGCTTGACACCCTGGTCAACAACGCCGGGATCTGGACCTACCTCGAGATGGGCCGGATGGTGGACGCCGTCTACCACGAGACGATCGGCGTCAACGTCGACGGGGTCTTCTACGCCATCAACGCGGTCGTCCCGGCCATGAAGGAGAACGGACGGGGCTGGATCGTCAACGTCACCTCCACGGCCGGCGTCCGGGGGGAGGCCCTGCACTCCCACTACGCGGCCAGCAAGGGGGCCCTGCACTCCCTGACCAAGTCCCTGGCCGTGGAGTTGGCCCCCTACGGCATCCGGGTCAACGCCGTGGCCCCCGGCTGGACGGATACCGACATGTGCACGGAATCCTTCAGCGAGCCCGGTTTCCGGGAGAAGGTCCGCCAATCCATCCCCCTGAAGCGCATCCCGCCGCCCGAGGACGTGGCCGGCCCCATCCTGTTCCTGGCCTCCGACCTGGCCCGGCACGTCACCGGCGAGATCCTGGACGTCAACGGCGGCTCGGTCCTCTGCGGCGGATAGGGGAGAACGGGGGGGGCGGGCCCCGGATTAGCCAATCCGGGGCAAGGCCGTATCCCCCCTTTTAAGTATTGACACTTTTCCGGCGGATATGGTACTTATGGCGGGTCAAATGCCCAACAAGCACCTGTCGGTCATCATCGTTCCTCACACCAAGACGAGCACCCGGACCCTGTGCTTCTCGCGAAAAAAGCTGAAGGCCCTGGGCATCGGCGGGGTCGTCCTGGCCCTGGCCCTCCTGACGATGCTGGTCGATTACGCCCGGATGAGCGTCATCCGCAGCCGTTACAAGGCTTTGCGGGCTGAAACGGCCGAACAGAAGACGGCCATCGCCGGCTACGAGAAGTCCATCACCGAGCTCCAGTCCAAGATCTCCAGCCTGGAGAGCTACACCAAGAAGCTCAACGTCATGGCCGGCCTGAAGTCGCCGGACGTCCTGACGGCCCCGGCGGGCGTCGGGGGCGGCGGCCCGGAGACCGACGAGCCGGAGCCGGCCGGGGAGCCGAACGTGGTCCCGGCGGCGTCCGGGCCCCAGGTCATCACGCCGGGGGCCATCCAGAACCTGAGCCAGAAGGCCCTGAGCATCGAGAGCAACCTGAACAGCCTCCTGAGCTACTTCGAGAGCGACAAGCTGCGTTTGGCCACCACCCCCTCGATCATGCCGGCGGCGGGCTGGATCAGCTCGGTCTACGGCCATCGGAACGACCCCTTCACCGGGGCCTGGACCATGCACTGGGGCCTCGATATCTCGACCAACATGGGTAATCCCATCATGGCCACGGCCGACGGCATCGTCATCAAGGTCGTGACGGACCGCTACCTGGGCAAGAACGTCACCGTCAGCCACGGCAACGGCTACACGACCATCTACGGCCACATGAGCAACTTCGCCGTCAAGGCCGGCCAGAAGGTCAAGCGGCGCGACATCATCGGCTACATCGGCCAGACCGGCAAGGCGGCCGGCCCCCACGTCCACTACGAGGTTTTCAAGGACGGCAAGCGGGTCGATCCCCGGAATTTCCTGCTCGAAGAATAGCCCCCCTTTCTCCGCGATTTCCCCGGCCGCGGTCCGCCTTCTCGGCTGCGCTCGTCACATCGCCCTGGTCGCGACATGACTCGCCGCCTCGCGACGGACCTGGGGAGCCAAGCCGCGTCGAAAGGGGGGATGGCGGGAAAAGGGGGCCTAATGACCAAGGCCGCCGCCGGGGGCGAGGCGCGCCCCGAGCGAAAAGGCGTAGGCGGACATCGGGCCCTTGCCCTCGGGCTGCAGGTCCTCGACGAGGTAGGCGGTCCCGGCGCCGCAGGCGATCTCGAGGCCCGGTTTGTCGACCCAAAAGACCGTGCCGGGCGGCGCGGCCATCGCCTGGGCCCGGCTGGCCGTCCCTCTGACCCATCTCGCGACGCCTTGATGGTCAAGTTGGCGGATGGGCCAATAGCCTTCGATCGAGCCCAGCGCCCGACCCCGGAGGATGTTCACCCGGCGTCCCTGGACCAAGGTGAAGACCCCGGGCCGGTCGGCGAGCGCCAGGACCCGGCGGTCGATCTCGTCCGCGGGGCGGCTCCAATCGATCCGGCCGTCCTCCTTGCGGAACTTGGGCGCCAGGGTGGCCAAGGCGTGGTCCTGCCGGACGCGGGGGACCGAGTCGAGCCGGGCCAGGGTGGCGATCAGCAGGCCGGCGCCGAGCCGGGCCAGGCGCTCTTCCAGGGCCGCGGCCGTCTCCCGGGGGCCGACGGCCGTCCTTTCCTGGGCCAGGATGTCGCCCTCGTCCATGCGGTCATCGAGCTCCATGACGGTCACGCCCGTCTCCGGATCGCCGTTGAGGACGGTCCACTGGACGGGGGCCGCCCCCCGGTAGCGGGGCAGGAGCGAGAAATGGACGTTGAGGGAGTGGCGGGGGGGAAAATAGTGGATGGACCGGGGGATGATCTGGCCGTAGGCGACGACGACGTGGACATCCGGCGCCGCGGCGCGGAGGCGCTCCAGGGCCGCTTCGTCGGATCGGATGCGGACGGGCTCGATCGTCGGGATGCCGCGCTCCAGGGCGAAGGCTTTGACCGCCGACGACGCCAGGCGTCGGCCCCGGCCGGCGGGCTTGTCGGGCTGGGTGACCACGAGCGGGACCGTGTGGCCGGCGTCGAGAAGGGCCGCGAGGCAGGGGAGGGCGGCCCCGGGGCTGCCGAAGAAAACGATCCTCATGAGGGCTTTGGGGAAGCCGCCCGTTTCTTGAGCTTCTTCCGGATGAGCGTCCTCTTCAGGGCCGACAGCTTGTCGATGAACAGGACGCCGTCGAGGTGGTCGATCTCGTGGCAGAGGGCCCGGGCCTGCAGGTCCTCGCCCTCGACTTCGACCGGCCGGCCCTTGAGGTCGAGCCCGCGCACGACCACATGGTAGGGGCGGAGGACCTTTTCCTTGATGTCCGGGACGGACAGGCAGCCCTCTTCGCAGACGGCCTCGCCGTCGGCGGCCACGACCACGGGATTGACCAGGACGTGCAGGGCGTTCTTGTCCTCGCCGACGGACACGTCGACGACGATGAGTCGCTTGTTGACCCCGACCTGGGGGGCGGCCAGGCCCACGCCGGGCGCGGCGTGGAGGGTCTCGACCATGTCCCGGGCCAGGCGGACGACGTCCTCGGTGATCTCGGAGACGGGCTCCGATCTCCGGGTCAGCACCGGATCGCCGATGATCAGGATCTCGCGGACGGCCATGCCTCCATTCTACCCGAAAACCCGGGGGCGAGGCAAAAATAAGGTTCTTCTCCTGATTCCGGGAGAACCCCTCTCTTTGGCTTCGCTCAGGGCATTGCCTCTTTGTCCCCGGCCCCCCTGGGAACCAGTTTGCACGGTTCCCCCCCGCTGCGCGGGCCCCCCTCTCCAGCCACGGGGACCTTCGAGGCAACGCCCATCGCCGCCACGAGAGGGAATCCCGGAAATGGGAGAAGAACTAAAGGGGGGACACGTACGCGGTACGTGTCCCCCCGGAATTCGATCAGATGAC
Organism: uncultured Eubacteriales bacterium; assembly: GCA_964574895.1. Lineage (GTDB taxonomy): Bacteria > Acidobacteriota > Aminicenantia > Aminicenantales > Saccharicenantaceae > RBG-16-66-30. Next base: position 31,279 of record CAZNPB010000016.1, read on the forward strand.
GGCGGAGGGAGGCGCGGGCTCGTCGGCCGCGCCGGCGTTCTTGAGCGGGACGCGGATGAGGTAATAGGCGATCAGCGCCAGGACCGCCAGGCCGCCGACGTAGAGGTCGATGCCGGCGAAGTACTTGCCGGTCTTGAACACGGCCGGGATGTCGAAGTGGATGATGTTCTGCAGGAAAAAGAACTTCCAGGCCGCGCGGATGAGGCCCATCAGGCCTTCGCCGGCGATCAGGCCGGCGGCCAGCAGGATGCCGACGTTGGTCGTCCGGGCCTGCTGGGCGGCGTTGAACTTCCGCTTGGCCACGGCCTTATCGACCAGGCCCTTGATCATGCCGCCGACGAAGATGGCGAACGTCGTCTCGAGCGGCAGGTACATGCCGACGGCCACGAGCATGGGCGACTTGACCTGGACCAGGATGAGGGCCAAGCCCATGAGCATGCCGACGATGACCAACGGCCAGGCCATCTCGCCGCCGACGATGCCCTGCGACAGGGCGGCCATCAGGCCGGCCTGGGGGGCGGGCAGGTCCTTGCTGCCGAAGGTGAAGGCGCCGTTGAGGAGCATCAGCGGGAAGTACATGACCAGGGCGGCGACGAGGACGGAGATGATGTTGCCGACCTCCATCTTCCAGGGCGTGCCGCCCAGGATGTGGCCGACCTTGAGGTCCTGGAGCATCTCGCCGGCGATGGCCGAGGAGACGCAGACGACGGCGGCCACGCCGAGGACGGCCGCCACGCCCTCCGTGCCGGTCGCCCCGACCAGGACCATGAGCAGCGCGGCGATGATCAGCGTGGACAGGGTCAGGCCCGAGATGGGGTTGTTGGAGGAGCCGATCGTCCCGACCAGGTTGCCCGAGACGGCGGCGAAGAAGAAGCCGGCCACGGCCATGACCGCGGCCGCCAGGAGGGCCGAGCCGAAGGACTTGGAGAAGGTCTGGTAGATGAAGACCATGAGGATGAAGGTCAGGGCCATGAGGATCATGACGATCTTCATGTCGAGGTCCTTCTCCAGCCGGGAGACGACCTCGCCCTGGCCGGCGGCCTTCTTGATGTCGCCGACCGACCTCTTCAGTCCGGTGGCCAGGTTCTTGCGCATCTTGTAGAGGGTGTAGCCGGCGCCGACGAGCATGCCGCCGACGGCGATCGGGCGGATGATGAACTTCCAGACGTTGGTGACCATGTCGAGCCAGTTGACGTCGGCCGCGGCCACCCCGGGCCCGTAGAACGTCGGGATGAGCTGGGGGCCGAGGAAGTACATCAGGAGCGGGGCGAACAGGCCCCAGGCCAGGACGCCGCCGGCGAAGTTCAGGGAGGCCAGGCGCGGCCCGATGATGTAGCCGACGCCGATGTAGGCGGGGAAGACGCCCGGCCCGGAGACGGCCACCGTGCCGCCCGTGCCGATCGTGGCCGAGTCCTTGGCCGCCCCGAGGCGGACGAAGCTCGAGCCGATCCGGCCGACCTTGATGATGAAGTCCTTGCTGGCGGAGAAGATCTGGACCACGCCGAGCGAGTAGATCAGCGCGCCCAGGCCCATGGCCTGGAAGAGGTGGCGGGAGCCCTGGCTGCCCTTCTGGCCGGCCTTGTGGATCTCGGCCGCGGCCACGGACTCCGGGAAGACGAGGTCCTGATCGGTGACCATGACCCGGCGCAGGAAGGTGACGAAGAGGATGCCGAGGAGGCCGCCGACGAACATCAGCAGGGTCGACTTGATGTAGGCGTCGAAGGTGTTGAAATTGGTCCAGGCCCCGGAGATGACGAAGGCCGGGATGGTGAAGATGGCCCCGGCGGCGATCGATTCGCCGACCGAGCCGACCGTCCGGGCGATGTTCTCCTCCAGGATCGAGCCCTTCATGATCCGGAGGATGGCCATGCCGATGACGGCCGCCGGATATGTGGCCGCGATGGTCATGCCGGCCCGCAGCCCCAGGTAGGCGTTGGCCGCGCCCAGGATGATGGTCATGATCAGGCCGATGAGGACGGCCCGCAGGGTGAATTCTCTCTGGTCGGACTTTTCGGGAACGTAGGGTTGGTGGGTCAAAAGGCGCACTCCTTTCCGAGGATTCCGACTAAATGTGTCTAATGTATATGGGAAGTCCCGCCGCAAAGTCAAGCCACCGGGGCCCCGGCGGGGGCCGCATTTGCGTCGGGCCGGGAATTGTGCTACAAAGGGCCCTGACGGAGGAAGGCCGAACATGAGCGTTATCAGCTGGTTGAAAGACAGACTCTTCTGCGATCTGGCCATCGACCTGGGAACGGCCAACACCCTGGTCTTCCTCAAGGGCAAGGGCATCATCGTCCAGGAGCCGTCGATCGTGGTCGTCAACAAGGCCACGGGCAAGGTCGAGGCCGTCGGCTCGCGGGCCAAGGAGATGCTCGGCAAGACCCCGACGAGCGTCGTGGCCATCAAGCCGATGCGCGACGGCGTCATCGCCGACTTCGAGATCGCCGAGAAGATGCTCGATTATTTCATCAAGAAGGCCATGAACAACCGCGGCTTCCTCCTCCGCCCGCGCATCGTCATCGGCATCCCGACCGGCATCACCCAGGTCGAGCGGCGGGCCGTCAAGGACGTGGCCATGCGGGCCAAGGCCTCGGAGGTCTATCTCATCGAGCAGCCCATGTCGGCGGCCATCGGCGCCGACCTGCCCATCTCCGAGCCGACCGGCAACATGATCGTCGACATCGGCGGCGGCACGACCGACATCGCCGTCATCTCCCTCGACGGCATCGTCTTCAACCACAGCATCCGGGTCGCCGGCAACGAGATGGACGACGCCATCATCCATTTCCTCAAGAAGAAGTACAACCTCCTCATCGGCGAGCGAACGGCCGAGATCGTCAAGATGCAGATCGGGTCGGCCTACCCCCTCGACGAGCCGATGACCATGGAGATCAAGGGCCGGGACCTGCGGGAGGGCATCCCCCGGACGATCGTCGTGGACGACCAGGAGATCCGGGAGGCCATCGAGGAGACGGTGGCGGCCATCGTCAACGCCGTCCGCATCGCCCTGGAGCGCACCCCGCCGGAGCTGTCCGCGGACATCATCGACCGGGGCATCATCCTGACCGGCGGCGGGGCCCTGCTCAAGAACCTGGACAAGCGGATCCGGGAGGAGACCCAGTTGCCCGTCTTCATCACCGACGACCCGCTGACGACCGTCGTCCTCGGCGCGGGGAAGATGCTCGACGACCTCGAGCTCCTGAAGAAGATCTCCCTCATTTGAGGCCCGGGCCGCCGGGTGCGAGAGGTTCCATGCCCCTTTGGGTGAAACAGCGAGGCGCGCTGGTCCTGGTAGGCTTGACGGTCTTCCACGTCCTGCTCATCTCCATCCAGGTGCCCCGGGGGGCCGATAAGTCCCTGTTCGAGCGGGGCCTCTTCTTCCTCTTCTCGCCCGTCCAGCGGGCGGCCACCGGCGCGGTCCGCGGCCTGGGCGGGCTGTGGCGGAACTACTTCGACCTGCGGGATGTCCGGGCCGAGAACCGGGCCCTCAAACAGAAGGCCTTCTTCCTGTCCCAGGACGTCCGCTTCCTGGAGGACCGGCTCAAGCGCTTCGAGGACGAGGCCCTGGTCCGCGAGAGCCTGGCCGGTTTCGAGGGCGCGATCGTCGCCGCCCGGGTCATCGGCGTCGACAGCGTCAATCCCCGCCAGTCCCTGATCATCGACAAGGGCAGCCTCGACGGTGTGGCCCCGGACATGGCGGTCTGCGACCGGACCGGGGCCCTGATCGGCCGGACCATCGTGCCGGTGGGCCTGAAAGAATCCATGGTCCAGCTGATCACCGACAAGGACAGCAGCGTCAGCGTCAAGTCCGTCACCGCCGGCCTGACCGGGTCGATGACCGGCCGGTCGACGGCCCTTTGCGACCTCCGCTACGTCCTGGCCTCGGCCGGCGGCACGGACGTGCAGGGTGAAGAGGTCCGGACGACGGGCTTCGACCGGATCTACCCCGCCGGCCTGCCGGTCGGCGTCATCCAATCGGTGACGCCGGACCAGACCTCGCCGATCTTCCTGGCCATCGTCGTGGCGCCCTATTTCCGCTTCGACACGATCGACGTCGTCGCCGTCCTGACCCGCGGCCCCGGAGGCGGGCGGTGAGGGGGACGGCGGCCAAGGACGCCCTGCGGGCCCTGGGGGGGACGGCCCTGGCGGTGTTCGTCTACTCCCTGGCCGGCGCCGGCGCCCCGGACCTGCTCGTCGTCTTCAACGCCTTCTCCGTCATCGTCCTCTATTTCGCCGTCCGCCGCGGCGAGATCTACGGTGCCGTCCTGGGCACCCTCTGCGGCCTGGTCCAGGACGCGTTCTCGCTCGGCGTCTTCGGCGTGGCCGGATTGACCAAGACCCTGCTGGGCTACTGGGCCGGCTTCGTCTCCCGCCGGATCGACGTGGCGCCCCTCGGCCGCAACTTCGTCTTCACGCTCGTCCTGTCCGTCCTCGAGACGCTCCTCTGGGTCATCCTGACGGCGGTCGTCCGGCTGAAGTCCTTGAGCCTCCACGGCGGGCTCTTCCTCCTCCAGCCCGTCGTCACGGCCGCTCTCGTGAGCGGCCTGCTCGCCTTCGAGCGCCGGCGGGCGCGGATCCGGAGCTCCCGAGGCGCCTGATGCCGCGAGATCGCGTCTACGAGGACCTGTCGCTGCTCGTCCGCCGGGCCGGCGTGGTCTTCTGGGCCGTGGCCGCCGTGATCGCCCTGACCCTGGCCTATTACTGGAAGGTCCAGATCGTCGACCACGGGAAGTACCAGCAGATGGCCGAGGCCAACCGGATCCGGATGCGGGTGCTGGCGGCGCCGCGCGGCCGCATCCGCGACCGGAACGGGGCCATCCTGGCCGACAGCGAAGCGTCGTTCAAGGTCTCCCTCGTCCGCGAGGGGGTCAAGGACGAGGCCGCCGCGTACCCGGCCATCGCCCGCCTGCTGGGCGTCGACGAGCCGACCCTGCGGTCCCGTCTCGACCTCCACCGCGACCTGCCGCTCTTCCAACCGATCGTCATCGCCGACGGCCTGGGGCCCAACGACATCGCGCCCATCGAGAGCCGCCGGCGCGAGTTCCCCGAGCTCGTCGTCGAGGCCGAACCGCGGCGGGTCTACCCGGGCGGGTCGCTGGCGGCCCACGTCCTGGGCTACCTGCAGGAGCCCACGGCCGACGAGATCAGGGCCCGGCCGGAACGCAAGGTCCAGCCCGGGGAGCTCGTCGGCAAGAGCGGCATCGAGCGGGAATATGACGACATCCTGAAGGGCCAGGACGGCGCCGTCTACGAGGTCGTCGACAGCCTGGGACGGGTCCGCCAGGAGAACGGCCACGATTACCCGGTCCAGGGCCGCGACCTGGCGCTGACGATCGACCTCCGGCTCCAGGTCGAAGCCGAACGGGCCCTGGAAGGCCGCGAAGGGGTCATCGTCGCCCTCGACGCGGCCAGCGGCGACATCCTGGCCCTGGCCAGCTCCCCGACCTTCGACCCGAACAAGTTCATCACCCGGTTCACCCGCGACGAATGGGTCCAGCTCGTCGGCGACCCGCTCGCGCCGCTGGAGAACCGGGCCATCCGCGGCCTCTACGCCCCCGGATCGATCTTCAAGCCGGTCATGGCCCTGGCCGGGCTCGGCTTCGGCTTCGTGACCGAGGACACGACGGTCTACTGCTCCGGCTCGACGCAGATCTTCGGGGCCGTCCGCCACTGCTGGTTCGCGCCCGGGCACGGAGCCATGGACCTGACCAACGCCATCAAGAACTCGTGCAACATCTATTTCTATTCGCTGGGCCGGCGCATGAGCATCGACCAGATCGCCCTGGCCGCCTCCCGGCTCGGCCTGGGCCGGCGGACCGGGATCGAGCTGACCGGCGAGAAAGAGGGCCTGGTGCCGAGCACGGCCTGGAAGAAGCAGGCCCTGAACGAGCCCTGGTTCCCCGGCGAGACCATCTCCGTGGCCATCGGCCAGGGCCAGCTCCAGGTCACGCCGCTGCAGGTCGCGGCCATGACCGCCCGGATCGCCCGCCGCGGCCGGCCGGTCAGGCCCCGTCTCGTGGACCGCGGCCCGGCCGGGGCGCCGGACGGGGAGCCCGGCCCGCCGGGCCCCGGCGATCCGCCGGCCTTCACGGAGAGAGAGTACGAGGCCGTCATCGCGGGCATGTGGAAGTCGGTCAACGACGGCGGCACGGGCCAGGCCGCGCGCGTGGACGGCTTCGACATCTGCGGCAAGACCGGCTCGACCCAGACCATGAGCCGCGAGAGCGCGGAGCGCCTGGCCCGGGCCGGCCACCCGGTCAAGACCCACTCCTGGTTCTCGGGCTTCGCTCCCCGCGTCCAGCCGAAGATCGTGGTCACCGTCCTGGTCGAGTACGGCGGCGGCGGCGGGGCCACGGCCGCCCCGGTGGCCGGCCGGCTGTTCGATCTCTACCGGCAGGAGGGGGCGCCCCGATGATGATGATCGACCGCCGGCTCCTGGGCCAGATCGATTGGGTGCTCCTGGCCCTGGTGCTGGCCCAGTCCCTCATCGGCGTGATGTTCATCTACAGCTCCTCGCACTTCGGGCCGGGCGCCTATCACGTGCGCCAGCTGGTCTGGATCGGCGTCGCCTTGATAGTCCTGCTCCTGGTCCTGTCGTTCGACTACAAGTACTTCGTCTCGCTCTCCGGCTACCTCTACGGGCTCGTCGTCGCCCTGCTGGCCCTGATGCTGGTCTTCGCCAAGTACGTGGCCGGGACGAAGAGCTGGATCACCCTGGGGTTGATGCAGCTCCAGCCCTCGGAGCTGACCAAGATCGTCATGATCCTCGTCTTCGCCCGGCTGTTCGCCGAGTACACCAGCCCCTACCTCACCACCCGCCGGACCCTCGGGGCGCTCCTGATCGCCGGGGTGCCGCTCCTGCTCATCGTCGCCCAGCCCGACCTGGGCACGGCCATGACCTTCCTGGCCATCGTCGGCGGGGCGTTCATCCTGGCCGGGCTGCGGCGCAAGACCATCGTCCTGCTCGTCCTGGCCGGGCTGGTCCTCGGGATCGGCGGCTGGAGCTTGGCTCTCAAGGATTACCAGAAAAAGCGGGTGACGACCTTGATCAACCCGGCCGGCGATCCCCGCGGTTCGGGCTACCAGGTCATCCAGTCCCGCATCGCCATCGGCTCGGGCGGCCTCGCCGGCAAGGGCTTCGGCAAGGGCACGCAGAGCCAGTTGCGCTTCCTGCCCGCCCGGCACACGGACTTCATCTTCTCCGTGATCGGCGAAGAGACGGGCTTCCTCGGCGTCCTGGCGGTCGTCCTGCTCTATTCCGCCATGCTGGCCCGGATGTTCCTGGCCGTGCCCAAGGCCCGAGACCGGGCCGGGGTCTACATCGTCTTCACGGCCACGCTGCTCATCGCCTGCCAGTTCCTGGTCAACATCCTGATGATCATCGGGCTCTTTCCCGTCGTCGGGATCACCTTGCCCTTCCTGAGCTACGGGGGCTCGTCGCTCCTCACCAGCTACATCGCCGTCGGGCTGGTGATGAACGTCCGGATGAGGCGCTTCGCCAATGTCTGATCGGGCCTACGAGAGCGTGCTGGCCCGGGTCGAGAAGCCCGGCCGCTACGTCGGCGGCGAATGGAACGAGATCCGCAAGGACCCGGCCCGGGTCCGGACGAAGGTCGCCCTGGCCTTCCCCGACGTCTACGAGATCGGCATGTCGTACCTCGGCCAGAAGATCCTCTACGACCTTCTCAACCGGGACCGGGACGTCCTGGCCGAGCGGGTCTTCGCGCCCTGGCCGGACCTCGAACGGGAGCTGCGGGCCGCCGGGCGGCCGCTGGCCAGCCTCGAGAACGCCCTGCCGCTCCGCGATTTCGACATCGTCGGGTTCTCCCTGCTCTACGAGCTCAACTTCTCCAACATCCTGACCATGCTCGACCTCGGCGGCCTTCCGCTGACCGCGGCCGAGAGGGGAGAGGACGATCCGCTGGTCATCGCCGGCGGGCCGGCGGCCTTCAATCCCGAGCCCGTGGCCGATCTCTTCGACCTGATCTTCGTGGGCGACGGGGAGGAGGGCTTCCCGGAGATCGTCCGGGCCGCCGCCGGCCTGAAACGCCGCGGCGCGCCGCGCCGCGAGCGCCTGCGGGAGCTGGCCCGGATCGAAGGGGTCTATGTCCCGTCGCTCTACCGGCCCGAGAAGGCGGCGGGATCGGAGCTGGTCGTCCCCCGGCCCGGTCCCGGGGTCCCGGCCGTCGTCCGCAAGCGCCAGGTCCGGGACTTCGCCCACGCCCCGTTCCCGGAGAAGATCGTGGTGCCGGGCCTGCGGGTCGTCTTCGACCGGGTGGCCATCGAGGCCGCCCGCGGCTGCCCCCAGAGCTGCCGCTTCTGCCAGGCCTCGACGCTCTATTTCCCGCACCGGCCGAAGGACCCCGACGTCATCCGCCGGACCGCCCTGCGCAGCCTGCGGCAGACCGGCTACGAGGACATGTCCCTGTCGGCCCTGTCGGTCGGCGACCACCCCCGGCTCGAGGCCACGGTCCGGGCCCTCATGGACGACCTGGCCAGGGAGAAGATCTCGCTGTCGCTGTCCTCGCTCCGCCCCGGGCGGCTCTCGCGCGAGCTGGTGGCCGAGATTCTCAAGGTCCGCAAGACCGGCTTCACCCTGGTGCCGGAGGCGGGCACCGAGCGTCTGCGGGCCGTCATCAACAAGAATCTCGACGGCGCCGAGATCCGCGACGCCCTGACCTTCGCCTTCGAGGGCGGCTGGCAGCTGGTCAAGCTCTATTTCATGGTCGGTCTGCCGACCGAGACCGACGAGGACGTGGCCGGCATCGTCGACCTGGTCCGCGACGTCCTCGATCTCGGCCGTTCGATCCGGGGCTCGGCGCCGCGCGTCAACGTCAGCGTGTCCTCGTTCATCCCCAAGCCCCACACCCCCTTCCAGTGGCTGGGCATGGAGGACGAGGCCTCGCTGGCCGCCAAGCAGGACTTCCTGCGGCGGGAGCTCCGCCGCTTCCGAACCGTCGAGGTCAAGACCCACCCCCTGGCGACCTCGGTGCTCGAGGCCGTCTTCTCCCGGGGCGACCGCCGGCTCGGGCCTGTCCTCGTCGACGCCTGGCGCCGGGGGGCGCGCTTCGACGGCTGGGACGACCATCTGGACCTGCCGGCCTGGCAGGCGGCCTTCGCCGCGGCCGGGATCGATCACCGGGATTATCTGCGGCCGCTGCCGCTCGAGGCCGTCCTGCCCTGGGACCATATCGACACCAGGGTCCGGAAGAGCCGGCTGGCGGCCGAGCTCGAGGCCGCCCTGCGGGCCGAGCGCACCCCGGACTGCCTCGAGCGCTCCTGCGGCGAATGCCGGGGCTGCGACGAGCGGGCCTGGAAGGCGGCGCCGCCGGCCCCGGCGCCGATCAAGCCGTCGCCGCCGCCGCCCGGACCGGCGGGCGAGCCGGCCGGGGCGCCGCTGCGTTACCGGGCCTTCTACTCCAAGCGGGGCAAAGCCCGCTACCTGTCGCACATCGACCTCATCCATGTCCTCCAGAGGAGCTTCCGGCGGGCCGGGATCGAGGTCCGCAAGACCCAGGGTTTCCACCCGAAGATGGATCTCGCCTACGGGCCGGCCCTGCCCCTCGGCATGGAGGCCCTGAATGAGGTCCTGGAGTTCCGGACGGAGCGCCGCCTCGAGCCCGGGGACTTCCTGGCCCGGATCAACCGGAGCGTGCCGCCGGGCCTGCGCTTTTCGGGCCTCCAGGAGCTGCCGCCCGGCGCGCCCTCCCTGCACGCCGCGATGACGGGGCTGGTCTATTCGTTGGACCGGACGAGCGAGGGCCTGGGCCCGCGCCGGACCGCCCGCCAGGTTCGCCAGGCCCTGGCGGGGCTGGCGACGAAGCCCGGCGCGCCGCCCGTCGCGGCGGTCCGGTTCTCCGGCCGCCGGGCGATCTTCACCCTGCCTCCCGACCCCGCCAAAGGGGCCCGCATCCAGGACCTCGTGGCCGCCGTCTTCGGGGTCGCCGAACCCGTCTTCCTGATCCGGCGGGACCGGATCTCCCTCGGGGAGCCGGGCCCCGCCGCCGGCCCCGCCGGGGCCCCTGAAAATTGACAGGTCCGGCCGAATCCGCTACCATTCGACCGGATCTTTCCAGGGGAGAATGAGACGTGATCGATTTTGAACTGACCGAAGACCAGATCGCCCTCCGGGACATGGCTCACGAGTTCGCCGCGATCGAGATGAGGCCGAAGGCGGCCCGCTACGACCAGGGCCACGACTTCCCCGAAGACGTCATGCGCAAGGCCTTCGAGGTCGGCTTCCTGACCTGCACCGTGCCCGCCGAGTTCGGCGGCGTCGGCCTGGGCGACCTCGATACGGCCATCGTCAGCGAAGAGCTGGCCTGGGGCTGCGCCGGCATGTACACGACCATGATGGCCAACTCGCTGGCCTTCACGCCGCTCCTGCTCTTCGGCACGGACGAGCAGAAGAAGCGCCTCTTCGCCCCCTTCCTGAAGGACATGGCCTTCGCCTCCTATTGCCTGACGGAGCGGGAGGCCGGCTCGGACACCTCGGCCATCAAAACGAGGGCCCGCAAGGACGGGTCCGATTACGTCATCAACGGCTCCAAGTGTTTCATCACCAACGGGGGAGTGGCCAGCCTGTACGTCGTCTTCGCCAACACGGCCCCGGAGAAGGGCCCCCGCGGCTTGAGCGTCCTGGCCGTGCCGCGCGACACGCCCGGCCTCTCGGTCGGCAAGGTCGAGGACAAGTTCGGCCACCGGGCCTCCAATACGACCGAGCTGTTCTTCGAGGACGTCCGCGTCCCGGCCGCCAACCTCATCGGCCGCGAAGGCCAGGGCTTCATCGTGGCCATGCGGACCTTCGACAAGACCCGGGCCGCCGTCGGGGCGGCCGGGGTGGGCATCGCCCGGGCGGCCCTCGAGCACGCCGTCGAGTACGCCAAGACCCGGGTCCAGTTCGGCAAGCCCATCGCCACGTTCCAGGCCACGGCCTTCAAGCTGGCCCAGATGGCCATGGACCTCGAAGCGGCCCGGCTGGCCGTCTGGCGGGCCGCCTGGCTCATGGACAAGGGCAAGCCCAACGGCAAGGAATCGGCCATGGCCAAGTGCCTGGGCTCGGACGTGGCCATGCGCAACGCCCTGGAGGCCTTGCAGATCTTCGGCGGCTACGGGTACATGAAGGATTATCCGGTCGAAAAGCTCGTCCGGGACGCCAAGCTGCTCCAGATCTACGAGGGGACGAACGAGATCCAGCGCCTGGTCATCTCGCGGGACGTCATCGGCCCCATCAAGGGCCGCTGATCGTCGGGCTGTCTCCGGTCCGGGGAGCCCTCTCCGGGCGGGCGAAATAGCGGAGGAGAGCCACGGGGGGAAGTCCGGCGACGGGGAAGACCGATCTTCTCGAGCGGGCTCGATGGCCCGTCGATCAGAGCCCGAGGATCTTGACCAGGTCCGCTTCGACGGACTTCCGCGGGGTCTCGACGATCCGCCCGGCCTCGCGGCCGTCGACCAGGACGACGAACGTCGGCAGCTTCGCGACCCCGCGCTCCCGGACGTACGGTTCGCGCCCGTCCTTGGCTTCGGGGACGCCGGTGTACGACGCCGCGAGCAGGGGCGTGTCGGCCAAGTCCAGGACCTTGAAGAAAGCGCTGACGTGGGCCTCGCTGTCGGCGCACCAGCTCCCGAAATAGACCTCGATGCGGACCTCGCGGGTCAAGCCGCGCAGCTTGTCGAGGGCCGCGGCATCGGGCTGATAAGCGGCCACGACGGCCTGCCAGGCGGGGCAACGCTCGAGGATGGCTTCCCGGCCGGCGGGACCGACGAGCTCCTGCGCGGCGGCGGGATTGGGGAGCAAGGCGCTCCCCGCGAGGAAAGCGACGATCGATAGAACGTGCGACGGGCTCACGGGAAAACCGTGAGGGCAGGCCGGCCCCTTAGTTCTCGATGTACTCGGGGATCAGGGCGATGGTCTCGATCCCGGCGCCGCGGGCGATGTCGATGACTTCCATGACCTTGGCGAAGGGCAGCTTGGCCAGGGCGCGGATGAAGACGGTCTTGTCCTGGCGGGTGCTGTAAAGGCGCCGCAGCTCTTCGAGCAGGCCGCGGAGCTCGTACTTGATCTGGTTGATCTCGACGACGTCGCCCGCCTGCAGGGTCACGACGATCAGGCCGGTCGGCTGGCCGCCGCCGCTCGAGGAATCGGAGGTCTCGGGCAGCTTGACATCGATGCCCTTCTGAACCAGGGGGGTGATGACCATGAAGATGATGAGAAGAACGAGAAGGACGTCGCACAGAGGAACGACGTTAGGTTCGGCTTTCGACATGAGGGCCTCCTTGATACAACTCTCAGGCGAATATTTTATGATAAGCGGCGGAGCTTGTCAACGGGATTTCGCGGGCTTATTTCAGCGTATCGACGGCCTTGCGGTTGTTGCTGGTATGGAAGACGAGCAGGGTCTTGCCCTCGCCCGAAGAGGAGCCGTAGGAATACCGGATGTCGATGACGGCGTTGCCCAAAAGGGCCCCGATCTCGGCCCCGGCGCCGATGCGGTCCGTGACCAGGACCGTGACCACCTTCTTCGCCTTGACCTTGTAGCCGAGGGTGCGCAGGGCGGTCTCCGCTTTTTTGGGGTCCGAGGTGACCAGATGGAAATGGCCCTCTTCACCCTCCGAGTAGACGTAGAAGGCCTTGACGTTGACCCCGGCGTTGGCCAGCGTCCCCAGAACGCGCCCGAAGATGCCGGGCTCGTCGGGGGCGGTGACCGTCAGTTCCGTCTCCTCGTTCAAGTGTGTCACGGTGGTTCTCCTCCGATGAAGGCGCATTATACCAAATCGGGCCCGGCCGCCACAAATCGGAAGGCTCCCGGCCGGGCTTGCCATTTTCGGCGGACCCGGTAGAATGCGGGAAAGACACCGTTCGCGGAGAGGACCCCGATGCCCGGAACGCCCCGGATCGCCATCGTCGACAATAGCATCGATCCCTCGGTCTACCGGCCCGTCGAGGACTGGAGCCGCCGGCTCGACGCGCCCTGGCGGGCCTTCACGGCCCGGGAGGGAAGCCTGCCCGACCCGGCCGATTTCAGCCACCTGATCCTGACCGGCTCCGAGGCCTCGATCCTCGAGCGCGAGCCGTGGGCCGACGCGGAAGCCGTCCTGGTGCGTGAGGCGGTCGCGGCCGGGACGGCCGTTCTGGGCAGCTGCTGGGGACACCAGCTCCTGGCCTACGCCCTGGCCGGTCCGGCCCGCGTCCGCCGGGCGGCCGGGCCCGAGATCGGCTGGATCGCCATCCGGCTCGACCGGACGAGCGATCTGCTCGGCCCCGCCGGCTCGACGCCTTTCACTTTCTCGAGCCACTTCGACGAGGTCTGCGGCCTGCCGGACGAATTCGAGGTCCTGGCTTCGACCAAAGACTGCGCCGTCGAGGCCTTCCATCTCCGCGACCGGGCCGTTTGGGGTCTCCAGTGCCACCCCGAGATCGATATCGATACGGGCCTGCGGTTCTGCCGCGACCTCCTGGCCCGGGGCTTCCGGGGCGGCCAGGCGTTCCGGGAGGCCCTGGCCTTGACGCCGCGCGATTCGGGCCTCATCGGACGGATCGTCCGGACGTTCCTCGCCGCGGGCCCGGCGGGAGATGGAAACAGTTGATTTGGCTTGACAAATAGGCCCGGCTCGCATATATAAAACGCGGAAGACTTCGTTCTTTCCGCAGCGCATTCGTAGGAGGATTATGATGAAATTCCGCAAATCCACACTGATTTTCGTCGCCTTGGCCCTGGCCGTCCTGACGACGATGTCGTTCGGCCAGACCACCAAGCTGAAGAGGATCGGCCTTTACACGTTCTGCACGGTCAAGGGGCAGGAGCCGACGCCCGCGACCATGAAGGGGCTGTTTGACGCCCACGCCGCCGAGATCAAGGCCGGTTTCGACCTGGCGGGCAACCCCGAGCTCTACGAGCCCTTCATGGAGCAGATGAAGACGGCGGAATGGACCGACACGACCATGCCCGTCGGCCAGGTCCTGCCCTGGATGCTCTTCAAGTCCCACGACCAGGTCAAGGTGGCCCGGAACGTCGAGTGGGCCGGCAAGGCCCCCACCCCGGTCTTCCTCGTCCCGGTGGTCAAGGACTGGAAGCAGTACGAGTTCGTCATCCCCAAGGGCTGCGGCAATATCGCCCTGTCCGACAAGGTCGTCGACCTCATCAAGCCGGCCGTCTGCAGCCTGTCCGTCACCCCGGCCCGGGCCAACGCCAACGACCCGATCACCGTGGACATGAGCGGCTCGCAGGAGGCCAAGTCCATGACCGTCGAGGTCACGGACGCCCAGGGCAACAAGCTGGCCACCCAGGAGCTGACGCCCCAGTCGCCCAAGTGGCAGACCAAGTTCGACAAGCCCGGCGAATACACCTTCAAGGGCACGGCCACCGGCATGGACGGCAAGGCCTCCGATTGCGCCGCGGCCGTCAAGGTGGCCATCAACTTCCCGCCCATCTGCAAGCTGTGGACCTCCTGCATGCCCTGCGAGGACTACGTCGGCCGGCCTATCACCTTCGACGCCTCCGGATCGAGCGACCCCGACGGCCAGATCGCCAAGGTCGTCTTCGAGCTGCTCGACGCGAACGGCAACGTCATCGACACCTGCGTCACGACCCGCAAGCCCTGGACGTGGGAGAAGGTCTTCACCAAGGCCGGGACCTACACCATCAACACGACCGTCTTCGACAATGATGGCGCCCAGTCGCCGGCCTCCGACCCCTGCCGGCTGACCTTCGAGGTCACCCAGAAGACGCTCTTCTGGAACGTCGGCGCGGGCCTGGGGGTCTACGGCGGCAGCACGGCCCTGTACGGCTTCCTGCGGGCCGGCCTGTTCGCCTGGGTCACTCCCGATCAGTGGAGCATCACGGTGACCGGCGGCGGCGGCATCCCGTTCTCGGGCGATCCCTGGAAGCTCGTCTTCACGGCCGACGCCCTGATCAACGGCCACTTCCAGAGCTTCTTCGTCGGTACCGGCCTCGGCGTCAGCTCCGCCACCTGGGCCAAGGACGAGAACCACAAGTTCGGCCTGGACATCCCCGTCCAGGCGGGCTTCAAGGTCTTCGACAACTGGAAGAGCTTCGGCCAGCTGTTCGCCGAGTTCCGGATGCCCATCGGCCGGTCCTTCGAGCACAACTACAAGACCGGTCTCGGCTTCCGCTTCCTGTTTTAAGGCGCGGCGAAATCGCGATCTCGAAAGGCCGGGGAGGCCAGCCTCCCCGGCTTTTTTTTCGGGGGGGAGGGGGAGGGGGGCAAACCTACAATTTTCGAAAAAATGTAGGTTTGACCCCATCTCGGGGACCGGAAAGAAGAGGGATCAGTCGGAGAGCTTGCCGAGCTTGGCCAGCTCGTCGTTGTAGTACTTGCGGTAGAGGATCTCCCACTCCCGGGAGCCCTCCTCGATGGCCTTCTTCTGGGTCTGGATCTTGTCGATGGCTTTCTTGTCGATGGCCTCGTAGAGGCGCATTTCTTCTTCGACGGACTTGACGATGATCAGACGGACCTCGTTCGGGTCGTCGAGGAAATCGACCTGGTCGTCCTGCTCGAGGACATTGAGGACCTGTCGGGAGAGGTAGTTGATCTTTTCCCGGGACAGACGGTTGCTCACAGGACGATCCCCTTTTCCCGGGCCAGCTTCTTTTTGACCTCTTTGAACATCGCCTGGTACTCGATGTTCTCCTTGCGGATCTTCTCCATGTGCTTGCTGAGGAGCTCGCGGACCTCCTGATCGAGGCGGTCCTCCTTCTGGAATTCCTCGATCAGCACGCTGCCGACCTCATCGAGCAGACGGTTCCTGTCCTCGACGACGATCTTGCCTTCCTTGACCAGGTTGCGCAGGATAACCGAAGCCAAGTGCTCGATCTGGTTCTTGTTGAGCCGCATAACCCCATTACTCTACCCGGTTTGCCGCAAAAATTCAACGGAAAAGAGGGGGGAAGCGCACTTTTTCGGGTGGCGGGGCCTCGAATGGGGTCAGGCGAGAACGAGGAAGGGGTGGAGGGCCGTCCCGTCGGCCGTAAAACGGGCCAAGGCCAGGAGGCGGCCGTCGCCGGAAACGAGCCGCACCAGGCCCGCTTCCCCCCCCTGTCCGGCCGGGGCCGGAAGGGGAGAGCCCAGCTCGGCCGGCCCGAGTGGCCGCCCGTTGCGGACGAAGGGCTCGGCCTCCGGCCTGACCGTCACGCCGGCCCTATCCGGCAGAAGCGTCTCGAGGGGAAGCAGGCACGACTCCGCCTCGCCCCGAGCCCCGGCGTCCTCGAAGGCCTCCAGGGACAGGGCCTGGCCCAGGCCATAGGGGCCGACCCGGGTCCGCCGCAGCTCCGCCAGGTGGGCCCCGCAGCCGAGCCGTTCGCCCAGGTCGTGGGCCAGCGAACGGATGTAAGTCCCGGCCGAGCACTCCGCCTCGAACAGGACTTCGGGCGGCCGGTAGTCCCGCAGGTCGAAACGGACGACCGTGACGGGGACGGGCGCCAGGGTGAAGTCCCGGTCGGCCCGGGCCAGCTTGTATCCGGGCTGCCCGCCAACCTTCTTGGCGGAGAAGCGGGGCGGGGTTTGGAGGATGTCGCCGACGAACCCGGCCATGGCCGCGGCGACGTCGGCGCGGCCGGGCAGCTCTGCGGCCGTTGCCGGGGCGGGGCGCCCGGAGGCGTCGTAGGTGTCCGTGGCGAAGCCGAGGCGGATCCGGCCCTCGTAGACCTTGCGCTCTTTGGACAAGAAGGGGAAGAAACGGGTGGCTTGGCCGGCGGCGACGAGCAGGACGCCGGTGGCGTCCGGGTCGAGCGTCCCGCCGTGGCCGACGCGGCGCGTGCCGAGGACGCGGCGCACCCTCCGGACGACATCATGGGAGGTCGGACCGGCGGGCTTGTCGATGACCAGGAGTCCGTCGCGCGCCACGGCCCGCCCCGCGCTCAGCGGGCCGGCCCGGAGGCCGGCCGGCCGGGATCGCCCCCGTCGAGCAGGGTCTCGACGGTGGCCGGGACCTCGCGGATGAGGCGCTCGTACGGGCCGTAGACGGTGAACCCGGAAGCGTGGACGTGGCCGCCCCCTCCGAAATGCTCGGCCACCTTGGCCGCGTTGGCCGCGCCCCGCGACCGGAGGCTGACCCGGAAGGTCTCCGGGCCCATCTCCTTGAAGAACATGACCATTTCGACGCCCTTGATGGACCGGGCCAGAGTGGTCATGTCCTCGGTGTCGACCTCCCGGAGGCCGAGGGCCTCCATGTCGCGCCGGAACATGCTGATGAGCGCGATCCGGCCGCCGGCTTTCATGTCCAGCGTCGACAGGACACGGCCCAGGAGCTGGACCTTTCCGGGAGGATTGTTGAAATAGAGCTTCTCGGCCACGCGGTTGGGGCTGGCGCCCAGACGGGCCAGCTCGGTCGCCGCGGCCAGGGCCCGCGGCGTCGTGTTGGAGAACTGGAACGAGCCGGTATCGGAGGCGATGGCGCAGTAGAGGTTCTCGGCCATCTCGGGGGTCGGCCGGACGCCCAGGACGCCGGACAGCTCGAAGACCATTTCGCCGACGGCCGGGGCCTCCGGGTCGATCCAGTTGATGTCGGCGTACGGCGTGTTGGAGAAGTGGTGGTCGATGTTGATCTTGAAGGCCCCGTCGAGCCCTGCCTGGCCGGAGCGGGAGACGTCGGCGCACTCGAGCAGGACGACGGTGTCGAAATCGGCCGCCCGGATCTGTCCGACGCGGATGCCGGCCAGGTCGGGGAAGCCCGAGAAGGGGAACGGGGTGGCGTCGCGGTTGACGATGGTCGCCTCCAGCCCCAGGGCGCCGGCCATCAGGGCCAGGGCCCGGGCCGTACAGAGGGAGTCGCCGTCGGGGCGGAGGTGGGAGGTGATGGCGATGCGGCGCGACTCCCGGATCCTCCGGGCGATGAGCTCGCGCGGGTCAGCGGCCATGCTTCCGTGTCTCCTCGATCAGCCGGTCGATCCGGTCCTGGTGCTCCGGTCCCGGATCGAGGGCAAAAAATAGCTCGGGATTATACTTCAACCGGACCCGGGAGGCAAGGGCCCGGCGCAGGGCGCCCCGGCGCCGCCCGATCCGCTCCAGCAGGTCGGCCGGGTCGCCGCCGCCGAACACGGTCAGGAAGACGCGGGCCGTCATCAGGTCGGGCGTCATCTCGACCCGGGTGATCGTCAGAAGGCCGGCCCCGGGGTCCTGGAAATCGGCCAGGAGCAGGCGGCTGAGCTCGGCCCGGACGAGCTCGGCGACACGGCGGGTCCGGAAGCCCTTGTCAGACATAGCGGATCTCGTGGCCGGCGATCTCGGCTTCTTCGAGGTTCCGGGCGTCGGCCAGGACCCGCCCGAGGATCTCCTCGACGACGGCGGCCTGGCCGTGGACGGTCACGACCCCGAGCCGGGTCCGCTGCCAAAGGTCCTGGAAGTCGAGCTCGGCCAAGGCGACGTTGTGCCGGCGCAGGCGGTCCTTGAAGCCGTGGAGGATGCGCCGCTTGTCCTTCAAGGACCTGGCGAAGGGGAAAAAGAGATCGAGCGTCAACACGCCGACGACCATCGTCCTCCTCCGGCCCCGCTTAGACGGGCTGGACTTTTTCGCGGGTGAAGGCCTCGATCGTGTCGCCCGGCTGGAAGCCGTTGAACCCGCCGACGCCGATGCCGCACTCGTAGTCCTTCTTGACCTCGGTGACGTTCTCCTTGAGGTGTTTGAGCGAGGTGATCCGGCCCTGATGGAGCACGTCCCGGCCGCGCAGGACCCGGGCCTCGGCGTTGCGGGTGATCCGGCCGTCCTGGACGTAGCAGCCGGCGATCGCGCCGACCTTGGGGATGACGAAGACCTTGCGGACCTCGGCCCGGCCCATGTAGGTCTCCTTGATGACCGGTTCGAGCAGGCCGATGACGGCCTTCTTGAGGTCGTCCGTCAGCTGGTAGATGATCTTGTAGGTCCGGATCTCGACCTCTTCCTTCTTGGCCAGGTCGAGGATCTTGGGGGCCGGCTTGACGTTGTAGCCGACGATGATGGCCTTGGAGGCCGAGGCCAGGAGGACGTCGGCCTCGGTGATGTTGCCGGTGCCGCCGCTAAGGATCTTGATCTTGACCTTGTCGGTGCTCAAGGGCGGGATGACGTCCGAGAGGACCTCGAGCGATCCCTGGACGTCGGCCTTGAGGACGAGATTGAGCTCCTTGGCCTGCCCGCCCTCGATCTTCTTGAACAGCTCGTCGAGGGTCACGCCGCTGTCGCGGGCCGCTTCGGGCTTGCGGGCCAGGACCTTGCGGAATTCGACGACATGCTTGGCCGCTTCCGGGTCCTCCATGACCTGGAACGGGTCGCCGGCCACGGGCACGTCGGAGAAGCCCATGATCTCGACCGGCACGGACGGGCCGGCGCTCTTGAGGACCTTGCCGTGCTCGTCGAACATGGCCCGGACCTTGCCCATGGTCAGGCCGGACACGAAGGCCTGGCCCGCCGCGAGCGTGCCCTGCTGGATGATGACGGTGGCCAGGGGCCCCTTCTGGCTGTCCAGCCGGGCTTCCAGGACGACGCCCTGGGCCGGCACGGCCGGGTTGGCCTTGAGCTCGAGGATGTCGCTCAGGAGCAGGATCATCTCGAGCAGGTCGCCGATGTTCTTCTTCTCCTTGGCCGAGACCTCGACGCTGATGGTCTTGCCGCCCCAGTCCTCGACCAGCAGGTTCTCCTTGGACAGCTGCTGCTTGACCCGGTCGACGTTGGCGTCGGGCTTGTCGA
>CAZNPB010000017.1:0-49790 GCA_964574895.1 uncultured Eubacteriales bacterium
GTCCATGATGGCGATGCGGGAGCAGGTGGTCTCGACCTCGGCCAGCTGGTGGGTCGTGAAGATGACCCCCGTCCCGGCGGCGCCGGCGTTGCGGATGATGTCGAGGATGCTGACCTTGGCCTGGACGTCGATGCCGACGGTCGGCTCGTCGAGGAGCAGCAGGTCGGGCTTGTGGAGCAGGCCGATGGCCGTGTTGAGGCGCCGCTTCATGCCGCCGGAGTAGTTCTTGACCGGCTCCTTGGCCCGGGCCGAGAGCTCGACCAGGTCCAGCAGCTCCGCGGCCCGCGTCTTGAGCTCGGCCCGCGGCACGTCGTAGAGCCCGCCCCAGAACAGCAGATTATCCATGGCGCTCAACTCGTCGTAGAAGGCCATGTCCTGGGGCACGATGCCCAGACGGTCCTTGAGCCCGCGGTCGGCGAAGAGGTTGCGGCCGAGGAAATTGACCGTCCCGGTGAAGCCGCCCAGCGTCCCCGAGAGAATGGCGATGAGCGTCGTCTTGCCGGCCCCGTTCGGGCCGAGCAGGCCCAGGACCTCGCCCTTCTTCAGGTCCAGGGAGAAGCGGTCCAGGGCCAGGACGTCGCCATAGGATTTGGTCAGGTTCTTGATCTCGAGCATGCGCGGCTCCATTTCCCCGGCCGGGATTCTAACATATCTACGCTCGAAGGCTCCAGAAAGGTTGCCTCCCCGGTACGGGACGTGGTTTGACGGCCTCGGCGGCGGTGTGCTATATGCTGGATTTGGGCCCCCGCCCGGGGCCCGAGCTTCCTGCGCGCAAAGAGGTGACCCATGCGTCGGATCCCCGTTCTCGTGCTTTCCCTGGTCTTCGCCGCCGGCTTCCCGGCCCTGGCCGCGGCCCAGGCCGCGGCGACGACCCATCCCTTGACCATCCATGACATGCTGGCCATGGACCGCATCTCCGACACCCGGGTCTCGCCCGACGGCAAATGGATCGCCTTCAACGTCCGGGAAACCGACCTGGCCGGCAACCGCGGCCGCACCGACATCTGGCTCGTCGGCGCCGATGGCCAGGGCCTGCGCCGCCTGACGAGCCATCCCGCCGCGGACTACAACGGCCGCTGGACGCCCTGCGGCCGCTGGGTTTACTTCCTGTCGACGCGGTCGGGCTCGTCCCAGGTCTGGCGCATCAAGGTCGACGGCGGCGAGGCCGAGCAGGTCACCCGCCTGCCGCTCGACGTCGGCAACCTGGTCCTGGCCAAAGGCAAGCTGGCCTTCGCCATGGACGTCTTCCCGGGGATGACCCCCGACGAGACGGCGGCCAAGCTCGAGGCCATCGGGAAGGCCAAGGCCACCGGCCGGATGTACGACAAGCTCTTCGTCCGCCATTGGGACGCCTGGAGCGACGGCCGCCGCTCCCATCTCTTCGCCATGCCCATGCACGGCGGCGGCGAGGCCAAGGACCTCATGCCGGCCATGGACGCCGACACGCCCAGCAAGCCGTTCGGCGGGCCGGAGGAGATCGCCTTCACGCCCGACGGCGGGGGTCTCGTCTTCGCCGCCAAGGACGTCGGCCGTGAAGAAGCCTGGTCGACGGACTTCGACCTTTATTACGCCCCCTTCGACGGCTCGGCGGCCCCGCGCGGCCTGACCGAAGCCAACAAGGCCCTGGACACGGCGCCCGTCTTCTCGCCGGACGGCAAGACCCTGGCCTATCTGGCCATGGCCCGGCCCGGCTACGAGGCCGACCGCCAGCGCATCGTCCTCCGGCCCTGGCCGGACGGACAGCCGAAGGTCCTGACCGAGGCCTGGGACCATTCGGTCTCTTCGCTCGCCTGGTCCGCCGACGGGGCCAAGCTGCTGGCCGTCGCCCCCAACAAAGGCCAGACCTCGCTCTTCGCCGTCGACGCCGCGACGGGCCAAGCGGACGTCCTGGTGGCCCAGGGCACGGTGGCCGGCTTCGCCGCCCTCGGCGACGGCGTCGTCTTCGAGCGCAACACCCTGACCTCGCCGACCGAGATCTACGCCCTCGCTCCCGGCGCCGCGGAGAAGGCCCTGACGGCGATCAACGCCGCCAAGATGGCGGCCGTCCGGCTGGGCCAGCCCGAGCAGTTCAGCTTCAAGGGCTGGAACAACGAAACGGTCTACGGCTATATCGTCAAGCCGGTCGACTTCGACGCGGCCAAGAAGTACCCCGTCGCTTTCATGATCCACGGCGGGCCGCAGGGCTCCTTCGGCAACGACTTCCATTACCGCTGGAACCCCCAGGCCTACGCCGGGGCCGGCTACGCCGCGGTCATGGTCGACTTCCACGGCTCGACCGGCTACGGGCAGGCCTTCTGCGACGCCATCCGCGGCGACTGGGGCGGCAAGCCGCTCGAGGACCTCAAGAAGGGCCTGGCCGCCGCCCTGGCGAAATATCCCTGGATGGACGGGACCCGGGTCGGGGCCCTGGGCGCCTCGTACGGCGGCTACATGATCAACTGGATCGCCGGCAACTGGCCCGACCGCTTCAAGTGCCTCATCGCCCATGACGGCAACATCGACGAGCGGGCCGCCTACTTCGAGACGGAAGAGCTCTGGTTCCCGGAGTGGGACCACATGGGCACGCCGTGGGCCAACCCCGCGAACTTCGAGAAGCACAACCCGGCCAACTTCATCAAGAACTGGAAGACGCCCATGTTCGTCATCCACGGCGGGCAGGATTTCCGGGTCGTCGAAACGCAGGGCATCGGCTCGTTCAACGTCCTGCAGCGCCGCGGCATCCCCAGCCAGTTCCTCTACTTCCCCGACGAGAGCCACTGGGTCCTCAAGCCGGCCAACTCCATCCTCTGGCACGACGCGGTCATCGCCTGGCTCGACAAGTGGCTTAAATAGCGGCTGGTCCCCGCATTACGGAGAGGAACCCCTCTCCTCGGCTTTGCTCAGGGCATTGCCTCTGGGTCCCCGGCCCCCCTGGGAACCAGTTTGCACGGTTCCCCCCCGCTGCGCGGGCCCCCCTCTCCAGCCACGGGGACCTTCGAGGCAACGCCCATCGCCGCCGAGAGAGGGAATTCCTGTAATCGCGCGGGTTTTCGGGTCGTTCGTTCGTCATAGTCATGGATGCCCCGAGAAAGGAGCCCCGGACGGTGCGAGAAGAGCAGTGGCTGCGGATCTACCGGGAGACCGTCCATCCCCTTTACGCCTACCTGGCCAAACGGACCGGGGGTAACCGGGCCCTGACGGAGGACATCGTCCAGGAATCCTATCTGAGGGCCCTGGACAGATGGAAGAACGGGCCCGAGCCGGACGCGCCCCTGGCCTGGCTGAAACAGGTGGCCCGGAACATCCTGATCGATCTCCTGAGGCGCCGGAAGTGGGACGCCGACGCCGGGCCGGACGGCCCGGACGGCGTCGAGCCGAAGACGCCGGCCGGCGAATTCGAATCCCTGGAGCTCTTCCTGACCATCGCCTCGCTCGGGCGGCGCAAGGCCCGGGCCCTGGAGGCCTTCTATTTCGACGGGCTGAGCGTCCGCGAGATCGCCGGCGAGATGGCCGTATCGGAACGGGCCGTCGAAGGGCTGCTGCGCCGGGCCCGGGGCTCGCTGCGGGCCCTGCTGCCCGATCCGCGGCCCGAAGGAGGGACCCATGCCTGACCGATCCGAACCCGACCCCCGATTCGTGGACCGGCTGGAATGGCAGCTGGCCTCGGAGTTCCGCCGCCGCGAGCGGTCAAGGCCCGCGCGCGGGCGGATCGCCGTGCCGCGGACCGCCGTCGTCCTCGGGCTGGCGGCCGGGGCCCTGCTCCTGGGCGTGGCCGCCATCAAGGCCGCCGACCTCATCAAGGACTCCTGGCGCAAGAGGATCGAAGTGGCCCGCTTGGAGACCGAGGTCAAGATCAAGACGGCCTTCCTGGAATTCAAGAAAGACTGGTCCGCCCAGACGGAGAAAAGGTACGCCGTGGGCGTCATCGGCGAAGGGGAGCTCTTGACCGCGAGGACGGCGGCGGAAGAGGCGGCGGCCGAGCTGGAAAGGGCGGTCCTCGACCTCACGGAAGCCCGGGCGTCCGGAGAAGCCCCGCGCGACGAGCTCTACGCCCCGCTCGTCGGCGGCCGGGACTTCGTCAGCGAGCGGCTCGAGATCGAGAAGAGATCGTATCAGATCGCCGTAAAGACGCGCCGGGACCGCTTCGAACCCGCCCTGCGCCTCCGGGTCGAGCTGGGGCTCGAACCGAAGAGCGCCCTGGATCAAGTCCAGGGCTGGCTCGCCGGCGATGATGCGGCGATCAAGGACATCGAAACCCGGCTGGCCTTGCGGAAGCGGTTCGTCGCCGGGGAGATCTCCGCCGCCGGGTTGGAGATCCAGGCCCGGTTGAGCGCGGCCGAAAAAGAGCTGCGTGAGGCCCGGTCCGAGATCGATGTCGTCAAGCCGGGATTGGCGGACCTTCGGGCCCGGGAAGCGGTCGGTGTCGTCCCGACCAGCGTCCTCAAGGCCGCGCAACTGGCCTTGGACAAGGCCCAAGCCAGGGCCGACCTGGCGCTCCAGGAGATCGAGATCCTGAAACGGCTCAAATAGCGGCTCGGCCGTCCGACAAAACGGGTGTAGGATAAGCCCGTGAACCGGTTCCGCGCTAAAGCCCGCCTGATCCCCGCCGCCGTGGCCCTGGCCCTTCTCGCCGGCTGCCGGACGGGCGCCAGGACCGTCCCCCCCGCGGCCCCCGGCGCCGCGGCCGTCGTCGCCGGCGACGGACCGGCGGCCCGGCCGGTCGAAGCGGAGGCCCCGCTGGCCCGCATGGGCTACACCATCCAGGTCGGGGCCTTCGCCGTCCTCGACAACGCCCGCGAGCTGGCCGCCTCCCTGACGGCGGGAGGCCTGGACGCCTTCTATTTTCCTTCCGGCACCGGCCTCTTCAAGGTCCGGTTCGGCAACTTCCCGACGCGCGACACCGCCCTGGCCGAAGCCCGGACGCAGAAGGCCGCCGGGCGCATCGGCGAATACTTCATCGTCGGCCCGGCGGATTACGCCGCCACCCGTCCCCTGCCGGCCGGAACGACGGCGGCGGAACCGGGACTGTCCGGGGCCGGCCTGCGGGACCGGCTGGCGGCCACGGCCGAGAGCTTCGTCGGCGTGGACTACGCCTGGGGCGGCACGAGCACCCGTTCGGGCTTCGACTGCAGCGGCCTGGTCCTGGCCGTCTATCAGCTGAACGGCCTGGCCATGCCGCGTTCCGTCCGCGACCAGTTCCGGGCCGGGGCGCCGGTCGGCCGGGACCGCCTGAAGAAGGGCGATCTGGTCTTCTTTTCCGCCGCGCCCCACGGCGACCTGGCCCACGTCGGGATCTACATCGGCGACGACGCCTTCATCCACGCCCCCGGCAGCGGCAAGCAGGTCCGCCGCGAGTCGCTCGACAGCGCCTACTTCAGGGCCCGTTTCGCGGGCGCCCGGCTGTACCTAAGATAATTTCGCTTGAATAAGTCGGGGACCCTTCTCGCGGCGGTGAACCGCGCAGCTGGTTCCCCGGGGCCCGGGGAGCCAGAGGCAACGCGCTGACCGCCAGATCGGGGACGCGTACAAGGAGCACGTGTCCCCGTCATTCGCGTTTGACCGATCCCGCGCGGGCGGGGATAATAGGTCCCCCATGGAAGTCCTGTCCGTCCGCCACGCCGCCGAGAACAACCTCCGGGACGTCGACGTCGACATCCCGCACGGCCGGCTGACCGTCGTCACCGGCGTCTCGGGCTCGGGCAAGTCCTCGCTCGTCTTCGACGTCATCTACCGCGAGGCCCAGCGGCGCTACCTCGAGACCTTCTCGTCATACGCCCGCCAGTTCCTGGGCAAGCTGCGGCGGCCCGAGGTGGCCCACATCGCCGGCCTGGCCCCGGCCGTGTCCGTCGGCCAGAGGACCTCGGCGCCGGGACCGCGCTCGACGGTCGGGACCCTGACCGAGATCCACGACGACCTCCGGCTGCTCTTCGCCCGGCTGGGCGAGTCGCCCGACGGGCTGCGCCTGTCGCGGCGGATGTTCTCGTTCAACACGGCCGAGGGGGCCTGCCCGGCCTGCCGCGGCCTGGGCGTCGAGGACCGCATCGACCCCGGCCTGCTCGTCGCCGATCCGTCGCGGACGCTGCGCCAGGGCGCCCTGGCCCTGACCACGCCGAACGGCTACATCATCTATTCCCAGGTGACCATGGAGGTCCTGGACGAGGTCTGCCGGGCCCACGGCTTCTCGGTCGACATCCCCTGGCGCGACCTGACCGAGGCCCAGCGCGACATCGTCCTCGACGGCAGCGACCGCATCCTCATCCGCTACGGCAAGCACCCGCTCGAGTCGCGGCTGCGCTGGAAGGGCATCGCGGCCAAGCCCCGCGAAGAGGGCGTTTACAAGGGCATCCTGCCCGTCATGGAGGCCATCCTGAAGGCCAAGCGGAACGACAACATCCTCCGCTTCGCCCGGACCCTGCCCTGCCGGGCCTGCGGCGGCCGGCGCCTGCGCCCGGAGTCGCTCCGGGTAACCGTCGAGGGGTGGACGATCGACGCTCTCTCGGCGCTGAGCGTCCGCGGCCTGGCCGCGGCGATGCGGGCCATGGCCTTCGGGGCCGGGCGCCGGGAGGCCGGGGACGCCGTCCGCGCCGCGGTCCTGAAAAAGACGGACCTTCTCGATCGCCTCGGCCTCGGCTACCTGCGCCTCGACCGCCCGGCCGACACCCTCGCCGGCGGCGAGATCCAGCGCATCCGGCTGGCGTCGCAGGCCGGCAACGGCCTGCGGGGCGTTCTCTACGTCCTCGACGAGCCCACGGCCGGGCTCCATCCGGCCGACACGGCCCGGCTGCTCGGCTTGCTCGCGGAGCTGCGCGACAACGGCAACACCGTCCTTGTCGTCGAGCACGACGAGGACGTCATGCGGGCGGCCGACCATCTCATCGATCTCGGGCCGGGCCCGGGCGCGGCCGGCGGCCGCGTCCTCTACCAGGGGCCCGCGGCGGGGATCGCCGGGCTGGAGCGGGGCGTCAGCGCCAGCCGCGATTTCCTGACGGGCGAGCGCGTCCCCGCGGCCCGCTCGCGAGGGCGGGCCGGGACGGGCCGCCTGGTCGTCCGGGGCGCCCGGCTCCACAACCTCAAGGGCATCGACGTCGAGTTCCGCCTCGGCGCGCTCAACGTCGTCACCGGCGTCTCGGGGGCCGGCAAGTCCACCCTGGTGCGGCACATCCTGGCCGAGCGCCTGCGCGCCGGCCGCCTCGGCGCCGGCCCGGACGCCGAAGCGGTCGAGATCGGGGGCGCCGTCGGCCGGGTGGTCGCCGTCGACCAGTCCCCTATCGGCCGGACGCCGCGCTCCAATCCGGCGACCTACACCGGGATCTCCGACCGCGTCCGCGATCTCTTCGCGGCCCTGCCGGAGGCCAGGGACCGGGGCTTCGGCAAGGGCCGGTTCTCCTTCAACGTCGCCGGCGGCCGCTGCGAGACATGCCAGGGCGCGGGCCTCCTTCAGATCGGGATGCACTTCCTCGGCGACGTCGACGTCGTCTGCCCCGCCTGCGAAGGCCGGCGCTTCAACGACGAGACCCTGGCCGTCCGGGACCGCGGCCGGTCGATCCACGACGTTCTCGAGATGAGCGTCGAGGAAGCGGCCGAATTCTACGCCGGCGCGCCGCGCCTGGCGGCCGACCTGGAGGTCCTGAAGCGGCTCGGCCTGGGCTACCTCAAGCTCGGCCAGAGCTCGACCACCCTCTCGGGCGGCGAGGCCCAGCGGGTCAAGTTGGCCGCCGAGATGCGCCGGACGGGCTCCGGCCCGGTCCTTTACGTCCTCGAAGAGCCGACCACGGGCCTCCATCGGGCCGACGTCGAAAACCTGGTGGCCGCGCTCCAAGGCCTGGTCGACATGGGCCGGACCATCGTCGCCGTCGAGCACCACCCGGACGTCATCCGGGCGGCCGATCGCGTCATCGACCTCGGCCCGGGAAGCGGCGAGGAGGGCGGCCGCGTCGTCGCCTGCGGCCCCCCGGACGCCGTCGCCGCCTGCGAGAGCTCGCTCACCGGCCGGGCCCTGCGGGGCGGCCCCGCGGCCGCGGCCGGGGGAGCGGCGGCCGCGGGGCCCCGCCCCGATCCCGCCGGCCCCATCGTCCTCGAAGGCGTCTCGACCCACAACCTCCGCGGCATCGACGTCCGCATCCCCTTCGGCCGCTTCACCGTCGTCTGCGGCCCGTCCGGCGGCGGCAAGTCCTCGCTCGTCTTCGACACGCTGTTCGCCGCCTCGCGGCAGCGGTACATCGAGAGCTTCTCGGCCTACGTCCGGGCCCTCATCGACAAGGGCGGCCGGGCCGACTTCGCCGCCGCCCGCGGGCTGACGCCGCCGGTCGCGGTGGCCGGGTCCGCCGCGGCCGCCCATCCCCGCTCGACCGTCGGGACCATGACCGAGATCCTCGATTATTACCGGCTGCTCTACGCCCGGGCCGGGACGCCGCCCGCCGAGCTTCGAGGCCGCCCCCTGACGGCCTCGATGTTCTCCTTCAATCACGAGCGGGGCGCCTGTCCGGCCTGCCGGGGCCTGGGCACGGTGACCGTGGCCGACCCCGAGCGGTTGATCACCGACCCGGCCAAGCCGCTCACGGCCGGGGCCATGGACGGGACCAAAACCGGGCGCGCCTACGGCGACCCGCACGGCCAGTTCGCGGCCGCGCTTCGGGCGGCCGGGGCGGCGGCGGGAATGGACTTCGAGAAGCCCTACGCGGCGCTCTCGCCGGCCGAACGGGCCCTGGCCTGGAACGGCACCGGCGACCGCGTCTACGACGTCGTCTGGTCGTACAAGCGGGGCCGACGGGCCGGCGACTTCCGCTTCCGGGGCCCCTGGAAGGGCCTGGCCGCCCTGGTCGCCGAGGAATACGGGTGCAAGCACGCCGACCGCCGGGGCGAGGCCATGCGGGTCTTGATGAGGGACGATCCCTGCCCGGCCTGCGGCGGCCGGCGGCTCAAGCCGGAGTCGCTGGCCGTGACCTACCGCGGTCTGGACATCGCCGGCCTCGCGGCCCTGACCGTGGCCGAGAGCCTGGCCTTCTTCGGCGGCCCGGCCGGCCGGGCCGGGCTCGAGCCCCGGGCCGCGGCCGTGACGGCCGCCGTCCGGGAGGAGGTCCTGCGCCGGCTGGGTCTCGTTCGCGACGTCGGCCTCGACTACCTCGGCCTCGACCGGCCCTCGGCCACGCTCTCCGGCGGCGAGGCCCAGCGGCTGCGCCTGGCCGGCCTCCTCGGCGTCCGGCTCACGGGCGTGACCTTCGTGCTCGACGAGCCGACGCTCGGTCTCCATCCGCGGGACACCGGAAAGCTCCTCGGGCTCGTCCGCGGCCTGGCCGCCGAGGGCAACACGGTCGTCGCCGTGGAGCACGACATCGACGTCATCCGGGCCGCCGACCACGTCATCGACATCGGTCCGGGCGCGGGGCGCCGCGGCGGCCGCATCGTCGCCGAGGGGACGCCGGCGGAGATCGAGCGGTCGGCCGGCTCGGTGACCGGGCCTTATCTGGCCGGCCGGGCGGTCCGGCCCGGTCCCCTGCCGGGGACGCCGGGGCCGGCCGTCGAGATCGCCGGGGCCCGGGCCCACAACCTCCGGGCTATCGACGCCGTCGTCCCCACGGGAGCGCTGACGGCCGTGACCGGCGTCTCGGGCAGCGGCAAGAGCAGCCTGGTCTTCGACGTCCTGCGGGCCTCGGCCGAAGCCGGGCGGCCGGCGGCCTGCGACGCCGTCCGGGGCCTGGAGCGCTTCGTCCGGGTCGTCGCGGCCGGAGCGGGCGCCCCGGCCGAGAGCCCCGTGAGCATTCCCCTCACTTTTCTCGGGCTCTTCGACGCCGTCCGCGGCTTCTATGCCGGCTCGGACGAGGCCCGGGCCCGGGGCTTCAAGAAGGCCCACTTCTCCTTTTTGACGGCGGAGGGCCGCTGTCCGGCCTGCGGCGGGACCGGCCGGACCACGATCAGCCTCGACCACCTGGCCGACGTCTCCACCCCCTGCGAGACCTGCGGCGGCGCGCGCTACGAGGCCCGCGTTCTCGAAGTGAAGGCCGGCGGCCGGACGATCGCCGAGACCCTCGACCTGACGGCGGCCGAAGGGGCGGCGGCCTTCGCCGCCCTGCCCCGGGTGGCCGCGGGCCTGTCGCTCCTGGCCGAGATCGGGCTCGATTACCTGCGGCTGGGGCAGTCCCTGGACACGCTTTCCGGCGGGGAGCGGCAGCGGCTCAAGCTGGCCGCCGAGCTCATCGACCCGCCGGCCGGCCGGGTCCTTTACCTTTTCGACGAGCCGACGACCGGCCTCCATCCCTCGGACGTCGACCGCCTGCTCGGGCTGTTCGGGCGGCTCCTCCGGGCCGGCCACACGATCGTGGCCGTCGAGCACGACCTCGACCTCATCGCCCGGGCGGGGCATGTCGTCGATCTCGGGCCGGAGGGCGGCGGCGAAGGCGGGCGGATCGTGGTCCAGGGGACGCCGGCGGAGGTCATGGCCTGCGCCGCGTCGCGCACCGGCGCCGCCCTGCGGGCCCGCGCCGGCCGGGCCGTCACTCCGCGTCCTTGACGCAGCGGAATCCGACCGTGGCCGCGCGGTCGAGCCCGGGGGCGATGAGGAGCAGGATCTGGACCCGGTCGGCCGCGAGCGGCCCGCTTTTGACGTACCACTCGCTCGTCTCCGGCGCGTAGAAGCTGCCGCCGCGGATGATCCCGTAACGGTAGACGCCGTTGTCGTAGACGTCGTCCGTCAACTGCCAGATGTTGCCGACCAGGTCCAGGACGCCGAACGGGCTGGCCCCCTTGGGGAAGGCCGTCACCGGGGTGGTCCGGTTGAGCTTGTCGTTGCAGCGTCCGGGGAGCATCCTGGCGCCCCAGGGGAAGGGCCGGCCGTCGCGGCCCTGGGCGGCGTACTGCCATTCGATCTCGGTCGGCAGGCGCTTGCCCGCCCACCCGGCATAGGCCCGGGCGTCGTCGGGCGAGATCCAGCGCACCGGATGATCGCCTTCCCCGGCCGGCGGCCGGCCGGCCGTCCAGTGCTTGAGGAAGTTGGACCGGTCGGCGGGAGCGTAGCCGGTGGCCTCGAGGAAAGCCATGAAGGCGGCGTTGGTCACCGGGGTCCGGTCCATGAAGAAGCGCCTCATTTCGACCGTCCGGGGCTTGGTCGTGTCGGGGTACGGGATGATGGGGTTGGCATCGTCGGGATTGCCGGCGGTCTTGAAGACGAACGTCCCGGCCGGGACCTCGACCATGCCGGCCGGGGGCTTCGAGGCCGGCGCCGTCCGCGCCGCCCGGGTCATGAGCCGCGGATAGGCCAGCGGCAGGCGGACGACGCGCTCGTCCAGGAGCTCGCCGCGGGCGTCGAGGAGCTGGACGACGAACTTCTCCTCCCGGAAGCCGAAATGCTCGTGCAGGACGATGGTCCGTTGCTCCGGCCCGAAGAGCGCCGGTTCGTTGGCGTAGGACGGGTCCCCGGCCGAAACGGCCACGCGGCTGCCGGCCGGGGCGCCGGCGGCCGCGAAGGTCAGCCGTTCGCCGTCGGCCTCGACCCGGAGCAGGGCGGGCAGGACGGCGAGACAGTCCACGTTCCCCTCGCCCCGCGTCCCCATCCAGGCCGTGTCGAACGAGGCCGTTTCGACGGGAGCGTACGTCCGGCCGTCCCGGACGGCCGGCTCGAGCTCTTCATGGCTCCAAAGACCGACGAGGTGGGCCCCGGCCGGGATGTCGGCTTCGAAGAGCGGGCCCTTATAGCCCTCGGGCCTCAGGCTGTAAACGGTCCAGACGGTCTTGGCGCCGTCGCGCCAGCGGTTGGCCCACAGCCCGTCCTCGAGCGTGGGCACGAGCGGCTCCCAGGCCGGATCGAGGAAGGCCGACGCGTTCTGGCGGAGGAGCCTGGTCGTCCGGCCGAGGTAGCGCAGGTCCTCGTCGATCCAGTCGGGCCGGCCCGGCCGCATGGTGTTGATCTCCGAGCCGTAGCCGTTGAAGAAGGCCACGGCCGCTTCGCGGTGGAGCGGGCCCTCGGCCAGCTGGAGCACCCGGAAGATGGCGAAATCGGGCTTCATGAACTTGTTCATGTTCAGCGGCGGCGGCATGTACAGCGCGTCGTGGACGCGGCCGGAGACGATGCCGGGCATGTCGCGCGGGACGGCCATGCCCTCGCTGTACATGATGACGCCGGGTTTGGCCCGGTCGGCCGCGGCCTGGAATTCGCGGCTCGAATCGCCGCGGGTGTCGAGGACGACGCCGTCGGCGTCGAGCCTCCGGAGCATGTCCTCCATGCCGGCCAGGTGGTCCTCCCGGCGGGTGCCGGAGTCCCAGGGATTATAGGAGATGAAATATTTCTTGCCCAGCCGGTGGGCCAGGTCGACCTGGCGGCGGAGCTCGGTCAGGCCGCCCGGCAGCTCGCGGTACATGTCCCACTGGTTGCGGGCGTCCAGGCCGAGCCGGGGCCAGGTCGGCCAGATGGTGTAGATATCGATCGGCCCGAGGAGCCTGTCCCAGGCCGTCAGGGTCCGGTCGAAGGCGTAGGCGCCCGAGGTCCCGTCGTAATAGGTCCGGTCCCAGGCGAACTGGAGGACCATGAGATAGGCCCGCCGGACCCAGGCCAGGTCGGCCCGCTGGAACAGGGCGTCGTCGAACTGGCCGAGGTCGTAGAGGAAGCGCTCGCGGAACATGACCTCGAGGCCGCAACGCCAGTCGCCGGCGTGCGCTTCGAAATAGAGCGCGTACTCGACCGAGCCGCCGGGCTGGAGGGTCGTGGCCCAGCGGGTCCGCTCGGCCTTGTCCGTTTTGACCCGGCGGGCGATGGCCGTCAGGGCCCGCCCCGGGCCGGCCGGGAGCGAGCAGAAGCCGAGATGCCAGGCGTTGTCCGGCAGGAGGACGCCGACCGGCTGACGCCCGGGCCGGAAAAGCTGGCTCCGGTCGAGCGTGTGGGGCTCTTTGTCCGGCAGGCCGGCCGTGATGTAGGTCCGATCGTCGGCCTGGCCGAGCGGCACCAGGTTCTCGAGCGCCACCTGGGCCCGCCCCGCGTTGCGGAAGACGAGCGTCAGCTTCGCCCCCGGCGCGAAACCCGCCTCCCGGCCGACGGTGAGGGACAGTCCGGCCGGGAGCGACGGCGAGGCCGTCAGCATCCCGTCGACGAGAAGGGTGAACAGGGGCAGCGGGGCGGGCAGGTCTGACTCCGTCCCGTCCGCCAGGACCAGCCCGGCGACCGCCGTCTCCGCGCCGGCCGGGCCCGTCAGCCGGACCGCCCGCAGGCCATCCGGACCGGCCGGGCCGCCGGCCCGGACCGGGGCGGGAACGGCCGCCAGGGCGACGAACAGGGCGATCGGGAGAAGACGGAGAGGGCCGAGAGGCGTCGGGCTTTTCGGGCTCATCGGGGGCCTCCTTGAGGACCAGGTACCGCGGCGATGATATCGGCGGATGGCCGGGCGAGTCAAGGCGCCTCCTCCCCCCCCGGGGGCGGCTCCTCCCCGGCGGCGGGCCGGGAATCATCCCCCCAATCACCCTTGCCGGGGATGGACGTTCGCGGGCCGGGAGACTAGGATGGGTGCGGATTCGTAAATTTCGTTCCCGGAGGAATCGATGAAAAAGCTTACCCCAGTCCTGCTCGCGGCCCTGGCGCTGGCCTGCCTCGCCCCCCAGGCCGGTGCGGCCACGTTCGGCCTCAAGGGCGGCCTCAACTTCGCCAACATGGCCATCAAGGCGACCGACACGGCGACCGACATCCCGGTCTTCAAGACCCAACAGGGTCTCACCGGCGGGTTCTTCGTCAGCTTCAATTTCGGCGCCCTGGCCATCCAGCCCGAGGTGCTCTACTCGCGCCGCGGCCTGTCCTATCCCGAGTACGCCGACGAGACCGTCGACGTCACCGGCCGGTTCCTGGTCGACTACATCGAGATGCCCATCCTGGTCAAGTACAGCTTCCTGTCGGGCCCGCTCAAGCCGTTCCTGTACGCCGGCCCGTCCATCGGCTACGTCCTGAAGGCCCAGCAGGGGTACGACGTCAATTATCTGACCGGCGAGGAGCCCGACTACTCCTACCGGTACGAGACCCAGGAGTACTTCAAGGACACGGAGATCGCCGCCGTCTTCGGCGCGGGCTTCGACATCAAGCTGCCCAAGGTCATCCTGTCCATCGAAGGCCGCTACCACCTCGGCCTGACCAACGTCTACCAGCCGAGCGGCGTCGAAGACGACATCGTCTCGCTCAAGAACAAGGGCTTTTCGGTCCTGGTCGGCTTCGGCTTCTGATCGATCGCGTCCGGCCGCCGGTCCGGGTCCCGGGCCGGCGGCCGGACGTTCTTTTCGTTCCTTCTCCCGCTTAATGCGTCTCGGGGAGGAGCTTGTCCTTGTCGAGCGTCGACCGGCCGAAAAGGCCCAGGACGCCCTTCAGCCCGACGCTCATGACGATGTTGACGAAGAAGCAGAGGAAGCCCAGGACGAGCAGCCCGCCGCAGAGCGCGGCCAGGATCATGTAGACGTTGAACTCGCCGTTGGCGTAGAGCGTCCGCCGCAGCATGCCCTTCAGCCCGGCCATGCCCATGAACGCGCCCATCCCGATGCCGCCGGTCAGGTGGGCCCAGAAGTGGATGTTGGCCAGGGTCTGGCTGTAGAGCTTGGCCCCGTTGGTCAGGATGGGGAAGAGCAGGTAGACGGCGGCGTAGAGCGTCATGGTCAGGCCGACCAGGATGGCCACATGGACGTGCGGCCCGATGACCCACTGGGTGTTGTGGAGGATGCGGTTCAGGCCGACGTCGGCCTGGATGATGCCGGCCGGGACGCCGAGCCCGAAGCCGAGCAGGCCGCCCAGGAGGAACTTCAGCGGATTCGTCATCTTCAGCGGCCGGGCGCTCCAAAGCGTGGCCAGGGTGATGAAGAAGGCCAGGCCCTGGGTGATGAGCTCGAAGGCGGTGACCATCTCCCCGGACAGGACCTTGAGGATGCCGGGCTGGGCCTGGTCGGAGAGCAGGTGGTGCGACCAGACGGTCCAGGAGACCACCAGCTCGACCAGCAGGGCGGCCCGGGCGACGTTCTCCATGAACAGCTTCTTGCCCGAGATGAGCGTAGCCAGCAGGTACCAGGTGCCGGCCACGAAGATGAGGACCAGGCCGTCGGCGATCAGGTCCAGGCCCCACCAGTACCAGTTCTTGTAGAGCAGGGCGTCGATGGCCGTGTTCTTCAGGTTGTGGCCGAACAGGGCGGCGACCATGTAGACGAGGATGAGGACCCCGGTGAACAGGATGACGCCCGAGTTGAAGGCCAGGTCGACCGAGCCGCGGGCCACCGCGGCCACGGGCAGGGGCACCTGGTGTTCGGTCTTCTTGCGGCGGAAGAAGTTCCGCACGGCCGTCCAGCCCAAGGCGTCCCCGAACTGGGCCCCGGCCGGCTGCCTGTCCCAGCCCTTGGGCGTGTAGGTGATGGTCTTGAAGATGTTGACGACGAAGAACAGCGTCCCGACCATGACCAGGGCGATGCCGAGGATGAAGACGGCGCCGCCCAGGGGGCCGAACTGGCTGAAATCGGCCGGCAGGGGCCAGTACAGCGTGTAGAGCGGCGCGTAGTGGGAGACGAACCCGGCCCCCCAAAAGACGAAGACGCCGCCGCTGACCAGGCCGAAGGTCCAGTGGGCCAGCTTGAGGCTCCAGAGGGGCTTCTTCATCAGGTAGGGCACCAGGAACAGGAAGGCGCCGAAGACCATCGCGTAACTGGCCCCGAAGATGCCGACCAGCGGGTGGGCCGTCATCATGGCGAAGAACTGCTTGGTGTGGATGAGCGGGATCTGCTTGACCTCGAAGATGCGCATGAGCATCCCCTCGATCAGGGCGAAGGCGTAATAGACCAGGCCGACGACGACGAAGCGCAGGGTCAGCTTTTGCATCGGCGTCAGCGTCTTGGGCTTGAACAGGCCGTCCTGGCCGTCGACGAGCGTCTTGATGAAGCCCATGGCGCCCTCCTTATTCCGCCCCGACGACTTCGATGGCGTCGGGGACGATCATGGCGTAGCCCATGGGGCCCGAGTACTCCGTCGACCGGATGGTGTAGAGCCCGGGCTTGGTGAACCGCCACAGGACGTCGTTCTTGTGGCCGGGCACGACCTGCATCTGGAAGACCATGGTGTTGTCCGGCCGGAAGACGCCGAAGCCGTAGGTCAGGTCCTCGGAGGTCACCTCGAAGCGGACCAGCTCGCCGGTCTTGACGACCATCTTCTCCGCCGGCAGGCGGAACTCGTGGCCGCCGACCCGGAGGTCGAAGGTCCGGTCGGCCTGGAGGCTGGCCCGCGCCAGGTCCGGCTTGACCCAGGGGATGGTCAGCGAGGTCGTGATGTGCAGGGAGAAGCCGAGGACGGCCAGGACGGCGACGAAGGCGTAGAAGACCTTCGGCTTGACCGGGCCGGCCTTGCCGGCGTGCGTCAGCCGCCAGCCGAACCAGCCGACGAGCAGGATGATGCAGAGGCAGTAGATCGTGTAGCCGAGGGTCTGACCGAAGAGGACAACGGTAGAATCGACCATCTCACCACTCTCCTTCCCGCGGGCATGATAACCGCCCCCCCCGCGGCGGTCAAGCCCGGCTCGGAAGCCCGGTCAGCGGGCCGGGCGGCGGGCCGGCCGGAGGTCGAGGTCCTGGAAGTCGTAGCTGAAATCGGTCTCCGGAGAGACGGCTTCCATCCGGGCCCGCTCGATCGAACCGTCCGGGTTGAGGGCGAAGGTGACGTAGGCGTCGGCCCGCAGCTCGCGGTCGCGCCAGCGGACGATGAAGGTGTCGTGCTGCCAGTGCTCGAGGTCGCCGGTCAGGGCCGCCGTCCGGGAGAAGCGCATGACCAGGCGCCCGTTCTCCTCGGCCAGGACGATGTCGCCGTACCAGGCGTCCGTGTAGGTCCCGGCGTAGCCGGCGAGAGGCAGGGACGGCTTCGACGCCGCGTCGCGGGCCGACGAGGCCCGGCCCAGGGCGGCCGCCGTCTCGGCGTCCGCCCGGACCTTGAGCTTGAGATAGGCGGCCGTCCAATCCGTGGCCGGGGCGCCGAGGTCGTGGTCGATGATCTGCCAGGCCAGGGCGGCGAAGGCCTCCGTCGACTCGGCGTTGGTCAGGATGGCGACGCCGAGGCCGCGTTCGGGGAGCAGGGTGACCTGCGAGACGTAGCCGGGCAGGCCGCCCGTGTGGGTCAGGACGCGCTGGCCGCGATAGTCCCGGACCCCGACGCCCAGGGCGTAGGCGGCGAAATTGGACTTCAGGGCCGCCAGCTCGGCCGGCGGCGGCGGGTTCGGCGTGATGGTCACGGGCGTTTCGATCTGACGGGCCGTCCGCTCAGAATAGAGGGCGGTGCCGTCGGCCAACCGGCCCCGGTTCAGGCGGACGAGCATCCACTTGGCCATGTCCTCGGCCCCGGCGTTGATGCCGCCGGCCGGATTGGTGTTGTCGCTCGTGAACGGCCGGACGGGCCGGACGGCCCCTTCGACCCGGGCGTGCGGCGTGGCCACGTTGCCGCCTTCGACCGCGGCCGAGTGGCGCACGTTGCTCCCGGTCATGCCCACCCGCTTCAGGATGCGCTCGGCCACGAAGTCCTCCCACGTCTTTCCGGAGACGGCCTTGATGACCTCGCCGGCGACGGTATAGAGCACGTTGTCGTAGGCGTAGGCGCCGCGGAAGGACGAGGCCGGCTTGATGTAGCGGAGCCGGCGGGCCACCTCCTCCCGGCTATAGGTGGATTCGGGCCACCAGAGCAGGTCTCCGGCCCCGAGCCCCAGGCCGCTGCGGTGGACGAGCAGGTCGCGGATGGTCAACTCGCGGGTGACGAAGGGATCGTACATCATGAACCAGGGCAGGTAGTCCACGACCGGAGCGTCCCAGGCCAGGCGGCCCTCTTCGACCAGCAGACCGAGGGCCGTGGCCGTGAAGACCTTGGTGTTCGAGGCGATGCCGAAGAGCGTCCGGGCGTCGACCGGGTCCGGCTCGCCGAGCTTCCGCACGCCGTAGCCCTTGGCCCAAACGACCTTCCCGTCCTTGACGATGGCCAGGGACAGGCCGGGGACCTCGAAGACCTTCAGGATCCGGGCCACCGCGGCGTCGAGGCCGGGCGGCACCGGAGAGGCGGGCTTGGCCGGGGCGGCGGGCAGAAGGACGACCAGGGCGAGGGCGGCCAGGAGCGCGAGGGCCGGCAGAAGGCGGGAACGGGACATGGGGACCTCCTCGAACGCGAAGTGAGCCCATGATAGCCCGGAGGGCAAGAGACGGTCAAGACGGCACATGGGCCCGTCAGCCCCGTTTTGACATATCCTACCGTTTTTGTCAGAATTGCTCCGTTGAGAAGGAGGGAGTCATGAGCCAGCGCATCCAAAGCATCGGCGTCCTCGTTTTGACGGCCGTCACCGCCGGTTTCGTCCTGGCCCAGGCCGGGACCGACGTCCTGGCCCGGCTCGGCCTCGACAAGGCCTCGGCCGGCACGCGGGTCCTCGAGTCCCTGACTTCGGGGTACGTCTACGACGGCCCGGCCATCAAGGCCTTCAAGGCCCTGCCGCCCGACGCCCGGTCCGGGGTCGTCCGGGCCGGACTGGCCTGGGCCAAGGACTATGCCGGGTCGGCGGAATTCAAGGCCGCCTACGAAAAGTTCCGGCTGAGCCGCAAGCCGGAACCGCCCGAGCGGGCGCCCGGCGCCGAGGAGACCATGGCCAAGATGAAGGCCGACATCCAGAAGGGCATCGATAACCTGCGCCAGGCCCAGGCCACGGCCGACGCCGAGATGAAGAAGACGTTCGCCGACACGATCAAGCAGATGCAGGCCCAGCTCGAGGACCTGGACAAGAACCCCCAGATGATGGAGAGCTTCCGTCTCGGGGCGGAGATGCAGACGAAAGCCAACCAGGAGGAGCACGAGGCCCGGATGAAGGCCTGGGCCGAGGACCTGCCGGAGGAGCCGCGGGCCCTCGTCGCCAAGCGGATCCGCCAGTTCCTGGAGGCCAGCGCCGACGTCGATTACGGGGCCGAGCTGGCCGCTCGCGGCGACAAGAAGGTTTTCGTCAGGGAGACCTACGAGAAGAAGCCGGCCTATTGGAAGCTCTGCTTCCGGGCCGGCCGGGAGGCCACGGAAGCCGCCCGCGCCTTCGCCCAGGCCTGGCTCGGCGAGCTGGGGAAGAGCTGACGGCCCGGCCCGCTCCGGTCAGCCGCCCGGGCCCCGGCCTTTCCTGAACTCGATCAGCTCGACGGGGGCGCCGTCGTCCTCGATCATGGCCACGCGGACACCGGCGGACGGCGAGGTGATCGCGGCCGTCCGTCCGAGCGCCGCCAGGGCGGCTTCGAGGTCGTCGACCTCGAAGGCGACATGAGGCACGGTGCGAACGAGCTCGGAAATGGCGCAACCCGGGTCGAAGCGCATCCACTCGATGCCGAAGGGACTGGTCGGAAATCCGGAGACGTGTATCTTGAGGTCCGGCAGGTGGACCTCGCCCGGGCGAGGGCGGGTGGTCGGGATGCCCAGGTGATGGAAGCGCGCGCCGAGCTCGGCCAGGACGGCCGGCGGTTCGTGGTCCTGGCGCTCGCGGCGCGCCCGGGCGGCGGTCTTAATGCCCGATCTCCCGGCGAATGGCCTCGAGCTTGTCCTTGAGCACCGGGGCGAAGGCGAAGAACTGCTGCAGCGTCTCGCAGCCGTAATCGGCGCAATGGGCGCAGGTCGTGACGCCGCGCTTGGACGCGCAGACCCGGATGCCGCAGGTCAGGGCGTGCGCCGTGCTCGTCCTCTTCCCCGTCGAGCAGCCGTCGCAGACGCAGACGTCCGCCCCCAGGTTCTGGCCGCCGTAGCGTCGGGACCAGTCCTTGGCCACGGCTTCGAGCCCTTCCCGGTCGTTCTTCTGGGTCGCGATATAGGCTTCGCACTCGCCGCAATCGAGCCCGCAATACGCGAGGATCTTGGCCATGAGAGGTGTCCTTTCCGGTGCGAGATCCGTTGAAACGATGATAGACCCGGGCGCCGGCCCGTGTCAATCGCCGCCGCCGGTCGACAGGACCAGCCGGGCGATGAGCCCGTTGCGGCCGACCGCCCAGCCGGCCCGTCCCTTTTTTGCGAACGAGAGCGAGTGGAATCCGGCCGGGCCCGCGATGGGCGTCCAGGTCCGGCCCCGGTCGGGCGAGAGATCCGATCCCGACGGCCCGACCGTGACCGCGAGCGGGGGCTTCGCGCCGGGGACGAAAGC
This sequence comes from uncultured Eubacteriales bacterium, assembly GCA_964574895.1. Taxonomy (GTDB): domain Bacteria; phylum Acidobacteriota; class Aminicenantia; order Aminicenantales; family Saccharicenantaceae; genus RBG-16-66-30. The sequence continues at coordinate 20,100 of CAZNPB010000017.1, forward strand.
CACGGCTTCGCGGAAGCCGCCGGGCCGCTTCGCTCCGACCGGCGTCCAGGTCCGGCCCTCGTCGGCCGAGACGGCCGCATTGCCGGCGGAGGCGGACTCGGCCCGGTAATCCCCGCCGACGGCGATGCCGCTTCGTCCGTCGAGGAAGGCGACCGAAAAGCCGCCGGCCGACGACAGGCCCTAGAGCAGGCCCGACGCGACCGGGTCCCAGCGCAGGCCGCGGTCCCCGGACCGCCAGACGCGCGAAACGGACCCGCCGGTGACGAGCCAGATACGGTCCGGGACGAGGGCGAAGGCGCTCGTGCCCGAAGCGGCGAAGGCCGCTTCGCCGTCCCGGGCGACCGGCCGCGCGGCTTCCGGCAGGGGGGTCCAGGAGGCGCCGCCGTCCGATGTCAGGAGGATGAAGAACCGCCCGTCCATCGGATCGCCGAACGCCAGTCCGTTCCGGTCGTCGAAGAAGTCCATCCCGTCCAGGAAGATGCCCGGCGTATCGTCGAAGTAGGCCGGGTCCCAGGTCCGGCCGCCGTCCGTCGTCCGGAAGATCCGGGCCGGCCGGTCGATGCCCATGATCACCGCCTCGTCGGGCCCGAAGGCCTCGATGTCGCGGAAATCGACGGTCTCCGCTCCGGCGACCGGGACGGCGGTCCAGGTCGCGCCCCCGTCGAGCGTCCGGAGGACCGTGCCGTTCGCGCCGCTGGCCCAGGCGACCCGGTCGTCGACGGCCGAAACGCCGCGCAGGCTCGCGGCGGTCCCGCTCGCTTGGACAGTCCAGGACGGGGCGGGGGGCGGCGGCGCCGTCTTGGCGCAAGCGATCGACAGGGCCAGCAGACCGGCCAGGGCGAACGGAACCGCCGGGTTCCCGGCGCGTCTCGAGCGGCCCGTCATCGTCCCTCCTCCCGCCGCCCGGCCGCGGTCTCGCGCCAGGTCGCCGTGTATTCGGTCAGGTCGTCGGGCCTGGTCAGGCCGGGATCGAGGATCTCCCAGGCCCCGGCCGCCCCGAGCTCGCGGGCGGCCAGCTCGAAATGGGTCATGGCGATGCCCATGTCCACGCGCTGCAGATCGGCCATGCCGAGGAGGCCTTTCACCAGGCCGGAGCGGTAGCCTTTAGTCCGTTGAAGGTAGAAGTGCCAGCGCCCGGCGCGGCGGACGAGGCGCCAGGGCTGCTTGTTCGAGGCCGACGGGGCCCAGCGCACCGCCTCGAGGGCCGGGCCCAGCGGTCCGGCATCCCCCAGCTCGAGCGGCCGGCCGAACTCCGGCGAGAAGAACAGCTTCTCCGGCGCCAGTCGGGCCGCCCGCCCGGAGGCCCGGCCGATCCAGCCGCCGGGGTCGGCGGAATCGGCCGGATGGCCGACCGCGACGACAGCCGGGACCGTCTCTCCGCCGGCCGCCCCGATGCGCTCGGAAAAGCGGCTCCTGCGGAAGCCGCCGCCGAGCCAGCAGGTGGCCAATCCCAGGTCGACGGCTTCCAGGACGGCCTTCTCCACAAAATAGCCGAAATCCTCCAGGCTCCCGGGCCCGGACCCCACGGCCCCGATGAGGAAGGCCCGGGGATTGCGGATGTTGCCGTAGGTGCCCAGACCCTTGAGCGCCCGCTCGTCGCCGGGCGTCGCAGCCTCCAGCAGGAAGCGGACCGGGGCGCCGAACGGGCCCGGCCCCAGCGCTTCCAGCCGGGCCTTCAACGCCTTCAGGGTCCGCTCGTCCAGCGGCGCCGGCAGGTACGAGCGGCACGAATAGCGGCGCCGCATCGCGTCGAGAGCCGGTTTGTCCATCCGGCCTACTTGACCTTGGCCGGCATCTCGACCGGGATCGGCAGGGGTTTGCGCGGCAGCATCTCCTCGCGCATGGCCGTCTGGTAGACGAAATAGGCCATGACCACGGCCGACTGGACGAGGTCCTCGGCCACGGCGTGGTCGTAGACATCCTGGTTCGTGTGGTGGAGGCCGGAGGAATAGTCGAGCGGGTCCTGGATGAACTGAAAGCCGGGGATGCCGATGTAATCGAACGGCAAATGGTCCGTGCCGTCGGTGTTCTGCAGGGCGATGGCCGTCACGCCCAGGTCCTCGAGCGGCTTCATCCAGGCCTCGAAGATCGGCCGGACCGCGAAATTCTCTTGGAGGTAGAGGCCGCGGATGCGGCCGGAGCCGTTGTCGTAGTTGAAATAGCCGGAGATCTTGGCATAGTCGGGCTTGGCCAGGAGCTTGGTCGAGGCGCCGAGCGGATCGCGCCAGCCCCTGTTAAGGACCTCGAAGTCCATCTTGGCCAGGCTCTGCTTATCCGTATCGCCGAAATGACGGACGACGTAGCCCCGAGAGCCGTAAAAGCCCTCCTCCTCCCCCGTCCAGAAGGCCGCCCGGATGGTCCGGCGCGGCTTGACGCCGAGGGCCTTGAGGATGCGCATCGCTTCCATGGCCACGGCACAGCCGGACGCGTCGTCTACGGCCCCCGTCCCACCGGCCCAGGAATCGAGATGGCCGCCGAGCATGACCAGCTCGTCCTTCTTGTCCGTACCGGGGATCTCGGCGGTGACGTTGTATCCCTGCGTGTCCGCGTCCCGGACGGTCGTCCGGACCTCGATCTCGAGCGTCACCGGGACCTTCAGGTCCAGGATCCGGCAGATGCGATTGTACTGTTCCGCAACCACGATGATCCGCGGGCTCTGGCCCCGGGTGAGATGGTCCTTGCCGTTCCCGCCGTAGGCATCGACCCTGATGGTGCCGAAATCCGAGCGGCTGCCGCTCGACGGCTCGACGAGACACCCGACTTCTTCGGTCTTGAAGAACTCCTCCAGCTCCTCCCATTTCGGGCCCCCGGCCTCGGGCTCGCCCGGCTTGGCCGGCTTGACCGGGATGGGGGTTTCCTCGAGCTCCTTGAGGCCCTTGTCGTCCAGCCGTGAGGCCGGGGCGCTGAAGCTGGGATGGACCGGGCGCGGCTCCTTGACGAGGACGATCGCTCCCTTGAGACGGCCCCGGAACCTGTCCATATCGGCCTTAGAGGAGACGACGGCCAGGACGGGACTGCCGGAGATCTTCCCCTTGGTGCTCCCGGTCCACGGGCGGGGATAAGCCACGATCGGCATGTACGAGGGGGCCGTCATGTGGGCGGAAACGTACTCGTAGGACCAGCCCAGGCCGAACTCACCTGCGGGCTCGATGGCCGCTCCCGAAAGTCCCAGCTCGGTGAACCTCTTCACCGCCCAGGCGGCCGCCTGGCTATAGGCCGGCGAGCCCGGGATCCGGGGACCGAAGACGTCGGCAAGCCAGCTCAGGTGCTCCATGACCCGGGAGTTGTTGGTCCCCTCGAGCCAGATGCGGTTGAGCATGGCCGTGGCGGCGGTGTCGGACGGGACGACCCGGCTTTGGGCGGCCAGCGAGCCGGCCAAGAGGACGATGGCGATCAGGGCGGAGAAACGGGATGCTCTCATGGATCGAACCTCCTTTGAGGCGAAGCGATGATACTCCCGATCGGAGGGCGGGGCAACGGCCCGGCCTTCGGCGGGGCTATCGGCGCGGCGGACGCGCGTACTATTTCAAGGAAGGCGGCGGGGCCGGCTTCCATTGCGAGATGCGCCTCTACCCCGACCGGGGCCTGGGCTCGGTCGTCATGACCAACCGGACGGCCTTCGCCTCGAACGCCATCCTCAGCCGGCTCGACCGCGAGGTCCTCCGGTAGCCGCTTCGGGCCGCCGCGGCGCCGCGGTTGGCCCGTCCGCTATTTTCCGAGGAGCTTCTTGAACGACTCGTTGTCCGTCTTGAAATCGCGGGCGGCCTGGCCGACCCGAACGATGCGGATGCTCCGGATGGCGTCGCCCTTCTTCAGGGTCTTCAGCAGATCGAGCCCGGCGATCGTCCGGCCGATGGCCGTGGCCGTCCTGTCCAGCCCCGGCCTCTTCTTCAGGGTCAGGTAGAAGGCGTTCGGACCGCTGACGCCGAGGACGCCGGCCGCGTCGTGCTTGATGGCGGCGTTGGGCGCCAGGGGCAGCGCGGGCACGGCCACCGACTTCTGGACGTCGGAGACGATCAGACCGGCGACGACGCCGTCGCGGACGTCGATCTTGCCGATGGGCAGGATCTGCGGCCGCGGCCCGGGCCCGGGAGGCCCGCCCGGTCCCATGCCGCGGGGGCCGGCCGCGCCGCCGCCCTGGCCTTCGACGATGCGGACGAAGTTGGCGGTCTGCAGAGGGGCGTTGGCGAAATCGAGGGCGGCCATGACGTGAACGGGCGCCTCGCCCTCCCCGACGGCGATGTCGGCGTACAGCCCGTCGGCGAGGTAGACGCCGTCCCGGGTCAGGGGCCGGTCGAGGTTGGCCGCGCCGTAGGCCACGACGGCCGTGACCAGGGCGGAATGCCGCTGATGGTCCGTGTAGGGCACCAGCTCGCTGTAGAGGTCGTCGAGCGTGTGCCAGGCGTGCTGATAGCGGTAGTCGGTCTGGGTCATGAAGCGGAGCGTCGGCACGCCTTCCATCTCGAACGAGGTGTGGTCCGAGCCGCCCGGGCTGGTGGCGTGGGCCCGGGGCACGGCCCGTTCGAGCTTGAACGGCCATTTCGGGTTCAGGCCGGCCAGGGGCGCGGCGATCTTCTGGAAATCGGCGAACCAGGTCTCGGGGACGGCGGCGCCGGTGATGGCGCTGGGGCTGCCGTCGCGGTTGATCATCATCATGATCTTGGGGCCGATGCCGGGCCGGGCCTTGACCCAGGCCTGCGATCCGACCAGGCCGATCTCTTCGGCCGCGAACAGGACGACGACGATCGAGCGCTTGGGCCGGCCGCCGGCGGCCGCGATGAGCCGGACGGCCTCCATGGCCGGGGCGAAGCCCGAGCCGTCGTCGACGGCCCCGGTCGCGGAGCTGAAGCAGTCGAAGTGGCCGCCCAGGACGATGTATTCGTCGGGGAACTCCGAGCCCCGGAGGGTGGCCACGACGTTATGGTATTTGACCGGGCCCATCTTGAACCAGTTGCGGATGTCGAACTCGAGCTCGACCGGCTCGCCCTTTTCGACCAGCCCCTTGATTTCCTTGTACTGGTCCTCGGCCAGCTTGATGTCGGGCAGGACCGGCAGCTTGTCCCACGATCCGACGAAGCCGTCGAGCATCGGGAAGGGGTCCGTTTTGGCGGCCTGGATGGTGCCGCGGGCCCCGGCTTCGACCAGGACCTGGGTGAGCTTGGGGATGAGTTGGGCGTCGGCGTACTCGGGCGTGCCGCGGCGGCCGTCCCGGGCGAAGCCGGTGTTCAGGCCGGCGATGAGCACCCAGGCGCCTTTGAAGGCCGCCGGATCGGCCCGGACCTCGGCGATGGCCGCTTCGACGGCGGCCCGCTTCTTCTCGACGTCCTCGGGCTTGGCGTTCCGGCCCGGGATGGAGAACGGGTCGGCCTTCAGGATGACGACCGGTCCCCGCTCGACGCCCTTGGTCCCGGCCGTGAAGCTGGGGGTGCCGAAGTCGAGGGCCTTCCCGGCCGGCTTGATCATCTTGCCGAACCAGGGGCCGCGGTTGAAGCCGACGGGCACCTGGCCGGCCTCCTCGAGGCCCGCCTCGAGCCCCCACTGGCGGAACTGCCAGACGGCCCATTCGGCGGCGTCGTTGTAGGCGTTGCTGCCCGACTCCCGGCCGCCGAAGCGGTTGCTGGCGTAATCGTTCCAGACCATGACCCGGTTGTCGGATGTGCCGAGATCGACGATCTTCTGGACGACGGGATCGACGGCCGGCTTGATCTTGGCCGGACCCGTGGCCGCGATCGAGACCGTGACCAGGACGAGGAGGGCGGCCGCGAGGCCGGAACGGAGGGCGCGTGTGTTCATGGGGCTTCCTTCCCGAAGAGTTCGCGAGGCCGGAATGATAGTCTCGGGCCCGAGACCCTGTCAAGGCCGGCGTCCCGAGCCGCCCGGGGTCGCTAGTACCGCCAGCTCGCCAGGTCGGCCCCGGCCGGGGCGGTCCGCTCGATGCGCGCCGCGATGCGGGGAATGAACATCTGGTGGTAGCGGAGCCGCGACAGGGCGTTCGGCCGGTCGTGATCGCCGTTCCAGCAGTGCTCGGCCCGGTCGCCGTAGTCCACCTCGCCCTCGTAATAGGGGTCCTTGGTGCCTTCGAGGAAGGCTTCCATCAGGTAGACCGCGTTGTTGAGGTAGTAATTGTCCATGTCGCCGACGTAGATGTGGATCTTGCCGACGAGCTTGGGGCCGAGCGTCTTCCAGTCGCGCTCCAGGATGTGGCGGAGGTCGAAGTTCTCACGCCAGTAGGCGGCGACGCCGCGGTCGATCTCGCCGGTCATCTTGTCCCAGATCGGCCGGGGATAGCCGTCCTCCCCCACCGGCCCGAAGACGGCCTGCCAGATGTCCCACTGCTCGCCCGAACGGCCCTTCGTGCCCAAGGCCAGCTCGCGGTGGTTGGTCTCCTCGACCGTGGCGCTGACCTCGCCGAGCCAGTTGCGCAGGGCCGGCCGGGGCGTCCTCTTCCACGGGCTGTCGACGGCGTAGGCGTTGCGGTGGGTGTAGATATCGACGATGCCGTAGGCCCGGAAGTCTATGGGATCGGGACAGGCGGCGTAGCAGCCGTTGAACTCGTCCGGGTAGAAGACCTGGGCCGCCAGGGACTCCCAGCCGCCCGTCGAGCCGCCGTAGAGGAAGCGGGCCCAGCCCTGGCCGAGGCCGCGGTATTTCTTTTCGACGTAGGGGATGAGCTCGCGGACGATGGCGTCGCCGTACGGGCCGAGGTTGGCCGAGTTGACGGCGTAGGAGTCGTCGTAATAAGGATTGGCGTGCTGGATCTCCATGACGATGACGCGGGGAAAACGCGGCCCGGTCCATTCCTTATAAAGATCGTAGGCGAGCTGCTGCTGGATGCGGTTGTAGCCTTCCTGCCGGAAGCGCTCGCTCCAATCGGGCTTCAGGTCCGGGTCGGGCGGCGTTTCCCGGAAGCCCTCGACCGTGTAGGGGAAATGGCCGTGATAGATGACCAGTGGATAGCGGGCCTCGGGGTGCTCGTCGAAGCCCTCGGGCAGCAGCAGGCAGGCCCCGAGGTGCATGGGCCGTCCCCAGAATTTCGTCAGGAGCTCGCTCCGGATGCGCTCATGGCGGATGTACTTGGTGTCCTTGGGCGCCGGGATGGGCGGGATCTCGCGGTCCAGGACGACGCGGATCCGGCCGGAGGTCCGGGGATCGAGGCGGACCTTGACGGGCGCGCTCAGGAGGTTGCCGGGCGCCGCGTTCCAGCGCTGGCCCTCGCCGCGGTCCATGGGCAGCTTGACGGTATGGCCGTCGGCGCGGCGGAACGTTTCGTAGCGGTGGAGCAGCCCTTGGACGTAGTAGTCGCCCGACGGCAGCTCGGCCAGGCTGCGCAGGGGATAGCCGAAGGCCGAGGCGTCGACGACGGCCTCTCCGCCGGGGGCCAGGCCGACGACGTCGACGCCGAAGACGAGCTGGGTCCCGGCGCCGTCGGAGACCTGGAAGCGGGGCTCGGCCGCGTCGTTCGTGGACAGGAGCAGCAGGAGGCGGCCGTCGAGGGGCGTATCCGACAGCGAGGCCGGGAAGGACACGGCGAATTCGAGCGGCCGGGGACGCGGGGCCGGGAAGGCGAGGGCGATCGCGGCGATGGCGGCCAAGATCCCGGCGGCGAGCGGGGCGCGGAGCTTCTTCATGGGGACCCTCCTGCAGAGGTTCGCGGCCGGCGGCCGGCGCGGGCCGCGGAGAGACGAACTTAGCACATCTTCCCCGGCCGTGTCACGGGCCGGGCGGCGGCCTAGCGGCGGGGGGCCTTGAGCTGGCCGTCGATGACCAGGTGGGTCGCCCGGCCGTCCGGGCCCAGGAAGAAGACCAGGGAGTGCCCCTCGACGGTATCGAAGAAGCGGGTCTCCGATTCGGGAAAGAGCTCGATCCGTTCGTCCCCGTCGATGAGGTGCAGGGCCCCGCCCTCGAGCTTCATTTCGAGGAACCGCTCCGGGCGGAGCTCGTAGCGGCCTTCAAGGGCGGCCAAAGCCCGGGGATCGACGGCGACGGTCTTCTTCTCGACGGGTTGGAGGGCCGGCCAGCCGTATTCGCGGGCGACGGCCCGCAGGATGTCGGCGGCCAAGGCCGAGCCCCGGTCGCCGTTGGTCATGATGACGGCCCCGCGGCCGCCCTCGGCGAAAGCCGTCATCTGGCACTTGAAACCCTCGTTCGAGCCGCCGTGGCCGAAATTCAGCGACGCGCCGGAGCCGCTCAACGACAGCCCCAGGCCGTAGCCGGGCTTCGGAGCGGTCGTCATCTCCAGGGCCAAGGCTTGGGAGAGAAGGACCGACCCGCCGCGCCGGGCCTTGGCGATCTCGATCAGGAACTTGGCCAGATCCGTCGGGGTCGTCCACAACCCCGCCGCGGCCATCTCCGGATAGGTGTGGAAGCGGCCGGGCAGAAGCTTGCCGTCGCCCGTGTGCCCGCCGGCCGCGGCGGCCCGGCGGCTTTCGGGCAGGGGTTGCTCATAGGTGCTGTCGGTCATGCCGGCGGGCTTCAGGACGAGCTCGGCCATCAGCTCGGGAAAGGCCTTTCCGCCGACCTCCGTCCTCAGCAGCTGGGCCACGGTGAACCCTCCGCCCGAATAACGCCAGATCTTGCCCGGGACGACATCGACGCGGACCGGGCCGCTGTTGGCGGGCTCGACGCCGTCGAGAACCTGGACGAGCGTCGGCAGGGGCGCGCCGGCCTCGTAGCCGCCGAAGCCGTGGACCGTCAGGCCGGCGGTGTGGCTCAACAGGCGTCTCAAGGTGACCTTCTCGACGGCCGAGAGCTCGCTGGCGGGCACCTGCCAGCTCTTGAGCTTGAGGTTGACGTCCTCGTCGAGGGCCAGCCGGCCCTGCTCGACCAGCCGGAGCGCCGCCAGGGCCGCGACAGGCTTGCTGATGGAGGCCGCTTGGAAGAGCGTCCCGGGCGTGACCGCGTTCGAGGTCCCGGCCTCGGTCACGCCGTATCCCCTGGCCCACTCGACGGCCCCGCCGTTGATGACGGCGACGCTGGCGCCGGGGACTTTCAGCTCGGCCAGCCGCGCCGCGATGGTCTTGGCCGGGAGCGGCCGCCCGGCCACGACGAAGGGCGGCAGAAGGCCGCTTTCCACCCGGGCGGCCCGGGCGGCGACGGCGTCCCAGGAGGGGCCCGGCCGCACGGGACCTTCGGAAGCCGCCAGGAGGACGGCGGCGGCGAGGAGGGCCGGACATCTCTTCAGGACCGGATTTTTCATGGTTCTCCTTCCGGCGGACGAGCGCGGGACCGGGGTCCCGTCAGGGGGATATACTCCAGGCGGGCCCGAAGGGTTCCCGGGTCTCCTGCGACGGGACGGCCCGGACGCTACTTCAGGAGGACGGCGAACTCCTTTTTCATCGCCTCGCAGGCCTCGGCGGCGACGGCGTCCTGGAACTCGGCCATGGCGGCCGCGGCGGGCTTGGCGCTCCGCCACTCGGCCCGCTTCTCGGCGGTCCGGTCCAGGGTCCGGTCCTCGATCCGGAAGAGCTTCGGCAGCACGCCCTCGCCGCCGAAGGTCCGCAGCCGGGTGACGTCGAGGTACTGATACATCCGGCCCCGCTGGTCGGGGTAGAGGTAGGCGGCGATGGCCAGGGCGGCGTCGTTGAGCGGCGCCGTCTTGGCCCCGGTCGCGGCGGCCGGGACCCGGCCGGCGGCCGGCCAGACGGGCACGGCGACGCCGGTCACCGGCTGGCCGAGAAGGACCCACATGGTGCCGAGGTCGGCCCGGTCGCGCGACGGGGCGCCCTCGAAGATCAGGGCCGAGACGCTGGTGTTGCGGTTGATGGTGTCGTTGGTGTGGACGTAGAGAGGCCTCGAGGGGTCGTCCGGCAGGGGCCGGACGAGCGGGTTGGAATGGAGCTTCTCGTGGACCAGGTCGCGCGAGGCTTCGCGGAGGATGAACCGGGCGTCGATGCGGCCCAGCGGCCGGGCCGCTTCGACGATGTGGCCGATGCGCTCGAAACGGTCGAAGCCGCCGCCGAGCGTCTGATCCGGCGAGGTGAAGGCGAAGTTGGTCCGGACGATGGAGCCGAACGGGGCGACCCGCGGGTCGCGGGCGTCGAACTTGGCGAACGAGTCGCGCCGGGTCTCGAAGAAGCAGGCCCCGCCCTCGGCGTCGATGATCCCGAAGTTGGCGGCCAGGTCCCACTTCCCTTTCTCGCGGACGAGCAGGGCCTCGAAATCGGCGACGGAGGCGCATTCGCCCAGGGCCAGCTTCATGAACGCCCCGTTGCCGGCTCCGTCGAGCTTCTTCGCGGCGTCGCCGAGGTCGTCGGCCTGGGAGTTCATGATGGCGAAGCCGGCCGTGTTCTGGCCGCCCCAGACCCCGGCCGCCGGCGCGGCCGCCTCGGAGATGACGACGGCGGCAAAATCGTATTTCGGGCCTTTGAAAAAGGCCAGCTTGTTGTTCGGATCGGAGGTGTCGCGGTTCTTCCACATCAGCGGCCGGCCGTTGGCCGTGGCCTTGCCGGCCAGGAGGGCCAGCGTGCACGGCGCGGCGGCTTGGGCCAGGAAGGCGACCGCGGCGGCGGCGACGGCGGCCCGGGGGACGAAGGAACGGCGGGTTTTCATGTCTCGGTGACTCCTCGCTCCGATGATATTTCGGGCCGGAGGTCCGTGTCAACGCCGGCCCGCCGAGGGTCTCGTCGCGTAGAGCACGAGCCCGACGGCCGAAGTGGCCAGCTTACGGAGGCGACGGATGACGCCCAGGCTCAGGCCCAGGGCGGCCGGGAAGCCCAGCAGCTGGAGGACGAGCATGTGGGCGCTCTCCTGGACCCCGACCTGGCCGGGGACGATGAAGAAGGCCGTGTTGATGATGGTCACGCCGGCCGACGTGAACAGGGCCTGGACGGCGGACAGCGGGGCGCCCAGGACGGCCATGACGAGATAGACCTCGACGGCGCCGAGGACCCGGGCGGCGAAATGGAGCGCCGTCGCCGCCGCGGTCCGGGCGTCCAGGTGCTTGTAGATCGTGCAGATGTTCTCGTCGAGGTCGCGGATGTGGTGCTCGCGCCCGGCGGCCAGACGCCGGACGCGGGGGATGACCCGGCCGACCTTGTCGATGGCCCACAGGGCCCCTTTGAGCTGCAGGAGGATGAACAGGGCGATGCCGGCCGCGGTCAGCGCCAGTCCGACCGCGGCGACGGCGTCCATCCAGGCCGGCAGATCGACCACGGTCAGCCCGAGCAGGAAGCCAAAAGCCAGGAACAGGCTCGCGGCGAAAGCCTCGACGGTCTTGTCGACCAGCACGCCGGGGATGCCCTCCTTGAGCGGCGTGTCGGACCGGATCAGGAAGGCGCGGGCGGCGTCGCCGCCGACGTTGGCCGAGGGCAGGAGGGTGTTGAGGGTGTCGCCGATGATCTTGACCCGGAACAGCCGCATCAGCGGGACGGGGTGGAAGTGGGACGCCTGGATGATGGACCAGGCGCAGGCCTGGAGGAAGATCCACAGGAAGGCCAGGCCGGCGACGGCCAGGAACCAGGGGCCGAAGCGGGCCAGCTGCCCGAGGATGGCGCCGGCCCCGGTCCTGAACACCAGGAACGCGAGAAGGGCCAGCCCCGCCGCGCTCAAGAGCGGCCGGGCCCAGCGGCGGACGCGGGCCTTGGCCGGACGGACGGACGGCGCCGGGCCGGTCAGCCCGGCGGCCAGGGCCCGCTCGGCCTTGGCCAGGGCCGCCTCGTCGTCCACGTCGAGCCAGAAGCGGCCGCCGACGTCCCAGGTCAAGGCCCGGCCCCGACCGGCCAGGACGCGCAGGCCGCCCGACAGCGAAAAGTCGCCCCGGGCCTGGCTCGCCTCGAGGGCCTCGAACAGAGCCGGGGAGCACAGGAAGGCGCCCGTGTCATAGGCGTCATAGTCGGCGAGTCCCTTGCCGATCGCGGCGATCCGGCCGTCAAGGGTCCGGACCCGGGTGACGTCGTCGGGATCGACGTAGGGGTTCCCGTCCTTGCGGCCGTCGACGGCCAGGACGACCTCTTCGCCGCCGACCGGCCGGCGGACCAGCTCCCCGAGCAGGGCCGGGTCGAAGAGATGGTCGGACATGATCAGCAGGAAACGGTCCCCGGCCAGCGGCTTGGCCTTGAGGACCGAGAGGCCGTTCTCCTTCTCCCACTCGTCGTTCCGGACGGCGACGATCGGAATCCCGTCGGCCGCGGCCCGGGCCCGGAGATGGCGCTCGACCTCGTCGCCGGCGTAGCCGGTGACCACGACGAAGCGGCTCAAGCCCGCGGCCCGGGCGGCGTCGATGGCCCGGTCGATGAGGGCCCGCCCGTCGATCTCGAGCAGGGGCTTGCTGGCCGCCCGGGCGGCCAGGCGGCTGCCCCGGCCGGCGGCGATGATGACGCAGGTCTCCGGAGCGCTCACGCCGCCCTCCTGCGGGCCCGGACGACGATGGTCAGGCCGCCGGAGGGGGCCGCGGCCTCGGCGGCGGGCGAAAGGAAGCCGGGCGGCGAAGTCACGCGAGTCCCTCGGTCCCCCATGATCTCACGCAGGCCATTATAGGGGCCGGGGGGGGCCCGGGGCAAGCGGTCTCCGGCGGGCCGGCGGACGACCGGGCGAATTGACTTCGGAAGCGGCCGGGCCTATGATGCCGGTAAGGTCGCAGGTCGGGGGGCCAAGGTTTCGGTCCGATGAGGGGGGACAGCATGATGACGGCGGCGCCCGGAACTCCGCCGCCCTTCGATCTCGAGGCCTCGCTCAAGCCCCCCCTCTCCGAGCGGCTGCCGAAGATCGTTCAACTCGACCGGCTGGTCAACCGCCGCCTCGCGGCCCTCATCGTCCGGCCGGCCCTGCGGCTCCATCTCAAGCCCAACCATCTGACCGTGGCCGCCTTCGCCCTGGGCCTGGTCGGGGCCGGTTTCTTCCTGGGCGGCACGCGCCGGAGCTTCGTCGCCGCCGGCCTGCTCATCTACTTGAGCACCCTGCTCGACGGGGCCGACGGCATGCTGGCCCGGTCGCGGAACATGTGCACGCGCTTCGGCGCCTACCTCGACCTCTACCTCGACCGGATCACCGATTTCTGCGTCCTGGGGGCCATGACCACCGGCTATTACCTCCAGTCCGGCCGGCTAGGTTTCTTCATCGTCAGCCTGTTCGGGCTGGCCGCCTACATGCTCCAGGTCCTGCTGTACTACCTCGAACGCGAGTACCGCGGCCTGCGGACCGGCTCGGGGGCCAGCGGCGATTTCCGCGGCCTTGTTTATCTGGGCGTCCTGGTCTTCGCCCTCCTCGACCGGTTGGACCTGGTCATCGTCATCCTCCTCTGCGTCCCCGTGCCCAACATGATCTACCGCTTCGTGCGCTTCTGGATCGTCCGGCGTCCGGCCGACGGCCGGCCGGCCGCGCCCTGAACGCCCGTCGCGAAAGGAGCCGCGCAGGTCGGAGATCTCGACGATCCGCCACACCGGGCTGGACCACGATGACGACCCCGAGAAGGACGGGGCGGAGCAGGCCGGATCAGCGCAGGCGCTCCCAGCGGACGGCCCGTTCCAGGACGCGCTCGGCGACCACCCGGACGCCCAGGCCCGGCCCGGGCGGGATGGCGATGAAGCCCTCGGCGTCGAGCACGACCGGCGGCTCGGCGATGTCCCGCTCGAAATAGTTGCTGGTCTCGGAGGTGTCGCCCGGCAGGGTGAAGCCCTCGGCCGTCTGGAGGTGGATGTTGACGGCCCGGCCGACGCCCGTCTCGTCCATGCCGCCGGACCAGACGGGCACGCCCCGCTCGGCGCAGAACTTGGCGATCTTCATGGATTCCATCAGGCCGCCCACCCGGCCCTGCTTGATGTTGATGATCCGGCAGGCGCCGAGGGCCAGGGCCGTGGCCGCGTCGGCCGGGCCGTGGATGGACTCGTCGAGACAGATGGCCGTCTTCAGCCGCTTCTGCAGCAGGGCGTGCTCGTAGATGTCGCTGTAGGACAGGGGTTGCTCGATCATCATCAGGTCGAAGGCGTCCAGCTGCCGCAGGCGCTCGGCGTCGGCCAGCGTATAGTCGCCGTTGGCGTCGACCATCAGCCGGACGTCGGGGAAGCGCTCGCGCACGGCCCGGACCCAGTCGACGTCCTGGCCCCTCTTGACCTTCATCTTGACGCGGTGATAGCCCTTGGCCACCGCCCGCTCGACGGCCGACAGGAGCGCCGCCGGCGTCTCCTTGAGGCCGATGCTCAAGCCCGACTTGATCCTCGCGGCCGGACGGCCCAGGAGCTCGTGGAGAGGGACGCCCCGCCGGAGCGCGATCAAAACGAGCAGGCCGTTCTCGATCGTGGCCTTGGCCATGCCGTGGCCGCGGACATGGCCGAACCGGACGGCCAGCTCGCCGAGCGTCAGCCCGGGCTCGACGAGCGGCAGGAGGAAGTCCTTGATGAGGTGGCGGGCCGTGCCGTTGGTCTCGTAAAAATAGTACGGGTCGGGATCGGAAACGCACTCGCTCCAGGCCGTGACGCCGTCGCCCTCGAGGCGCATGAGCAGGGCTTCCTTGTCGGTCCAGGTGTAGACGCTCGTCCCGAACGGGGCGACGAACGGCAGCTTGACGGTGACGAGGTCGACATGATCGATCTTCGGGACGGTCAGGCGTTCCAGGGCGGCGACGGGCGATTCGGGCTCGGGCATCGGGAACCTCCAGGACGGCCAAGGCATCGGACCGGCGAGCGCCCCGAGTATATCGCGGCCCGCCGGCTCCCGTCCAGCGCCTCGGCGACCGCCGGCCCGGCCGGTCCCATACCCGGCACCGCCGGGCGGCCCCGGCCCGGCCGCGGCAGGGGGAGGCCGCGTTTTATGGTAAAATGCCCCCGTCGCCATGAAGGTTCGTCAGCGCCGGCTCGTCATCGCGGCGGGGGTCATCGCCGCGGCCGCCCTGGCGGCGGTCCTGCTCCTGCGCCGGGCTCCGGCCGGCGGGCCCGCGGGCCGGGCCGGCGGCCTCAACATCATCCTCGTCACGCTGGACACGACCCGGGCCGACGCCCTGTCCTGCTATGGGGGCCGCGAGACGCTGACCCCGGTCCTGGACCGGTTCGCCGCCCGCGGCGCGCGGTTCGAGCGCTGTTACGCCCAGGCCCCGCTGACCCTGCCGTCCCACACGACCCTGATGACCGGCACCCTGCCGCCTTATCACGGCGTCCGCGACAACGGCGGCTTCATCGTCCCGGACAAGCTGGTGACGATGGCCGAGCTCTTCCAATCCCGGGGCTACGAGACCGGGGCCTTCATCGGGGCCTGGGTGCTCGATTCCAAATGGGGCCTCGACCAGGGCTTCGGGACCTATGTCGACGATTTCGACCTGAACCGGTACGCCGCCGTCTCGTTCGACACGGTCCGCCGCCCGGCCGACGAGGTCCTGGACGCCGCCCTGCCGTGGATCGAGGCCCGCCGGGACATGCCGTTCTTCGCCTGGATCCATCTCTACGATCCGCACTCCCCGTATCAGCCGCCGCCGCCTTACGACCGCCGGTTTCCCGGCCAGCCCTACTTCGGCGCCGTGGCTTTCATGGACGCCCAGCTCGACCGGTTGTGGCAGGCCCTCGAAAAAGGCGGCCTGTTCGACCGCTCGGTGATCGTGATCGCCGGCGACCACGGGGAGAGCCTGGGCGAGCACGGCGAGCGAACGCACGGCTTCTTCGTCTACGACGCCGCCATCCGCGTTCCGCTCATCGTCGACGCGCCCCTCGCAGGCGCACGGGGCGTCGTCGCGCCGGGGCCGGCCGGCCTGGTCGACGTCCTGCCGACCGTGGCCGAGCTCACCGGGCTTCCCCTGCCGGCCGAGGCCCGCGGCCGGAGCCTCGTCCCCGCTCTGCGAGGCCGGCCCGAGACGCGGACCGGGCTGGTCTACAGCGAGACCTACTATCCCCGCTTCCATTACGGCTGGTCCGAGCTCCGGGCGGTCCTGGACGGACGGCGCAAGCTCATCCTGGCCCCCGTCCCCGAGCTCTACGATCCGGCCGCCGATCCGGGCGAACGGACGGACCTGGCCGCCGCCGAGCCGGAGACCGTCGCCGCGCTGCGGGCGGCGGCCGAGTCGCTCGTCCGGGACGCCGGCCGCGGCGCCGTCGAAACCGCGGCCGCGGGCGTGGACGCGGCGACCCGGGAGAAGCTGGCCACCCTCGGCTACGTCGGCTCGTACGCGGACCCGGCCAAGCTCGAGGGCCGGCCGCTGGCCGATCCGAAAGACAAGATCGGGGTCTACAACGACCTCGACCGGGCCCGCGGCATCGAGGCCGCGGGCGACCCCGACGGCGCCATCCGGGTCCTGCGCGAGATGCTGGCCCGGGACCCCGAAGGGACATCCGCCGCCTACGACATCCTCGGCTCCTGCTACATCGCCAAGAACGAGCTCGACCCGGCCGAGGAGAACCTGCGACGGGCCCTGGACCTCAATCCCCTGCTCATGAACGCCCATTACCGGCTGGGCTGGATCGCCGAGAAGCGGGGACGGCTGGAGGACGCCGAGGCCGCCTACCTCCGGGAGACCGAGATCACGCCGGGTCATCTCAAGGCCTTCTACAATTTGGCCCGCATCTACCAAACGACCGGGAAGCTCGACCTGGCCCGGGAGGCCCTCGATCGCTGCATCGAGGTCGATCCCAAGTTCCCGCTCCCCTATCTCTATCAGGCCCGCCTCGATCTCGTCCGCGGCGAACGCTACGAGGAGGCCATCGGGCTGGCCCTGAAGGCCCTCGATCTCGGGCCCGACGGGGCCGCCCGTTCGCTCGCCTACGGTCTCCTGGCCGAGCTCTACAAGCGGACCGGCGACCCGGCCCGGTCGCGGGAATACGCGGCTAAAGCGGCGGCCCGCTAAGACCCTCCCGGCGGCCCGGGGCCGTCCTTTTTCCGGATCCGGAGAAAATCCCTACTTTTCTTATAAAGTATGAAACCTTTCGCCCCTCCCCTCCGTCTTACTGGATGTCCAGAGCCAAGAAATTAAAAGATTTATGGAGGATATCATGAAAATCGGCACCAAGTTCGCCATCTTCCTGGTGGCCGCCCTGCTGTCCCTGGCCGGCGTCGGCGTCCTCATCGACGCCCTGTCCGCCGACCGGATCATGGCCTCGGCCACGCCGACGACCGAATTCAGCGTCACCATCAGGGGCTGAACCGGACCGTGGCGGCCTTCCTCGCTGGCCGGGACCTTTCGGGCGGACCCTTCGGGGTCCGGCCCGGCGGCCCGGGGCGGGGAGGCCGGCATCCGCTCCGCCCCGCCGCCCTGTTCCGACCGAACCGGCGCCGTCCCGGTCGCGCTTGACTTCCCCGCCTAAAAAGAATTAGCGTAATCCCATCTTCTCAGCGGCTTTTGAAACGTATCGCAGGAAGGGAGTTCCCATGAAACGGACGACTTTGATCCTTTGTCTCGCGGCGGCGGTCCTGGCGGTCGGCGGCTGCAAAAGCAACACGGGCCCGGAGGACCCCGAGAGCTTCCTGGGGACGTGGAACGCCACCAAAGCGGAGTTCACCAGTGTGGCCAACTCGGGCACGCACGTCGATATCGTGGCCGGAGGCTCGACGGTGGTCCTGCTGTTCAGCGCCACGACGTTCACCCTGACGGTCACCGATCCCGGCGAAAGCCCGGTCGTTTCCGGCGGGAGCTGGTCGGCGTCCACCGACGTTATGACCCTGACCTGGACGTCCGGCAGAAGCGGCGAGTCGCAGTTCGAGTACACGCTCTCCGGCGACAACCTGACCCTCAACAACGGCCATATGCAGTACGATTTCACGCCGGGCAGCCCCGAAGAGGCCCTGCTGGACCTGGTGCTTCACCGTCAATAGACGGCGCCGGATCAGCCCTTCTCGGCCTCCAGGAAGGCCTTGAGGACCCGGGCGCTGTTGCGCTCCTCGTCCTTGGCGGCATAGACGAAGGTGACCGGGCCGCTCCGAACGCGCTGTCGCACCTTCTCCACGGCCTCGGGCTGCCGCCGGAGCTCGGCCCGGTAGCGCCGCTGGAACTCCGGCCATTTGTCCGGTTCGTGCCCGTACCATTTCCGGAGCTCCGGGCTGGGCGCGACGTCCTTGAACCACTCGTCGATGGCGGCCTTGTCCTTGGTCAGGCCGCGCGGCCAGAGCCGCTCGACGAGCAGCCGGGCGCCGTCGCCCTTGGCGGGCGCTTCATAAGCCCTTTTCAATCGGATGATCATAACTCCCCCTTTCGAAGTCGTGATCGTCCCCGTCCGGCCGCGGGTCAGCGCCCGGCCGGCGGGGCCGCCCTCCGCTTCTTGCCGTTCCAGTAGAGATAAGCCGGGACGCCGAGGGCGATGAGGACGAGGCCGGCAAAGGCGTTCCAGAAGCTCTGGACGAGCGTATTGACGATGACGAACAGGGCCGACAGGACGAACAGGGCCGGCGTCACCGGGTAGCCCAGGGCCCTGTACGGCCGGGGCAGGTCGGGGCGCTTCCTCCGCAGCACGATGACCCCGAGCGCGGCCAGCCCGAGGAAGATCCAGGCCCCGAAGACCGCGTATTTCAGCAGCTGTTCGAACGTGCCGCCGGGGCCCAGGCTCAAGACGATGCTCCAGGCCCCCACCGCCAAAAGGGCGTTGTGGGGCGTCCGGAAGCGCGGGTGGATGACGGCCATTTTGCGGAAGAAGAGGCCGTCCCGGGCCATGGCGTAATAGACCCGGGGACCGGTCAGGATGTGGCCGTTGGCCGCGCCCAGGATCGAGAAGAGGATGATGAAGGCGACGAGGGACGCCCCGACCGGGCCGACGGCGGCTTTCATGGCCGAGGCCGCGATCCGGTCGGCTTTGGTCATCTCGGCCGCCGGCACCGCGTAGAGGTAGGCCACGTTGGCCAGGATGTAGAGCAGCGTGACCAGCCCGCAGCCAGCGATGAGCCCGACCGGGATGGTTTTGGCGGGGTTCTTGGTCTCCCCGGCGTTCGAGGTGGAGACCTCGAAGCCCTTGTAAGCCCAAAGCGCGGCCACGAGGGCCAGGCCGAACGGCCCGACCAGGCCCCCGCCGAGGGCGGACGCCGGCGGCTGGGAGAGGTTGGCCCAATTCCCGGGAGCGAAAAAGAAGATGCAGACGATGATCCCGGCCAGGGCGGCGAACTTCAGGACGGTCAGGAGGTTCTGGACGAAGGCCCCTTGCTTGACGCCGACGTAGTTGATGCCGATGAGCGCGAGGATGAAGGCGACGGCCGCCGCCTTCTGGCCGGCCGGGCCGAGGGGGACGAAGTGGGGCAGGTACTTCGTGGCGAAGGCCAGAGACAGCGTGGCGATCGTGCCCGAGTCGATGATCAAGAGGAGGGCCCAGCCGAAAAGGAACCCGACCAGCGGTCCGTAGGCCTCGCGCAGATAGACGTAGATGCCTCCGGTCTCCGGGAAGGCCGAGGCCAGCTCGGCCAGAGACAGGGCGCCGAAGAGGCACATCAGGCCGCCGACGATCCAGACGGCCAACATGAGGAGCGGCGAGCGGACCTCGGCCGCCACGGTGGCCGGGACGATGAAGATGCCCGAGCCGATCATGGTGCCGACGACGATGGCGGTGATGCTGCCGACGCCGAGGGCGCGGCGCATCGCGGGCGGCTGACCGCCGGAAGCGGCGGGCGGGACGGGGGCGGGGCGTTCGAGGTTGTCCATATGGCTATCTTATCGGCCGGGCCCGCCCTTGGCAATCCCCCGGCCGGCGGGGCCGGTCTAGCGTTTCGTCGCCCGGTCGATGAAGGCGGCCAGGTTGTCGTGGAGCCGGGCTCGGCTTTCGTCGTGCAGGTACATCATATGCCCCGCGGGGTAATAGTTCAGGACCAGGTTGCCGGCCAGCTCGGGCGGCAGGCCGAGATGGGCCATGGTGAATTCGGTGGCGAAGAACGGCGTGGCCATGTCGTAATAGCCGTTCTCGACCTGGACCAGGAGCTTCGGATTGGTGATCATGGCCTGGGCCAGGTCGCCCTGGACGTTGGGGGCGCCCGGAAAGAAGCCGCCCGACGAGGCCGGCGCGCCCGGGAAACCGCCGCCGGTCGGTTGGCGCTTCCAGTTCCACTCCCGGCCGCCGCGATGGGACGTGACGTAGGCCTGGTCCTGGCCGTAGCGGAGCTCCTGGTGGTTGTAGGCGTTGACCAGGGCGGTGTAGGCGCCGCCGACGGCCGGGCCTTCCGGGTCGCCCTGGGCGTTCTCGGACAGCAGGTCGCGGGTGAAGCCCGTGAACCGGGCGTCGATGCGGCCGGTGGTCAGGCCTCGGTCGCGCTCGAGCTCGACGTTGAACCGGGACAGCGTCACCCGCAGGTCAGCTTTGAGCCAGTAATCGACGGCCAGCCCCGTATAGCCAGCGAGCTTGAGGGCCACGGCCCGCTTTTCGGCCGGGGGGAGCGCGGCTCCCTTGAACAGGGCCGCGGCGTACTCGCCCTGGGCGAAGCGCCGCACCTCGGCCAGGAAGGCCTCCAGGTCGGCCGGCCGGTCGCCGAGGGCGTTGTGGTACCAGGCCACGGCGGCGTAGCTCGGCAGATAAAGGATGTAGGGACGGTCGTCCCCGGGGCTGAAGGTGATCGAAGCCAGGTCGAGGACGGAGGAGACCAGGACGACGCCGTTGAGGTGGATGCCGTCCCGGGACTGCAGGGTGTTGGCCAGGGCGGCCGAGCGGAAGGTGCCGTAGCTCTCCCCGACCAGGAACTTGGGCGAGTTCCAGCGGCCGTTCCGGCTGATGTAGGTCCGGACGAACTGGGCGAAGGCGTTGACGTCCTCGTCGATGCCGTAGAAGTCCTTGGGCTGGCCCTTACCGACCGGACGGCTGTAGCCGGTGCCCATGGCGTCGATGAAGACCATGTCCGTCTTGTCGATGAGGGTCTCGGCGTTGTCGACCAGCGCGTAGGGCGCCGGCGGCGTGAAGGCGGCGTCGACGGTCGCCACCCGGCGCGGCCCGAAGGCGCCCAGGTGAAGCCAGAGCGAGGCCGAGCCCGGCCCACCGTTATAGAAGAAGGCGATGGGGCGCGTCGACGCGTCCTTGACGTCGCTCCGGACATAGGCGGCCGCGTACATCAGACCGATCGGCTCGCCTTGGTCGTTGCGCAGCAGGGTCGTACCGGCCGTGGCCTTGTACGGAACGGCCTGCCCCTTGAGGCGGATCGCGTGTTCGGTCACCGACGACGTTTCCTTGACCGCTTCATCCCCTCCCGGCGCCGCGGCGGCGGCCTTAGTGTCCGGGGTCTTGGCCGACGGGGCGGCGGGCTGGGCCCAGGCCGGGGAGCCGGACGCGACGGCCATCCAGGCCGCGGCCAAAAGGATCGGAAGGGATTTGGGGGTTCTCATATCCGGGCTCCTTTCTCGGGGCGGACGGGCCGATGTTATGCGGCCCGGACGGCGAAGTCAACCCGGCAAACCAAATGCCGTCCCCGTTCGTCTTATAAGGTGGTCGTATTCTGTCCCCAGGAGGAATCCATGCCGAGATGCCGCCGGTCCCTTCCAAGCTCCGCCGCCCTGTTCCTGCTCCTTTCCGCCGTCCTGCTGGCCGCCGCGCTGCCGGCCGTTGCCCAGGACCGCCCGCTCTGGTTGAGGTACCCGGCCATCTCGCCCGACGGCCGGAACATCCTGTTCTGCTATCAAGGCGATATCTACAAGGTCGCGACCACGGGAGGCCAGGCCGCGCCGCTGACGATCGGCGAGGCCTATGACTATGCCCCCGTTTGGAGCCACGACGGGAAATGGCTCGCCTTCGCCTCGGACCGCTACGGCAATTTCGACGTCTTCCTCATGCCCGCCGGAGGCGGCGAAGCCAGGCGCCTGACCACCCATTCGGCGGCCGACATCCCGAGCAGCTTCACGGCCGACGACAAAGCCGTCCTCTTCAGCTCGGCCCGGCAGGACACGGCGGCCAACGTCCAATTCCCGATGGGGACCTTCCCCGAGCTCTACAGCGTCCCGGTCTCGGGCGGTGAGGCGGCCCTCATCCTGACCCAGCCGGCCATCCGCGCCGTCGTCGACCGCGCCGGCGGCAAGATCCTCTATTACGACCAGAAGGGCTACGAGAGCGAGTGGCGCAAGCACCACACCTCGGCCATCACCCGCGACGTCTGGGTCTACGACCTGAAGGCCAAAACGAACACCCAGGTGACGACGTTCAAGGGCGAGGACCGCGATCCGGTCTTCGACGCGAACGGGGACGACTTCTACTATCTGAGCGAGCAGAGCGGCTCGTTCAACGTCTATAAGAGCTCGATCGGCAAGCCCTCGGTCTCGACGCCGGTGACGGCCTTCGCCAGGAACCCGGTCCGTTTCCTGACCCGCGCCGACAACGGCCTTCTCTGCTTCGGCTACGACGGCGAGATCTACACCAAGTCCGGGACGGCCGAGCCCCAGCGCGTCGAGATCCGCGTCGCCGAGGACGGCCGCCAGGTCCTCGAGCGCACCGTTCCGGTCAGCGGCGGCATCACCGAGATGCGGCTCTCTCCGAACGGCAAGGAGGCCGCCTATGTCTTCCGCGGCGAGGTCTTCGTCGGCAGCCTCGACGGCGGCCAGGCCAAGCGCGTCACCAACACCCCGGGCCAGGAGCGGAGCGTCAGCTTCAGCCCCGACGGCCGCTCGCTCGTCTACGCCGCCGAGCGCGACAACAACTGGAACGTCTACACGGCGTCGATCGTCCGCAAGGAGGAGCCCTACTTCTACGCCTCGACCCTCATCAAGGAGGAGCCGGCGATCGCCACCGCGGCCGAGGAGTTCCAGCCCGAGTTCTCCCCCGACGGCAAGGAGGTCGCTTACCTCGAGAACCGCGTCGTCCTCAAGGTCGTCAACCTGGCCTCGAAGGAGACCCGCAAGATCCTGCCCGCCGAATACAACTATTCCTATTCCGACGGCGACCAGGCCTATCGCTGGAGCCCGGACGGCAAGTGGTTCCTGGCCCAGTTCGCCTTCACCCGCATCTTCACGACGCAGATCGGCCTGGTCTCGAGCGACGGCAAGGGCAAGGTCGTCGACCTGACCAAGAACGGCTTCGGGGCCTTCGCCCCGCGTTGGGCCATGGACGGGACGATGATGATCTATGCCTGCACGCGGGAGGCGGCGGTCAACACCGACGGCGGCCCGGTCGAACTGGACGCCTATGCCACCTTCTTCACCCGGGCCGCCTACGACCGCTTCCGGCTGTCCAAAACGGATTTCGCCCTGCTCAAGGAGCAGGAGGACAAGGCCAAGGAGGCCCGGGACAAGGCCGAGAAGGACAAGGTCAAGGGCAAGGACGCCGGCGTCAAGGCCGGCGAGCCCAAGAAGGACCTCGTCTTCGAGCTCGACGGCGTCGAGCGCCGCAAGGTCCGGCTGACCATCCACTCGGCCGACATCGCCGACATGGCCCTGTCCAAGGACGGCGAGAAGCTCTTCTATCTGGCCCGCTTCGAGAAAGGCTACGACCTCTGGACGACCGAGACCCGGACCCGCGACACGCGCCTCTTGGCCAAGCTCGGGGCCGGCCAGGCCGGCATGGAAATGACGGCCGACGGCAAGACCCTCTTCGTCGGCGTCGACGGCCGGCTGCTCAAGATCGATCCCGAGAGCGGCAAGTCCGAGCCGGTGGCGGTCGGCGGCGAGATGGTCCTCGACCCGGCCGCCGAGAAGGCCTACATGTACGACCACATGTGGCGGCAGATGAAGCAGAAGATGCTGGTGGCCGATCTCTACGGCGCCGATTGGGAGGGCTATTACGGGATCTACAAGAAGTTCCTGCCCTTCATCAATAACAACTACGATTACGCCGAAATGGCGAGCGAGCTCCTCGGCGAGATGGACGTTTCCCACACCGGCTGCTACTTCTCGCCGCAGCGGCCGACGGGCGCCGACGCCACGGCCGCCCTGGGCCTGTTCATGGACTACGACCATGCCGGGCCGGGGATCAAGGTGGCCGAGGTCCTGGCCGGCGGCCCCCTGGACAAGGCCGGGCTCAAGGTCCGGGCCGGTCACGTCATCGAGAAGATCGACGGCCAGACGCTGGACCGGACGGTCGATCACTACAAGCTCCTCAACCGCAAGGCCGGCCAGCTCGTCCTGCTCTCGGTCCTCGATCCGGCCGCGGGGAGCCGCTGGGAAGAGACGGTCAAGCCGGTCTCGCTCGGCGAGGAGGGCAATCTCTGGTATCAGCGCTGGGTCCGCAACCGCCGGGCCGAGGTCGACCGCCTGTCCGGCGGGCGCCTGGGCTACGTCCACGTCCGGAGCATGAACGACGCCAGCTACCGCGTGGTCATCGAGGAAGTGATGGGCTTGAGCGCCGACAAGGAGGCCCTGATCGTCGATACCCGCTTCAACGGCGGCGGCAACCTCCACGACACCCTGGCCGACTTCCTGGCCGGGAAGAAGGTCTTCGACATCGTGCCCCGCGGCCAGCTCGTCGGGGTCGAGCCCTACGACAAGTGGATCAAGCCCTCGATCGTCGTCATGGGCGAATGCAACTACTCGGACGCCCACCTCTTCCCGGTCGAATACAAGGTCCGGGGCCTGGGGCAGACGCTGGGCATGCCCGTGCCGGGCACGGGCACGTTCGTCTGGTGGGAAACGCAGATCGACCCGACGCTGCGCTTCGGCATCCCGCAGGGCGGATGGCGGACGCCCGACGGCAAGCTCTGCGAGAACAACCAGCTCGAGCCCGATATCCGGGTCAAGAACGACCCGGACGTCATGGCCGCCGGCCGCGACCAGCAGATCGAAGCCGCGGTCAAGGAGTTGCTGAAGAAGAAATAGGGCGGCCCGGCCGCCTCACTCGCCGTACGTCTCGGTAATAAGGCGGCGCAGCGCGGCCGGTCAGCGGGCGGCGGCTCCGCGCCCGATGGCCATGAGGACACAGACGACGTCTCCCTCGAGGAAGGCGTTCTCCTCGACTTGGCGGCGCACATAGCCCTCGAAGACGTCTTTCAGCTCCGGGTGCCTCACAGCGAGCTCGGCGCAGCGCTGTTCGAGGGCCCGGAACAGCGTCGCGTTCAGGCGTTCGAGCTCGCCGGCTGGGACAGGGACCTCCTCGACGATCCGCATGCCCGCCGCAGCGATCTGGCGCCGCATGTCGCCGCGCTTCAGGATCTGGGGATGCGTCACGGCGCTGTCGTCCGGGAGGTAGCCGTCGTCGATGATGACAAGACCGTCCTCGGTCAGGTGCGGTTCGAGGGCCGCGAGCGTCGCGCGGTAGTCGCCCAGGACCGGGCCGATCGCCCCAAGGACGACGACGTCGAAGCGGCCCAGAACGCCGATCCTGTCCCGGATGTCGGCGACTTCGAACCGGCAGAGCCGCCCCACGCCGGCTTCATCGGCCTTGGCTTCGGCAAAGGCGATGAATCCCTCGACGGCGTCGAGACCGAGGCACCGGCAGCCGAGCTCCCGGGCCAGTTTCACGGACACGGCGCCCTTGCCGCAGCCGAGATCGAGGACGCGCGGGCGGGTTAGCCCGCCCGCCGGCGGACGAGATCGACGACCATGTCCGCGATCGCGCCGAGCTCCCAGGCGTCCTGGAAGATCTCGGGCAGGAAGGGGAAGATGCGGACGTCCGCGCCGCCGTCCATAGCCTGGGCCACGCTCTCCTCCAAGGTCGCCCGGACGGGGCCAGCCGGCGCGGCCGCCCTCAGGTCCTTGACCATGGTGTAGGCCATGTTGGCCTCGGCCACGACCTCGAAACCCAGCCGCCGGTAAAGGCGAACGGCGGGATTGCGGACGTCGACGCTGAGCGAGATCCGATCGAAGCCGCAATCCCGGGCCCGGCCGCAGAGCCGCTCGAGGAGCCCGGCGCCGACGCCCAGGCCCCGACTCTCGGGCCGGACGGCCACCGACAGCTCGGGGGTGCGCTCGTCAACGTAGCCGAAGCCGCGCTCGCCGCTCGGGAAGATCCGGAACCATGCCGCGCCGACCGCCTCCCCCCCGCCGCGGGCGACGAGGCCGAAGTCGCCGGGCCGGCCCCAGCCGGCTGCGTAGCGGGCGATCTCCGGCAGGTCAAGGACCGAGCGGGGCGGCCGGGCCTCGCCCGTCGGGGGGATGAACAGGGCCTCGTAGAGCATGTCCTCGAGGACGCCCCGGTCTCGCGGCCCGATCGCGGCGAAATCGATCAGCATCGTTGCGGTCTCCCCGCTCCCGGCCGGGTCGTCGAACAACGCCGGCGGTCCATCAGCCGCGCTTGAGCGTCCGGTGCTTCAGGCGGTGGGGCTGGTCGGCCGCGGCCCCTTTCCGGCGCCGCAGGTCCTCATGGTACTCGGAGAAGTTCCCGAAGATCCAGTGGGTCGACCCGTCCTCTTCGAAGGCCAGGATGTGCGTGGCCACCCGGTCGAGGAACCAGCGGTCGTGGCTGACGACGACGGCGCAGCCGGCGAACCCGGCCAGCGCGTCCTCGAGCGAGCGCAGGGTGTTGACGTCGAGGTCGTTGGTCGGCTCGTCGAGCAGCAGGACGTTGCCGCCCTCCGAGACCGCCTTGGCCAGGTGGACCCGGTTGCGCTCGCCGCCCGAGAGCGTGCCGCATTTCTTCTGCTGATCGGTGCCGCCGAAACCGAACGAGGCGCAGTAGGCCCGGGTGTTGAGCTCCCGGCCGCCGACCTTGAAGATGTCCTCGCCGCCCGAGATCTCTTCCCACACGGTCTTGGCGGGATCGAGGGCCCGGGATTGGTCGGCATAGGCGATCTTGACCGTCTCGCCGACCCGGACCCGCCCCGCGTCGGGCGTCTCCGCTCCGGTGATCATCTTCAGCAGGGTCGTCTTGCCGGCGCCGTTCGGGCCGATGACGCCGACGATCGATCCCGGCGGCAGGCTGATCGTCAGGCCCTCCATGAGCGCGCGGTCGCCGTAGGCCTTGGACACGCCCTCGAGCTCGACGACGACGTCGCCCAGGCGGGGCCCGGACGGGATGGGCAGCTCCTGTTCGTCGCGGTAGCGCTCGAAGTCCTGGCCCAGCAGCTTCTCATAGGCGGTGACGCGGGCCTTGCCTTTGGCCTGGCGGGCCTTGGGCGACATGCGGACCCACTCGAGCTCGCGGGCCAGGGTCCGCTGGCGCCGGGACTCGGTCTTCTCCTCGACCGCCAGCCGGGCCTGCTTCTGTTCGAGCCAGGAGGAGTAGTTCCCTTTCCAGGGGATGCCCTCGCCGCGGTCGAGCTCGAGGATCCAGCCGGCCACGTTGTCCAGGAAATAGCGGTCGTGGGTCACGGCGATGACCGTGCCTTTGTAGTCCCGCAGGTGGCGCTCGAGCCAGGAGACCGATTCGGCGTCGAGGTGGTTGGTCGGCTCGTCGAGCAGCAGGATGTCGGGCTCCTGGAGGAGCAGCCGGGTCAGGGCGACGCGGCGCCGCTCCCCTCCGGAGAGCACGGCCACGGGCGTCTCGGGCGGCGGGCAGCGCAGGGCCTCCATGGCGATCTCGAGGTGGTGGTCGAGGTTCCAGGCGTCATGCTTCTCGATCTCCTCGAGCAGCCGGGCCTGCTCGGCCAACAGGGCGTCCATGTCGGCCGCGGGGTCGCCCATCTTCTCGTTGACCGCGTCGTAGCGGGCCAGCAGGTCGACGACGAGTTGGACGCCCTCGCGGACGATCTCGACTACGGTCTTGGCCGGATCGAGCCGCGGGTCCTGTTCGAGGAGGCCGATGGAATAGCCCTTGCTGACGGCCACTTCGCCGATATAACCCTTGTCCTTCCCGGCGATGATGCCCAGCAGCGTCGACTTGCCGGCGCCGTTCAGCCCGAGCACGCCGATCTTGGCGCCGTAATAGAAGCCGAGCGAGATGTCCTTGAGGACCTGGCGGTTCGGCGGGTGGACCCGGCCGACGCCGGACATGGAAAAAATGACCTGGGTGTCGGAAGGCATGGGCCCATTCTAGCCGAAACGCACTCCTTCCGATAGGGGCGCCGGGTCCCGTCGCCGGCTCTCACGTCACCGTCTTGCGGACCCGTTCGATGCCGCGGGTCCATGATAGGCGCGGCGTCTGGCCGGCGTCAAGACCGCCTCCCGGGCCAGGCCGTTGACAAGACCGGGCGGCGGTTTTATGGTGGGACCAACAGGGGGTCATCGTGGCGCGTCGACTCGACGGCCGCATCGCCCGGGACGGCGAAGCGGGCTTCCTTTATAGAATGCCCGGTCGTCCGTAGGGACGACACGATGTTCTCTCGCGAGGAGGTCGGATGATGAAGTTTCTCTCCAAGTTCTCGGATCGCGCCTACGCCCTGCTGCGGATCGTCGCCGGGCTCATGTTCGCGTTCCACGGGGCCCAGAAGCTGTTCGGGGTGCTGGGCGGCCAGCAGGTCTCCCTCGTCTCGCAGATGGGGCTGGCGGGCCTCATCGAGCTCTTCGGCGGCCTGGCCGTCGCGCTCGGCTTCGGCACCCGCGTCGCCGCCTTCGTCGCCAGCGGCGAGATGGCCGTGGCCTATTTCCAGGCCCACTGGAAGCTCCAGATGAGCAGCCAGTTCTTCCCGATCGTCAACCACGGCGAGCTGGCGCTGCTCTACAGTTTCCTGTTCCTGTTCATCGCCACGCGGGGCACGGTCCGATGGGGGCTGGACAAGAAGGCCTGACCGGCTATTTCGCGATGTTGAAGCGGAGGTCCAGGACGGCCCCTGTCCGCTCGACCGTCCCCCGCCTGGCCTGATAGTCGAGGAGATCGAAGCCGCCGGCCCGGTCCGCCGTGACCTTGAGGTAGGGATCGAGGTTGGCCCGGAGATGGGCCAGGGCCGCAGCCGCCGCCGAGGCGTCCGGGTAAGGAACGATCAGGCGGGTGAAGGTCCCGCCGTCCGGCGCGCGGTAGCCGGCCAGGGCCCCGAAGACGCGGCCGCCGAGCGACAGGATATCGCCCTCGCCGAAGGTGAAATAGGGCTGGAGCCCGTAGGGCCCGCGGATCAGGCGCTCGGAGCCGGGTTGGCGGCCTTCCGCGGGCAGGGCGTCGAGCGGCGTCGCGACCGGCTCGTCGGCGATCCCCGCCAGGAAGGCGTTGGCCAGGGCGGCCGCCTCGGCCCGCGTCGCGGGCGCGTCGCCCAGGTTGTCGACCTGGACGAAATAGCGGCCTTTGAGAACGGTCAGCTGGACCTCTTCGCTGGAGTTGCGGGCCGCGACCTCGGGGAACGGCGTCTCCCGGCCCATCTTCATCAGATAGATGCCCAGGGCCGGCGCGGGGCCCTCCATCTCGTAAGCGTTGAGCGTCAGCTCGGACTCTCCCCGGGCGTAGGACTGGAGGCGGAGGCGGACGAACCCGAATTCGAGGAACAGCTCGGCCCCGCCGTCGATCTGGTTGAACAGGTCCTGGCCGGTGAAGGCCCGCGCCGGACCGGCCGTGGCCCAGCCCGGCGCGAAGCCGGGCTCCGGCAGGGGCGCCGCCGGCGGAGCCCCGGACTGGCGGGCCCCGGTCCCGGGAACGGCCGCCGCGGCGAGGACGAGCAGGGCGGCGCCGGCCGCCCCGACGGCCCTCGCGAGGCCGGCCCTCCCCCGCCGCCGGCCGTCAGGCCTTGACATGCTGGATCTTGGCCGGGTCGGCGACGCCGAGCCCGAGCGTCTCGGCGTAGCGCAGGTAGTTCGTGAACCGCGGGTTCTCGTTGACCGCGACGCCCATCTCCTTGCGCTTGGCCACGATCCGGTTGTGGCAGACCATGTCCAGGGCGAACGGATCGGAGGCGAAATAGAGACGGTTGTCGATGTAGGCGAACTTGGCGTTCTTGTCGGGGCCGCCGTCGTACTGGGACCGCAGGCCGTCGGTGATGTTGAGGACCATCTTGTCGCGGACCGGCCAGAAGGCCGGCACCTCGACGCAGACGTCCAGGAACAGCGGCTGGTGCAGGCGGTTCGTGTTGCAGACGGCGCCGTAGCCGATGTTCTTGGTGGCCATG
>CAZNPB010000018.1:0-45521 GCA_964574895.1 uncultured Eubacteriales bacterium
TGGATGGTGATGCCGCAGCGCATGGTGCAGTTGGGGCAGCCGTAGGTGGCGATGCGGGCGTCGTTCAGCCGTTCGCCGTCGCATTTCCAGGCGTCGGGATGGTGGGTCTTGCGGAAGTTGCGGACGGGCAGGGCGGCGACTTCGTTGCACCAGGCCAGGACGCCGTTGGTGCTCTGGATGGACCAGCCGGTCTTCTTGTCGATGCGGTTGACCTCGCGCAGGTCGTCATAGCCGACCTTCTTCATGCCGGCCGGGTCGGCCTGGGGGATGGGCTTGGTGCCTTTGACGACGATGGCCTTGAGGAGCTTGGAGCCCATGACGGCGCCCATGCCGGTCCGGCCGCCGGCCCGGCCCTCGAGGCTGCGGACCACGGCGTAGCGGACCAGGTTCTCGCCGGCCTGGCCGATGTTGAGGACCCCGACGCCCTTGCCGTACTTGGCGTAGATCCAGTCGTTGGTGACGTAGGTGCCCTGGCCCCAGACCTCGGCCGCCGGCAGGAACTCGACCTTGTCGTCCTCGATGTAGAGCATGGTCGGGGCGGCGGCCCGACCCTCGACGATCAGGACGTCGTAACCGGCCTTGCGCAGCTGCTCGGCCACCCGGGTGCCCAGGTTCCCGTCGCCGTAGCCGCCCGTGCTGGGGGACTTGCCGGCCACGACCGCTTTCCCTGTGTTGGGGGCCGGGATGCCGGCGATGGGGCCCAGGGCGACGATGAACTTGTTGTCCGGACCGAGGGGATCCACGCCGGGCGCCAGCTCGTCGTAAAGGATCTTGACGGCGAAGCCGCGACCGCCGATCCACTTGAGGGCGAATTCCTCGCTAAATGGCTCATTTCTAAAGGTCTTCTCGGTCAAATTGACTCTCAGGATATGGCCGGTCCAGCCGTTCATGATGGCGTCCTTTCAATGGGCGAAAAACGACGCTTTCATCCTAATCGGAGGGGCCTCCCGAGTCAAGGACTTCGCCCCCGGTCCGGGGCCGCCCGGACCTCGTTTGAAAACCGGGACGGTCCCGTTATTTTTGGTCGAATTTTCGCCCATTCTCGTATATATAGGGTGTCGGAGGTCGGAAACTTCCGGCGGAGAGGAGAGAAACACACCATGGCCAAGCGGCTCTATCGTTCCACCAGCCAGAAAATGCTCGGCGGCGTTTGCGGCGGCGTGGCCGAATATTTCGACGTCGATGTCTCGATCGTCCGCCTGCTGAGCGTCGGACTGGCGCTGGTGACGGCCCTTTTCCCGATGCTCTTCTTCTATATCATCGCCTGGATCGTTATTCCCCAGCCGCCCCTGGCCCAGAGCTGACGGCCCGGCGGACCGGGCCCGGCGCGCCCGTCGGACGGCCGTTGACTTACAGTTCAAGTTCGGCTATAACCTAAACGATTCCCGATGGGCATGAAGAGCGCGCTCGAGGTCCCGTTCAAGCATATCGCCGTCGAGGGCGTCTTCCGGTCCAAAAAGACCCAACTGGCCAACGTCCTGGCCCAGCGCATCGGCGGCAAGGTCGTCCTCGACAACGTCGGCAATCCTTACCTCAAGGATTTCTACAACGAGCGGGACGGCTCGGCCTTCCTGACCCAGCTCGTCTTCCTGGCCAACCGCTACAACCAGCAGATCCGCCTCCTCCAGAGGGACCTGTTCGTCGACCGGATCATCTGCGACTATCTCTTCGAGAAGGACAAGATCTACGCCTACCAGACCCTCTCGGACGACGAGCTGCTCGTCTACGAGAAGATCTACGGCATCCTGGCCGAGCGCGTCCCCAAGCCCGACCTGGTCATCTATCTCCAGATCTCGCTGGCCTCCCTGACCCGGCGCATCGCCAAGGAAGGGGACTCGATCGAGAAGAACATCTCCGAGAAGTACCTCGAGGACATCGTCGAGGCCTTCGACTACTTCTTCTTCAACTATCAGAACGCGCCCCTGCTGGTGGTCAAGGCCGACGACATCGACTTCGGCCGGGAGGAGGACGTGCTCGACCTCCTCGACCAGCTGCGCGACATGAAGAAGGCGTCGCTCTACTACGTTCCCCAGAGCTACGGGGGCAAGGGCCCCAAGAAGGGATAGGCCGCTGATCGGGCCCGGACCCCGCCGCGGGCGGGGCCGGGACCAGGCCGCACGAACGACGGTAAGGCTTTACCTCAACCCCGCGCCGAAGCGGGGTGGGGAGAAAGGACGGACCATGAACGAAGCGCCGACCGAAAAGGTCACCATTCCCTCCCTGCGGGCCCGCAAGGCCGACGGCCCCAAGATCGTTTGCCTGACGGCCTACGATTTCCCGACGGCCCGGATCCTGGACGAGGCCGGGATCGACCTCATCCTGGTGGGCGACACCCTGGGCATGGTCGTGCTCGGCTACGAGAACACGGTGCCCGTGACCATGGACGAGATGATCCATCACACCCGGGCCGTGACCCGGGCCGTCCGGCGGGCCCTGGTCGTCGGCGACATGCCCTATTTCTCCTTCCACTTGAGCGCCGAGGAGACCATCCGCAACGCCTCCCGCTTCCTCAAGGAGGCCGGGGCCTCGGCGGTCAAGATCGAGGGCGCGTCGGCCAAGCGGCTGAAGCTCGTCGAGGCCATGGTCGAGGCCGAGATCCCGGTCATGGGGCACGTCGGACTGACGCCCCAGTCCATCCATCATCTCGGCCGCTTCCGGGTCCGCGGCACGGCCGTCGAGGGGGCCCGGCGCATCGTCGAGGACGCCCGGAACCTGGAGCGGGCCGGGGCCTTCGCCGTGGTCCTGGAATCGGTCCCGGTCGAGGTCGGGGCCGCGGTCACCCGGGCCGTGGGCATCCCGACGATCGGCATCGGGGCCGGGCCCGCCTGCGACGGCCAGGTCCTGGTCGTCCACGACATGCTGGGCTTCTCGACCGGCTACCTGCCCAAGTTCGTCCGCCGCTACGCGGACGTCCACGGCATCATCGCCGGGGCCGCCGGGGCGTTCGCCGGGGACGTCCGGGCCGGCCGCTTTCCCGACGACGCGACCTCGTACCATCTCAAACCCGAGGTGGCCGCCGTCCTGGCGCCCCGCCGGACCCGGGCCAAGGCGCCGAAAAAGGGAGCGCGGGGATGAAGATCGTCCGGACCGTCGCCGAGACCAAGGCCCTCTGCCGGGAGTGGCGCCGCCAGGGGAAACGGATCGGCCTGGTGCCGACCATGGGCTATCTCCATGACGGGCATCTGAGCCTGGTCCGGGCCTCCAAGGAGAGGGACGACGTCACCGTCGTCAGCATCTTCGTCAATCCGGCCCAGTTCGGTCCGAACGAGGACTTCCAGAAGTACCCGCGGGACCTCGACAAGGACGCCGCGTACCTGCGCCGGGCGGGCGTCGACGCCCTCTTCCATCCCGACAGGGACGGGATCTATCCGCCCGGCTACCGGACCTTCGTCGAGGTCGAGGGCTTGCAGGACCGGCTCTGCGGCCGGTCCCGGCCGGGGCATTTTCGCGGCGTGGCCACTGTCGTCCTGAAGCTCTTCGATATCGTCGCCCCCGACCGGGCCTACTTCGGGGCCAAGGACGCCCAGCAGGTCCTCATCCTCCGGCGCATGGCCCGGGACCTCGATCTCGACGTCGAGGTCGTGACCTGCCCCCTGGTGCGCGAGGCCGACGGGCTGGCCTTGAGCTCCCGCAACGCCTACCTTTCGCCCGAGGAACGGCAGGCCGCCCTGGCGCTTTCGACCGGGCTGCGCTGGGCGGAGAAGGCCGTCGCGGCCGGCGAGCGGGACGCGGCCCGCCTGGTCGCCGGCGTCCGCGCCGTCCTCGAGCGCGAGCCGCTGGCCCGGATCGACTACGTCGAGGCCGTCGATCCCGAGACGCTCGAACCGGCGGCCGAGGTCCGCGGCGAGGTCCTCCTGGCCCTGGCCGTCTTCATCGGCCCGACCCGCCTCATCGACAACATCCGCCTTCGGGCTTGAGGAGAGGGCCATGCTGAGAGCTTTCCTGCGCGCCAAGGTCCACCGGGCCACGGTCACCCACGTCGACGTCGGCTACGAGGGCAGCCTGTCCCTCGACGAGGACATCCTGGAAGCGGCGGGCCTGTCGCCGTACGAACGGATCGAGGTCTGGAACGTCACCAACGGCAAGCGCTTCTCGACCTACGCCATCCGCGGCGAGAAGGGCTCGCGCCGGGTCGGGGTGTTCGGCGCCGCGGCCCGCAAGGTCGCGGTGGGGGACGTCGTCATCATCGCCGCCTACGGCTATCTGGACGAGAGCGAGATGGAACTGTTCACGCCGAAGATCGTGCTCATGGGCGAGGGCAACTGCATCCTCGAGGTCAAGTGAGCCGGCCGGGCGCCCGGCCCGGCCGCGGCGCGCTGGCCGCGGGGGCCCTCCTGGCTTTCTTCGGCGGGGCCTGCCGGACCGGCGGCCCGTCCCCCGACGGCCTGTTCGTCGCCGCCCCCCTGACCGCCGCGGGGGCCTTCACCGCCGGCATCGAGGGTCCGGCCTGCGACGCGGCCGGACGCGTTTACGCCGTCAACTACGGCCGGCAGGGGACCGTCGGGCGGGTGGCGCCGGACGGCCGCGGCCAGGTCTTCGCCGAGCTGCCCGCCGGCAGCGTCGGCAACGGCATCCGCATCGGCCCGACCGGCACCCTGTTCGTGGCCGACTACACCGGACACAACGTCCTGGTCGTGGACGGCGTCACCGGCTCCGTCCGCGTCCTGGCCCACGAGCCGGCCATGAGCCAGCCGAACGACCTGGCCCTGGCCCCCGACGGCGTCCTCTTCGCCAGCGACCCGGATTGGCAGGCCGGGACGGGAAGGATCTGGCGGATCGACCGCCGGGGGAGCGTCGGTTTGGCCGCCTCGGGCCTGGGCACGGCCAACGGCATCGAGGTCAGCCCGGACGACCGGACGCTCTACGTGGGCGAGAGCGCGCAACGGAAGATCTGGGCCTACGACCTCCGGCCGGACGGGGAGCTCGGCGGCCGCCGGCTCCTGGCTTCATTCCCCGATTTCGGGCTGGACGGGATGCGCTGCGACGCCGCCGGCGCCCTCTACGTGACCCGTCACGGCAAAGGCACGGTCGTCAAGCTGTCGCCCGAGGGCCGGGTCCTCCGCGAGGTCGACGTCCTCGGAAGCAAGCCCTCCAACCTCTGCTTCGGCGGGCCCGACGGCCGGACCGTCTACGTCACCGAGGTCGAGCACGCCCGTTTGGTGTCCTTCCGGGCCGACGCGCCGGGACGGGAGTGGGGACGGCCGGCGCGGACGCCGCAGTTCGTTTGCGTCTCGTCGGACGATAACGGCTATTCGGGGCTGCCGGGCTCGCCGCACGAAGGCGGCCTCCACTATCTCACCGCGCTCTTCGCCGCGCTCCGGAACCCGGCCGGGGCGGGGGAGCCGCGGACCTTCGACGGGGCGGTGCCGCACTACACCTTCTTCGTCAACACCCGCTATGTCGTCCCCGACGCGCCCAACCCGCACGCCGGCGGCTACGGCGTCGGCGACGATCCGGCCCTTGTCCGGGCGGCCTGGCTCGAGGCGTTCGCGGCCGGGCACGAGGCCGGCGTCCACACCCATTCCCATCCCCACGGCCGGCCCTTGGCCGTCGCCGAGTGGGCTTGGGAGATCAGGCGGTCGATCGACATCCTGACCGGCCCGCCGCCCGGCCTGGGCCTGCCCCGGGCCGCGCTCATCGGGTTCCGGGCCCCGTTCATCGAGCCCAGCGATGCCATGATGACCGCCGTCGCCGGCCTCGGCCTGGCCTACGATTCGAGCATCGAAGAGGGCCCGGGGCTGGGCCCCCATGCGGGGGATTTCGCCTGGCCCTACGAGCTCGACGCGGGCCTCCCGGCCAACCGGCCGGCGATCGGTCCCCACCCCGGGCTATGGGAGGTCCCGATGGGCAACTACGTCGCCCCGCCGGACGAGGCCTGCCCCCGCTACGGCCTGCCGCCCGGGCTGCGCCGGGCGCTGAAGTCGCGGCAGGACTATTTCCAGCCGGAGAACGGCGAGATCACGGGCATGGACTGGAACCTCTGGAACGAATACGCCATGAGCCCGGCCGAGTTCCTGGCCACGCTCGAGTACACGCTGGACCTGCACCGGGCCGGCAACCGCAGCCCGGTGGCCGTCGGCCTGCACAGCGAGCTCTACACCATCAAGGCCGGCGGCCAAACCGATCCCGAGGTCCTGCGGTCCCGGCGCCGGGCCCTCGAAGCGTTCCTGGCCTATGCCCTCGGACAGCCGGAGGTCCGGCTGGCGAACCATCGGGAGCTCCTGGCCTGGCTGGCCGACCCCGTGCTCCTGCCGGAGCGGTGAAAGGACCCCGGGCTTGACGCGGCCGGGCCCTACTCGGCGGCCAGTTTGATCAGGACGAAATAGCCCGCCGTGATCAGGTAGACGACCAGCGTCAGGGCGAACACGGTCATGCCCAGGGCGGGCGCGAATTTCAGCTGCTGGCGGTAGGCCTTGACGACCAGGACCTTGAGCAGAACGACGGCCAGGAGGCCGGCGGCCAGGACGAAGTGGAGCGCGCCCCGCGGCGTCAGGCCGTCGCCCATCTCGGCCAGGAAGTCGGCGCCCAGGACGGCCAGCGGCGCCAGGAGGACGACGAAAGCCCAGCCGGCCTTCTTGTGAAGGCGGCGCAGCCGTTCCGACCGGGCCTCGTCGCCCGGCCGGCCGAAGCGGGCCATCATCGTCAGGAAGGCCGCGAAGCCGGCGGCGGCGAGCAGCGTCGCCAGGAGCGTCTTGATCAGGTAGTCGGACATTCTCTCCCCCTTCCCGGCCGCGGTCAATCGAGATGGTAGTTCGGGGCCTCCTGGGTGATGACCACGTCGTGGACGTGGCTCTCCTTGAGCGAGGCCTGGGTGATCTTGATGAACCGGGCCTTGGTCTTGAACTCCTCGATCGTCCGGCAGCCGGCGTAGCCCATGCCGGCCCGGAGGCCGCCGACGAGCATCTGGACGATGACCGTCGTGCTGCCCTTGTACGGGACCTGACCCTCGATGCCCTCGGGGACGAGCTTGGTCACGTTGGTCTGGCCGTCCTGCTGGTAGCGGTCGGAGCTCTTGCCTTCCTTCATGACCGCGATCGAGCCCATGCCCCGGTAGCGCTTGTAGGCCCGGCCCTGGTACATGACCACCTCGCCGGGCGCCTCGTCGGTCCCGGCCAGCAGGTTCCCCAGCATGATCGAGTCCGCCCCGGCCGCGATGGCCTTGGCCACGTCGCCCGAGTACTTGATGCCCCCGTCGGCGATGAGCGGGACGCCCGCCTTCCGGCAGACGCCGTAGACGTCGGAGACGGCCGTGATCTGGGGGATGCCGGCGCCGGTGATGATGCGCGTCGTGCAGATGGAGCCCGGCCCGACCCCGACCTTGACGGCGTCGACGCCGAGGTCGATGAGCTCTTCGGCCGCCCGGGCCGTGCCGATGTTCCCGGCGATGACCTCCTGGCCCGGGAACTCCTTCTTGAGGGTCCGGACGGTGTCGAGGACCCGCTGCGAGTGGCCGTGGGCGTTGTCCACGACGAGGACGTCGCACTTGGCCGCGACCAGGGCCCGGGTCCGGTCCAGGAAGTCCGCGCCGACGCCGACCGCGGCGCCGACCCGCAGCCGGCCGAAGCCGTCCTTGGCCGCGTCGGGATACTGGATGCGCTTGAGGATGTCCTTGTAGGTGATCAGGCCCTTGAGGTGGTTCTGCTCGTCGACGACGAGCAGCTTCTCGATCTTGTGGTCGTGGAAGACCTTCTCCGCGTCCTCGAGGGAGGTCCCGACGGGGACGGTGACGAGCTTGCGGGTCATGATCTTCTCGATCGGCAGTCCCAGGCGCTTCTCGAAGCGGATGTCGCGGTTGGTCAGGATGCCGACGAGGCGGTTCCCCTCGTCGGTGATGGGCAGTCCGGAGATGTGGTGCTCGCGCATGACCTCGAAGGCCCGCGAGATCTTGTCCTGCGGCCGGAGGGTGATCGGCTCGACGACCATGCCGCTCTCGTGGCGCTTGACCTTGTCGACCTCCTCGGCCTGGTTCTCGATGGACAGGTTGCGGTGGATGACGCCCAGGCCGCCCTGCTGAGCCAGGGCGATGGCCATCCGCGAGGTGGTCACGGTGTCCATGGCCGCGCTGACGAGGGGGATGTTGAGCGTGATGTTCCGGCTCAACCGCGTCCGGACCGAGGCGTCCTGGGGGACGACGTCGGACTTGGCCGGCAGGATGAGGACGTCGTCGAAGGTGAGGGCTTCCCTGATCTGGTCGTCGAGCATGGCTCCTCCTTGGCTCCCGGTCAGTGCTTATGGCGCTTGCCGGGGATCATGGCCCGGGCCTGCTTGGACCGCTGGCCCGAGGGCCCCGTGGGCTGCTGGTAGTAGACCGGCGTCTGGCGGCGGACGGGCGCCGGCTGGTCGACGACCGGCTGGATGAGGAAGAGGTAGCGCACCGCGTCCTCCTCGATCCGGTCGAGCATGGACTGGAACATCTCGAAGCCCTCTTTCTTGTACTCGATGAGGGGGTCCTTCTGGCCGTAGCCGCGGAGGCCGATGCCCTCCTTCAGATGGTCCATCTCGAGCAGGTGGTCCTTCCACTGCGAGTCGATGACCTGGAGGAGGATCATGCGCTCGAACTCGCGCATGAACGGGCCGAGCTGCGCCTCCTTGGCCTCGTAGGCGGCCACGAGGGCCTTGACGAGCGTCTCCCGGAGCTGGCCGTGGACGACCGTGTCCCAGGCGATCCCCAGCGTCTCGGAATCGATGCCGAACTGGGCCAGGACGGCCTGGCGCAGGCCGTCGCGGCCCCATTCCTCGGGCGGGACGTCCTTGTTGGCGTGGGTGTCGAGCATCCAGTCGACGAGGTTGTCGATGAGGCCGAGGAAATATTCGCGCTGGTCCGCGCCCTCGAGGATCTTGCGGCGCTGGCCGTAGATCGTCTCGCGCTGCTTGTTCATGACGTCGTCGTACTCGAGGAGGTGCTTGCGGACGGTGAAGTTCTGGCCCTCGACCTGCTTCTGGGCCCGTTCGATGGCCTTGGTGATCATGGGATGCTCGATGGGCACGCCCTCGCCCATGCCGATCCGGGCCATGAGCCCGGAGATGCGTTCGCTGCCGAAGATGCGCATCAGGTCGTCCTCGAGCGAGAGATAGAAGCGGGACGATCCGGGGTCGCCCTGGCGGCCGGCCCGGCCGCGGAGCTGGTTGTCGATGCGGCGGGCCTCGTGGCGCTCGGTCCCGAGGACGTGGAGGCCGCCCAGCGCGACCACGGCCTCGTGCTCCCGGCCGGTCAACTCGGCGACTTCGCCGGCGACCTTCTCGGTCTGCTCGGGCGTGATCTTGGCCGGGTCGACGCCGCTCTTGCGGACCTGCTCCCTGGCCAGGAACTCGGGATTGCCGCCGAGGAGGATGTCGACGCCGCGGCCGGCCATGTTGGTGGCGATGGTCACGGCCCCGACGCGGCCGGCCTGGGCGATGATCGAGGCCTCCTGCTCGTGGTAGCGGGCGTTGAGGACGACGTGGCGGACGTTCCTGCGCCGGAGGAGCGCGCTCAGGTGCTCGGATTTCTCGATCGAGATCGTGCCGACCAGCACCGGCCGGCCCGCCTGGTTGAGCTCGGCGATCTCCTCGACCACGGCCTTCCACTTCTCCTCGCCCGTCCGGTAGATGACGTCCGGGTTCTCCAGGCGGATGAGCGTCTTGTTGGTCGGGATCTCGATGACGTCCAGGCCGTAGATGTGGCGGAACTCCTCGGCTTCCGTGGCCGCCGTGCCGGTCATGCCGGCCAGCTTCTTGTACATGCGGAAGTAGTTCTGGAAGGTCACCGAGGCCAGGGTCTGGTTCTCCTCCTCGACCTTGACCCGCTCCTTGGCCTCCAGGGCCTGGTGCAGCCCGTCGCTGAAGCGGCGGCCGGGCATGAGCCGGCCCGTGAACTCGTCGACGATGACGACCTTGCCGTCCTGGATCATGTAGTCGACGTCCAGCTTGAACAGGTGGTGGGCCTTGAGGGCCGTGTTCAGGGCGTGGACGTACTCCATGTTGGCCATGTCGTAGAGGTTCGGCACGCCCAGGGCCCGCTCGGCCTCGGCCACGCCGGCCTCCTGGATGGAGACGGTCCGGCTCTTCTCGTCGAGGGTGAAGTGCTTGTCCTTGTGCAGGCGGCGGACGACGGCGTCGATCCGGGTGTAGAGCTGGGTCGACTCGTTGGTCGGGCCGGAGATGATGAGCGGCGTCCGGGCCTCGTCGATGAGGATGCTGTCGACCTCGTCGACGATGGCGTAGTTGAACTCGCGCTGGGCCAGGTCGGCCAGGCGGAACTTCATGTTGTCGCGGAGGTAGTCGAAGCCGAACTCGTTGTTCGTGCCGTAGGTGATGTCGGCCCGGTAGGCCGTGTAGCGGTCGGCGTCGCCGAGGTCGTGCTGGATGGTCCCGACGGACAGGCCCAGGAAGCGGTAGATGGCGCCCATCCACTCCGTGTCCCGCTTGGCCAGGTAGTCGTTGACCGTGACGACGTGGACGCCGCGGCCGGTCAGGGCGTTCAGGTAGGCCGGCAGGGTGGCGACCAGCGTTTTTCCCTCGCCCGTCTTCATCTCGGCGATCATGCCCTGGTGGAGGACAACGCCGCCGATGAGCTGGACGTCGAAATGGCGCATCCGGGTCGTCCGGCGGGAGGCCTCGCGGACGACGGCGAAGGCCTCGGGGAGGAGGTCGTCGAGGGGGGCGCCCTGGGACAGCTTTTCCTTGAACTCGGCCGTTTTGGCCCGCAGTGCGTCGTCGCTCAGGGGCTGGATGCGGGGCTCGAGGTCGTTGACGGCGGCGACGAGGGGCCGGATCCTTTTAAGGATGCGGTCGTTGTCGCTGCCGAAGATCTTGCGGTAAATCCACTTATACATTTACCATTAACTATCAAAAAGGCCCCCCGAAGTCAATTTGCCCCGGGGCGTCCGGGCCGCCGTCCGGATTGACAGGCCCGCCGCCGCGGGCTTAAAATCCGGACAGATCGCATGAGGGGGAGAATATGAAAAGGACGCTGCTGATCGCGGGGGCCCTCCTGGCGCTCGGGGCCGGGACCGGGCTCCTGGCCCAGTTCACCGCGGCCGAACAGGCCGAGTACGGCAAGTGGGAGGAGTTCCTCAAAACGGCCCCGATCGTGGCCCAGGTGCAGATGACCGGCCCGCTGGCCGTGACCAGCCCTTGGGAGCTGACCCTGGAGAAGGACGGGGTCCGGCAGAAGGCCCTCTGGAAGAGGGTGCTCGGGGAGCGCGTGGCCGGTTTCAAGGAAACATGGAAGGGCGAGATCGCGGCCTAC
The DNA here is from genome assembly GCA_964574895.1 of uncultured Eubacteriales bacterium. Lineage (GTDB taxonomy): Bacteria > Acidobacteriota > Aminicenantia > Aminicenantales > Saccharicenantaceae > RBG-16-66-30. Next base: position 11,231 of record CAZNPB010000018.1, read on the forward strand.
CGGTTGAGCCGGGCCCTGGGCCTGCAGATGGTCCCGCCGACCGTCGAGCGGGAGTTCGACGGCGGCCGGGGCTCCTGCCAGCTCTGGGTCGAAGGCTGGAACAATCTGGAGACCATCCTGAAGAAGAAGCTCAATCCGCCGGGCCCCAAGGCCGCCGCCTTCAGCCGGGCGCTCTGCCTGCAGCGGGCCTTCGATAACCTCATCTACAACGTCGACCGCCACCAGCGGAATTACCTCGTCACGGCGGACTGGCGGATGATCCTCATCGACCACTCCCGGTCGTTCGCGACGAAGAAAAAGCTCATCTACGACGAAAAGTACCGCGAGGGCCCGAACTTCATCATGGCCAGCCTGCCGCGGCCGTTCGTCGAGGCCCTCAGGGGCCTGTCCGCGGCGAGCGTCCGGGCGGCGGCCGGCGAGTATCTGACGGACGACGAGATCGCGGCCACCCTGGCCCGGCGGGACCTCATCATCGCCTGGCTCGACAAGCGCATGGCCGCCCTCGGCGAGGACAAGGTCCTCTACTGAACGGGATCCCCGGGCCGGGGCTTGACTTCCCCGGGGATAACCCTATAATTTCAGTCGGATTTAATGCGGCGGACCGTTCCGCCCTTGACCGGGTCCCGCGTCGGGATCAACGGACGAACGGAGACGGCATGACCCTGCTCGAAGCCCCGCACGGCACGCCCCTGCGGATCGCGGACCTCTGCGGCGGCGAAAGCGTCCGGCGGCGCCTGATGGCCCTCGGCTTCCACAAAGGCGACCTCGTCGAGCTCGACGGCCAGGCCATCCTCCACGGCCCGCTCCTGGTCCGCAACTGCACCTCGGACACGACCGTCGCCCTGGGGCGCGGCGTGGCCCGCCAGATCCTCGTCGAGCCCGCCGATGAGCCGTCCTGACGTCCCGGTCCTCGTCTTCGTCGGCCAGCCGAACGGCGGCAAGAGCACCCTTTTCAACGCCCTGGCCGGGCCCAAGGCCGAGACCTCCAACTTCCCCGGAACGTCGGTCAAGCACACCCACAGCCGCGTCGCCGTCGGCGGCCGGTCCCTGGACATCGTCGACCTGCCCGGGACCTATTCGCTCTGCCCGACGGACCCGGCCGAGCAGGTCGCCCTCGGCCACCTCTTCGCCGAGCGGCCCGACCTCGTCGTCAACGTCGTCGACGCCTCGACCTTGAGCCGCGGCCTCGAGTTGACCTTGGAGCTCGTCGAGCTGGGCCGGCCCCTGGTCGTCGCCCTCAACATGGTCGACGTGGCCGAGCGCAAGGGCATCGAGATCGACGCCGCCCGGCTCGAGCGGCTCCTGGGCGTCCCGGTCGTGCCGACCATGGCCGCCTTCGGCCGCGGCGTCCGCGAGCTCATGGACCGGGCCTTCGAGGTCCTCGATGGCGGCCAGTCGCTCCCGCCCCTCCGCTTCTCCGGCGACGTCGAGGACGTCGTCGCCGGGGTCCGTGACGCGCTGCCGGCCGACTTCCCGGGGGCCTTCCCGCCCCGCTTCGCCGCGGTCAAGCTCATCGAGACGGCCGGCCACGCCTGCGGCGGCTTCCTCGGCGAGATCGACGCGGACGTGGCCGCGGCCGTCGAGCGGGCCCGCCGGACCCTCGAGTCCCGGCGCGGCGCCCCGGCCTACGAGGTCGTCTCGGCCGAACGCCATCACCAGGCCATGAAGCTGGCCGAGGAGACCAGCCGGGTCCGTCACGGCCCGCGGACGACCTGGGACAAGAAGGCCGACGCCGTCCTGATGCACCCGGTCTTCGGCTATGTCATCCTGGGCCTGGTCCTGCTGACCTTTTTCTTCGTCATCTTCAAGGTCGGCGGCCCCCTCGAGTCGCTCCTCCTTGGCCCCTTCATCAAGCTCCGGGCCGCTTTGTCCGCGCGGCTGGGGCACGGCCTCCTGTTCGCCCTCGCCGAGGGCCTGATCCAGGGCGTCGGCGGCGGCGTCGGCATCGTCCTGCCGTACTTCCTGCCCTTGCTCTTCCTGATGGCCGCCCTGGAGGACAGCGGCTACCTGGCCCGGGCCGGCTTCCTCCTCGACGCGTTCATGCATCGCATGGGGCTGCACGGCAAGTCGGTCTCGCCCTTCATCCTGGGGTTCGGCTGCAACGTCCCGGCCATCGTCTCGACCCGCAGCCTCGAGTCGCGGCGGGACCGGGTGCTGACCTCCATCCTCATCCCGTTCATCCCCTGCTCGGCCCGGACGACCATCGTCCTGGCCCTGGTGGCCTTCTACCTCGGGCCGCTCTGGGCCCTGGGGTTCTACGCCGCCAACATCCTGGTCGTCGCCCTGGTCGGCTGGGCCATCAGCCGCTTCATCAAGGAGCCGTCGCCGGGCCTGATCCTGGAGATCCCGTCCCTCAAGGCGCCGCGTCTCGGGGCCATGCTGCGCAAGACCTGGCTCCAGGTCCTGTCCTTCGTCAGGTTCGCCTGGCCGCTCCTCATCGGCGGCAGCCTGGTGCTGAGCCTGCTCGTCTACGTCCACGCCGACCGCTGGATCAACGACGCCCTGGCCCCTCTCGTCGTCAAGGGCCTGGGCCTGCCGCACGAGCTGGGCGTGACCCTGATCTTCGGCTTCCTGCGCAAGGAGCTGTCGCTCATCATGATGCTCCAGGCGCTCGGGGTCGACTACCAGAACCTGATGTCGGTCGTCAGCCGCGAGCAGATCGTCGTCTTCACCGTCTTCATCAGCTTCTTCATCCCCTGCCTGTCCACGTTCGTCATGCTGTGGCGGGAGACCGGCCGCAAGTGGGCCCTCGTCTCGCTCGGGTTGAGCATCTCCGTGGCCGTCGCCTTGAGCGCCCTGGTCCGGCTCATCCTCTGACATGGCCCGGCGCTTGAGCCGGCCGGGCCGGATTTCGTATAATCGGGACATGAAAAAAGCGCTTTGGGTGGTTGTGGCCGTGGTCTTGTGCTGGGGGGCGATCGGGGCCCAGGACGAGATCATCAAGACGATCGAGCCCGTGCGGGCCTATAACGGGGTGGTGGATTATCAGAAGACCACGCAGGTCGCCCGGGTCTTCGAGTTCAACTACCCCGCCAAGGAGCTCGAGAACGCCGTTCAGGCGTATCTCGAGTCGCGGGGGGCCAAGGTCCGCGGCGTCAAGGGCCTCAACGTGGCCAAGACCGTGACGCTCCACGACACCGACAACCGGGCCTACGACGTCTACTACAAGGTGGACGGGAAGGGCAAGGGCGACAAGGCCGTCTCGACGCTCTACCTGATCCTGGCCGATCCCGACGAGGACATCCTGCAGCGCGCCCGGCCCGAGCCCGGCGTCGCGTCGACCGACGCGCTGCCGGCCTTCTCCGGGTCCGGCGCCGTGGCTTTCTGCGACGGGCTCGGGACGGTCGTCGGCGACCATGAGCACGCCCGGGTGGTCGCCTCGTTCGAGGACGAGCTCCGCAAGGCGGAACGCCGGTACGACTCGCTCGTCAACGAAGGCCAGAGCCTGGCCAAGAAGAAGCAGAAGCTCGAGCAGGACATCCTGGACAACATCGACGCCCAGACCCGGCAGTCCGCGGAGATCGAGCGGGCCCGCCTGAAGCTCCAGCAGGTCAAGGCCATGAAGAAGGGGTATTAGGCCTCTTCCGCCAGGCGTTCCAGGACCCGGGCCGCGGCCGCGGCCCCGACGAGGGCCTCCAGCTCCGCCCGCGGGGCGGCGCCGATGGCCTCCAGGCTGCCGTAGCGGGCCAGCAGGGCCGCCTTCCTTTTCGGGCCCAGGCCGGCGATCCCGTCCAGCCGCGAGGCGAAGCTCCGTTTTTCGCGCCGGCCGCGATGGAACGAGATGGCGAAGCGGTGCGTCTCGTCCCGGACCGCCTGAACGAGCTTGAGCGCCGCCGACGTCCGGTCGAGCCGGAGGCCGTCCCGGTGGACCGGCGTGTAGAGGATTTCCTCCCTTTTGGCGATGGCCACCAGCGGGAGCGCGGCCAGGCCGAGCCCGGCCAGGGCCTTCTCGGCCGCCCCGAGCTGGGGCTTGCCGCCGTCGACCATGACCAGGTCGGGCGGCGGGTCGCCCCGGTCGAGGAGCTTGCGGTAGCGCCGGGTGACCACCTCGGCCAGGCTGGCGACGTCGTTCGCCCCCTCGACCGTCCGGATCAGGAATTTCCGATAGGCGTCCTTGTCGGGACGGCCGTCGCGGAAAACGACCATCGAGCCGACCGATTCCTGGCCGCCGGTGTTGGAGATATCGAAGCCCTCGATGCGGCGGGGGAGGGCCGCCAGCCCGAGCGCGGCCCGCAGCTCCTCGAGCGGCTCGGCCTCGGCGGCCCGCTTGCGGAGGAAGGCCTCGGCGTTGCGGCCGGCCATCTCGACCAGCTTGAGGTTCCGGCCGCTGCGGGGGACGAGGATCCGGACGGTGTCCCGGGCGGGCCGGGCCAACAGGGCCGGGGCCGGGACCGGGCGGGCCGGCAGAAGCAGGCGCGGCGGCCGCTCGCGGGCGGCGTAGAAGCCGGGCAGGAACGTCCCCAGGACCTCGGCGTCGCCGGCCCCGGGCGGGGCGTCGACGAGCTCGGCCGCCGAGCTCCGGATCTTGCCCCGGCGCATGATGAAGACGAAGGCCGCCGCCGCGCCCCCGGCCCGGGCCAGGCCGACGACGTCCTGGTCCTCGAGGGCCGTCGAGATCGCGCCGGGCCGGTCCCGGTAGTCTTCGATGGTGCGCAGGAGGTCGCGCCAGCGGGCCGCTTCCTCGAACTCCTGGCCGGCCGCCGCCCGGGCCATCCGGGCCTTGATCGTCCGGGCCAGCTCCGGCAGCCGGCCTTCGAGGAACAGGCAGGCGTTCTCGACGTTCTCGCGGTAGTCGGCCTCGGAGACGAGGCCGACGCAGGGCCCGGCGCAGAGGCCGAGCTCGTATTCGAGGCAGGGCCGCTTGCGGCCGCGGAAGACGGCCTCCTCGCAGCCGCGGACGCGGAAGTGCCGGTTGACCAGGTGGACGGACGAGCGGGCCCGGTGGGCCGGGCTGAACGGCCCGAAATAGCGGGCCCCGTCCGCTTCGACCCTGCGGCTGAAATAGACGCCCGGCCAGGTCTCGCCGGTCGTGATCTTCAGGTAGGGGAAGCTCTTGTCGTCCTTGAGCCGGAGGTTGAAGCGGGGCTGGTGTTGCTGGATGTAGTTGTTCTCGAGGAAGGCGGCTTCCTTCTCGGAGCCGGTCAGGATGAAATCGATGTCGGCCGTCTCGCCCAGGATGTTGCGGACCTTGAGGTCGGGGTTGGCCAGGAAGTAGGACCGGACCCGGTCGCGCAGAGACCGGGCCTTGCCGATGTAGACGACCTCGCCGGCGGCGTTCTTGAAGAAGTAGATGCCGGGCTTGGCCGGCAGCTCCGCCGCCCGCGCCTTGAGCTCGTCGAAGCCGGCCATCAGAACCCCAGCTCGAGCTCGCGCTTCTTGAGCTTGGCCAGCTCGTCGCGATAGGCGGCGGCCTTCTCGAACTCGAGGGCGTCGGAGGCCTGCTTCATGAGCTTGGCCAGCTCGTCCATCCTCTTGCGGCGCTTCTGCGGCGACAGGAGGATGTCCTTCTCCTCGGGCAGGCTCGTGTAGTCGAGGTAATCGCGCTCGTAGACCGAGGTCAGGACCTCGTCGATGCCCTTGACGATCGACTGCGGCGTGATGCCGTGGGCGGCGTTGTAGTCCTGCTGGATGCGGCGGCGCCGGGCGGTCTCGTCGATGGCCAGGCGCATCGAGTCGGTGACCGTGTCGGCGTAGAGCAGGACCCGGCCATGGACGTTGCGGGCGGCCCGGCCGAAGGTCTGGATGAGCGAGGTGGCCGAGCGCAGGAAGCCCTCCTTGTCGGCGTCGAGGATGGCCACCAGCGAGACCTCGGGCAGGTCCAGGCCCTCGCGCAGGAGGTTGATGCCGATGAGGGCGTCGAAGAGGCCCTTGCGCAGGTCGCGCAGGACCTTGACCCGGTCGAGCGTCTCGACCTCCGAGTGGAGATAGCGGACGCGCAGCCCGAGCTCGTGGTAATGCCGGGACAGGTCCTCGGCCATCTTCTTGGTCAGCGTCGTGACCAGGACGCGCTCGCCGCGCCCGGCCCGGGCCTTGATCTCGGCCATGAGGTCGTCGACCTGGCCGCGGATGGGGCGGATCTCGACCTCGGGGTCGGTCAGGCCGGTGGGCCGGATGACCTGCTCGACAACGCGGCCGGCCGAGCGCTTGATCTCGAACAGGGCGGGCGTGGCCGAGACGTAGAGGGTCTGGCCGACGCGGGCCTCGAACTCGTCGAAGTTCAGGGGGCGGTTGTCGAGGGCCGAGGGCAGGCGGAAGCCGTGCTCGACCAGCGTCGATTTGCGGGACCGGTCGCCGGCGTACATGCCGCCGATCTGGGGCACGGTGACGTGGGACTCGTCGATGATGGTCAGGAAGCCCTCGGGGAAATAGTCGAGCAGGGTGTAGGGCGGCTCGCCGGCGGCCCGGCCGGTCAGGTGGCGGGAGTAGTTCTCGATGCCCGGGCAATAGCCGAACTCGCGCAGCATCTCCAGGTCGTAGAGGGTGCGCTCCTCGATCCGGGCGGCCTCGACGGCCTTGCCGCGGCGCCGGAAATCCTCGACCTGCCCGGCCAGCTCGGCCTCGATGCCCGCGACCGCGCCGCGCAGCGTTTCGGCCGGGGTGGAGAAGAAGGTCCGGGGATGGATCATGACCTCGTCGATCGTCTCGCGGACCCGGCCGAGCAGGGGGTCGACGACGGACAGGGCCTTGATCCGCCCGTCCTCGAGCTCGATGCGGGTGGCGGCCTCCTCGTAGGCCGGGAAGAGCTCGACGATGTCGCCGCGGACGCGGAACGTGCCCCGCTTGAATTCCCCGGCCTCGCGCTCGTACTGGACGGCGACGAGCTTCTCGAGCAGGTCCTTGCGGGCCAGGCGGTCGCCGACGGCCAGCGAGAAGCTCATGGAATAGTAGTTCTCCGGGGCGCCGATGCCGTAGATGCACGAGACCGAGGCGACGATGATGACGTCGCGGCGGGAGAACAGCGAGTTGGAGGCGCGCAGGCGGAGGCGGTCGATCTCGTCGTTGATCGTCGCCTCCTTGGCGATGTAGGTGTTGGAGGCCGGGATGAAGGCCTCCGGCTGGTAGTAGTCGTAGTAGCTGACGAAATATTCGACGGCGTTGCCGGGAAAGAAGCGGCGGAACTCCTGGTAGAGCTGGGCGGCCAGGGTCTTGTTGTGGGAGATGACCAGGACCGGCCGCCGGGCCCGGGCGATGATGTTGGCCACGGTGAAGGTCTTGCCCGAGCCGGTGACGCCCTTGAGGACCTGGTGGCGGGCGCCCGCCGCCAGCCCCTCGGTCAGCCGGTCGATGGCCTGGACCTGGTCGCCCTTGGGCGTGAAATCGGAGCGCAGGGAGAAATCATTCATGGTGAAAAAGAGAGGGTCAAACCTGCCTTTTACCCCAAAACGGGTAAAAGGCAGGTTTGACCCTCTCCCGCTATTCCTTCATCCGGATGCCGCCGGAGAAGCGGGCGCCGTTGGCGATGGTGATCTTGGGGGTGATGACGTCGCCGGTCATCTCGGCCGTTTCGGCGATGACGGCCCGCTCGCCGGCCCGGACCGTGCCCTTGAACTCGCCGTTCAGGACGAAGGCGCGGACGCGGACCTCGGCCTCGACCTTGGCCCCCTTGGCCACGGTCAGGGTCCCGGACGGGATGGTGATCTTGCCCTGGACCCGGCCCTCGACGATCATGTCCTCGTGGGCCTCGATGTCCCCGGTCAGGACGACCGTCGAACCCAAACGGGTGACGCCGGAACCGCTGACCGGGACGCGGACGGATTCATCAGTCATGTCGTTCCTCCCTGCCGGGCGTTCCTCTCCGGATTATAGGGGCGGCCGTCCGGACTGTCAAAGGGATCGGACCCGGACCGGACCTGGTCCCCAGCCCCATTATAGACCAGACCGGTCGGGTCGCCGGTCCGGAGAGGCGAAAAGATTGGGGTTTGGCCCCGTTTGTGCTAATATCTTCGGTGCCGGCGAGCGGGCATAGCTCAATGGTAGAGTACCGGCTTCCCAAGCCGGGTGTTGTGGGTTCGAGTCCCATTGCCCGCTCCATTTTTTTGCCCATGAAGACCACCTGGCATCTGATCGTCGAGCCGGACCCGCTCCCCGGGTCCCGGAACATGGCCGTCGACGAGCGCCTGTTCGACCTGGCCCGGCAGTCGGGCCGCACCTTCCTCCGCTTCTACCGCTGGGCCCGGCCGACCGCCTCCCTGGGCTACGGGCAGGCCGCCGCCCGGGTCGTCGACGTCGAGTTCTGCCGGACCCACGGCATCGACATCGTCCGGCGCCTGACCGGCGGCAAGCTCGTCCTCCACGACCGCGAGGTGACCTACGCGGTGGCCTCGGCGGACGCGGCGATCTTCACCGAGACCCTCCGCGATTCCTATCGCCTGATCTCGCGGGCCCTCCTGGCCGGTCTGGCCCGCCTGGGCGTCACGGCCCGCCTGGCCGAGTCCTCGCCCGCGGGCTACGCCAAGGGGACCATGCCCTGCTTCGCCTTCCCGGCCCGCGACGAAATCGAGATCGGCGGCCGCAAGATCGTCGGCAGCGCCCAGAAGCGCACCGGCCCGCTCTTCCTCCAGCACGGCTCGATCATCCTCGACAAGGACGAGGCCCTCCTGGCCGCCGTCTCCCGTCCCGGCGAAACGCCCGAGAGCCTGGGCATGACCTCGGTCGCCGAGGCCCTCGGCCGGCCCGTCGATTTCGACGCCGCGGTCGGCCCCCTCATCCAGGGCTTCGCCGACGTCTTCGAGGCCTCGTTCGAGCGCTACGTCCCGACGCCCGCCGACGAGGACGCCGTCCGGGCCCTCGAGGCCTCCCGCTACGGCGCCGACGCCTGGACCTTCCGCCGCGGCCCCGCGGCCCGTTGACAATCCCTCCGGCCGGGGCTACACTCGGCTCGAAACGAGGGCGACGCCATGAACGAAGTCGATGAACTCTCCAAGGTCGATCCGGCCGGCCTGCCCCCCCTCAAGTCCATCCTCCTGGACGACCTCTACCAGGGCGTCCTGAAGAACCTCCATCTGGAGCTCGGCCGCGGCCCGATGCTCTATCTGCTCTCGCCCAGCTACTCGGTCCTCAATCCCACCCCCGACGAGGGCATCACCGAGTTCATCACCCGCCACGAGGCCCTCCTCGACTACCTCAAGGAGGCCATCGTCCAGAACCTGGCCGAGTACTCCGTGCTCATCGACATCAGCAGCTATTTCATCGAGCAGAACGGCGGCCTCGTGCTGGCCCGCCTGCGCGAGCGCGATTCCGACGGCCGGCGCTTCGAGATCAAGTTCTACACCCACGAGCCCAAGGAGCTGCTGTCCCGCTACGAGGACAAGATCTACATCGGCCGCGACTTCCTGGACCTCTACAGCCCCGGCCGCAAGTATTTCGGCCTCAAGGACATCATCGTCTCCCTCAAGGCCCAGTTCGAGCGGCTGACCGAGCGGGCCGGGACCAAGCTGCGGACCGGGCAGGACTTCGGCTCCTACTTCCAGGAGATCGGCGACTCCGTCAACGAGCTCCACACCGAGGGCCTGCTGGTCCTCCAGAGCCTGCCGCCCCACCTCGACTACGCCAAGCTCTCCGGCAAGGACCTCATCGACATCAACGCCCAGTACCGGACCATCAACCACTTCGTCATCGAGCTCCACGACACCATCACCGAGTTCGAGAACCTGCTCCGCTACAAGGAGCGCTCGGACTTCGTCCGCTACGTCACGAAGTACAAGAAGGACGTCACCAACCTCATCTCGTTCTTCAACATCAAGGTCAACGGGGTCATCGCCCAGCGCATCCACGGCTGCAAGTCCAAGCACTCCTAAAAAAAAGGCCGGTCCCCGGGGGACCGGCCTTGGATGTCTTCGGATCGCGTCTAGAATTTCCGGGCGGCGGGTTCGACGCGGATGTCGTCGTAGGCCGTGGCCAGGCTGACGAGCGGGGCCCCGGCTTCGGACGAGAAGGCCTTGAGGACCGCCGTGCCGTTGGTCTCGTCGACGTCCGGCTTGTCCGGCAGGCCCCAGTGGACCGAGCCGCCCCGGGCCCGGGCCTCGAGCCGGGCCCGTTCGCCGGCCGGCCAGAGGAGCAGGATCGAGCCGTGCTCGTTGTCGACGGCGATGCCGCTCCGCAGGGTCCGGGGCTCGAGGCTGACGTTGCCGTTGCGATCGACCACGTTCAACTCGCCCGCGAATCCGGCCAGCGTGACGTTCTCGTACGAGGTCCGGACCGTGATCCCCGGCCCTTCGACGCCCTCGGCCCAGACGGCCGCGTTATGGGCCTCGACGGTCAGCTTGCCGCTGACGCCCTGGACGCGCACCGGCTCGTAGCTGGTCTGGACGTCCAGGTCGCCCCGGACGGTCTCGGCCGTGACGGCCATGTTGTGGCCGGTGACCGTGGCCGGCCCGACGTCGACGACCCGGACCTTTTCGTAGGAGGCGTCGATCCGGACCGCGCCGGCCACCCGCAGGGCTTCGACGTCGGTGTTCGAGCCGCGCAGGTCGGCCCGCCCGCCCACGTCCTCGACGCGGATGCGGGCGTAGCTCGTCTCGACCGTCAGGTCGCCCGTGATCGCGGCGGCCCGGACGTCGCCGTGGCTGTTGACCACGTCGCAGGCGCCCCCGATCTCCCGGGCCTCGAGGTCGTCGTAGCTCGTTTCGAGAACGCAGGGCCCGGCCACGCCGGCGGCGCGGACCTCGCCGTGGCGGTTGCGGACCTCGGCCTGCTTGAGGCCCTCGATGCGGACCGGGCCGTAGGCGTTGACGACCTTGACGACCGTCGAGCGCGGCACGGTCAGGACGAAGCCGGTCTCGAAGTTCTTGCGCCGGAACTCGTCCCGGTTGGTGGCCAGCAGCAGCCGGTCGGCGGCCGCCGTCATCGTGTACCGGAGCCGGCCGGCGATGTCCTTGGCCTCGTCCTCGTTGCGGCGCCAGACCACCTTCTTGAAGGTCAGCTGGGCGAAGTCCTGGTCGGCGCCGTGGACCTCGACCCAGCCGTGGCCGTTCTGGATCTCGATCGAGGCGGGCAGGGGGCCGTCGATCGTCCGCGTCTCCTCGGCCGTGACCTCTTTGCCGGCCGGGCCGAACCCGCCCTCGTCCCAGCCCCAATCCCAGTCGAAGTTCCAGTGCCCCGTCTTGACCTGGAAGAGGACCAGGCCGGCGAGGATGAGAACCGCGACGAGGACGACCTCTTTAAACTTCATGGGTCTTGTCCGGGGCCGGGCTCTCGGCGCGCTCGTTGCGCTCCTTGAGGCCCAGCCAGAGCTTGTTGGCGCCCCAGATGATCAGGATGACCGGCCAGAACCGCCAGACCTGGTCGAAGATGTCGATGTCGAACTGCTGGAGCAGGAACAGGACGCCGACGGCGATGAGGATGATGCCCCAGACGAGGGAGTTGCCTTTTCTCGGATCTGCCATGGGAACCTCCGTTATTTCCCTTTCTTGGACTTGGCCATCGAATCGGCCACGAGCTTCAGGCCGACGACGATGACCGCCACCGGCCAGAAGTCGAAGAGCCGGTCGTAGGAGATGAGCTCGAAGTTGGCCAGGATGAGCACGACGCCCAGGACGATGAGGACGATGCCCCAGAAGATCGACCCGGCCGGGGCCGTCTCGGGCAGCCCGCCGGCCAGGGTCGCCGGCAGCGGCTGGCCGGCCGTGGCCGCGTTGATGGCCTTGGCCGACTGGATGTTGTCGAAGAACTGATAGACGAGGTAGCCGGCCAGGAGCAGCGCCAGGAACGGCTGCCCGCCGCCGCGTCCCTGCATATGGACGAGCCCGGCGAAAATGATCAGGTGGAGCAGGGCCTTGGCGTACTGCCCGTTGTAGAGCGCCCCGGCCCCGAACGGGAAGATGCCCAGCAGCCCGGCGAACCCCGGCGACTTCAGCGGTCTCTGCGGCGCGATCTGTTTCTCTTCCATGTCATGGCCTCCGTTGACGTTACTTCTTTTCTTTTTGATCCCCGAGCAGGCCCAGGGTATTGAACGACTTGATGACATCGCCGGCGAACGCGCCGACCTGGCCTTTGAGCGCCCCGGCGTCGGCCCACAGCTTCTCGACCGTCCCGACGCCCCGGTGCAGGCTGATGTCGATCTGCTTCCGGATGCCCCGGCCCTCCGGGTGGAAGAGGACGAAGGTCAGGGCGATCAGGAGGGCGGACGCCGCCGCGTAGTAGGGCTGGAAGGCCGGCCGGGTCAGCCCGTCGAATACGGTCCGGACCAGGCTTTTCCGCCGCCCGGCCTTCTCCGGGATGTCGTAGAGACGGGCGAACAGGGCGGGGGAGGGCTCGGCTTCGGGGAAGCCGGCCGTCGCCTCCAGGGCCTCTTTCATCAGGCCGGCGAATTCGGCGCAGGCCGGGCAGGCGGCCAGGTGGGCCTCCACCGCGGCCCGCTCGTCCGGGGCCAGATCGCCCTCGAGATAAGCGGACAGGAGCTCTTCGATGCGTTCGCAGGTCATGACAGGCCTCCCCGGCGCTCTTTCAGGACCTGGGCCAGCTGGATCCGGGCCCGGTTGACCCGGGATTTGACCGTTCCCAGCGGGAGCTTGAGGATCTCGGCGACCTCCTCATAGCTCTGCCCCTGCAGGTCCCTCAGGATGAGGACCATCCGCATGTCCGCCGACAGGCTGTTCAGCCCCTCCCAGACGAGCGCCTTGGTCTCGGTCGCCTCCAGGCTCTCCTCGGGGCCGCCGCCGGCCGCCTGGGCCAGGACGCGCTCGTCGAACTCGTCGCGCTGCGTCTTTTCCCACTTGGTCCGGCGGTACTCGTCGATGAGGTGGTTCTTGGCCAGGGTCAGGAACCAGGCCGTGAAGTTCTTGCCGAAATCGTACTTCGGCAGGGCGCCGTGGAGCTTGAGGAAGACCTCCTGGGTCCGGTCCTCGGCCTCCTCCCGGCTGCCGCAGAACTGATAGGCCATGCTAAAGATCCTCCTGGCGAACGCGTCCACCAGGTTTTTCCAGGCGTCCTGGCTGCCTTCCAGGCAGTCCCTGATGATCGCTTCCAAGTCCACTCAATTCACCTTGATTGACGGAGCCGGCTGGTCCGAAGTTCCATCCCGGCCCATTTTCCCCGAAAACCTCCTATAATGGTAGGGTCCAATGTAACTTTCTCGGGGAAAACGGGGTTTTAGGACTCGAAGAATGGACGAACAAGAGCTGATGCGGCGCGTCCAGGAGGGCGACCAGGAGGCGTTCGGCCGGATCATGGCTCTCTACAAGGACAAGATCGTGAATTACCTGTACCAGTTCTCGGGCGACTACCAGAAAGCCGTCGAGCTGGCCCAGGAGACCTTCATCCGGGTCTATTTCAAGGCCGACCGCTACAAGCCCATCGCCCCCCTGTCGTCCTGGATCTACACCATCGCCTCGAACCTGGCCAAGACCGAGTGCCGCCGGTCCCGCCGCATGGTCACGGTCCCCCTCGAGGACATCCCCAACCATTACTCGAGCGGCACCTATTACGAGGACCCGGCCGACCCCGGCCTGATCCGCAACCTCCGCGAGGCCCTCGACTCCCTCCACCCCCGCTACCGCGTTCCCGTCGTCCTCAAGGACATGGAGGGCTTCTCCCAGGAGGAGATCGCCAAGATCATCGACCGGCCCGTCGGGACGGTCAAGGCCCGGATCAGCCGCGGCCGGGAGCAGCTCCGGCGCAAGCTGGAGAAGGCCCGGACCGGCGGCGACGAACGCGCGGCCGACCAAGAGGTGAGCGAACATGGAAGGGCATGAACTTCTCGGCAAAATGACCAAGGTCGGGGCCCCGGAGGGTTTCGAAGAGGCGGTGCTGGCCCGGCTGCCGGCCGCCCGCCGCGAACGGCGGAGGGCCCGCCGGGCGCGGTTCGTTTACGCCTTCGCCGGCTCGGCCGCCCTCATCCTGGCGGCGGTCCTCCTGTACAACCCGGCGGCCGGCCCGAAGGACGCCGTCCTGACCTACGCCGAGCGCGAGGCCCTGGCGGCGGATTCCGACCGCGGCGCCCGGGCGGCCGATCCGCGGACCCTGCCGGTCTACGAGACCATGGACTACGCCTCCGAGTTCCGGAACGCCCAGCCGCATCCGGCGACCGTATACATCCTGGAGCAGGTTTCCGAGGTCCCCTCCCCGGAGATCATTTACTAGGAGGATCCCAAGGCATGAACAAGATGAACAAGCCGGCCCTCGTCGTCGCCGCCTGCCTGGCCGCCCTGGCCCCGGCCTTCGGGACCGAACCGGCCGGGGCCGCCGCCGCGGGCGGTCCCGACATCGCCGCCGTGGCCCGGAAGGTCTATCCCTCCGTCGTCCGGGTCGAGGTCCGCAACCATACCCGCCGGGTGGCGACGGGCGTCGTCCTCGAGAAGGGCGGCTACGTCGTCACCACGGCCCTGGTCTCGCCGCGCGACGAGACGGTCGTCGTCACGACCTCGGAAGGGAAGACCTATGAGGCCGAGTTCCTGGGTTTCGACACCGAGACCCAGCTGGCCCTGCTCCGGGCCAAGGGCGCCGACCTGCCCGCGCTCGGCGCCGGGAAGGGCGGGGGACTGGCCCCCGGCTCGTGGATCTGCGTCGTCGGCGTCTCGCCCGAGCGGACCGCGGCCGTGACCCAGGGCATCGTCAGCTCGGTGGCCGAGGACAAGCTCCGCTTGAACGTCTGGGTGACGCCGGGCTCGAGCGGCGGCCCGGTCGTCGACGAGGACGGCCGCATGGTCGGCCTGCTGCGGGGCATCTACATGGACGAACGGCCCATCGTCTTCCAGTTCCGCGACCGTGAGCAGGCCGGCGCGGGCATGGTCATGAACAGCCAGGCCCAGGCGCCCGCGTCGGGCATGGCCCTGGCCGTGCCCATCGACGTGGTCAAGGACGTGGCGGCCCAGATCAAGGACAAGGGCCGCGTCGAGCGCGGCTGGATGGGCGTCGGCATCGGCCAGGACGCGGCCGGCCGGACGGTCATCGCCAGCGTCGACGCCGGCAGCCCGGCCGAGCTGGCCAAGATCAAGCCCGGCGACGTCGTCCTCAAGATCGGGGACCGGGCCGTGGCCGGCCCCGACGTCCTGGCCTCGGAGATCCGCAAGCGCAAGCCCGGCCAGGAGGTCGTGCTGGGCCTCGAGCGCGAGGGCCAGCCCCTGGAGGCCAAGCTCAAGCTGGGCGAGCTGGCCGGGGACGAAGCCATGAGGGAGATGTCCATCCGCTTCCCCGGCCTGTTCGGGCCGGACACGGCGTTCACGCCGCGGCCGGGCGTGCCGCGGGCGGCGCCGAAGTCCCAGGCCCCGACGGCCCCCGGCTGGACCTTCGAGACGCGGAAGTACATCGGCTTCGAGGGCAGCGAACTGACGCCCGAGCTGGCCGAGCACCTGGGGGTCAAGGACGGGCCGGCGGTCATCGTCTCCAAGCTGACCGAGGACGGGCCCGCGGCCAAGGCCAAGCTGCGCATCGGCGACGTCGTCGTCAGCGCCGACGGCAAACGGATCAGGTCCGGCGAGGAGCTCATCGACCTCGTCCAGGCCAAGGCCAAGGGGGACAAGATCAAGCTCGAGGTCCTGCGGGACAGAAAGCCCCTGACCATCGAGGTCGAGGTGGCCGAGGATAATCGCGGCGGCCAGGACGAGCCCGACGGCCTGCGGGAGTTCCTCGAGTCCTGGCAGGGCTATACCGAGGCCCTGCGCAACGAGATCCAGTCCTGGGCCGGCGACACGTCGCCGCTGCCGCGAAGGAACGTGGCGCTGAAGGCCCACCAGCGCCGGATATAGCTGACCCGCTCCGGTCTAGCGCCTATTCTCCTGCCCCGAGCCATTTCTTCGTGAGCCGCTCGCGCTCCGCGGCCGGGAGCCGGGACTCGTAACCCCGGGCCGCCCTCTGCCGCAGGGCTTCGTAGAGCATGACCGCCACCGAGACCGACAGGTTGAGGCTCTGGACCATGCCGAACATGGGGATGCGGACGTTGCGGTCGGCGAAGGCCTGGCACTCCTCGCTGATGCCGTCGGCTTCGCTGCCGAAGACGAGGGCCACCGGCCGGGCGAGATCGACGTCCGTGTAGGGGACGGCATCCAGGGCCAGGTGGGTGGCCACGATCTCGAAACCCGCCTTCTTCAGGGGCTCGAAGCAGGCCGCCGGCGTCGGCGGCACGCCGATCTCCAGCCACTTGTCGGCCCGGGTCGAGATGGCCTTGTTGGGCCGCAGGACCTCGGGATTGGGCCCGATGAGATCGAGATAGAGGACGCCGGCCGCGTCGCAGGTGCGCATCACGGCGCTGGCGTTGTGGGCGTTGGTCACGCCCTCGAGGACGACCCGCAGGTCCGCCTGGCGATGCGACAGCACCCGCTCGACCTTTTCGATCCGTTCCGGCGTCGGCATGGCGGGATTCTATCAGAGGGGCGGGGGAGTGGCAATCCGGAGTGAGCGGGAGATCAGGGGATAGGGGATGGGGTGCTCCCCCGTTTCCTTGAAAATCGAACCGACTTCACCTATAGTTATCGGGCCGCGCCGGTGTGGCGGAACTGGCAGACGCGCGGGACTCAAAATCCCGTGCCCAGTGATGGGCGTGTGGGTTCGACCCCCTCCACCGGCACCGTTATTCCCGTGATCCTTCCTGTTCATCATTTTAAATGCCATTAAGCCTGATCAGCGAGCCTGGGCCGATGAGACGTACCCTCGGCGGCGCCCGTGCTCAAGTCGGCCAGCCTGCTGACCCGCCTGCTGACCCGCCTGTTGACCCGGCGTTGACCCGGGCGCCGGCGGATGCTATCCTGCGTTTGAAGCCGTCCGGCAGGGGAGCGCCCGGTCGCCATGGCGGCCCGGGTTTCGTACGGACGGCCGGGAGTCCCGACTAAAACAACGTTAGCTCCCGTTCTCGCGAGGAGGTCCCATGTCCAAATTGCGTTTTCCCGCCCTGGTCCTGGCCGCCCTGACGGCCCTGTCTCTAGCGTCCGCCCTCTCGGCCGCCGAGATCTCGTTGACGGCCTTGACCCTGCAGCCCGGCAAGACGTTCGGTCTAGGCCTCGCCCGCACCGGCCGGGCCCCGTCCGCGGCCTCGATGGACGCCACGCTCGGGTTCGACGACGGGCAGGCCTCCGTCAAGCTGACCTATAAGAAGCTGGAGCCGGCCGTCCTCTTCGCCGGCGACATCGCCGCCTACGTCCTGTGGGCCGTCGCGCCCGACGGCACGGTCGAGAACCTGGGCGAGGTCATCGCCGACAAGAAGAGCGCCTCCGGTTCCCTGCAGGCCTACACCGGCAAGAAGACGTTCGCCCTGATGGTGACGGCCGAGCCCTTCGCGACCGTCACCCGGCCGACCGAGCTGGTCATGTTCGTGTCCGGCCAGGTCCAGGGCGTGGGCGTCCCCAACACGCCGTTCGCGTTCAAGGACTTCGCGACCGGCTACAAGCCGGCCCTCGAATCGATCTCCGGCATCCAGTACAACGATCCCACTCCGGCGGCCGTCAAACAGGCCCAGAAGGCCATGGACATCGCCGGACGCCTCGACGCCGCGGCCGTCAATCCCAAGGCCATGGACGGGGCCCAGGTCGCCTTCGGCAAGGCCATGGCTTCGAAAGACAAAAAGGTCAAGGCCGATCAGGCCCGGGTGGCCGTCCAGCTGGCCTCGCAGGCCATCAAGGACACGGTCAAGGCCGCCGAGGCCCGGGCCGCCGCCGAAGCGGAAGCCCGGCGCCTGGCCGAGCGGGCCGCCCTCGAGGAGCGGGCCGCCACCGCCGAGAGCGAGGCCGACCGCATCGCCCGGGAGCTGCGGGAGGTCAAGGCCCAGCGCGAAGCCCTGGCCAGCGAATCGGCCGGTCTGGCCAAACAGACCGAGACCCTGGCCGCCGAGCGCGACGCGCTGACGAAAGAGCGCGACGACCTGGCCAAGGACCGCGACGCCATCAAGAAGGAGCGCGACGAGCTGGCCGGCCTGCTCAAGGGCGCCTTGTCCTCGGTCGCCGAAACGACCGAGAGCGCCCGCGGCGTCATCGTCAGCCTGTCGGGCATCCTCTTCGACGTCGGCAAGGCGACCCTCAAACCGGCCTCCCAGCTCGCCGTGGCCAAGCTGGCCGGCATCCTCATGGTCTTTCCCCATATGAACCTGAGCATCGAGGGCTTCACCGATTCGACCGGGTCGGCCGACCTCAACATGAAGCTGTCGGTGGACCGGGCCCGGGCCGTCCACGATTTCCTGCTGACCCAGGGCATCTCGAGCGACCGTATGAAGTATCAAGGCTTCGGCCCCGAAAATCCGGTCGCGCCCAACGACACCGAGGCCAACCGGGCCCGGAACCGCCGGGTCGAGGTCGTTTTGACCCAGGCCGTCCGGCGGCCCTGACCGAAAAAGCCGGCGCCCCGAACTTTTCGGCCTCTCCTTTCGTCTAGCCGGTTATAGGCTGACGTCTAGGAGAAGCCATGAAGAAGTGGATCTTCCGCGGTCTGTCCCTCGTTTTGCTCGCCGTTTTCTTCTATTTCCTCTTCGCCTGCGGCCAGAAGAAGGCCGAGCTCAAGCTCGTGGCCGCCTCGCGGGGCGACATCCAGGAGAAGGCCCTGGCCGTCGGGACCATCGAGCCGGAAAAAGAGATCAAGGTCAAGTCGACCATCCCGGGCATCGTGGCCGAGGTCCTGTTCAAGGTCGGCGACCCCGTCAAGGCGGGGGCGCCGCTGTTCAAGATCTCGCCCAACCCGACGCCGCTCGAATACGTCGAGTCCCGGCGGGCCATGGAGCTGGCCGAGGTGACCATGCTGAAGATCAAGGGCGACTGGACCCGCCAGCTCGAGCTCTATAAGGGCAACCTCGTCTCCAAGTCCGACATGGACGCCATCGAGGGGGCCTACCGGGAGGCCGAGCTGCGCTACCGGACCTCGGCCGAGCGCTTCGAGCTGCTCGAAAAGGGTCGCATCCGCATGGCCAACCGGGACATCAACTCGTTCATCAACTCGCCGATCGGCGGCATCATCCTGTCGCAGAGCGTCTTCCAGGGCGACCCCGTCGTCCCCCTGACCAACTACCAGCCGGGCACCGAGCTCTGTTCGCTGGCCGACATGGGCAGCCTCCTGTTCAAGGGCACGGTCGACGAGATCGACGTCGGCAAGATCGCCGACGGCATGCCGGCCGAGATCCAGATCGGGGCCCTGCCCGAGGCCCGGATCCCCGGCCTTGTCGATCGCATCTTCCCCAAGGCCAAGAAAGAGGGCAACGCCACCCTGTTCGACATCTGGATCCTGATCGACGACGCCTCCGGGGCCACGCTCCGGGCCGGCTTCTCGGCCACGGCCAGCATCCGCATCCGGGAGAGCCGCGGTGTCGTGCTCATCCCCGAGCGCCTGGTCCTGTTCGAGGGCGGCCGGAAGCTCGTCGAGGTGCCGGAGGGCGAGGCCGCGAAAAAGGTCGAGATCAAGACCGGGCTCTCGGACGGCCTCCATATCGAGATCCTCGAGGGGCTCAAGGAAGGGGACAAGGTCGTCGAGCGTCCGCCGCGGGAGATCCGGTGATCGCCATCTTCTTCCGCAACCTCTTCCGGGACCTGGTCCGCCAGCCCCTGCGGACCGCCCTGACCTTGTCCGGCGTCATCTGGGGCACCTTCTCGGTCGTCCTGCTGCTGTCCTTCGGCGACTCGGTCTCGAAGGCCCAGATCAAGCGCTTCCACGGCATGGGCCAGGGCATCGTGCTCGTGTTCCCGTCGCAAACGACGCTGCCCTGGCAGGGCTTCCTCAAGGGCAAAGCGGTGCGGCTGACCCCGGAGACCGTCGAGGCCATACCGGACAAGGTCCCGGGCATCGAGCTCATCAGCCCCGAGTTCGTCGGCAGCCGCCTCATCCGCTCCGGCCGCAACGAGTTCCGGAACACCGTCCGCGGCGTCAATCCCGAATTCGAGCGGATGCGCAACACCATCGCCGACAAGGGCCGGTTCATCGACCCCGAGGACATGGCCGGCCGCAAACGGGTCTGCTTCATCGGCGACGTCCTGGCCACGGACCTGTTCGCGTCCGGCGAGCCCGTCGGCCGGCCGGTCTTCATCGACGGCGTCCCGTTCACGGTCGTCGGCGTCATGCGCAAGAAAGACCAGACCTCCAACTACAACGGCCAGCGCGACGAGCGCTGCGCCTTCATCCCCTGGACGACCTACGCCTCGCTGTACGGGACGAAGTACGTCTCCAACGTCATCTTCCGGCCGCTCGATCCCAACCGGAGCAAGGCGGTCCTGGAGGACATCAAGGCCCACCTGTCCAAGCTCATCGGCTTCGACCCGGCCGATCCGGACGCCCTGGGCGTCTGGGACACGCTCGACTTCGAAAAGCAGTTCACCACCTTCTTCCTGGCCTTCACCATCTTCCTGGGGGTCATCGGCGCCTTCACCCTGCTCGTCGGGGGCGTCGGCGTGGCGTCGATCATGCGCGTCGTCGTCGACGAGCGGACCCGCGAGATCGGCGTCAAGCTGGCCGTCGGAGCCCGGCGCCGGACCATCCTCTGGCAGTTCTTCAGCGAATCGCTGGCCATCATGCTCCTCGGGGGCCTGGCCGGCTTCGGCCTGGCCGCGGGCGTCCTTCAGGCGACCCGGGCCCTGTCGCGGCCCGGCCCCGCCGGCGCCATGAGCTTCACCGCCTTCGTCGGCGTCCCCGTCCTCAACCCGCTCGTTGTCGTCTCCACGGTCCTCATCCTGATGGCCATCGGCGTCGTCTCCGGTCTCATCCCGGCCCGGGCGGCCGCTTCGACCGATCCCATCGAGGCCTTGAGAAAGTAGGGGAGTGCCGTGAACCCGACCCTGCCCCTGTTCTTCTGGAGCGAGTACCGCAAGCGCCGCCGGCGGGCCTCGCTCATCACCTTCGCCCTGTTCTGGGGGACCCTGTCCATCCTCCTGCTGATGGCCTTCGGCCAAGGTCTGAACACCCAGTTCCATGTCGCCTTCAGCGGCCTCGGCGAGACGCTGATCATGGTCTACGGCGGCCAGACCTCGGTGGCCTTCGAGGGCCTGCCCAAGGGCCGCCAGATCCGCCTGCAGCCGGAAGATATCGATTTTCTCCGGGAGCGCATCCCCGAGATCGCCCTCATCGCGCCGGAGTCCTACAACACCTGGCCGGTCTCGGCCGGGGGCAAGGAGGTCAACCGCAACGTCCACGGCACCACCGCGGCCTTCGGTCCGATGAGGTCCCAGGTGGCCCAGACCGGCGGCCGTTTCCTCAACGACGACGACGAACGCGAGGGGCGGAAGGTGGCCTTCATCGGCTGGAAGGTGGCGGCGGACCTGTTCGGGACGGCCGACGCCGTCGGCCGGACGATCGTCGTCAACCGCGTCCCCTTCACGGTCGTCGGGGTCCTGATCAAGAAGATCCAGGACTCGATGTACAACGGGCCGGATGCCGAGCAGGTCTACCTGCCCTTCCGGTCGTTCCGGCAGATCGACAACCAGCGCTACCTCGACCAGATCCACATCCGGCCGGGCCAGGCCTCCCAGTCCCTCCTGATCGAGGACCGCGTCCGGCGGCTGCTCGGCCGCAAGTACCGCTTCGATCCGGCCGACCGCTATGCCACGAGCTTCTGGAACACCATCGAGGCCGGCAAAGAGGGCCAGGCCATCTTCAAGGGCATCGAGATCTTCCTCGGCCTGATGGGCGGCCTGACCCTCCTGATCGGCGCCGTCGGCGTGACCAACCTGATGTACGCGGCGGCCAAGGAGCGGACCAAGGAGATCGGCGTCAAGCTGGCCATCGGGGCTCGGCGCCGGACGATCGTCGGCCAGTTCTTCCTGGAGACGGTCTTCGTCTTCGCCAAAGGGACGTTCTGGGGGTTCATCACGGCCTTCAACATCGTCCACCTCGTCCGGCTG
Organism: uncultured Eubacteriales bacterium; assembly: GCA_964574895.1. Classification (GTDB taxonomy): domain Bacteria; phylum Acidobacteriota; class Aminicenantia; order Aminicenantales; family Saccharicenantaceae; genus RBG-16-66-30. The sequence continues at coordinate 32,968 of CAZNPB010000018.1, forward strand.
GCCCCCATCAACTACGACTCCTTCGGCATCGAGGCCTATCTGCTGCGGCCCCAGCTCTCGCTGCGGACCTTCGCCATCTACATGACCGTCCTCGCCGTCCTCTGTTTCCTCTCGGGCATCTTCCCGGCCCTGCGGGCCTCGCGGGCCGATCCCATCGAATCGCTGCGCTACGAATAGGTCAGGAAGGAACGGACCATGATCGATCTCGACGGCATCACCAAGGTCTATCGGACCGGCAGCCAGTCGTTGGAGGCCCTTCGGGGCGTGACCCTGACCATCGGCCGGGGGGAGTTCGTCTCCGTGATGGGGCCGTCCGGCTCGGGCAAGTCGACCCTGATGAACATCGTCGGCTGCCTGGATACCCCGACGGCCGGGTCCTACATCCTCGACGGCGACAAGGTCGCCGGCCTGACCTTCGACCAGCTGGCCGCCGTGCGCAACCGCAAGATCGGCTTCGTCTTCCAGAATTTCAACCTCCTGCCGTACGCTACGGCCTGGGAGAATGTCGAGCTGCCCCTGCTCTTCGACGGCAAGAACGGCCGCCGGCGGCGCGAGCGCGTGGCCGAGCTGCTCCGGTCCGTCGGCCTTTATGACTGGCGGGACCACCGGCCGACCGAGCTGTCGGGCGGCCAGCAGCAGCGTATCGCCCTGGCCCGGGCCCTGGCCAACGACCCGCCCCTCCTGTTGGCCGACGAGCCGACCGGCAACCTGGACTCGAAGAGCGGCGAGGAGATCATGGCCCTCCTGACGGAGCTGTGGCGGAGCGGGCGGACGATCGTCATGGTCACCCACAACGACCACATCGCGGCCCGCTCGGGGCGGACGATCCGCCTCTTCGACGGCCAGGTCGTGGCCTGACGGTTTGACTCCGCCCGGCCCGGGGTCTATCATGGCCCCATCGCCGGACGGGTTTCCGGCCCCGCTCTTGTCGCGAGGAGGGACGCGATGAAAAAGACCGCCATCCTGGCCTTTCTGGTCCTGTCCGTTCTGGGCCTGGGCGTCCCCGAGGCGCCGGCCCAGGAGCTGACCTGGCCGACCTTCAAGGGCTACGACGTGCCCTTCGTGCCCACGCCCATGGAGGTCGTGGACGAGATGCTGCAGCTGGCCGGCGTCAAGACCGGCGACGTCCTCTACGACCTCGGCTGCGGCGACGGCCGGATCGTCATCGAGGCCGCCAAGCGCTACGGCGTCAAGGCCGTCGGCATCGACATCGACCCGCTCCGAATCGCCGAATGCAACGAGAACGCCGCCAAGGCGGGCGTGGCCGGCCAGGTCCGGTTCCTCCAGCAGGACCTGTTCGAGGCCGACTTCCGGGAGGCCACGGTCGTCACCATGTACCTCCTGACGTCGGTCAACCTGCGCCTCCGCCCCAAGCTCCTGGCCGAGCTCAAGCCCGGGACGCGGCTGGTCTCCCACAGCTTCGCGATGGACGATTGGCGGCCGGACAAGACCACGACCGTGCGCCTGTCGTACGACAACGACCGCGGGGTCCACTTCTGGGTCGTCCCGGCCAACGCCAGCGGCCGCTGGGAATGGGACCTGGCCGCCGACGGCGCCAAGCGGCATTTCGTTTTCGACGCCGCCCAGCGGTTCCAGGAGCTGTCCGGGCCGGTCACCGCCGACGGAGAGGGCGTCCGGGTCTTCGAGCTCCAGCTCTCCGGCGACCGGATCTCCTTCGTGCTCGCCTCACCCCAGAACGGCCCGCTTGGCGGGATAGCCTACGAAGGAACGGTCCGGGGCGACACGATCGTCGGGACGGTCCGGCCGCGCGGCGATCCCAAGGCCCCGGCCGCGGTCTGGCGCGCCGCCAGGGATCCCAAAACGGTCAAGCCGATCGCCGACTAATCCAGCGAGAAGGCCCGGGACGACAGGGCCATCAGGGCCACCAAGCCCGGATCGAGGTCGGACAGCCGGTCGCGGCCGGGCGGCAGGGTGCCGCCGAGCTTCCGGCGCAGCTTGCGCAGATAAGAAAAGCGGACCGGGAAGGAGCGGCGGGCCCGCCGCACGAAGGAACGGCTGAAGGACCCCGCCTGCTTCCCGACCGATTCCCGGAACATCAGCCCGAGGCCGCCGCCGATGGCCTCGCACAGGGCCCGGCGGGACGGCGCCGCCTCCCGCCGCGCCGTTTCCAGGACCGTTCCGAGATAGCTCTCGAGGCGCAGGACCCGGGCGTCGAGCGGCCCCTCGCCGGCCGCGGCCGAGAACAGGGTCCGGTGGCCCTGGCGGGCGTCCTCAGTCATGTCCTGGAGGTCGTCGGCCAGCTGCAGGAACGTGCCGAAGCCGAAGCAGAACTCCTCGTCGGCGGGGGCCAGGGCGCCGGCGACGAGATAGCCGTCGGCCAGGACCGAGGCGCCGCCTTTTTCCAGGCTCAACAAAAGGACGTCGCCGGCCGGAACGCCTCCGCCGGGACGCTGCTGGAGGAGACTGCGGACCTGGGCGTTGTAGATGGCCAGAAGCGCCTGATAGACGCCGGGAAAGGCGGACCGGGGGAAGCGGCGCTCGATCATCCGGACCAGGGCCGCCAATTTGCCCTCGGTCGGAGAGGCCGGCGTCGCGCCGCCGCCTTCGAGCCAGCTCCGCAGCCGTCCGACCAGGGCCAGCTTGGCCGCTTCGGCCGTCCCGGCGTCGTCGAGGACGTTGTCGAGATAGGGATAGACCATGCTGTAGGCGAAGACGGCGTCGTTGTGCTCGACGGTCAGGCCGAGGTCGAATTGGAGGGAGTTCATGATCCAGACGTTGCGCAGGGCCTGGTAGGCCGAAGCCAGGCCGAGGTCCGGGTCGAAGTCCCGGGCGGCCCGCAGGAACAGGCGGGTGGCGTCGACGAACCGGGCGTCGTAGACCGCGGCCAGGGGCAGGTCGACCAGGGCCAGCAGCCGCTTGAAGCCGGGCCGCAGGCCGGCGGCCAGCGACTCGAGGCGGGCGGCGTCCAGCCCGCCCTCGAGGAAGGCGGTCCGGTTCTGCGGCGAAGACAGCGCGGCCACGAGCCCGGAAAGCTCCCGCTCGGCCGCCCTTTTCTCAAGGCGCGCGTAGGTCTTCCGCGGCGGCGGGGGAGACGCGGGCGCCTCCCGCCATCGGGCCGCGTGCGACCGGACGAGGCCTTCGACCCGGCGGCCGAGGTCGGCCGTCCCGGTCGAAAGGAACGAAGCGAGATCGCTCATCGGGCCTCCAAGCGCTCCGATTATAGGGCAAAGGCGCCCGGACGGGAACCGCGCCGGTTGGCTTCAATCGGGACGATCGGAAGATGGTGGAACTCGAGACGGTCTCCATCACCCTGCCGATGGAGGACCGGGAGGCCTAGGCGCGGGCCTGGGCCTGATCAGTGCTGGACGGCCGTCGGGATGCCGGTGCCGTTGCGCTCGGCGTAGAGGTGCTTGATCAGGGAGAGCAGCGTCTGGGAGATGCTGTGCAGGAACTCGACGCCGCTCTCGAAAAGGTCGTCGTCCTCCTCGCTCTTCTTCGTCCACTTGACCTCGCCGTCCACCTTGACGGACTGGTGAGTGCGCTCGAGGTCGATGACGATGCGGACGACGCTGCCGACCGGGAAGTAGTGCGGCGTGCAGATGCGGGCACCGGACAGGGAAATGTCGTAGGTGTGGGCGTTGATGCCGTGGCCGGTAAAGGCCTCGGCGCCCTCCGAGGTCGATTTGATGAAAACGGTGTTCCGCTCGAAGAATCTCTTATCCTTGCGATTGTCCATCGTTGACGTCCTTCTTTGAGCTATCGGTGTCTTCCGCGCCCATCTTGGCCCCGGGAGACAGAAGGGTCAATCACCCCTAAAGGTGATTCGTGAGGTGATAACTCACCCCCGGTCCCGAAACCCCCTTCAACGGACACGGGAGCGATTATACAACAAAAGGCCCCGCAAAGCATTTTTGTGGACGCCGCGGACGGGCAAAGCGTCGATCCCCCGGCCGGCGCGGCGGTCGAAGCGGTCGAGGACCCGGCGGACGTCCCGGCGGACCCCCAGCCGTTCGGCCAGGTCCCGGACGAAGCGGAGATCGTCCGCCGTCGCGTCACGGCGGCCGAAGACGCGTCCCAGGCGGACGGCCTCCGGGCCGGACGCCCGCCCCAGGAGGCCGGCGGCGTAGAGCGTCCGCTTGCCCTCGCGGATGTCCGAACCGACGGGCTTGCCCGTCGCCGACGGGCGGCCGAACAGGCCCAGCTCGTCGTCCCTGATCTGGAAGGCCAGGCCCAGGTCCTCGCCCAACCGTTCCAGGGCCGGCAGGACGGAGCGCCGTCCGCCGCCCAGGATCCAGCCGGCGGCCAGCGGCAGATAATAGGAATAGCGGGCGGTCTTGGCCCGGTAGATCTCCAGGATGTGGCGCTCGGAGACCGGGCCGCGGGTCGTCCCGGCCTCGACGTCGAGCATCTGGCCCAGCCCGACCAGCCCGAATTCGGCGGCGAAGAGCCGGGTGACGGCCACCGCCCGGGCGGACGGGCCCGGCAGTCCGGCCACGGCCTCGAAGGCCAGGAAGATGGCGATCTCGCCGGCGCAGATGGCCAGGCTGGTCCCGAAATGGGCCGCCTCGGGCCCGTCGGGGTCCGGGGCCAGGCGGGCGTATTGCTCGTGGACCGAGGGGCCGCCGCGCCGGCGCGGGTCGCGGTCCATGATGTCGTCGTGGATGAGCAGGCCCGACTGGATGAGCTCGATGGCCGTGCCGGCCCGGACGGCGGCGGGGCCGGCGGCCCGGCCCCCGGCCATGCCGCAGCCCAGGGCGACCAGGCCGCCGCGGATCATCTTGCCCTTGCCGGTGAACGTCTCCAGGCGCCGCAGGACGTCGCCGCCCCACGGCCGGAGCCGGGACATCCCGGACCGCTTGTCCGCCAGGAACGAGGCCAGGTCGCGCCGCAGCCGGGCTCCGGCGGCTTCGAAGAAGGCCGGGGCGGTCATGCCGGGCCGCCCGTCCCGCCGCTCGTCCCGCCGGCCGCCGCGCCGCGCGCTTCGAGCCGCCGGACGACCTCGTCGATGAGCTCCATCGGCGTCGAGGCCCCCGAAGCGATGAAGACGGTGGCTTCGGCCGGGATGGCGATGTCGTCGACGCTCTCGGGCCGGTCGATGAGATGGGTCTGGGGATTGATGGCCCGGGCGATGTTGTAGAGGTGCCGCGTGTTGGCGCTGTGGCGGGAGCCGATGACGACGACCCAGTCGGCCTTGCGGGTGTGGGCGGCGACCTCGCGCTGGCGCGTCTTGGTCGGCTGGCAGATGGTGTCGTGGAAGACGACGTCGGGGACCAGCGCCCGGATGCGTTCGACGATGGCCAGGGCCTCCTCCTCGATGAAGGTCGACTGGGCCACCACGCCGGCCCGGAGGACGCCCTCGAAGAGCTCGGGGGTGACCTCGTCGGGGCTCTTGACGACCAGGGCCCGGGCGACCTGGCCGACGATGCCGCGGACCTCCTCGTGCCCGACCTGGCCGATGACCACGGGCGTGCGCCCCTCGGCCTCGACCCGGCGGATGCGCTCGTGGATGATCTTGACCATCGGGCAGGTGGCGTCGACGAATTCGAGGCCGCGGTCCTCGAGCCGGCCGTAGCGCTCCCGGGCCGAGCCGTGGCTCTGGAGGATGACGACGCCTCCGGCCGGGACCTCCTCAAGGCTTTGGACGATGCGCAGGCCGCGGGCTTTGAGGGCCTCGATGACGTGCTCGTTGTGGACGATCTCGCCGAGCATGTAATAGGTCCGGTCGGGCCGGGCGGCCAGGAGCCGGGCCGTCGTCTCGAGCGTCTTGCGGACGCCGACGCAGTAGCTCAAGGTCTCCGACAGGACGATCTTCAAGGCGGCGCTCCGATGCCGGAATTCTATGCGCGGACCGCGGCCCTGTCAACGAGCCGAAAGGGGGAGAAGGGGAAACGGGGCCGTCCCCGTTTTCCATTCCCGCGATTGACGCGGCCGGGGGGCGGCGGTATCATCGCCGGAAAGGAGCCGCCATGAGCATCCGCCGCACGAGACCCCGCCATCTTCCGGCCGTCCCTCTCCTGGCCGCCGCCGTCCTGGCCGTCGCGGCCGCCGCCCTGTTCGCGCCGGCGGCGCGGCCCGCGGCCGGGCCCGCGTTCACGGTCACCGAGGCCATGGTCCCCATGCGCGACGGGATCAAGCTGCGCACGGTCGTCTTCGTCCCGAAGGCGGCTTCCGGGCCGCTGCCCTTCCTGATCAAGCGCACCCCCTACGGCGTTCCCGGGACGGCCGGGTTCCTGGCGGCCGAGCCCTACACCGAGCTGGTGGCCGACGGCTACATCTTCGTCTTCCAGGACATCCGCGGCCGGTTCGGTTCCGAGGGGACGTTCGTCATGCAGCGGCCGCCCCGCGACCGCCGCGACGCCAAGGCCGTCGACGAGGCCACCGACGCCTCCGACACGATCGCCTGGCTCCTGGCCCGCGTCCCCGGCCACAATGGGCGGGCCGGCCTGTACGGTGTCTCCTACGACGGCTGGCTGGCCGCTCAGGCCATGCTCGACCCGCACCCGGCCCTCCGGGCGGTCTCGCCCCAGGCCTCGCCGGCCGACATGTGGCTCGGCGACGACTTCCACCATAACGGCGCCTTCCGGTTGAGCTACGGCTTCGAGTACGCGGCCATGATGGAGACCTCGAAGGTCAGCTTCAACTTCCGTTTCGACCTCTACGACACGTTCGAATGGTATCTCCGGTTGGGGCCGCTCGGCGCGGTCAACGAGCGCATCCTGAAGGGCCAGATCCCGAGCTGGAACGACTTCGCGGCCCACCCGAACTACGACGCCTTCTGGCAGCGGCAGGCCATGGCCCCGTACCTGACGCGGGTGACGGTGCCGGCCCTCAACGTCGCCGGCTGGTGGGACCAGGAGGACTTCTATGGCCCCCAGAAGATCTACGAGACCCTCGAGCCGCACGACGCGAAGGGGGAGAGCTTCTTCGTGGCCGGGCCCTGGAACCACGGCGGCTGGATGCGCGACGGCACGGCGTTGGGCCGGATCAAGTTCGGCGGCGACACGGGGAAGTACTACCGGGCCCGGATCCAGGCCCCGTTCTTCGCCCGCTATCTCAAGGACAAGCCGGGCTGGGACGTCCCCGAGGCGGTCACGTTCGAGACGGGCGCCAACGAGTGGCGGACCTACCAGGCCTGGCCGCCGCGCGGGCTGACGGAAGACCGGGCCCTCTATTTCCGGGAGGCCGGCGGGCTGGCGTTCGAGCCGCCGGCGGCCGGCGGCGAGGGCGCTTTCGACAGCTACGTCTCCGATCCGGCCCGCCCCGTCCCGTACCGGCCCCGGCCGATCGAGCCGACCTACGATCCGCGCGGCTCGGGCTGGCGGACCTGGCTCGTCGGCGACCAGCGCTTCGCCCACCTGCGCCCCGACGTCTTGAGCTGGGAGACCGGCCCGCTGGCCGAGGACATCACGGTGACCGGCAAGATCGCGGCCCGCCTGTTCGCCTCGACGACGGGCGGCGACAGCGACTGGATCGTCAAGCTCATCGACGTCTACCCCGAGAATTTTCCGGCCGAGCCGGCCATGGGCGGCTACCAGCTGATGATCGCCAATGAGGTCTTCCGCGGCCGCTTCCGCAAGAGCTTCGAGAGGCCCGAGCCGCTGACGCCCGGCCAGGTCGACGAGTACCTGATCGACCTCCACGCCGCCGACCACCGCTTCCTCAAAGGCCACAAGATCATGGTCCAGGTCCAGAGCACCTGGTTCCCGCTCATCGACCGGAACCCGCAGACCTTCGTCGACAACATCTTCCTGGCCAAGCCCGAGGATTTCCGGCCGGCGACGCAGAGGGTCTATCGCTCCGCGACCCGCCCGTCCGCCATCGTCCTGCCGGTTCGGGTCAAATAGGAAGGGGGGGCCGGTCCCTACTTCAGCCTTTAAGGAACGAGTCCCGGTAATAAGCCCAGCCGTCGGCGATGGTCTTGTCGGGGTCGATGTAGGCGTAGTCGAATTCGCGGCGGCTCTTGGCGTTGTCGTAATAGGCGGTCCAGGCGCTCAACCGGCCGTAGGCGGCCGTGACGAGCGGCCGTTTCCCGGTCAGGCGCGAGGCCCCTTCCAAAACCCGGCCGGCGGCCGTGACGAGCGGGCCGGGGATCCGGAAGGGATAGGCCCGGCGGCCGGCGGCCCGGGCGATCCGGCGGACGACCTCGGGATAGGCCAGGTTGGCCCCGACGACGAGGTAGCTTTCCCCGTCGCGGCCGCGGCCCTCGAGGGCCTTGAGGATGATGGCCGAGAGGTCGCGGACGTCGACGATGGCCAGCCCGCCGGCGAACGAGCCGATCTGGGTGCCGCCGCCGATCATCCGGTACAGCCGGTTGTGCGGCGTCCGGGGGTCGTGATCGCCCGGTCCCATGATGGACGCCGGATCGAGGATGACGGCCCGCAGGCCCCGCTCGCGGACGGCGCGCTCGACGATGTCCTGGCCGCGGCGCTTCGAGGCCATGTAGAGGATGTCGGCCGGCCAATTGAAGGGCGCGGTCTCGTCGGCCGGCGAGCCGTCGGCGTGGAAGCCCATCGCACCGACCGAGGAGATGTGGACCAGCCGCTCGACGCCCGCGGCCAGGCAGGCCTCGACGACCGCCCGGACGCCGTCCTCGTTGACCGCCTTCAGCCCGGCCTCGTCGCCGCGCCAATAGGAGATGAGGCCGGCCATGTGGACGACCCGGTCGTGGCCGCGCACGGCGGCCGCGACGGCGGCCGGATCGGCGATGTCGCCCTCGTAGCGCCGGACGCCCGCGCCGGCCCAGGAGCCGGGGATCCTATCGCCCGGCAGCGTGAAGGCGTCGATGTTCGGCGCGCCATAGCGGCCGATCAGCTCCGGCATCAGCACCGCCCCGACGAAGCCGGTCGCCCCCGTGACCAGGACCCTCATGCCCCGGCCCTCCGGCCCCGGACGAAAAGGAACGTGTCCGTGGCCGCCCCGGTCGCGGCGTGGAGGGCCAAGGGATAGAAGAAGGACCCGGTGAGGTAGGCGATCAGTCCGAACGCGATCCCGGCCCCGGCCGCGGCCAGGATCTCCTTGGTGGGGTGGCCGAGGTGGAGAAGCGTCGAGAGGGCCGTCTGCCCGGCCAGGGCCGGAACGAGGCCGAGAACGGGGACCAGGGGCAGGAAGAGGACGCCCCGGAAGACGAACTCCCAAGGGAGATAGTAGAAGACCAGGTACCCGAGCTCGTAACGGATGAAGGCCCCCGCGTCGGCGCAGGCGGCCTTGTCCAAGGGATACATGGCCCGCATGGCCGCATCCCGGGAGGCGTTGGCTCCGGCCAGCACGGCCAGCGGCAGCCCGGCCGCGGCCAGAACCGCGCCCAGCCCGGCCTTTCCGAAGGTCCAGCCGAACGAGGCCAGCGTCGCCCCCGGCCGGGCCGCGGTCAGGACGACGGTGAGGCCGGGGAGGGCCAACAGCAGGGTGAAGAAGGCCAGGAAATAGCGGCGGACGGCCGCCGTCTCCCTCTCCGTCCCCTTGGCCCGGCGGAAGTGGAAGACCGTCGCGATCAGGATCAATCCCGCCAGGACTTCGGCATAGACGAGGCGCTCAAGCCAGCCAGCCACCGCTCTTTTCCTTTCGATACCAAGCCAGGATCTCGGCGAACTGCCGGTCCATGTCGTCGTCCGGCGCGTAGCCCAGCTCGGCGATCGTCTTCGAGATGTCGTAGGTCGTTTCCGTCGTGGCCCGCCCGATCCGGTAAGGGTTGAGCTTGATCTTGGCCCGGGGCAGGAAGGCGTCGGCGAGACGAAGCGCGCCGGCCAGAAGGCGGGTGGCGAAGACCGGGACGTAGACCCTTTGCCTTCTTCCCAACCCGGCCTGCATGGCCCGGAAGAACTGACCCCAGGTGGGCAGCCGGCCGTTGGTCACCGTGTAGGCCCGGCCTTCGAGGCCCGGAACGGTCAGGGCCAGCTCGGCGGCCTGGCAGAGGTTGCCGACATAGCAATACCCGAAATGCCAGCCGCCCTTCCCGGCGACGAGCGGCACGCCGGCCTCGCAGCTCCGCAGGAGCTTGGCGCAGGTGACCCGGTCGTTCGGCCCGTAGACGTCCCCGGGACGGAGGATGACCACGGGGAAGCCGGCGCCGGCGTGCCGGTCCAGGAGCATGTTCTCCGTCCGGATCTTGTGACGAACGTACGGCATCCCGAGGGCCGAGCGCCCCGGCCGGTCCTCGGAGATGTCCCGGCCCCGCTGGCCGAGGGTCAGCGCCGTCGAGATGTAGACGAAGCGGCGCAAGGGGGCGCCGGAGGCGGCGATCCTCCGGACCAGGCCGACCGTGGCGTCATGGATGTTGCGGCGGCACTCGTCGTCCCCGGCCGTGTCGGAGACGAGGGCCGCGGCGTGGACGACGTGGGTCGTTCCGGCCGGAACGTCGATCCGGCCGGCCTCGCGGAGGTCGCCCCGGATGAGCCGGACGTCGAGGCCCTCGAGGAAATGGAGGTCCGAGGACTCCCGGACCAGGGCGTCGACCTGCCAGCCCCGGTCGAGGAGCCGGCGGCAGAGGTTGGAGCCGATGAAGCCGTTCGCGCCCGTGACGAGGACCCGGCTCAACGGGCGTCCCCACCGGGCCCGGCGGCCCGGCCGTCCCAGGCCCGTTCGAGGACCGGCGCCACGGCGATGACCAGGAGTCCGGCGGCGACGCCGGCGACCGCGTCCAGGACGTAATGGTAGCGGAGATAGACCGTCGAGACGTAGAGCGACAGGATGATGGGCGCCAGCCACAGGGCACCCCGCTTTGTGTATTTCCGGGACATGAACCACATGACCGTGGCCACCGCGCAGTGGGGGCTGGGGACGGAACCGCCCGGCGTATGGACCTCGGTCCGGATCCACTCGCCGATGGCGCCGAAGAACCGGGCCGTCAGCGGCTCGGTCAGCTGAACCCGGACCTTCTCCCAATGCATCGGGCTGGCCACCGGGAAGAGGACGAAGCCGATGCTGCAGGCCAGGTTCACGAGGCCGAGCTGGTAGAGGTAATCCTCGTTGGCCGCTTCGCCGCGCCGGAAGAAGATGTAGGCCCCCAGGGCCGGATAGATGAAGATATAGAAGACATAGACGAAGAACATCCATTCGTTGAGGGCCGGGGCGTAGAGCTTCTGAACGGCCACCAGGGGCTGGACCGGCCAAAGGGCCTGTTCCCAAGCCAGGACGCGGTCGTCCTGCCAGGGGAAGAACAGGAGCTGGATGCGGCAGGCGGCGCTGTAGACCTGGAGAAAGGTCAGCTGGACCGAGGCCGTCCGGAGGACGAAGCGGAGGCCAGGCCGGGCGATCCGCGGCAGGACCGCGACGACGGCGAGGTAGGCGGCGATCCAAGCCAGGTCGATGACGATGGCCGGGGCCGGGCGATCCAGGCGGCCGCTGAAGACGAGGGTGGTCAAGGTGAAGGCGACGAGCCCGCCCAGGGTGACGACATCGGTCAGGCCCAGCTCGAGTCCGGCCAGCCGGAAGCGCCGCGCCTTCATCGGCCGGCGGGCCCCCGTCCCGGTCTCGCGGTCCCGTCCGAGGCGCGTCGGCGCGCCCGTTTCGCTTCGACGGCCCGGCGCACGGAGTCCCGCATGGAAAAGCGGGGCTTGAAGCCGAGCTCCCGGACGATCCTCGAGCCGTCGTAGATCCAGAAATCGTTCCTTCCGGACCGGACGATCTCGCGGGTCAGGGCGGGCGGCCGGCCCGTCAGCCGGGCGGCCGATTCCGAGAGCGCCGCGGCGGCGAGCTGGGCGCGATAGGGGACAGGCAGCCGGAACCGCCCCACCCCCAGCTCCGCGGCCGCCGCCGCGACCAGCTCCGGCCAGGCATAGGCGCCGCCGTCGGTGACGTAATAGGTCCGGCCGACGGCCCGGGACTCGGTGGCGGCCAGGAGAAGCGCTTCGACAAGGTCGTCGACGTCGACCAGGCTCGTCCGCGGCCGGTCGTCGCCGATGGACGGAAGGAGGCCGCGGCGAACGAGCCCCAGGACCCGTTCGAGCTCCTTCGAGCCGGGCCCGATCACGTTCGGCGGCCGGACGATGGTCGCCGGCGGGCGGCCGGCGGCTTCGATGAGGACGCGCTCGGCGGCCAGCTTGCTGCGGCCGTAGGCGGAAACGGGCCGCGGCTCGTCCGCCTCGTCGACCGCCCGTTCCGGACCGCCCGGTCCGCCGGCGGCGATGCTCGAGACCAGGACGAAGCGGGCCAGGTCCGGCGCCGCGCGCCGGCAGGCCGCGACGAGGCGGCGGGTGCCCTGGACGTTGGCCGCGTCGAAGGCCAGGTCGTCGACGGCCTGGATGACGCCGGCGAGGTGGAAGACGACGTCGCGGCCGGCCACGGCGGCCTCGAGCGAGGCCGCGTCGCCGAGCTCGCCGACCGCCAGCCTCACGGGCAGGCCCGCCAGGCCGGAGATCCGGCTGGTCCGGCGCACCAGGCAGACGACGTCGTCTCCCCGCCGGGCCAGAGCGGCGGCCAGACGCGCCCCGATGAAGCCGCTCGACCCGGTGACCAGGGCCTTCATCATCCGCGTCCCGAAAATAAATCGCTCATGCTCGTCCTGCCTCCCGATTCTAACAAAACCGTCACCCGGACGCCAGGACGCGCATTGCCTCAACTAATATGTAACCGAACGGGAGGTTGTTGAATCAAATAAA
>CAZNPB010000019.1:0-45060 GCA_964574895.1 uncultured Eubacteriales bacterium
GTGCAGGCGGTTCGTGTTGCAGACGGCGCCGTAGCCGATGTTCTTGGTGGCCATGGAGATGGCGTTGCCGGTGTTCTTGAACACGGGCAGGTTGACGATCTTGGTCAGCTTGTGGGTCAGCAGCTTGCCGAAATAGGAGTGCTTGCCGTTGAAGACGTGCTGGTTGAGATAGGGCAGGTCCTTGGGGCCTTCGACGTCGGCCCAGTAGAAGACCTCCTGGTCGAAATTGGGGACGCTGACGTGGGTGCCGTCGGCGTTGAGCCACTTGCTGTTGTCCTGCGTCTTGCCCTCGGCGGCGGCCTCGTCCATGGTCTGCAGGCCCTCGATGCCGATGCCCGGATAGCGCTCGGCCGTGAAGCCGGCGTCCTTGAGCATGTAGTCGAAGCGGTCCCAGATGACGATGTTCCGCCGCGGCAGGCCGCAGGCGGTCAGCCAGTCGACGACGGCGTCGACGACCTCGAGCCGGGTGCTGATGAGACCCGGCCCGACCGGATTGACCTTGAGCCCGACGACGTCGCTCTTGGTGAAGAACAGACCGAAGCTCTTCTTCGGGCTTTTCCCGGTCAGTCCCCGGATCCCCTTCTCGAACATGGCCTTGACCACGGCCGCGTCGACCTTGCCGCCGGGCATGGCCGCCGGGTCATGGACTTCGACGACCCGCCCCGGGAAGGGCCCGGGCAGGCTCCACTTGGTCTTGGGGACCTTGAGGGCGTCGGCGATGTTGGTCTGGGGCTTGGCGGGCGGCCCGGCCGGCTTGGCGGCGGGCTGCTGGCCCTGGGTTTGCTGGGCCGAGACGAGGCTCCGGCCGGTCATGATCAGGCCGGCGCCGATGGCCCCGCCGGTCTTCAGCAGGAAGTCGCGGCGGCCGACGGCGTTGTCAGGGGGCATCGAACGGTAGGAGCGTTTCTTCATGGGTCGTTCCTTTCAGGACGGATCCTCATATCGCTAACGAGGGGTCTTACCAGTACCAGCCCTTGTGCCGGCGGGTCCGCAGCCCCTCGCCGGGATGGTTTTTGCCCTGGCGACGGAGCCAGCGGGCCATCTGCCGCTTGAGCGACCTCTTGGTCTTGAGCGGGACGGGAAAGCAATCCTTGAGCGGATGCAGCGTCGTACCCATAGTGACCTATATTAACCCCCGGCCGGACAGGTTTCAAGCCGCGGGGCGGAGATTGGCATGAATCTTGGATAAGAAAACGTGGGAAGGAGAGGAGAAGCCATGACCAAGACGGCGCAGAGGATCGTCCCGAACATCTGGTACGACCGCCAGGCCGAGGAGGCGTCCCGGCTCTACGTCTCGCTCTTCGAGGATTCCCGGCTCGGCGAGCCGCTGCGGGCCACCAAGGCCGGCTACGAGAACCACGGCCTCCCCGAAGGCTCGGTCCTGACCGTCGACTTCGAGCTGGCCGGCCAGCGGTTCATCGGCATCAACGGCGGCCCGCTGTTCAAGCTCAACCCGTCCGTCTCCTTCCTGGTCGCCTGCCGGACCAAGGAGGAAGTCGACCGGTTGTGGGGCCCGCTGGCGGAAGGCGGCACGGCCCTCATGGAGCTCGGCGCCTATCCGTTCAGCGAGCGCTACGGCTGGACGACCGACCGTTACGGCCTGTCCTGGCAGATCATGGCCATGGGCGACCGCCCGGTCCGCCGGAAGATCACGCCGACGCTGATGTTCGTCGGCGCTCAGGCCGGACGGGCCGAGGAGGCCGTCCGCCTCTACACCGGCCTCTTCCCGGATTCGGGGATCGGCGGCATTTTGCGCTACGGCCCGGGCGAGGAGCCCGACCGGGAGGGCACGATCCGGCACGCGGACTTCACGCTCGAGGGGCAGGCCTTCGCGGCCATGGACAGCGCCTACGACCACGCGTTCGCCTTCAACGAGGCCGTCTCCTTCATGGTCCTCTGCGAGACCCAGGCCCTGATCGACCGGTATTGGTCGCGGCTGACGGCCGACGGCGGCGAAGAGAGCCAGTGCGGCTGGCTCAAGGACAGATTCGGCGTCAGCTGGCAGGTCGCGCCCGTCGGGCTCGAGCGCATGCTGCGCGACCCCGACCGGGAAAAAGTCGAGCGGGTGACGGAAGCGTTCCTCAAGATGAGGAAATTCGATATCGCCGCGCTGGAAAAGGCCTACCGGGGCTAGATCGGGGGCCGTCCGGACGGATTGCGTATTCCGAGGGATTCCGGCCGGGTATTCCGACGGAAGGCGGCCACCATTCCGAGCGAAGCTGGCCACGGTTCCGACGGGAAAGCGGCCGCTTTTGAGCCCGTTGTCGGAAAGGTGGCCGGAATGGCTCGGAAAATTGCGGGGTGAAGCTGGGTAATCTCGGGAAAACCGGATATCTTTCGCCTTCGGACATCCTGGGAAGGAGGCGAAGATGCCGGCCAAGAGGTTACCGATGCGGAAGATACGAGAAGCCCTACGGCTGAGCTGGGGGCTGGGACTGACGGCGCGGCAGGTGGCGGCAAGCCTGGACCTGGCCCGCTCGACCGTCGCCGAGTATGTCCGGAGGGCCGAGGAGGCCGGGCTCCGCTGGCCCTTGCCTCAAGACTGCGACGACTTCATCCTGGAGCGGCGGCTGTTCCCGCCGACGCCGCTAGTGGCGACGGTGGACCGGCCGCTTCCCGACTGGGCTGAGGTCGCCCAAGAGCTCGGCCGCAAGGGCGTGACGCTGTTCTTGCTCTGGCACGAGTACAAGCACCACGGCCGGCGCGATATCCTGGAGATCCTCGAGGACCGTCACGACGTCCGCTCGACGATCGTCTCCGGTCAGCTGCCCGTCTCAGGCTGGCACGAGATGATCGGCGATCCGACCTTGGCCGACGCCATCCTCGACCGCCTCGTCCACAACGCCCACAAGATAGAACTGAAAGGAGAATCGATGCGGAAAACCCTCAAATCCTTGACTCAATCCGGCCACTCAGGTACATAAGTCTTGCCCAGCGTCGCTCCGCTCCGACACCGGCCGCCTTCGCTCGGACTGGGTGGCCGGAATCGTCGGAATACGCACGGATCATTTTCGAAGGAGGGACCATCATGATCAAGCTCAATGTCTATCTCAATTTCCCCGGCAACGCGGAGGAGGCCTTCGCGTTCTACCGGTCCGTTTTCGGGGGCGTGTTCAGCTCCGTCGTCCGCTTCAAGGACATGCCCATGGCGGGTTCGCCTCTGCCGGAAGAGGCCCGGGACCTGCTCATGCACATCGCCTTGCCCGTCGGGCAGGACATGCTGATGGGCGACGACGCCCCGGAGTCCTTGGGCAAAAAGGTCGTCCCGGGCAACAACGTCTACCTCTCGGTCCACCCGGACGGCAAGGAAGAGGCGGACCGCGTCTTCCGGGCCCTGGCCGCCGGCGGCAAGATCGAAATGGCCATCTCCGACCAGCCCTGGGGGGACTACTACGGCAGCCTGACCGACAAGTTCGGCATCCGCTGGATGGTGAACTACTCCTATCCCCGGAAGGGCTGACGTCCGGGGCGCTACTTCAGGAACAGCTCCACGACGACGATCTCGACCGGCGGCTTGCGGACCGGAAGCGAGAGCGACAGGTCGGCCGCTTCGTCCCCGCGCCCCGCGCTCATGCGGATCTCGGACGCGTCGTGGAGGAACTGGGCGTACTTCACCCGGCCGGCCATTCCCGGCAGGACGATCCGGTCGAGCGGATAGACGAGCAGGTGGACGTAGAGCCGGTTCGTCGCCGGGTTCCAGGTCAGCAGCGTGTTCGGCGGCGCGGCGAACCCGGCCGGCGCTTCGGTGCAGCCGTAGATCGAGCGGCCGTTGACCTTCATCCAATCGCCCATGGCCCTCAGGCTGGCCTGGGCCCGCTCGTCGAACGTTCCCCGGGCCGTGGGGCCGACGTTGAGCAGGAGGTTGCCGCCCTTGCTCACGGATTCCGATAACAGCTCGATGAGCTGGGACGGGCTCTTCCACGTCTGCTCATCGCGATAATAGCCCCAGGACCCGGAGAACGTCTGGCACGTTTCCCAGGGCACGCGACGGCCGTCGCGCTCGGGCCACTTGGCCACCTTTTCCTGCTCCGGCGTCGTGAAGTCCCAGCCGCCCTCGACGTCGCCGAGGTCGAGCCGGTCGTCGACGATGATGCCGGGCTGGAGCGAGCGGGCCAGCTTGAGCAGGTTCACGGCGTCCCAATCGTCGCGGCCCTTGCCGTTCTTGCCCGGGAACGAGAAATCGAACCAGATGATGCTGATCTCGCCGTAGTTCGTCAGCAGCTCGCGGACCTGGTTCTTGAGGTACTCGCGGTACTTGGCCATGTCCCGGCCGGCGTTCATCCGGACGTAGTCGGCGTCGTAGTCCGACCGCTGCGGGTGGACCCGGTCGACGGTGTAGTCGGGGTGGTGCCAGTCGATCAGGGAATAATAGAAGCCGACCTTCAGGCCCTCGGCCCGGAAGGCCTCGACGTACTCCTTGATCAGGTCCCTGCCGATGGGCGTGTTGGTCGCCTTGTAGTCGGTATATTTCGAGTCCCAGAGGCAGAAGCCCTCGTGGTGCTTGGCGGTCAGGACGGCGTACTTCATGCCGGCGGCCTTGGCCATCTTGGCCCATTCCCTGGGGTTGTAGAGATCGGGATCGAAGGCCTCGAAGTACTTCTGGTACTGCTCGTTGGTCATCCGCTCGTGGTTCTTGACCCACTCGTGGCGGGCGGGCAGGGCGTAGAGGCCCCAGTGGAGGAACATCCCGAAACGGGCCTCGGTCCACCACCTCATCCGCTGGGCCTTCTGGGCCTCGGTCTCTTTCGGGAGCTGGGCCGTGGCCGACTGTGCGGCCAAAGCCAGGACGATCGCCAGGACGAGGAACCTCGCGGCGCGGTCTTTCATGATCACCGTCCTCCTATTTCATTTTTTCGACGGCGGCGAGGCCCGCAGACCCGCCGGCCCGGGCCAGAAGACGAGAAGCGCCAGGCCCCCGGCATCCCGGCCGGGCGGCCGCGGCAGAAACGGCGATGCGCGCGAGTCATGAGTCCTCCCTATTATGCCCGGCCCGCGGGCAAAAAAAAAGGGGGAGGGATGGGCCCTCCCCCCAGGAACAGGAGATCAAAAGGCGACGCGGGCCGAGAGCTCGAATGTCCGGGGGCCGGACACGCTGGTGACCTTCGCGTATGGCAGTCCAGCTCACTGGGCTCGCGCCGTTGATGCCGTCGATGTCGCAGGCCGGCGAGCCGGGATCCTCGGTCCTTCGCCGCTTCTCCTTTCCGTGTTCGAACTCGAGAGATCTACGCCATCGCGCCGGGCGCCGGAGGGCTGGTGCGTTATCGTACACCCTGACCACCAGCAGAGCGGACGACTAGTCAAGCCCCTTTTTCATCCCGCCCTTGACTTTGGGCCGGGAACACCCTTATATCAATAGCAACCCCGCCCCCGGCGGAGGCCAGGAGGACGGCCATCGGAACCATCAAGACCATCGCCCGGCTGGCCGGCGTCTCGATCGGGACGGTCGACCGGGTCCTCCACGAGCGCGGCCGCGTCTCGCCCGCCACCGAAAAGCGCGTCCGGCGCGTCATCCGGGGCCTCGACTACAAGCCCGACATCTTCGCCCGGAACCTCAAGCTGGGCAAGACCTTCGTGTTCGGCGTCCTCATGCCCCGGCCGGCGCAGGACGGCGGCTATTGGACCCTGCCCCTCCGCGGGGTGGCCCGGGCCGAGGCGGAGCTGCGGTCCCAGCGAGTCCGCATCCGCCGCTTCTTCTACGACAAGCACGCCCCGTCAGCGTTCGCCCGGGTCGGCCGCAAGGTCCTGGCCGCGGACCTCGACGGCCTGCTCGTCGCCCCGGTGGCCAGCGACCCGTTCGAGACGTTCCTGCGGGACCTGCCGCACCGGCTGCCGCGCGTCTTTTTCGACTCGTTCATCCCCGGGGCCCCCCATCTCGCGTCCATCGGCCAGGATTCCTTCCAGAGCGGCGTCCTCTCGGCCCGGCTGATGAAGCTGCTGGTCACGGGAACGGGGCATGTCGCCGTCTTCAAGGTCCTGCCCAAGGACTTCCACATCGACGACCGGGTCCGGGGGTTCCTCTCGGCCTGCCGCCACTGCCCCGGGATCACGACCGGGGTCTACGAGTTCGACGGGGACGCCGGCCCGGCGGCCGGCGCCCGGGAGGGCCGCCGGATCCTCGCGGATCACCCCGACATCCGCGGCATCTTCGTGTCCAACGCCAGCACCCACCGGGCCGCCTCGTTCGTCCAATCGCAGGGCGCCGCCGGCCGGGTCCACATCATCGGCTACGATCTCATCGACGAGAACGTCCGCTGGCTCCGCGGCGGGGTCGTCGACTTCCTCATCAGCCAGCAGCCCGAGCGCCAGGGGTACGAGGGCATCTCCACCCTCTATCGCCACGTCGTCCTCGAGGAGCGGGTCCCGAAGACGCTGACGATGCAGATCGACATCGTCACCTCGGAGAACGTCGACTTCTACAGGAGCTGACGCGGCATGAAGGTCCCCTTCGACAAGTACCAGGGCGCCGGCAACGACTTCATCCTGGTCGACGGCCGCGGGGCGGCCCTCGAGGGCGAGACCGAACGGATCCGTCGGCTCTGCGACCGCCGTTTCGGCGTCGGGGCCGACGGTCTGATCCTGCTCCTCCCCGCCGAGGGCGTCGATTTCGAGATGCGCTACTTCAACGCCGACGGCCGGCTCGGCTCGATGTGCGGCAACGGGGGGCGCTGCGCCGCCCACTGCGCCCGCCGCCGCGGCCTGGCCGGCCCGCGTCAGAGGTTCCTGACCTACGACGGGGTCCACGAAGCGGAGGTCGAGGGCGACATGGTCCGCCTCGGTCTGGCCGACGTCCGCGGACATCGGATCGTCGAGGGCCATTATTTCCTCGACACCGGGTCTCCCCACCTGGTCCTCTTCGTCCCCGGCGTCGACGCGGTCGACGTGGCCGCCGCCGGGCCGGTCTGGCGGCGCTCTCCCCTCTTCGCCCCGGGCGGCACCAACGTCAACTTCGCCGAAACGACCCCGGAAGGACTGTCCATCCGGACCTTCGAGCGCGGCGTCGAAGCGGAGACCTGGGCCTGCGGCACGGGCGTGACCGCGGCCGCGATCGCCCTGGCCCTGAGAACCGGCGCGGCCCGGGGCCCCGTCCGGGTCCGGACCCGCGGCGGCGACCTGCGGGTCGATTTCGAGGTCCGCGGGGAGCTCGTCACGAACATCCGGCTGACCGGCCCGGCGACGTTCGTCTTCGAAGGCTCCGTGGAGGTCTAGATGCTCGCCCTGATCATCCTCGGCGCCCTGCTCCAGCTCGTCGGACTGGTCGGCTGCGTCCTGCCCTGGCTGGCGGGCCCGCCGTTCAACTTCATCGGGCTGCTCCTGTTGTCCGTGGCCATGCATTGGAAGGCGTTCAGCCCCTGGTTCCTCATCGTCATGGCCGCGCTGACCGCCCTGACGCTCGTCCTCGATTACGCCATGCCCCTGGCCGGCACGCGCCGCTTCGGGGCGACCAAGCGGGGGTTCTGGGGCGCCCTGATCGGCATGGCCCTGGGGGCCCTGCTCCTGCCGCCCTTCGGGCTCATCCTGGGCGCTTTTCTCGGGGCCGTCGCCGGCGAGCTCTTCGCCGGCCGGGAGCGGTCGGAGGCCCTCCGGGCCGGTTGGGGCGTTTTCGCCGGGATGATGGCGGCCATGGCGGTCAAGCTGGCCGTCTCCGGCGTCATGACGTTCTATTTCGTCCGGGCCCTGTTCTGATCCGGGCCTCGCGCCGGCCGGGCGCGGCCCTTCCGCTCCCCTGCCGTGATCAAGGCTTGACGGCGAAGGCCGGCATCTCGAAATCGTCCGCCGTCAGGCGGTCGGCCCGGCTGAAGGCGCCGAGCCGGGCGGCCGGCCCTCTGACGGCGGCGGAATGAGCCCGGCCAGGGACTCGGCCTCGATGTAGACGCGGTGGGTCTCGGGGTAGGCCTTCTGCAGGTCGGCCTCGATGCGCCGGATGGCGGCGTGCATCGCCTCGGCCCCGGCGCCGGGAGCGAAGCAGACGCCCATGTTGATCAGGAGGTCGTGCGGCCCCAGGTACATGGTCAGGATGTCCCCGGCGCGCTCGACCGCCGGGTCCGCCTCGACGCGCCGCCGGATGTCGGCCAGTTCGTCGGGCGACACGCCCTCGCCAAGGAGCAGCCCCTGCGTCCGCCAGGCCAGCACCCCGGCCACGCTCATCAGCAGGAGCCCGATGGCGATGGAGGCCGCGCCGTCGATGTAGGCGTTGCGGAAGACATGGCCGAGGAGGATGCCGGCGAAAGCGAACAGGAGCCCCAGCATGGCCGCGCTGTCCTCGAGCACGATGGTGTACAGGCTGGGGTCCTTGGACCGGCGGATGAACTGCCAGGCGGTCCGGCGGCCTTTGGCCCGGGCGAACTGGCGAAGGGCGACCATGAAGGACCCGGCTTCGACCAGGGCCGAGAGGCCCAGGACGATGAAGGCCGCCGTCGGATCGCCCGGTTCGGCGCCGGGCGCGACGTGGCGGATGTGGGAGACGCCCTCGTAGAGGGACATGCCGCCCCCGATGGCGAAGACGGAGATGGCCACGATGTGGGTCCAGAAGTACAGCGACTTGCCGTGGCCGAAGGGATGGCCCTCGTCGGCCGGCTTCCGGGCCCCCTTCAGGCCCAGCATCACCAGGCCGCCGTTGCCGGTGTCGACGAGCGAGTGGATGCCCTCGGAGATCATGGCCGACGAGCCCGTGATCGCGGCGGCGACGAACTTGACGACGGCGATGACGAGGTTGCCGGCGATGGCCGCGACGACCGCGATCTTGGGGCCGCTGTGCGCTGACATGGATGACCTCGGGCGGGGAACGCTACAAGGGCCGGTGGGGATACTCCGCCTGCCGGCGCTGAAAGGCCAGGATGTCCGGGTCGAGGACGACGCCGTCCCGGATGACGACGGCCCGGCGGAGGGCCGGATCGGCCTCCCAGGCAGACGGGCCCTCGGCCACGCGGCCGAGATGCGGGAGCAGGGCCTTCGAGATCTCCCGCGAAGCGGCGTTCCAGAGATAGCTCGGCGTGTGGTCCACCGAGTAGTAGGCGATCCCGTCCCCGACCGTGAAGACGGGGTCGGCGAAGGTGGTCGGCCGGGCGAACGAGAAGCCCATGCCTTCGTCGCAGCTGATGTCGACGATGATCGACCGCGGCCGGAGCTTCGCCAGGTCGCCGGCGCGGACGAACATCACCGGCTTCTGCGGGTCCTGGAGGATGCCGTTGCAGATGATGTCGGCGTCGCTCAGCTCGTCGATGAGCGGCCGCTCGCGGCCTTCGGAATCCCTGGCGATCAGCGTCCCGTCCGGGGCCGGAAAGTAGTAGTGGCCGTAATAGACGTCGGGGTTCTGGTCCCCTACCTGGTGCGGCTGCCGCCGCGTGAAGACGTGGATGTTGTTGAAGCCGCGGCCGTGGAGGGCGTAGATGGCGCCGCGGCTGACGGAGCCGTGGCTCAGGACGATGACCCGCCGGCGCGGCCCGTAGTGGCCGTCGAGGCCCATGAGCTGGAGGACATGGAGGATGGCGGCGTATCCGGCCAGCTCGTTGTTCTTGTAGAACACGTGCATCAGTTTTTCGCCCCCGGGGCTCCAGAGGTGCATGGCCTCCCAGGCGATGACCGTCAGCCGCCGGTCGATGGCCGCCTGGGCGACGGCCCGCTGCTGGACGGCATGGGCCCAGCCGAACAGGACTTGACCGGGCTTCATCCGGGCCAGGTCCTCAGGCATGGGCTTGGGCAGGACCAGAAGCTCGCAGGTCTCGAAGAGGGCCTCGCGAGAGGCCACGGACGCCCCGTGCCGGGTCAGGAAGGCGTCCGGCAATCCGAAATCCCGGCCGTAACCGGCCTCGAAGACCATGTCCCGGCGGAGGGCTTCCGGGAAGCGGCGGAGGTGTTCGGGATAGACGGGGACCCGCCTCTCGTTCTCCTTTTTCGACGTCCCGACGATGCCGATCCTCATGTTCGCCTGCGCCCCCTCTCCGCGTTCCGAAACGATATGACAGCCGGTCCCCGGCTGTCAAGCGAAAGGGCGCTTGCATGAGCGCTCGCCGGCCCTATAATAAGGGGGAGCGCCATGAGGATCGAGGACTGGAGGATCGAGGAGAGCGGCGGCTGGGCCGAGGTCTCCGCCGACATCGACGGCTTCCGCCTCTGGTACCGCGTCCCCCGCCATGTCGCCGTCGCCCGCGCCGCCGACCCGTTCCTGGCGGCGGCCCTGTTGCCGGCCATGCTCGCGGGCGAGGCGATCGAGGTCGCGCCGCCCCTCACCGTCTCGCCGCGGCTGCTCGAGAACCTCGCCGAGCTCCAGGAGATCCACCACCGCTGGAACCCGGCCTTCAAGGTCGTGACGGTCCGGGCCGAGGCGGCCGAGGGCCGGCCCGCCAACGACGGGGCGATCGTCTTCTTCTCCGGCGGCGTCGACAGCACCTGCACGTTCCTCAAGCGGCGCGAGGAGCTGACCCATCTCGTCTCCATCCAGGGCTTCGATTTCTATGTCAACGCCGGCGCGACGGGGCCGTTCACGGTCCGGGACATCGCCGACCTCTCTCTCTTGGCCTTCCGCATCCTGCGGCCCGGCCATCCCCTGGCGCCGGTCCTGCGGGACGCGCTCCCGCCGGACGTCCGGTCGGCCCTGGAGGCCTACCACGCGGCGGGAAGGCCCGGGCCGGCGCTGGAGACCGGGCTGGCGGAGGCCGTCGAAACCCTCCTGCGGGGCCCCCTCCTCCGGGAGGCGTCGGCCCGCGGCGGCGTCCGGCTGCGCCCGGAGACGCGGGAGCTTCTGGACAAGGCGCCCCGCGGCCCCGACCTCTACCGCCTGAACCGGATGCTTCTCGAGGACGCCCTGCCGCTCGAGATCGCCCGCCGCGACGACGCGATCTACCGGACGGCCGTCGAGCGCAACGCCCGGTTCGCCCGCGAGAACGGCAAGGCGTTCATCCCGGTCGCGACCAACCACTACGCGTTCGGCTATCGCTACAACTTGAGCCGGAACCTGACCCAGGGGGGCGCTTTGGGCATCGTGGCGCTCCTGCTGGGATTCCCCCGGGCTTATGTACCGGGCTCCTATGCTTACGACCAGCTTATCCCGCTGGGGTCCCACCCCCTGACCGATCCGTTGTACTCGTCCGGGAGCGTCCGCATAGTCCACGACGGCGGCGAGTCGCGGCGGGTCGACAAGATCGCCCGGATCGCCCGAGATCCGTCCGGCCTGGACAACCTGCGGGTCTGCTTCGACGACATGAACAGGAACTGCGGCCGCTGCGCCAAGTGCCTGCGGACGATGATCCCGCTCCGCCTGCTGGGCGCGCCCCCCGGGCCCTTCCCGCCCCTGCCGCCGCCCGGGCAGATCCGGAAGCTGGTCGTCCTCAACGACGTCGAGGAGATCTTTTTCCGGGAGAACCTCGAGGCGGCCGGCAGCTCGGCCGACCGCGACCTCGTCCGGGCCTTGACCGGGAGCCTGAAACGCTACGAGCGGCAGAAGCTCATCCGGGATTTCGACCGTGTCATCCTGGGCGGCCGCGTCAAGAAGGCCATCCTGCGCCGGGCCGCCCGAGCCGCGGCGGGGATCGAACGGGTCCACACGACGCCCGGCCGTTAGCCGCCCGGGCTTGGTCCGATCCGTCGGGATCCGTAGGCTGGTGAGTGTTCGTCCCGCCTCTGACCTGCCTGATGGTCAAGGCGTACTTGTCGTATTTCACACCGGGCAATGGGGCTAGAAGCTCAAGCGGACCTGAAGGCCGCCGCCCCGGACCGTCGCGAACGGGGCGACGGCCAGGTTCGGGCCCCGTTTGGCCATTCGGGCGGCGTTGCGCCTGCGGACAGCCGACCTGACCGTCGCGCACTCGTAGATGGCCGAGCCGACGAGCGTGCCGAACACGATCACGGCCGTCGCGGTGTTGTCCTGCTCGTCGTGGCTGAGGGCGTAGGCTCCGCCGGCGAACGTCACGCCCAGGCGGAGCCCGGTCAGCAAGAGCCCGCGCCCCCAGCAGCCGCCATAGAAGCCGCCCACCGATGGCCCGACGTACAGGCCGATCGCGCCCATGATGGTCAGGGCCGAATTGAGCCCGCTCGCGGGACCCCCGAGCGAAGACCCCCCGAACGCCCCCGAGACGCCGAGAAGGGCCGCGGAGACCAGGACCGTGCCCAGGGACAAGGCGGAGGCCTTGCTCTCGGAGGGCAAGCGGAGTTCCGGAGGCTCCGCGGCCGCCGGGCCGCCGGCCCCGGGAAGGGCCTGGGCCCGCAGAGGCCCGGCCAGGTTCACCGCCAGGGCCAGGATGACGAGGGGGACGATCTTGCGCATGGCGCCGCTCCTTTCCGCGATCTCGGTCTTACCGATGGCAATATGGGCGGAGCGGGCCCGCGAGTTGTCAAGGAACGGTCAAATCATCGGTCGCCGGCTTCGGGCGATTTGCGGCCGGGGCCCCGCTTTGCGTACAATGACCGCAAGTTCGACTCTCGCGGGCCGGGCCCCGCCAAGGAGGCGCAGATGAAAGAACCGTTGGGCGTCCTTGCGGCCGTCTTGGGGACGTTGATCCTTCTCTCCTTCGCCGCGCCGCTCGCGGCGCAGATGGACAACCTGACCAACCTGAGCGTGGAGTGGATGCGCATGCCGGCCCGCAACGCCGCCACCGACGCGGCCGACATCGTCGTCTACAACCCGGCCGGGCTGGTCCGCCTGAGCGACGGCTTCCACCTGGACATCGGCAATCAGAGCCTGATGCGCAAGCCCCGCCACACCTACGATCTGGGCGAGGTCGAGCGCTCGTTCGGACAGGACGGCCTCGACGCGGTCCTGCCCAACCTCTATGCCGCGTATGCGAAGGGCCGCTGGGCCGCCTACGGCGGGATCTACGTTTCCGGCGGCGGCGCCGTGGCCGACTACCCGCAGGGCTCGCTGTCGACGGACCTGATCGCCGGGATGGTCCTGGATACCCCCGGCTTCCCCGGGGACTTCTACATGGGCGCCCAGGACGGCTATCTGAAGGCCTCGTCGTATTATCTCACCGGGACGGCGGGAGGCGCCTACGCCCTCACCGACGCGCTGTCCTTGTCGGCCGGCATGCGCTATGTCGGCGCCGTCAACAAGACCCAACTGGGGCTGACGTTCGTCTCGGACGATCCCCTGGATTTCCCCGACCTGCCGCTGGCGCTCGACACCAAGGACAAGGCCTCGGGTTGGGGCTATGTCCTCGGCCTCCACTATGCCGTGAGCCCGAAGCTCGACTTGGCGGCCCATTACGAGAGCCGGGTCGAGCTCGACTTCGAGACCTCCGTCGTCCGGGACGACATGGGCCTGGCCGAGGACGGCGCCAAGAGCCGTCGCGACCTGCCGGCCGTGCTCTACCTGGGCGCCGGCTATCGCTGGACGGGGAAGCTTCAGATGCTGGCCGACTTCAATTATTATTTCCAGAAGGCGGCGGATTGGGGGACGGCGGTCTCCATCGACGGCGGCATCCCCTGGTCCGAGATCGCCGGCGACTGCTGGGCCGCCGGCGTCGGGTTCGCCTACGACCTGACCGCGCGCCTCAAGGTCAGCGCCGGGACGGTGTTCACCAAGTTCCTGTTCGAGGACAAGCCCTTCTATTACACGCGGCTGGGAGAGTTCGAGGCGCCCAAGGGCGACAATTGGAACAACGGCGTCGGGATCGCGTTCAAGGCCGCCAAGGGGCTGACCCTGAACCTGGCGCTGGGCGGGACCTTCTGGAAGAAAGCCGCCATCCCTTCGGTCCTGGGCGTGCCCGTCCAGGTGACGGCCCACGCCTATTCCCTGTCGGTCGGCGTCAACCTCGGTCTCTGATCCCCGCGGCCCGGAGCGAACCCCGGAGCCCGCACCGATCAGGACCCGGCGGCAATCACGGCCGCCCGGACCGCCCGGACGGCCTGAGCGACGGCGTCGCCGATCGGCTGGCCCGCGGCGATGGCCTTGGCCCGCCGGCGGGCTTCCCGGCGCTCGTCCTTTTCGAAGACCGAACCGACGAGCTCGCAGGCGTGGACCAGTCCGATCAGGGCTGCGGTCCGCTCGTCCGGGGTCCCGATGCCCCGGATGGCCGCGCGCACCCGCTCCCGGACCCGATGCCCGGCCATGGCCTCCGCCTGCGGGTACCGCCAGGTCATGAAGATCCAGAAGATGTGCCGTTCTTCCTTGGTCAAAATGCGCTTGGCCACCAGCCGGTCCAAAAGGACGTGCTTGGGCTTGCCGGCCTTCTGGCCGAACCGGCTGACCCAAGCGGCGATGGTCCGGGCTTTCGGGGCCGCGCGGATCTGTTCCAGATAGCCGTCGAGGAGCTCGTCCCGGGTCGAGCCCGTCGGAGCGGGGACGAGCCGCTTGCCGTCGATCCGGGCGAATCCGGCCAGGACAAGCTCGATCAGGAGGGCCCCGGCCAGCCCGTAGGGCAGGGCCGTGACCGCCGCCATGCGGACCGTCCCGGATTCCTCTTTCAGGGCCAGCAAGAGCAGTTCCTCGGCCAGGTTGAGCTTGTAGTCCATGGTCATCCCTCTCGTCGCGGACGCGGTCAGCGGTCGATCTCTTCGAACATGCCGGTCTTGCGGTTCTTGCGGACCTTGTCCCAAGGCAAGGCCCGGCCGTTCATGACCACATAGACGCCGTGGGGCAGGACCTGGACGAAGGCCAGGGCGGCGCCGAGATTGAAGAGGCCGTCGGAGGAGCCGAACTTGTAGGGCACCATGGCGCCGGTCAGGACGACGGTCTTGTCCGGGATCGCCGGCCCGAGCAGCCGGGCCGTGACCTCCATGCGGTCGGTGCCGTGAGTGATGAGGATGCGCTCGCGGGGCGAGGTCCGGCAGTGTTCGAGGACGCTGGTCCGGTCGGCGTCGGACATCTCCAGCGAGTCGACCATCATCAGCGTCCGGACCTCGACCTGGAGGGACGACCGACCCAGCCGGAGCATCTCGGGCACATGGGTGTCCTGGAAGAAGAGATTGCCGGTGAGCTCGTCGTACTCCTTGTCGAACGTCCCCCCGGTGACCAGGATGCGGATGGTGTCCATACTTACGCTCCCCGGAGGCATGATATTCTCGACCGCGACGGGGTGTCAATCGGAGGGTCCCCCGAAGGGCGCCGGGACCGCGCGCTCCTTCGGTTGAATCGGGGCCGGGATTCCTTTAGAGTGGCTCCATGCCGGACGCCGACGGACGCGCGAACATCCTCGGCCTGACCCGCGCCGCCTTCGAGGCCCTGGCCGGGAGCGCGGGGCGTTCGCGGGCGCTGGGGCTCCTCTACAGGACGGCCCTCCTCGAGGGCCGCTTCGAGCCCGGATCGGCGGGAGTCTCCAAGTCGACCGCCGCGGCGCTGGCGGCCCGCGTCGCCCTCCGGCTTCCCGCCGTCGAGCGCGTCGTCGAAGAGGACGGATCCTTCGGGACGACGGCCAAGGCCCTCCTCCGGATGGAGGACGGCCGGCGGGTGGAGTGCGTGCGCATCCCGGTGGCCCGTCGCGTCCCCGACCCCGGACCGGCCACGCTCTGCGTCTCCTCCCAGGTCGGCTGCCGCATGGGCTGCGTCTTCTGCGAGACGGGCCGGCGGGGGCTGGTCCGGGACCTGCGGCCCGAAGAGATCGTGGGCCAGTACGCGGCCGCCCGGCTGACGCTGGGATGGGACATCGGCCAGATCGTCTTCATGGGCATGGGCGAGCCCCTCGACAATTTCGAGGGCCTGGCCGGGGCCCTGGCCGTTTTCCTCGACGGGTCCGGCCTGGGATTTTCCCAGGACGATCTGACGGTCTGCACCGCCGGCCTGCCCGAGGGGATCGACCGTCTCAAAGCCCTTGGCCTCAAGCGCCTCAATCTCTCGGTCAGCCTCAACGCCCCGGACGACGAGTTGCGCGGCCGGCTCATGCCGGTGAACCGGATCGCGGGCCTCGAGGCCCTGGCCGCCGCTCTGGCCCGTTATCCCCTGCGCCGCAATTTCGTGCTGGCGGTCAACTACTGCCTCATCCCGGGCCGGAACGACGGTCCCGCAGCGGCCGAGGGCGTGGCCGCTTTCCTGCGGGCCGCGGCCCCGCCGGGCCGGGCCATCGTCCACATCATCCCCTACAATCCCGGAACGGCCCCCGTCGGTCGGGCCCCGAACGAAGAGGAGGTCGAATCGTTCGCCCGGCGCCTCCTCGCGGCCGGGGCCCCGGTCAAGGTCCGCAGTCCCCGGGGGCGCGCGCTGATGGCCGCCTGCGGCCAGCTCGGCCGCATCGATTAGCCGCCCCCAGGCCGAACGGGTGTCGGGCCACTAAGCCGCCGTCCAGCAACGTTGGACGCCGCCGAGGCGTATTTGTCTAATGATCCCAGGAGGCCACGCATATGAAGAAAACCCTATCGATCCTGCTCGGCGCCCTGGTTCTCTCGGCTTCGGCCTTCTCGCAGACGGTCTTCGACTTCCTCCGCAAGGGGGACACGCCGGCGGTCAAGTCGCTGGTCGAAAAGTCGCCCCGGCTGGTCGAGGCCCGGGACCCCGACGGCGACACGCCGCTTCATTATGCCGCCGTCGGCGCCGACGCCGGCCTCATCGATTACCTGCTCGACAAGGGCGCTCTCCTCGAGGCCGTCGGCGCGGAGGCCAAGACACCTCTCCATTTGGCCGCCATGACCGACCGCCGCGAGGCCGTGGCCGCCCTCCTCAGGCGGGGAGCCGCGCTCGAATCCAAGGACGCTCATGACCGGACGCCCCTTCTCCTCTGCGCCCGCGAGCGCGGACAGGCGGCGACGGCCCGGCTCCTTCTCGAGGCCGGGGCCAACGTGAACGCCGTCGACAGGTTCGGCGATTCCGCCCTGGATCTCGCGGCCTGGCGCGGCAAAAGGGAATTGGTCGATCTCCTGCTCGGTAAAGGGGCCCGGGTCCCGGTCGACCGGCAGAAATGGTGGACGGTCCTGTCATCGGCCGCGTCCAAAGGGCTGGCCAACCTCTTCCGGCTCATGACGGACAAGGCCCAGGACCTGAAGTCCTCGGAGTCGCCGGAGTTCTCGCTCCTCAACCAGGCGGCCGCTGGCGGCTCGGCGGAGATCGTGGGCCTCCTGCTCGATAAGGGGTTCGGCCCGGCCCACGTCGACCGGCTCGGCTGGACGCCTCTTCATTATGCGGCCCTTTACGGCCGGACCGAAGCGGCCCGCCAGCTCATCGAGCGCGGCGCCGGGCTCGACGTCCGGACGGTCATGGGCCAGACGCCCTATAACGTCGCCCGGGAGCGCAAGATGGCCGAAGTCGCCGCCCTCCTGGCCGAACGGGGAGCCGATACGTCCGACCTCAGGTTCCCCGTCCTCACCGGAGATTACCTCGGCCAAAAGCCTCCGGCGGAGATCCCCGAGCTGTTCGGCCTGGGGATCATCTCCTCGATCTGGGGCCTCCACAGCACCGCCGTGTTCGCCCCGGACGGCTCCGAGGTTTATTGGTCCCCGATGGTGGAATATCCCGGCGCGATCTACCCTCCCGGCGGCCTGCTGACGATGAAACGGGTGAACGGCCGCTGGACGGCGCCGGTCCGGCCCCCGTTCTCGGGTCCCGATGACGGCGACGTGCCGTTTTTTTCCCAGGACGGCAAGAGGGTCTATTTCATCTCCCGCCGGCCCTTCCCGGGTGGAGAGGGCGGCCCGAAGGAACGCATCTGGCTGGCCGACCGGACTCCGGCGGGCTGGTCCGAGCCGCGGCCCCTCGACCCCGTGGTCAACGATCACCCCATGCACTGGTCCTTCTCTTTGGACCGGTCCGGCAACCTCTATTTCGCCGGCAACGCGCCCGATGGCCGGGGCATGAACGATATCTACCTGGCCCGGTACGTCGACGGGAGATATGAAAAACCCGTCAACCTGGGCGAGCCGATCTCGACCGCCGCGGAGGAGACGACGCCGTTCGTCGCCCCCGACGGGAGCTATCTCCTCTTTTCGCGCCAATACGACCTGTGGGTGAGCTTCCGGGCCGAGGACGGGTCCTGGCTGCCGCCCGTGAGCCTGGGACCCGAGGTCAACAGCCAGGAGATCGATCTGGCGCCGATGGTCACGGCCGACGGCCGGTACCTCTTCTTCTTGAGCCAGCGCCGGGGCGAAAGCCACGCCTACTGGGTCGGGGCCGGGATCCTGGCCCGCTTGAGGGCCGCGGGGCGCGGGAATCCGCGCTGAGGCGGCGCCTCGCGGAGGGGATCAAGCCCCCGGGGCCCTTGACGCAGAGGGCGGACCGAAATATCCTCGGCTCGAGGAGGGCCACGCCCATGCCAAAGATGATCGACAGGATCCTGCTCGCCGCCGCGGTCCTGGCCGCATCCGTTCCCTGTAGCGCCGCCGAGGTCCATCGCTTCCAACCGAAACAGGGCCATCAGACTTACGCCGTCCGGGAGCCGGTCCTGCGAGTCCGCCCGGGCGACACGATCGAAACGAGCACGCTCTATTCGGATTTCTTCACCGCCAAGGACGGGCCCTGGCCGGGCGAGGTCGGGCCCATCTATGTGGAGGGCGCCGAGCCCGGGGACACGCTCGTCGTCCGCATCCTGAAGATCCGGCCGAACATCGCCGCCGGACGCTCGGGGACGTCGAAGACCTACGCGGTCCTGTCCGCCACGGCGGCGACGCCTTCCCTGCAGGAGCCCGTCCCCTCGTTGATCCACATCTGGAAGATCGATCCGGCCCGAATGACGGCCTCGCTCGACCTGCCCAAGAGCCGGATGAAGACCATCGAGGTCGCCCTCAAGCCCATGCTGGGACGCCTGGCCACGGCGCCTCCGGACGACCAGGCCGTCCCCGGCGGCGTCCCCTCCGTGTTCGGCGGCAACATGGACACCTCCGAGGCCTGCGAAGGGGCCACCGTCTATCTCCCGGTCTTCCACGCCGGGGCGCAATTCTACTACGGGGACGTCCACGCGCTGCAGGGAGACGGCGAGATCATCGGCTCGGGCATCGAGACCTCGGCCGACGTGGCCTTCGAGATCGGTCTCGTCAAGGGCAAGACGATCGCCTGGCCGCGCCTGGAGAACGCCAATTTCATCATGGTGGCGGGCTCGGCCCGGCCGCTCATCGACGCCTTCCGCATCGCCCACGTCGAGATGGTGAAATGGCTGGAGACGGACTACGGGTTCGAGCGCTGGGAGGCCCTCCAGGTCCTGTCCCAGGTCGGCAGCGCCCAGGTGGCCAACGTCGTCGATCCGAACTACACGGTCGTGGCCAAGTTCCCGAAGCGGCACCTGCCGCGCTGACGGACCGGGCCTCAATCCAGGCAGCCGCGTCCTCGGAGAACCAGGCGGGCGGAGATATCCCGACGTCCCTCCGCCTCCCTTTCCTAATTTCCGCGAACTCGGGTATACTTGGCGGGCTCTTCTGGCCCCCGCCGCAGCGGGGCCTGATCTCAAGCCCGAACCGAGGAGATC
Source organism: uncultured Eubacteriales bacterium (assembly GCA_964574895.1). Lineage (GTDB taxonomy): Bacteria > Acidobacteriota > Aminicenantia > Aminicenantales > Saccharicenantaceae > RBG-16-66-30. Next base: position 19,314 of record CAZNPB010000019.1, read on the forward strand.
TCATGGCCGGTGAAAAGCGACAGGGCCCCCGTTCACTCGCTATCGCGGACGTGACCTTCGATCACAACGGTATGCGCTACCAGGGACGGATCAACGATCTCGCCCTGGGCGGGATGTACGTCGATACCATCAATCCGCTGCCGGAGGGTTCCGCCGTCGGTTTCCTGTTCTGTCTTCCGGGCGATGAAACGGAAAGGCCCATCGCGGGCGAGGGCCGGGTGGTCTGGATGGTCCACATGCAGGGCATGGGGATCGGTTTCCTGCGGCTGTCGGACGAGGACAGGGACCGGCTGAAGGCCTATCTTTCGCGCGGCTGATCCGTCCCGGTCGGCGCGGGTCCGGATCCAGTCAAGGCTAGAAGGAGCCCGTTTCGACCCCGCCGGCCCGGACATAGTCGGCGAAGATAACGCCTTTGGGCGATACCTGGCTGCCCGTGAGCCGGAAGCCGGCCGGGATCGTCCCTTCGGCGAACAGGCGCTTGCCCGCGCCGAGGGTCAGCGGGAATATCTTCAGCCAGAATTCGTCGACCAGATCGTGTTTGAGGAGCGCCTGGACGAGGTTGCCGCTGCCGTGGACCTGGATATCCGCCCCGGCGCCTTTCTTGATCTCTGCGATCTCCCCGACATCCTTGAGGAATGCGGAGTTCTCCCATCGATGTCCGGTCATCGTCCGGGAAACGACGTACTTGGTCACGCTGTTGATCCCGGGCCAGTCCGACTCATGCTCCGGCCAGTAGGACGCGAAGATCTCGAAGGTTTTCCTGCCCAGGAGAAGGTCGGAGCGCCCGCTCATCTGCCGACCCATGATGCGGCTCGAGAACTCGTCGAAGTACGGCACCGCCCAGCCGCCGTACTTAAAGCCGCCGGAGGGATCTTCTTCAGGGCCGCCCGGCGCCTGCACGACGCCGTCGAGCGAAAGGAACGACAGAACGATGATCTTCCTCATTGGACCCTCCCTCATGTCTTTCGACCCTCTTATCATACACCTTCCGGGAGCTCATGCCATAGTCTTCAGGATGTGATCCCTTGACAACCCGGAACCGCGGAGTTATGTTTTTGGCAAGGGTTGTTGGGGGGGTATCGTGGCTACCTTCTGGCGGTCGTCTTCCGTCTGGGGACTTCTGGCGATCTTCCTTTCGGCCTGCGGCGCCGGCGATGACGGTCCGCCGGCCACGGCCTACAAGTCCTTCGTCTATGCGACCGGCCCGGGAACGACCGACGTCGACGGCCCGGTCCCCGGCTCCGGAAGGATCTTCGCTTTCGAGATCGACGACAGCTCGGGCCGGTTGACCGTTATCCCGGGATCGCCGTTTGTCGGAGCGTTCACCCCGTCGTCGATCACGGCGCACCCGGCCGGCCGGTTCGTCTATGTGACGGACCTGGAGGGTTTTCACGGCAATTGTATCAGGGCTTCGGCGGTCGACCCGGCGACAGGCGCGCTGACGGAGGCCGAGGGTGGGTCCGGTTTTGTCCCTTGGCCCAATTCGGCGGCGGTGGATCCCTCGGGGCAGTTCATCTATGTCGGAGCCGGCACCGGAAGCATCTACGCGTTCACATTCAACGCGACCACCGGGGCGATGGCCGGCGTGGCCGGTTCGCCCTTCGGCGCGGGGGGCAACCGATCCCTGGCGATGGATCCCTCAGGCCGGTTCCTTTACGCGCTGACAGGTTACCCGGAAACGCGCATCGGGGCTTTTGCGGTCAATCCCGCCACCGGCCGGCTGACCGAGGTGGCCGGATCGCCGTTCGCCGCCGCCGCCGTGAGAGGACTCGCGCCACACCCGGCCGGGAAATTCCTCTATGGGGCGGAGACGTCCTCGGGCAAGATCTCCCTGATGAGGATCGATCCGGCCAGCGGGGCGCCGACGGGAGCGTCCGGGTCGCCGCTGGTCCTCCGCCATCCCCCTCGTCAGATCGCCATCGCCCCGTCCGGACGGCTGGCCTATGAGCTGAACGAGGGCGCCGATGGCATCTCGGTCTTTTGGATCGATGCCGCCTCGGGGACATTTCGAGAGACCCCCGGTTCGCCGTTCGCCGCGGGAAGCAGGGCCCGCGACATGGCCCTCAGCCCGTCCGGCGAGTTCGTCCTCGTCCTGACGGGCGCCGGGATCTCCGTATGGAAGGCCAGTCCGTCGGTCGGCGCACTGACCGAGGTCGCCGGTTCGCCCTTCGCCGCGGGGACTTCTCCCCATCAGATCGTCGTCATCCGCGTCGCTCAATAGCCTCTGAGCGGAAGCGCGGCGCCCCCCATCTCCCCGGGGAGCCGACCTCCCGGACTTGCCTTCCTATTTGCCGCCCTTCAGGTAATCGTCGTACCAGGCCAGATAGCGCTCCAGCCGGTCGTGGATGTAGCTCGGCTTTACGGGCAGGTGGAACTGCCCCGGGTAAATGACCAGCCGGGTCGGCACCCCGAGGGCCTTGAGGGCCTGGTACATCTGCTCGCTGCCGATGATGGGGACGTTGAAGTCCTTTTCGCCGCCGATGAACAGGGTCGGCGTCCGGATCCGGTCGGCGCGGAAGAATGGGTAGGACACCTTCAGCCAGAGGTCCTGACGCCGCCAGGGGGGCCCCAGCTCGAGCGTGTATTGACGGACGTACTGGTCGCTGCCGTACATGGAGATCTGCAGGGCGCTGCCGGCGCCGCTCACCGCGGCCTTGAAGCGGGGGTCGGAGGCGACGATGTAGTCCGTCAGGATGCCGCCGTAGCTCCAGCCCCCGACGCCCAGGCGGGCCGGGTCGGCCAGGCCCTTCCGGACCGCGTCGTCCACGGCGGCCAGGACGTCGGCGACCTCCCGGTTGCCCCAGTCGGCGAAGATGCTCCGGGCGTAGGCGGCCCCGCGGCCGCTGCTGCCGCGGTAGTTGACGGCCAGGACGACGTAGCCGCGGGCGGCGAACATCTGCCGTTCGAGCTGGAGCGGATAGGTGTCGAAGAGCAGGGCGTGGTCGTCCTGCATGCACGGCCCGCCGTGGATCCAGACGATCGCGGGATAGGCCTTCCCCTCCTGATAGTCCGGCGGCTTGACCACGAGGCCGTGGACCTCGGTGCCGTCCTTGCTCCGGAAGCTGGTGTCCTCGACGGCCCCGAGCCGGACCTCGGCCAGCAGGGCGTCGTTGTGGCCGGTCAGCTTGCGGAGCGCGCCGCCCTCGACCGCGTAGATCTCGGTCGCGGAGGTGTCCGTGGCCGCCGCCGCGGCGGTCCGACCGCCCCCGCCGGCAAGATCGCTGACGACGGCGCCCGCGTCGGTCACCCGCTCCGGCGGCCCGCCCGCGACGGGGACCCGGCCGAGGTAGGCCCTTCGGTCGTCCTCCACGATGACGGCCAGGGAGGCCCCGTCGTCCGCGTACACGGCCTTGGAGACGCTGCGGTCGAGCCCGGCCGCGAGGTCTCGCGGCGCCCCGCCGGCGGCGGGTACGACGGCCAGTCGGTCCTGGTTGTAGCCCTGGTACTTGGGCTCGAGGCCATGGGAGAAGGCCAGGGTCCGGCCGTCCGGGCTCCAGAGGAGGCGCTGCCCCGAGGGGCTGTCGATGGTCAGGAGCTTCCCCGGCTCGGCCCCCGGGCGGGTCTCGATGATAAGGATATCGTCCGTGCCTCCTCCGCCCGGGCCCTCCTCGCGGGTGCGGACGAAGGCCAGCCGCGAGCCGTCCGGCGACCAGGACGGGGAGCCGTCCTCGGAATCCCGGCCGCTCGTCAGGGCGTCCAGCTTCTTGGCGGCGACGTCGAAGAGGTAGAGATGCGCGCCCGCGGTGGTGGTCAGGTAGCCTTCATGGTCCCGCTTGAAGTGGAACCGGTCGATGACGATCGGCTTGGGTGTCCGGGGCTTGGCCTCGGCGGCCGCGTCGGGGCTCTCCTCGGCCTCCTTCATGGCCAGGACCAGCCGCCGGCCGTCGGGCGACCACGCGTATTCGGATATCTCGCCCTTGACGTCGGTCAGGGGGACGGGCTCGCCACCGCGCCGGTCGAGGACCCAGACCTGGGTCTTGGCCTCGGCGGGGCGGGACGAAAGGAAGGACAGGTAGCGCCCGTCCGGGCTCCAGCGGGGCGCCCAGTCCGGGCCGGAGGTCAGCCGCACGTTCGTCCGTCCTTCCCAGTCGACCATCCAGATCTCGTTCCGGAGCTTGTCGGCTTCGCGGTCCATGCTCGTGACCGTGTAGGCGATCCAGCGGCCGTCCGGCGAGACCTGGGGGCCGCCGACATCCCGGACGCGGTAGACGTCGTCGATGGCGAGGGGCCGCCGGGCCGGGGTTTGGGCCGGGGCGAGGCCGGCCAGGAGGACCAGGGCCGACAGGATGACGTTCCGGCCGATGGGGTGTGTCGAAGCGCGTGATCCGGACATGGGGCATTCCTCCTCTCTGGACTGGGGGGACTATACCCCGGCTCAGGCGGGGAATCAAGAAGGCGGCCGAGACGATCCGCCCCCGCGCGGGACTCCCCCGCCCTTCCCGGCGGAGCCTGGCCCCGGTCTTGAAATGGCGCGCCCACCGCGATATCATCGGTTTCGCATGAAAATGGCCGATCTCCTCAAGATCCGTGTCCTCGGAAGGTTGACCGCGTCACGGGCCTATCCTCTCGCCGCTCAGGTCTTCACCTTGACCGTCTTTGGACTCCTGATCGCCGGCGGGCTGGCCGCGCCCCACGCCCCCGCAAGCCTGACCGGGACGTTGCGCAACACCAACCTGGCCGCCCTCGTCGCCTGGTCGCTGTGGTGGCCGCTGGTCATCATAGCGGCGGTCATCGCCGGCCGCGTCTGGTGCCAGGTCTGTCCGATGGAGCTCGTCAATACGCTGGCGAGCCGGATCGGTCTCCGGCGAACGGTCCCTCGCTTTATCGCCTCGGGCTGGGGATCGGGCCTTTTTTACGCCCTCGTGCTCCTGGGATTCATCCGGACGCTCCAGGCCCACCGGGACCCGGAGCGCATGGCGGTCCTCTTCCTTTTCCTATTCGGGTCGGCCGTGACCGCGGGGCTCGTATTCGAGAAGCGGGCCTTCTGCAACCACCTCTGCCCCGTCGGCCGGCTCCTGGGCCTTTACGCCTGCTCCGCCGCCCTGGAATGGCGGGTCCGCGACGAGCGGGTCTGCCGGGACTGCCGGACCAAGGACTGCGTGGAGCCCGGGAACGCCTATCGGTTGACCGGCCGGAGCTGCTCGAGCGGCCTCTATCCCGCCGCCCTCAAGGACAATCGCGACTGCCTCGTCTGCACCCAATGCCGGAAAGTCTGTCCCTCCGACAACCTCCGCTGGTCGCCGCGCCGGCCCATGGCCGATCTGCGCGCCGGTTTCCGGCTCCGTTCCGTGGAGCTCTTCCTCCTCCTCCTTGTCTCGGGTCTCGTCGTCTGGGAGCTCGGCGAGGAGTGGAAGCCCGTCGAAAAGGCCCTCCGATCCGTTCCCGCCGCGCTCAATTCCTGGCTCGGCCTCTCCGGGGAAGCGGCGAACTTCGTCCAGGCCCTCTGCCTGTTCGTCGTTCTTCCCGCCGGGCTCTACCTCATCCCCGGGCTGATGGGAAAATGGTCGAGCCGAACAAGCCTCCTGGATTCGGCCAAGGCCTTCGGGGCGGTGTTCCTGCCCGTTGTGGCCATCGGCCACTTGGTCAAGGCCGTCATCAGGATCACGTCCCGGCTGCCCTATTACCCTTTGGCTTTCGACGATCCCCTCGGATACGCCACGGCCAAGGGGATCCTCGCGGGCGATGTGACCGTCGATATGGGGATCGCCAAAGCGGTTTTTCCTTGGGTGAGCTGGGCCGTGTTGATCCTGATGGGCGCGGCCGTCCTATCGGTGTGGCTGATCGGCTGGAGGGCCGCAGCTCGACCGTCGTCCGACCGCCCGGGACGGATCTCCCATCTCGTCATGGCCACCCTGTACGGGGCTTTTCTCGTGCTCGTCGTCGTCAAGGCCCGGTTCTGAGGTCCCCGGCCGCATCGCTCGTCGAGCGGGCCGAGCCTGGATAGTCTTCCCGCCTATGGCCTACGGACACGAGCGGCCCGATGGGCACGCCACGGGCTGAGGGAAGGGCGACACATCTTTGCGGCATCGTTTCGCATTTTTCGTCACCTCAGGCGCGGCCGGGTGATGAACGGGCTGCCCTCGACGACGAACCGCCGGCGCTTTTCGCGCGCCGCGGTGACCCCGATCCTGGGGGTCCGGCGAACCCCGGGCTTGGCCGCTCCGTCATCGGCGACAAAGAGCGGTCCTTTCTTCGTCAGGTCCGCGCCGTAAAGCCGCATATCGATGCCCATCGCCCGGGCCAAGTTCCCCGGGCCGCTCGCCCGGCGCGCCGGTGCGGTCTTCCCGCCGCCGTGCCTGGCCGGTCCGATCCCCTCGAGCGGCTCGAGGGCCCGGAGGAGGACCCCGCCGGCGGGCCGGCCCTTCTTGGCGACGACGTTCAGGCAGAAATGCCCGTGGGTCTGATAGATATAGGCGTGCCCGACCTCGCCGAAGAGGGCCCGGTTCCGCTCGGAGAGGCCGCGGAAAGCGTGGCTGGCCGGGTCGTCGGAGGCGTAGGCTTCCGTTTCGACGATGCGGCCGGCGAGAACGCGTCCGCCGATCCGGCGCACCAGGACCTTCCCGAGGAGGTCTCGGGCGACGACGGCCGTCGGCCGCGCGAAAAAGCCCCGGCGGAGGATCTTCATGACTCGCTCTCTCCGTCCCCCGAACGAAAGACGGGGTCAAACCTACAATTTTTCGAAAAATGTAGGTTTGACCCCATCTCGGGGGTCATTCAGGCCGCCGGTCAGCCCCCGATCCGCATCTCCTTCAACCAGTGATTGGGCATGTCGGGGGGCACGGCCGTGTCCGTTCCGATGAAGGTGTTGTCCGAGCCGACCCGGAAATAGTAATTACAGCCGGCGGGGACCTCGAACCTCTCCCCCGTCGTCGGGTCCTGGATCAGGACCTCCCCGCGGAAGCTCCGGCTCCAGTTCTCGAACATGCGGTCCTGGCTCGCGGCCCGATTGGCGTAGGTCTGGTTGATGATCGCCGAGGTCTGCCGCTGGGCCTGCATGACCGCGCCGTGGACCTGGATCAGCGACTGCTCCTGGCGGGCCTCCCACTGGGGATCCCATCGGAAGCCTTCGGCCATCTTCCCCACGGTGGCCAAGGCCGTTTTCTCGGCTTCGGGAACGGCCAGATAACCCAGGAGCAGGTCGATACGCCAGCCTCCTCCCTCGATGCCGGTATAGGGCGTCAGGTCCGTCATGACGAACACCCCTCCCCTGCGGGGGCCATTCTCGGTCTGGACGTCGAACGAAAGACCTCCCGTGTCCATATAAGTCGTCATCCCGTAGGCGTTCTGGAATACGCTCTGCGGCTGGTTCTCAACTTGAACGTTGGTGACCTGCCCGACCCTCCGGGGAACATAGACCTGGCTCAGGTAGGTCGTCGAGGGGAGATAGCGCAGGATCGGTTTCGTGGTGCCGAATTCGTCCTTTTCGGATCCGCCCTCGTAGAATCCGGCCATCGCCCCCATCTGCGTGGGCAGCGACATCTGATGGGGAACGGCGGCGTCCCCGTAACGGACCAAGATGGTGGCGTCCGGACTGGTCGCCACGACCTCGGGCCGGGTGTCCCCGAGGCTGAACCGCCTCATCCCGCCCTCGACTTTCCACCCCCGGGGGACGGGACACGTGAAGGCCCCTTCCACCGGATCCCGCCATGACACCATGGGCGGGACCCCGGCGCCCGTCGCGGCGCCCCCGCCCGCCTGTCCTCCGCCCCGCCCGGAATAGAAGAAACGGCCCAGGACCTGTTTCATGACGGGCTCGCTCTGGGGCCATGCCTCTTCGGTGGAGGCGATGGCGTAGAGGACGCCCTGGGGCTCCTCCTTAAAGCACAGGACGGCGCCGACGAACTTGGTCGCCCGGGGCGCGTAGGACAGTTCCCCCACCGCGACTTCCGGTTTGGTCGAGACGACCCGCACCCTGGCGACCTGGGCGTTCGGGAAGAGGTCCGGCGCGATCTGCCCGAGCCCCTGGACGACCCCCGCGGAGCGGCCATCGATCTTGGCGATGGGCTGAACGTAGACCAGGGCCACGGCCCGACCCTCGGCGTTGGGGCAGAACGCGGCGAACCCTCCGTCCCCCCGTTCTTGGACGTTCCAGCCGGCGGGGTGCGGGACGATCAGGCCGCTCGGGCCGCGAAAAACGGTCCAGCCGGGCGGGATCGGCATGTTCACCTGCTGCGGCGCAGCGCTCCCCCACTCGCCCCAGACAGGAATGAGAATGACGACGACGGCGAGCAGGACACAAAGAGAAAAGGCGGTCACCGGCCTTGCGGCTGATTTTTGGAGCGGCATGGAATCCCCTCCGACGCTGATCTGATTATGTCACCCGGCCTTCGGGATGTCAATCTCCCGCGCGGGGCTCCTCGCCGATATCGGCCGGCCCCAGCCCCGACCTCGTCGGCGGCGCGCCGGACATCCACTCGTAGGCCCCGTCGGCGTTCTCGAGGTCCACGATGGGGCAGAAGCAGGCGCTGGCGTAGATATGGCCCTCGGCCTCGGCCGCTCCGATCTCCCCGAGATAGGTCTCGCAGAGGGGGCTGTTGCCGGACGCCCCGAGGAGCGCGGAGAGCGCGCCGCCCGCGCTCCCCTATTGCCGCGTCCTTGACATTGTCCTACCCGGCTGACTATCATTTAGTCTGGCAAAGGGGCCTCGTCCGATGAGAGTCTGGAAGCGTCTGCTTGCGGTCGGCCTCCTGACCTTGCCTGTGATGTTGCCCGCCCAATGGGCCCGCTACGGCGGCTCCGGCCGGCCGCACAGCCTCGTCGAAGCGGCCGACGGGGGCTGGGTGATCGCGAGCGACAGGCGCGTGATCAAGCTCTCCGGCGCGGCCGAGGTTGTCTGGGGCAAGACGATCGGCTCCGGAACGGACGACATCTCCACCACGAAGGCCTGGCTCGGCCCGGACGGCGGTGTCGTCGTGGCCGGCTACGATAGCCCGGCCTGGGTGCTCTTCAAGCTTTCGGCCGGGGGGGACATCGTCTGGCAGAAGGCCTACGTTCTCGACGGCGCCATCTTCGACGCCTTCTCCCCGATGCCGGACGGCGGGGCGCTCCTGGCCGGCCGGCTCGGGTCGGACCTCCTCCTTTGCCGGTGCTCCGGCGAGGGCGAGATCGCGTGGCAGATGTCCTGCGGGGCCGAGGGAACCGACCTGTTCGCGGCCGCGGCCGCGACCGCCGACGGCGGTCTGGTCGTCCTTGGCTCGAGCGTGCTGGCCAACGGCGAAAACCCCTTGACCGACCTGTGGGTCCTGAAGCTCAACGCGGCCGGCGAGATCGAGTGGCAGAAGCGCGTCGGCGGGGCCGCCGACGACGTCGGCGAAGCCGTGTTCCAGACCCGCGACGGCGGCTATCTTATCGCCGGCCACTCCGCGTCCTTCGCGGGGGACGGCCTCAGTCGCTTCTGGCTCCTGAAGCTCTCGGGGGGCGGAGAGGTCCAGAGGCAACAGACCCTCGATCACGAATACCGGGGGTTTGACTGGTTCTCGATGCGGCCGTCCGGCGCGGGCTCGTTCATCGCCGCGCTCCGGTCCTCGTTCCCGGGTCGCGCCGAGGGCCTCGCCGTCGTCACGATCCTCGAGGACGGCACCGTGGCCCGCGAGGCCGCCTATTCGGCGGACGGCCCTGTCCTGGCGGCGCTGACGACCGGGGACGGCGGTGTTCTCCTGGCGACACAAAGCTCCGACGACTCGGCCGTGATGAAGCTCCAGCCCTCGGGCGAGATCGAATGGCGGAGGACGTATGGGAGCCGGTACTCGGACGACTTCGTCTATCTCGCGCAAAACTCCGGCGACGGCGGCTATATCCTGGCAGGCGAGACGGATTCATGGGGAGGCTACGACTATATCAACGCCCTCTGGATCATGAGGACGGCGCCGGACGGGTCGATCGGTCCGGGCTGCTATTTCGTTCGGGAGGCGAGCGTATCGCGCCTGGAGGACCTCTCGACCCGGGCCGACGTCGCCGCGGCGATCGAGGATACGACGGTCGTTCCCCAAAGCGCGGCGCTCGTCGCCGAGGACGCGAACATCGCTTTCGAGCCCTTGGGACCGATGACGCTCCAGGCCCTGGGAGGGCCGACGAGCCGGCTGACGGTCAGGCTCACGGTCGTTCGGGATGGGCCCTATACCGGAGAGGGAACGGTCTTTGGCACGGTCACGCCGGCCCAGGGCCAGCACAGTTACACGACGGGGACAAGCGTCAATATCGGCTGCACGATGAACGAGGGCTACGAATTCCTGGACTGGTCCTGCAACATCCGGCTGAAGCAGCGCACGGCCGCGATCGTCATGGACGGGGACAAGACTATCGACCTGTGGGTGAGCTACACGGGCAAGGGTCTCGAAAAAGCGGCCAATGAGATGTGCTTCGTCGCCACGGCGGCCTACGGCAGCCCGGCCCATCCCGACGTCGAGGTCTTGAGACGGTTCCGGGACCGGTACCTGATGAGAAGCCGCGCCGGGCGGGCGTTCGTGGGTTTCTATTACCGGTATTCGCCGCCGCTGGCGAAGTTCGTGGCCAAGCGGCCGGCGCTCCGGGCGATGAGCCGCGCCGTCCTCAGCCCGGCGGTGACGCTGAGCCGTCTCCTGCTGAAGCTCGAGCCCGGAAGGCGCTGAAGCGGAGGACGACGATGAAATCGATTTTTGCGTCCGTCCTCATGATCGGGATGATCGCCCAGGGGCTCATGGCCGCGCACCCTGATGGGCCGGGGAAGCCCGCCGCCGGGCAGGATCAGGCAGCCCTGGCTCCGTCGTCCCTCGCCGAACAGTACCTGTTCCAGCTGTCCGACAAGATGAAGAAGCGCAGGCGGCTCGGCGGGACCCTCGGTATGGTCGTTGGGGCCGCGAGCGTGGTGGGCGGGCTGGCCCTCAACGGCGTGGATGAAGAGGAAGATCAGCTGGGGCTGATCCGATTTTTCGGGACCGTCCTGATCGCCGAAGGGGCGGTCGCCTTTGGCGCCGGGGCCTATGTGTTGGCCGTCAAGACCCGGGCTGAACGGGCTTACGCCCGGATCCGGGCCCTATCGGATGCCGCCGAGCGGGAGCAGGCCGCCGAGGAGGCCCTTGCCGACCTGGCCAGAAAGGCCAGGACGGCCCGGATGATCCAGGGCGGGGTCGGCATCGCGATAGGGGGCGCCGCCATGATCCTGGCCGAAGACACTTCGGGCGGGCTGGCGATGGCCGCATGGATCGGGGGGCTGGCCGCATATTCCTTCCTGGTGAAGAGCCCGGAGGAGAAAGCGCACCGATCCTATGAAGAGAGAAGGGGTTTGCGATCGGCCCCGGACCTGGTGTTCGGTCTCACGCCCCGGGGAGGCGTCCAGGCCGGGCTGGCCTTATCATTCTGAGGGACGCTTCTGGCGGCTCAGCGGGAACATGTACCGAACCCGACCCGAGAAAGATGGGGTCAAACCTACATTTTTCGAAAAAATGTAGGTTTGACCCCATCTTGGGCGTGAGACTCGTCACATCCAAGAGGTCCTCACGATCGCGTTGACCGCTTGCCGGGCCGGACTCGCGAGAGGCCATAAAGCAGGAGGACGGACAACGCCGCGCTCACCAGGCGCAGAGAATTTCCCGCCCATCCCGTAGCGGCGGAATCCGATACAGCAAACACAGTCCACGCGGCATTGAGCGAAACGTGAAAAGCCCATCCGTTCCAAATGGAGTAACCGCCTTGGGCATCCAGCACGGCGAACAGAACGCCCCCGATAAATGTGATCAGGAAGATCTGAACGGCGACGCCACTTCCGCCGCCTGCGTCCAGCCAGTGAACCGCCCCGAACACGATCGCTTGCACGAGCAGCGCTGGAACCAAGCTCCACCCGAGAGATTGGCGAAAGAAGACAAAGCCGAAGCCTCGATAGGTGATTTCCTCGGCCAGGGGAAAAATGACCGAGAGCATGAGCAGATCCGTCGGGTTGATGGATTGAGCCAATTTTCCTTGGAAGGCCAAACCGATCCAGCAGGGGGTCGTCGACAGCAGGACCAGCGCTGGCGCCTTGAAACCAGGCCAGTTCAGACCCAACAACTTTCTTAAGGGGGCGGATCTTCCCCGCGAGAGCCAGACGGCGGCAAGGACCACGAGCAGCACGCAGAGCCCGTTGTCAAGGATGGAGCCGCCGTACGCAATTGGAAGGGCGGGAATCTTCAATCCCGCGGCCTTGAGGAGATCTCTCGCCGATAGGGCGACGGCGAGGATCACTACGGCGATAATGCTCTTTACGAGACTCTTCCCGGGCCTTCTGCTGGATCCTTCCATTTGATAAGGAGGAGGATATTCAGGCCTGGGGCGAGAGTCAAGGCTGGAAGAAATCCCTGGAACGACCGGCCCGCGCTTCCAGGGGTGCGTAACCGGCGGACCTCGTCACGGCCATGATGGCGCCGCCGGCCCCGCCGCAGCCGGAAAGGAAGTGGGCCCTCAGCCGCGACGGGCCACGAAGAACTCGTAGGCGTAGTACTCCGAATAGCGGCCCATCGTTTCCGGCTCGCGGGCGAGGCGCCCGAGCGTTTCGAGCGCCTCGGGATCGGCCGCGTACTTGACGCGCAGCTCCGCGATGCGCGCGGTCATGGGCCGGTAGAAGTCGTCCCACCACGCCTCTTCGGGAAGCGGGAAATGGCCGAGGAGGTCCAGGCCGCAACGCTCGATCAGGGCCGCGATGTCGCCAGCGGCGCCCATGGCCGGATAATCGAAGTCGAAGCACGCCTTGATCTCCGGCGGCGGGTCCTCCTTCCGCCAGACCGCGTCGGTGAAGGCCAGGTAACCGCCGGGGCGCAGGAGCCCGCGGCAGATCCCCAAGGCCTTTTCGATACCGATGTTGTAGAGGGCGCCTTCCGACCAGACGAGATCGAAGCTTTCGGCCGGGAGCTCGGGCCGGGCCATGTCGCCGACGACGGGGCGGAGGCGCGACGAAAGGCCGCGCTCGGCGACAGTCGCCCGGAGGCGCTCGATGCTCGGCGCGTGATTGTCCAGGGCGACGATCGTGCCGGCGGTCAGCTCGGCCAGGTAGAGCGTCTGGCCCCCGACGCCGCAGCCGAGGTCGACCACGGCGGGCGACGGCGGCAGGCCGTGGCACAGTCCGAGGGCCCGGACGGCGCTGGCGCGATGGCCCGGTCCCTGCCGCGGCAGGGACTCGTAGACCTCGAAGAAGATCTCCCAGAAGCGCGGCGATGTTTCGTTCATGGTCTCCTCGCGGCCGGACGCCGGTCCTTGCGGTCGTGGCGGGCGCCGCAGTAAGGGCACCGATCGGCGTGGACGGTGAGCAGCTTGCCGCAATCCGGGCAGGCGTAGCGCCTGGCCTCACGCCGGAGAAAGGCCGGCAGGCCCCGGCGGCGGATAAAGCGGAGGTTCTCGACAAAGCTGTAGTTGTGGGCCCGGACGTACCGCGCTTCGATCGAGAGCAGGCTCGGGCACGGGAAGTCGTCGCATTTGTAGCAGAAATCGATCTCCTGCCGGGCCAGCTTGGGGCAGAGGCCTTTCTTGTGGACGCAGCCGCGGCCGCGAGGGCGGCAGCCCGGGCAGCCGGGCTTGGCGGGGTCCAGGACCCAGCTGCACAAGTTGCAGTTCATGCCGCACGGGGCGACCAGGTCGCGGCGCATCCTGGGGACGGACCTCCGAAATTGTCTCTCCCTCATAAAGGGACAATAGCCCGGCCGGGGAAGGGAGTCAAGGAATCAAGGACCGGAGGACCGGAGGCGACCCTCCTGGCGCCGCGGCCTGAAACCTCCGGCCCGGCTTTCGCGTATCATCTACCTTGGCTCCCCTTCGGATGTGCGCCGGCAAAGGAGCGTCGACCGTGATCCGCAAACCGTCCTGTCTACCCGCTTTCCTCTTGGCCGTCGTTCTCGCGGCGGCCGCCTCCGCGTCCCCCCAGAAAGCCGGGACCGAGTTGCCCGAGCGCGAGCAGTGGGCCGCGGACCTCGAATTCCTCGGGAAGGAGCTTCCGGCCCGCCACAAGAACCTGTTCTTCAAGATCACGCCGGAACAATTCCGGGCGGACGTCGCGGCCCTGAAGGCCCGGATCCCGCAGCTCGACCGGCCCCGCTTCCTGATGGGCCTGGCCCGGGTCGTGGCGGCGGCCGGCGATCCCCACACAGTGTTCACCGTCATGCCTCAGCGGGCGTTTCCCCTCAAGCTCTATTGGTTCAAGGAGGGGATCTGCGTCACGGACGCGCCCGCCGAATTCGCCGAGCTCGTCAACGGCCGGCTCGAGTCGGTCGACGGGCATCCGGTCGACGAGGTCGTCCAAGCCTTCTCGGAGATCCTTCCCCACGACAACGAGGCCCAGGTCAGGGACTTCGTGCCCCGGTTCCTGGCGTCTGCCGAGCACCTGCTCGGCCTCGGGCTCATCGCCAAGCCCGACGAGGCGGCCTTCACGGTCCGGACGGCGTCGGGCCGGACCGTCTCGGCGAAGATGGCGAGCTTGCCGCTCGGCGCGGTCCGGGCGGTCAAATGGGCGGCCCCGGCCGTGGAGACCCCGCGCCTCCCCTTCTACCGCCGGCTGGCCGGCTCGGCCTACGACTTCGCCTATCTCGACGACTCGCGGACCCTCTATTTCGCCTACAATTCCTGCCGGGACCTCCCGGACCGTCCCTTTGCCGCGTTCGCCGCCGAACTCTGGAACACGGCGCGGATGAAGCCTGTCGATCGCCTGGTCATCGACCTGCGCAACAACGGCGGCGGCGATTCGTCAATCCTCGATCCGTTCATCGGCGAGCTCGCGGCGTCCAAGGACATCAACCGGAAGGGACGCCTCTTTGTCATCGTCGGCCGCAGGACCTTCTCCTCGGCCATCCTCAACGCGCTCGACCTCCGGAAGAAGACGGCGGCAGTCTTCTACGGCGAGCCGACGGGGGGAAAGCCGAACCATTACGGCGAGATCCAGAACCTGACCCTGCCTCACCTCGGCCTCAAGGTCTCCTATTCGACCAAGTACTTCAGATTCGCCGAGGGCGACGAGAGCAGCCTGACGCCGGACGTGCTCGTCGAGATCGGCCTCCAGGATTATCTCGCCCTCCGCGATCCCGTTCTCGACGCAATCCTCGAGCGCTGAGGCCTTCGGCCCCGCCGAACAGCTCCTTTTTCCCGCGCTGAATCTCGCAGCGCGCGTGGTTGATTGGACCTACGCCCGGGGAGGCCATCTGGCACTGAGCAAGAACGGTACTTTGATCATCGCCACGAAAAGCGGACATTTGGCCGCCGTGCGACTGATCCCTCCTGCCTGATCCCGGCCTTCTCGCCGTCGTGATCATGATCGCGGCCGCGGCCGCCGAGGTCCATCGTTTCCGGCCGAGCGGCGGCCAGCAGACCTATGCCGTCCGGGAGCTGGTCCTCCGCATCAGGCCGGATGACACGGCTGATGGCCTTCACAACCCGAGCTAAACCCTCCCCTGGAAAATGAAAAAGGGCGGAGTCCCCTTCCGTGGGCATCCGCCCTTTGGCGTTCGAATAAAGTCGCTTAAGCGATCAGTACCGGCCGCGCCCGCCGCCGAAGCCGCCCGTGCCACCGCCGCCGCCGCCCGTGCGGAGACGATCGGTCCGGGGCCGGGCCTCGTTGACCGTCAACGGACGGCCCTTGAGGTCCTTGCCGTTCAAGCCGGAAATGGCCTTCTCGGCCTCTTCCTTGTTCGGCATCTCGACGAAGCCGAAACCGCGGCTCTCGCCAGATCGTGCCTGGCTCCGCCGGGCTAGACCTTAGCGTAAGGGAACCGGTCTTTTATCTGACTTGCTAAAAAGCACCCCTTCGAGGGGGCCGCAATAAACTGGTCGTAAATCGATTGAGGGACATTATAATACTGATATACACTCCCGCTAGCAAACTCTATCTCCAGAGTCTCCGACGAAGCTTCATACCCGGCCGAAACAATATTCGAGGAAATCACTGGATCACGACGCATATTTTCCTCCTATTCCGGCTTATCAACGACGGGCTTGCGGACTATCTTCGCTCGCCGCTTAACGGTGCGCGGCGATTGAGCTCTCCATGCTGCTACTACTTGTTCATAGTCTTCGCGAAGACGCGGCAATTGCCATCTGCTAACCACATCAGGGTCTTCGCTGTCAGGGCGCCGCGATTCCGCCGGCAAAGCAATCCTGACGCGCATCGGAAGCCTGGCTGCTTCGCCGGTTATGATAGCTTCGCCAGTTCGGAGTACCGGAAGCATGTCCATGAGACCTTCAAGATTGTCTGGGACTGTTCCCTGGATTTGTGCTCGGTCTTTAGGGTTAGAAAGACGAAGAGCGATAAAAGTCCCGCATTGAGATAAAATGCTTTCATCTACCTCCGATGGGCGTTGACTAACGACCATCGCTCCGATACCGTACTTCCTTCCCTCTTTTGCGATACGTCTTGCCAACTTCGCTGCGGGGCCCTCTTCCCTGCCCAGTTCTTTATTTAAATAGGCATGCGCTTCTTCCATGACCACAAGCAGCGGGCGACTGACCCCTCCCTCGCTCTTGTCCCGGCTCCAGAAG
The DNA here is from genome assembly GCA_964574895.1 of uncultured Eubacteriales bacterium. Taxonomy (GTDB): domain Bacteria; phylum Acidobacteriota; class Aminicenantia; order Aminicenantales; family Saccharicenantaceae; genus RBG-16-66-30. The sequence continues at coordinate 35,778 of CAZNPB010000019.1, forward strand.
AGCGCATCATAGACGATGCGAAGGAGTGCTCCGATAAGCCTAGTAGTCACAAGACTGGGTACACCAGAAAGATCCAAAATGGTAATTGCCCGATCATGGCCTAGCCAATCAGCTAAAAGCGCATCCAAATCCTTAGTCACCTGTCCGTTTTGATCAGCCTCCCATTCTCCAGGGTGGAGCATGAAATCGAACAGGTGATCCAACAGGCGAGAACGAATATGATCAAGCTGTCGGCGGATTCCTGGTGCCCGTTGATTTAGCACGACACTTCTATCTTGAGCCCACGGTTTGTACTTTGGTGGTTTAAGTGTATCGGCATTGCCGCCATCTACGAGAGCAGGCTGGTCGCGGTTCGGTCCTTCAAAGGTCATGAGTTCCTGATCAATCAATTCGAGCCAGAGTCTCTTCAAGCTAAACGGCACAGGGGTATCAACTGTCAACGAAGCTAGGTCAGCCCCGGCTCTTGGTTTCCGAATTAGGGAATCTGTCTTAAGTTCAACTACCTTATCTCGCAAATGCACGAGCTTTTCTTCTGGAGTACCTCCAGTTAAGAAATCGATAAGGTCCTGGAAATCTAACGCCCAATAAGGTATATAAAGCTCCTTCTCTCCTGGATTTGCGTTAATCCGGAAAACTCTCGCCACGTCGATAAGCGCTCTTGCATATTCGCCATGAATATCTAGTAGCAGTATCCTGGCGCTTGGATACGAGACATTTGCATTTCCCTCGGTGCCCGCCGATATGGCGCGGAGCAGGCTTGCGACAGTAGTGGATTTCCCTGAGCCCGTAGATCCCAACACCGCACAATGGCGATTAACGAGTTTGTCCAAGTCCAATCTAACATCAATACTCTCGGTGCTTGCTAAACGGCCAATCACGGCTTGGCCTGCCCCGCTCCCACCGTAGATCTTTCGAAGATCCGTTTCGGTGACAAAATGGACCTCATCTGTCACCGCGGGATATTGACTGATACCACGTTCGAAAGACGAGCCAATGCTCTCTCCAACAAGCTGAATTGTTAACCATCTGCTGCTCTGCCCTTCCATGGCGCGAAGCGCTTCAGGAATCGCGTCGGACCCCACTTGGGAAACTATGCCAAAGAGATCTAAGTAGCCCTGCGGAATCCGTACAAACCCTCCAACTTGTCCGATATGGTACGTCCTCCCGTTAATCATAGCTAACCCAGACGAAATTGTAGCAACCTGTTTGACGCTGACCGTGGCGCCTGTAACTTGGCCGACATGGCCTAGCAGTGTGGGCTCACCCTTCATAGCTAGATCGCGACAGTGCCTACCGGCGTTGAGGTCGGAGGGAGCTCCACCTGCTCCGCTCGCGTTAATACGATGTAACGAACCAGTGCGGTAAAATCGCCTAGAATGAAGCACGGATCGGCAGTTCCCAATTGATTCCCCCAATAGCTCGCCCTGATTGGGCCCCAAGCGGGGTGGGGCAACTCTCCGGGCACCCAAGGGGCGTTCACGCAGTTAATAATGGCGGCATTGCGAGCATAGACGCTCATGTTGGCCCGGCGCGCAGCCAAATCGCACGCCGGCCCTTCTTGTTCGATATTATTGAACTGAAATGCTAATACTGCTACTGAACGATTAGCCGCAAGCGATTCTTCGATAAGAGCCTTCAAGTGCCTATCGGAAAAAGAAAAACCGGACGTTATTAATATTGAATCCGGCATCCTCAAGAATGTCCGCAAGCGCTCAAGCAAGGCAGAGTATGGAAGCTTCTGGGTTTCATCGTACTTGAGATGTGTCGGGTAAATACATTGGTTTGCGCTCTTTCCTCTTCCTCGGACCATTTCGCCTCGCGCATTGCAGGCCCAACCAAGAGAGCCATGTAGTTTCCATAATCTTGCCCACCTTGGAGGAAGAGCATCATTTGAAATCGTGGCTGGATCAAAAAAGGGCTCACAGGAACCACAAAAACCATCGAAATAAGGTATGTGATTTCGTTCAAAGGCCTGCTCAAACAGGAAGTCATAATTTGGGGTAAATATTTCGATAGGATGATCTCGTTCTGTTCCCCCAATCCAGCCCGCAAGTTCTGAATAGGGAGTAGGCTCTTTTGGAAGATCAACGCTCACCGTTTTTCCTATTTCATTACAGATCGATCGTCCGAGCTCTTCGTACGCCTTCCCATTAAGTCCGTGAACTGTGCTATCGCCAAGTACCGCAGAAAGTGCGCGAACCCTCGACAGAATCTGCTCAATATTCGGTGTGCCCCCTATGTCCCCAGAAATAGATTCTAAGACTACGGAATATTCTGCTACTAAGCTCTCCCTTACATAGCTAGTCAACTGGGTTATGACAGGAATGAGCGGAACGCCATCTTTCATTATGCATCCGGTAGTTCTGTCGACCAAGATACCGGCCGGTGCGCCCGCACCCACCAGAATTCCCATCCGTTTGCGTCCTTGAGCGAGAATTTGGCGTAAATCACTCATATATTGATCTGGATTATGGATTGTCTTGGCCATTGGTACCTCTAATTAACGAATTTCGCCACAGAGTACAACCATGCCACAAGGCAACCTGCATATAACACGGGGAGCCAATATAAGATTTACTATTCTGCCCATTTCGCCATCGCTGGCAAGCATAAGTCCCAGTCCGGGAGATGTCAAGGATGCGCGGCCTAAGCGGTCAGAGTATACTTAAGCCAAAGCTAGATTGCCCTGGTTTTGGGAAAACTTTCGATTATTTAGTTTATGATTCTATATGAGATATTGTCATTTTCGCATTCGGAAAGCCACAGATAAGGGCGGAGGCCCCTTCCGGGACATCCGCCCTTTGGCGTTCGAATAAAGACGCTTAACCAGGGGACACGTACGAAGCGTTCATGTCCCCGGTCAAGATCAGTACCGGCCGCGGCCGCCGCCGCGCGACCCTATTTGATCTTCAGCAGGCACCCGTTGATGGAGCAGTTGATGTCGGCGTTCTGGCTGTCGGCGAATCCCCATACCCTAAGGACGTAGCCGGGTCCCAGGTAGATCTCGGTCTGCTGAGTGCCGAAGACGCTTTCCCTCCCGGGCTCGAGACTCAGACTCGACCTGCCGCCCACGAGGAGACAGCTTTCCGCGCCATTCTGGTCTTCCCCGGGATCCGCCCTATACCAGAATTCCGTGTCCGTTCCCGTCGCCACGTTAGCGCGGCAGCTTATGCGCGTTATGACGGCCTGATATCCCGCCGGCACCGTATAGCTCGTCCAGGCGCTGAAGCAGGCGGTTTCGAGCCACGGCGTGAACGGCACATTCCCCAGGTAAAGGCACAACGGCTGCCAGTCCGTCGATGCCGGGCCGGGTTTCGCGGCCAAGGCGGCGGCCACAGGCGAATTCGGAACCCCTTGGGCCTCATCTGAACTCCAAGCCAGGAGCGCTGCAAAGACCACGGCCATCGAGACGACTCTCAGCCGACGATTCTTATTCATTTTCCCCTCCGATTGAAAGATGACGGGCCTGGCCGGCCGCATCCATGGAAAGGACGCGGCAAGCGATACAAGTCTCCTGCATCCCCAATTTACGGTCCGATATGCCTTGCTCTAGGCTCCGGGACCTTCTTTTGTCAATGATAGTTCGGCCTCGAGGCTCCATCCTTTTCTGGCGTGATCCCCGGTCCCGAGCTCTCAGATGGTAAACCCCTGATCCTTCTTTTCGGACAATTGGAAACCAACGAACAAGCCAGATGAACGCCCTTCCGAAGGCCCGGCCTCAGGCGGAAAGTCGGGGGCGGGACGAAAGGCGAATGCCCGGCGTCCTGAGGGGCAGGAAGTTCGTCCTTCGGTGAAGGAAAAGGGCCCGCCTGCTATGATGGTCATGCCCCGGGGAGCCGGAGTTACGGCCGGCCGGGGGGTCCTCGCTCCCTGAGGGTGAAGAACGGGGCGCCTAGGGGCGGCTCCGGGTCAGTAGCCCGAGAACGGCCACGAACAACGCGGCGCCGATGATCGACCAGACGATCGGGAACCCGGTGCCGCCGATGTTGATGACGAACAACAACGGCAGGCCGAGGCTCCGGGCCAGCCACATCCCGATGAGCGCGCCGATGAAGCCCAGGGCGATCGACCCCAGGCATCCCGCCCGGCTGAAGCCGGCCAGGGATTGGCCGATCGCCCCGACGATGCCGGCGATGACCAACAGAACCACCAGGTGCATGAGGGTCATTTTCCGGTCCTTCAGGTCTTTTTGCGCGGGGCGGGAGGGACCTTGGCTCCCTTCTTTCGGGCTTCCGAGAGGCCGATGGCGATGGCCTGCTTCCGGCTCGTGACTTTCCGGCCGCTCCGGCCGCTTCTCAGCTTGCCCTCTTCGAATTCCTTGATGACTTCTCCGACCTGTTCCTGGGCCTTTTTCCCGTACTTTGCCATGGATCCCTCCCTTTCGTCTTCGGACCTCAGGTTCGCCGGAGGTCCGGCTCGCCGACGCTTGCCGCCGGCGCCTGCCATCCGTACAAGCAAGCGCCGTGCCAAGTGCGGGTCCTGGGGAAGCGCCGCACGGCCTCGATGACAAAGCGCCTCCGGGCGTGCCAGGCTGCGGGCGCCGGAAGGATGACCGTTCTTGCCCATGATATGAGCGGGGGAGGGAACCCCTGGATGCGAAACTAAGCCTGGCCGGGGAGTTGCTGCTCCTGGCCCTGAACGACGAGAAAGCAACGGTCCTGATCGCCGCGTCGGTGGGGCTTCGCTAGGGATTGGCCGGCGCGGCCCTCATTGAGCCCGTCGGGGACGGCCTCCTGCGCCTGGAGGGAAAAGAGGTCCTCGCGGTCCCGGCGGGCTCGGCCCGGGACGATCTCCTCGACGAGATGCGGGGGACCATCCGTTCGTCTAAGAAGCGGTGGACGTGCGCGAGGATCCGATCTCAGGTGAATTGTTTATCGAGTGCGCATCGGCTGCGCCGTTTTCGTCTGATCCAACGGCGCAGAATGATGGCTAGGGCAATGAGCCCGAGGAAAATAACGATGACCGCAGTCAGCGCCAGCTTGGCCAGCAGTGGGAATCCCCACCTGACGCGAAAATCGAACGGCACGTGATGGAATCCCGATTCGTCTACCCGGCCTTCCCCAAAGTACCGAGTCACTAGTCTTTGAAACGCTTCGGGTTGGGCGAACATCAGGTCGTCACAATGGGCCATGTCACTCAGAATGACCTGCTTTCCCTTGCTCAAGTGAGGAAGCAGTTCGGCGGTCGCGATGCCGGCCGGAGTGGAAATGTCCAGGTTGCCGCTCAGCAGCAGGGTGTCCACTTCTGAAGATCGGACCTGGCTGGATTCAACGGCAGGAGGCAACGGCCGCCAGTGTCGGGATCCGCCCGCGGCCGCAAATATAAGTAGGGAACCGGGAGCGCCCATGATCGAACCCGGAGGATCCAGCTCCTTTTCATAATTTCGTTCCGGATCGAAATCAATAAATCCCTTGGCAAAAAATTCGCCCCAAACAAAAAGCCTGGGCAAAATGAAATCATAAGCCAGGGAAAGGAGGGCCAGGCCGCTGGCGTCGCCGTGCTCGGCGGCCAGGTAGGCGTCGATGACTTTGGCGGCGGTGTCGCGCTGGAAGAACATGAAGAAAGTGACAACGCGGACCTTGCCGGCATCGATGGGGAAACACAGCCAATGAGCGGGCATGGAGCGGGTCACCTTGTGTATCACCGCCGCCAAGTCGGAGACCCGTTCCCGGCGCCCCAGGTCCGCGGCCCACAGGGCGGCATAGCGGCGGATGATCTCGTCACAGTCACGGGGCTCCCAGACGAAGTGACCCGGCGGATTCACGCCCACCTGGACCGACCGCAGCACGCGCTCCGGGTAACGCTGGGCATAGAGCAGCGCCAGGCGCGTCCCATAGCTGAAACTAAGCAGGTTGAGGCGCGGGTAATTCAAGGCCGCCCGGGCGGCCTCCATGTCCTCCACCACTTCGGGGAGCGAATATCCCTGCCAGTCGACTCCCAGGGCCTCGAATCTCTCCCGGCAGCGCTCCATGGCTCTCCCCAGATTGGTTCGCGATTCCCGGCTCAACACGTCATTGCCGCGGCCACGGAGCGCTTCGACAATCTCGGGGCTGTCGAGCACGACCGAGCCGTCGATGCCGCGATAACCCACCATGACCAGGTCATGGCGGGCGAGCAAGGGCTCGATCCACTTGGGAACACGTTCCATCAGGTTGCTCTGGCCGGGGCCGCCCTCCAAATAGAAGACCGGCTCGGCCGGTTTGGCCTGGCTGGAGCGGAAACGCACGACGGTCAGGGTGATCAGCCGGGAATCCGCTTTGCCGCGGTTTTCGGGAACTACCAATACGCCGCGCTCCCCCCGATACCGCGTTCCGGCCTTCGTGGAAAAGGTGCAGGGGCGCAGGCTCAGGGAACCCGGAGCAGCGCCGGCCGGCAATTGCGGCAGTCGCGGTTCCCCGCCAGCCCAGGCCAATGTCACTGTCAATAGAAGAACACATTGAATCGAACATGTTCTTTTCATTTGCTTCCACTTACCGGGGTCATCAGCTTGGCTGATAATGTTGACGTCGCCAAGGATCTCCTTGATTGAGAGCCCGTCCGGAGAATATTTGTTTAACCGATAAGGAAAGTCCTGCGCCAGACCGCTCAGAGTCCCATTTATTGTTTCTATTTCTTTGTCAGTTTATACCTTAGATGAGTTGCCAAGTCTGACGGTATTACTTCTTCAATCTGTATATCATACTTGCCTTTGTCAATACCCTCAAAGAGTCGGATACCACTTCCTATAAAAACAGGTGCAATGTGAATAAAGAACTCGTCCACAAGCCCTGCATTTAGAAATTGTTGAATAGTGTTAGCTCCACCTTGTATTCTTATATCCTTGCCTTTTGCTGATCGTCTTGCTTTATCCAAGGCACTTTCTATTCCGTCATTTATAAAGTAAAAAGCTGTCGTTCCTTCTTGAACCCAAGGTTCTCGCTTTTCGTGTGTCAACACATAAACATCGGCTTTGTAGAGGTCATTTGGCCAACTAGCTTCGCCTTCCTCAAACATACGTTTTCCCATAATGAATGAACCTGTACGTTCAATTGTCTCTCTAATTAATTTACCATCAGGTCCATCTTCTTTTCCTTCTTTGAATCCCAAGTATTCCCAGAAAGCCTTTTGATTGAACATCCACGAATGAATTTGTCCTGAAACACCACCCATAGGATTTTTAGGACTTCTGTTATCTCCTGCGAAAAAACCGTCCAGAGATATTCCACTGTCAAATATTATTTTGCTCATAATTTCCTCCCCCTATTTTTTGTTTGTGTCAATTAGTGTCTGTCCGTTAAATTGTTGGAACTGTCACTCTATAATGCCCCCGCTAACAGTAAGCAGCATAATCAATATCTTAATCCTTTTTGTTCTTCAATAGTCATTTTCATAATTGCAGAGAATTATCATCGAACTCTTTCGGGATTACACCCAACGTTCCGCAGCTACACGCGGGGCGGGATTTAACCGATGAGCTTCCTGCAAAAGACTGCATTCCAAGGTATTTTTGTCCTGTCCTACGGGCATGAAGGCCCGACATGCGGGTAGCCTGCTGTTGGTGGCTGGCTATCTATATTTCGCTCATTCTCAATAACAAAAGCGGATGCGATTCGTTCGGGCGTCAGCTTCGCCGCGGCGGCCTCGAATTCTTCGTCCGCCGCGGCCATAGCCTGGGCTTGCCACGCCGTTTCGGATCGCGGGGGCGACGCAGCAAATCATCCCGGCGGATGTGCCAGCGCGAGCTTGAGGCCCAGGCAACCCTTTGCCCCTCCCGATCGTCTCGCTTCTATGAGAGCCCGAGGAATGGTTGCCTTTCGGCTTTTTTGCTTGTCAGAAGCCCCCCCTGAGGATTAACGTCCCCCGATGGCGCCTCCTCTTATGACGGTCCGACGAAGAAGACCGGCGGGGACACGGAGGAAAGCAATGAAACTCATCCTACAAGCCCTGATAATTCTTTCATTCGCGTTTGGCCTTGTTCCGGCCCGAGCCGTGACGGCGCAAGATGCTCAGCTCTATGACGTCTTGCGCGCGGACGTGAAAGCGTTTGCGCGACAGGTCTCAAAGGACGTTACCTCCGAGCTCGGCCAGGCGCAAGCAATAGTCCGCTGGCTGACGGAGAACTTCAATTGGAGGGCGACGGATTACCAGAAACGGACCGTTCAGGAAATCATCGAGCGTAAGGGCGGCAACTGCAACGAGCTGGCGATGGTCGCTCTGAGCGCGATGACAGAGCTCGACATGAAGATGCGCCGCGTCCACGAGGTGAATATCCACACCAATGCGCCCGAGCGCGGCGCCCGGGCCCGCCAGATGATGAAGGAAAAGGGGAACACTTGCTCCGTAGTTGGCCGGCGTCACAACGACCACGTTTGGCTTGAGCTCTATGATTCAGCCACTGGAGAATGGTTGCCCGCCGATCCCTCGAGCGGCTTGGTTGGATTGGAAGAGTGGATGAAAGGACGAGTCGGCTTTGGCAAACGTGTGACCATGAATCCCATTACGGAGGATATGATCGTCCCATTCGCCGTATTCGCGGCTGATGCGGAAGGCAAGTTCACTCTCAACCGCACCCAGCATTACCTGGTGGAAGAATTCGATCGAATGTACAACGGCAAACTGCACACCCGGCCGGAGTGGAAACAATGGACCGCGTTGATCAACTTGCTGGACGACAAAGTGGCCGGCGCGTTCTCCGGGGAGGTCAACCTCCATGAGTACGAAATGCAAATCGACACGCTGGCTGAGATCTACGAACAGTTGTCCACTTCGGTGAGAACGAGCGATGCTGATCGATCGCGGTTCTGGGCTCCTCCGATTCCACCTCGGGCCTTTTACGCAATCGATTGTCAGGGTGAAGGCTTCTCCGCGACGAACGTCAACTCCAATTGACGGATGATCCGGCCGACAACCGCGTACTCGGTCAGGAAGGCGGGATCCAGCAGCCCGGCGCCACCCGGGGATCTAGAACGGGGACACGTACGAGGCGTACATGTCCCCTTAAGGGATCCCCCCGAAAATAAAAAAGGGCGGAGGCCCCTGACGGGACATCCGCCCTTTGGCGTTCGAATAAAGTCGCTTAAGCGATCAGTACCGGCCGCGGCCGCCGCCGAAGCCGCCCCTGCCACCGCCGCCGCCGCCCGTGCGGGGCCGATCGGTCCGGGGCCGGGCCTCGTTGACCGTCAGAGGACGGCCCTTGAGGTCCTTGCCGTTCAGTCCGGCAATGGCCTTGTCGGCCTCTTCCTTGCTCGCCATCTCGACGAAGCCGAAACCGCGGCTCTCGCCCGAGAACTTGTCCTTGATGATC
>CAZNPB010000020.1:0-41635 GCA_964574895.1 uncultured Eubacteriales bacterium
ATCCTCGACAAGGAGATGCTCAAGCTCGACCTGACCCAGCTCGGCTTCGAGGAGGAGTCCCTGGCCGTGTTCCAGGACGCCATCCACAAGCCCTGGGGCATCGTCCTGGTGACCGGGCCGACCGGCAGCGGCAAGACCAACACGCTCTACTCGGCCGTCTCGACCATCAACTCGCCGGACATGAACATCATGACCGCCGAGGACCCGGTCGAGTTCAACGTCCCCAACGTCAACCAGGTCCAGATCAAGGAAGAGATCGGCCTGACCTTCGCCGCCTGCCTGCGCAGCTTCCTGCGCCAGGACCCCGACATCATGCTGGTCGGCGAGATGCGCGACCTCGAGACCGTCGATATCGCCATCAAGGCGGCCCTGACGGGCCACCTCGTCTTCTCGACCATCCACACCAACGACGCGGCCAGCTCCATCACCCGCATGGTCAACATGAACGTCGAGCCGTTCCTGATCGCCGACTCGCTCATCCTGGTGGTCGCCCAGCGGCTCGTCCGGCGCCTGTGCAAGAAGTGCGCCCAGCCCCACATCCTGCCTGACGCCGCCCTGCTCGAGATGGGCTTCCACAAGAACGAGATCAAGGGCCTGCAGGTCATGAAGCCCGGCGGCTGCGACACCTGCAACCGGACGGGCTACAAGGGCCGGACCGCCCTGTTCGAGGTCATGAAGATCGACGACGACATCCGGGAGATGATCCTGACCCGGGCCCAGTCGCGGGAGATCAAGCGCAAGGCCATCGAGAAGGGCATGCTGACCCTGCGGCGGAGCGGCCTCGTCAAGATCAAGAACGGCGTCACCTCGGTCGAGGAAGTCCTGCGAGAAACCGTCCGGGACGAATGACCGGGCGCGGAGAGAGAGGGAGGTTCCCATGGCGAAACCCATCTTCGAGCTGCTGAAGGCCTGCGTCGAGGCCGACGCCAGCGACCTGCACATCACGACCTACATCTCGCCGCGCGTCCGGGTCCACGGCATCCTCAAGGACCTGGACCACCCGGCCCTGACCCCGGCCGAGACGAAAGAGCTCATCTACAGCATCATGACCGACAAGCAGAAGCGCCTGTTCGAGGAAAAGCTCGAGCTCGACTTCTCGTTCGGCGTCAAGGAGCTCGGCCGCTTCCGGGCCAACGTCTTCATGCAGAAGGGCGCCGTGGCCGGGGCCTTCCGCCGCTTCCTGCCCTCGATGTGGAGCTTCGCCCAGCTGGGCATCCCGCAGCGCATCCAGCAGCTCTGCTACCTGCCGCGGGGCCTCGTCCTCGTCACCGGGCCGACCGGCTGCGGCAAGTCGACCTCCCTGGCCTGCATGATGGAGCACATCAACAGCGAGCGGCCCGTCCACATCGTCACCATCGAGGACCCCATCGAGTATTACCTGAACCCGCGCAAGGCCATCATCAACCAGCGCGAGCTGTACGCGGACACCCAGTCCTACAGCAACGCCCTGCGCTCGGTCCTGCGCGAGGACCCGGACGTCGTCCTGGTCGGCGAGATGCGCGACTTCGAGACCGTCGAGGCCTGCCTGCGGGTCGCCGAGACGGGCCACCTGACCTTCTCCACCCTGCACACGAACTCGGCCGTCGAGTCGATCAGCCGCATCATCGACATCTTCCCCAGCCAGTACCAGGCCCAGGTCCGGATCACCCTGTCGATGTCGCTCGAGGCCGTCCTGACCCAGGCCCTGCTGCCGCGGGCCGACGGCAAGGGCCGCAACCTCATCCGCGAGAACAAGATCCATCAGATCTATTCCTCCATGCAGATGGGCCAGGAAAAGTACGGCATGCAGACCTTCAACCAGTCGCTGGCCAACTTATACTTCCGCAAGCTGGTCACCCTGGATACCGTCATGTCCATGACCTCCTTCCCCGAGGAGCTGACCGACATCATCCAGCGCCGCGAAGGGGCCAAGGTCGGCGCCGGCGGCACGGCGGGTGCGGTCCGGCGCTAGGCCGGGGCCGCGAAAGGCGAGGTGAACGATGGCGACTTACGTATGGAAAGGCAAGAACCGGTACGGCGACACGGTCGGCGGCGAGCGCGTCGCCGCGTCCAAGGAGGACTTGAGCCGGGCGCTCCAGAAGGACCAGATCACCGTCTTGAGCATCGCCCCGGCCAAGGGCGGGTTCAAGATCCCCTTCCTCAAGCGGGAGAAGGTCCGGCTCAAGGACCTGGCCGTCTACAGCCGCCAGCTGTCGGTCCTCATCGACGCCGAGCTGCCGCTCATCCAGAGCCTGGGCATCCTCGAGGAGCAGCAGAAGAATGTCTATTTTAAGCACGTCATCAAGACCGTCAAAGAGGACGTCGAAGCCGGTTCGACCCTCAACCAGGCCAAGCGCAAGCACCCCAAGGTCTTCGACGACCTGTACTGCAACCTGATCGCCTCGGGCGAGCAGTCGGGGTCGCTCGACATCATGCTCCGGCGCCTGTCGGAGTTCATCGAGAAGAACGTCCGCCTGCGGGCCAAGGTCAAGCAGGCCATGATCTACCCGGTGGCCATCGTCATCTTCGCCATCACCGTGGCCATCTTCCTGCTCTGGAAGGTCATCCCGGTCTTCGCCAACATCTTCCGGGACCTGGGCGCGGAGCTGCCCTGGCTGACGGCCATGATCGTGTCCTTGAGCGATTTCGTCCAGAAGTACATCGTCTTCATGATCGCCGGCATTATCGGGCTGATCTTCCTGTTCCGGTACTACCGCAGCACGACGGCCGGACGCTGGTCCACGGACCGCCTGATCCTGAAGATGCCTCTTTTCGGCCCCCTGCTTTATAAGGTGGCCATGACCCGGGTCACCCGGACCCTGGCGACCCTGATCTCCGGCGGCGTGCCCATGCTCGAGGCCCTCAAGATCACCTCGACGACGGCCGGCAACGTCATCATCGAGAAGGAGATCCTCGAGGCCCGCAAGCAGGTCTCCGAAGGCAAGACCCTGCACGATTCTTTTAAGCAGGCCGGCAAGTTCCCGTTGATGATGCTCCAGATGATCAACGTCGGCGAGGCCACGGGCACGCTGGACGAGATGTTGAACAAATTGTCGAACTTCTACGACGAGGAGGTCGACAACGCAGTGGCTTCTCTTCTCTCGATCCTCGAGCCCATTCTGCTCATCTTCGTCGGCGGCATGGTCGGCAGCTTGGTCGTCTCCATGTACCTGCCCATTTTCAGCTTGATGCAGGCGTTCTAGGGCCGGCGCGGGACGGAGGCGGACGATGGACGCGAAGAGATTGATATCGGCAGGCGGAGCCGGTTCGGCGGAACGCCGGAACGTCGTCCTCTACAACGTCTATCGCCTCATCGTCCTGACCTCGCTCCTCGTCTCGGCCCTCATCATCCAGTTCTCCTCGCCCGACGCCGAGTTGAACCTGCCGTTCTATTATCTCATCCTGGCCGGCTATGTCTTTTCGGCCCTCTGCTTCGGCCTCCATGTCTGGGGGAGGGGGCCGTCCTTTCAAGCCGCTCTCCAGGTCCTCTTCGACCTGCTCCTCATCACCGCCTTCGTCTACATTTCGGGCGGCATCGCCTCGTCCATGTATTTCCTCTACATCTTCCCGATCGTCGCCGCCAGCCTGGTCATCTCCGGGCGCTCCGGCTACCTGGCTGCGGCCCTGGCGGCCATCCTGTTCGGCCTCCTGGTCGACGGCGTCTATTTCGGGCTCTTCCCCCCGTTCCGGCCCGAGCACGCGGTCAAGCCGCCTCTCGGGACGCTGCTGGTGACGATCTTCATCGCCTGGGCCGTCTTCGTCGTCATCGCCGTCCTGATGGACAAGCTGACCGGAAGCCTGCGCAAGACCCGGGAGGCCCTGCGGGCCGCCCAGAAAGAGCTCCTTGTCCGCGAGCGCTTGTCCGAGGCCGGCCGCGTCTCGGCCAGCCTGGCCCACGAGATCCGCAACCCCCTGGCCGCCATCTCGGGGTCCGTCCAGGTCCTCAAGAAGGACCTGCCGTTGAACGCCGAGCAGAAAGAGCTCATGGACATCGTCCTCAAGGAATCCCAGCGCGTCTCTCACAGCCTGGACCAATTCCTGGACTTCGCCCTGCCGGCGAAAAAAGTCTTCTCCCTGATCAACCTGCGCGACATCCTGGACGAGACGGTCAAGATCCTGCAGAGCGGGGGGGAGCTCGACGGCCGGGTCGCCCTCGAGGGCAATTTCCGGACGGCCGACGTCCCGTTCATCGGGAACGCCGGCCAGTTCCGCCAGGTCTTTTGGAACCTCATCAAGAACGCCCTCAAGGCCATGCCCGAAGGCGGCCGGCTGCGGCTCGATTTCCCCGAGCACGGCCGGCGGGACGTGCGCGTCGTCGTCGCCGACACGGGCCGGGGCATGTCCGAGGCGGACAAGGCCAATCTTTTCGCCCCGTTCTATTCGGGCTTCGAGAACGGCCGGGGACTGGGCCTGTCGATCGTCCGCAAGATCGTCGAGGATTACGACGGCCGGATCGATATCCGCTCGGAGCTCGAGAAGGGGACGGAAGTCCTGATCACCCTGCCGCTGCGCAAGGACGCGGTGGCGTAAGGCCGGACCGATGGACACGATCCTGATCATCGACGACGAGAAGAGCCTCCTCGACCTCCTGTCCGTCGTCTTCAAGAAGGAAGGCTACGGGGTCCGGACCGCCTCTTCGGCGGCGGCCGGTTTCGAGGCCCTGTCCAGGGACGAGGTCGACCTCGTCGTCACGGACATCAAGATGCCCGGCGCCGACGGCATGGACATCCTCCGCTACGCCCGGGAGAACCGGCCGGACCTGCCGGTCATCCTGATCACGGCCTATGGCAGCATCGCCCAGGCCGTCGAGGCCCTGAAGGCCGGGGCCCTCGACTACGTCGTCAAGCCCTTCGACGTCGAAGAGCTGAAGATCATCGTCGGCCGGGGATTGGCCGCCAAGCGCCTGCGCCAGGAGAACCAGCTGCTCAAGCGGGACCTCAAGGACCGCTACGGCTTCGAGCAGATGATCGGCAAGAGCCGGTCCATGCAGGAGATCTACATCCTCATCGAGAAGGTCGCCTCGACGGACTCGACCGTCCTCATCACCGGGGAGAGCGGGACGGGCAAGGAGATGGCCGCCCGGGCCGTCCACCTCCAGGGAGCGCGCCGCGACCACCCCTTCGTGTCCATCAATTGCGCCGCCCTGCCCGAGAACCTGCTCGAGTCGGAGCTCTTCGGCCATGTCCGCGGCTCGTTCACCGGCGCGGTTTCCGACAAGAAGGGCATGTTCGAGCTGGCCCAGCGGGGGACCCTGTTCCTCGACGAGGTCGGCGAGATGTCGCCCTGGACCCAGGTCAAGCTGCTGCGGGCCCTCCAGGAACGGAAGGTCCGCCGGGTGGGCGGGGCCGACGAGATCCCCGTCGACGTCCGCATCATCGCCGCGACCAACCAGGACCTCAAGAAGAGGATCGCCGAAGGCAAGTTCCGGGAAGAGCTTTATTACCGCCTGAACGTCATCTCCGTCGACATGCCGCCCCTCCGGAAGCGGACCGAGGACATCCCCCTCCTCATCGCGCATTTCCTGCAGAAATACTGCGACAAGATGGGCAAGAAGCCCAAGCGGTTCACGCCCGACGTCGTCGGCCTGCTCGAGGGCTACCTCTGGCCGGGCAACATCCGGGAGCTGGAGAACGTCATCGAGCGCATCGTGGCCATCGAGGACCGGGAAACGGTCACCGTCACCTGCCTGCCCCAGGAGATCGTCTCGCCGCAGAAGAAGAAGCTCGACACCCAGGAGCTGTTCGCCCCGGGATTCAGCCTGACCAACCATCTCGACGACATCACCAAGAAGTATATCCAGGAGGCGCTGGCCCTGACCGGCGGCAGCCTGCAGAAGGCGGCCCCCCTCCTGGGCTTGAGCTACCGGACCATCCGCTACCTCATCGGCAAGTACGACCTCAACCAGGTCCGCAAAGCCGAGAAGAGGAACGGTAACGGCGACCGGAATCCCGCCTGACGACAATAATCGTCAAAAACGCCAATTCTTGGCGTTCTTTTTTCGGCAACATGCTTGGCAACATTTATATGTACTTTAATATCAGCTATTTATGCATGATGTCTATTTGGCACGCTTATTGCTATAATAGCGTTGCCAACTAAGAGTGGCAAACAAACCCGGCTGAAGAGATCAGCCAGGGAATCTTAAAGGAGGTTTTCAATGCTTAAAAAGATGAGAGGCTTCACCCTCATCGAGCTGCTGATCGTCGTCGCGATCATCGGCATCCTGGCTGCTCTGCTCATCCCGAACGCTTTGGCCGCCATCCAGAAGGCCAAGCAGAAGACGGCGATGAAAGAGATCATGACCATGTCCACCGGCGCCATGGACTATATCACCGACCATGGCGATTGGAGCGCCATCACCCAGGGTGCGGGTCCCATGGAAACGAATACTGGAATCGTCACGGCCATTGCTCCTTTCTACATCAAGGCCTGCCCCATCAACGACCCCTGGAACTTCCCCTATCAGGTTGCTGTCGGAACGGACAATCTGAATGGCTGGCTCAATGGGACGGCCGCGGCCGACCTCGGCGGCGATGATTTCATTTTCGGCTCCGGCGGCAGGAATGGCGAGTTCCCTTCTGCTACCTATGATCCGGCCAATCCTGATAGCAGCCGTTACAACGTCGAAGGAATGACCTCTTTCGACAACGACCTCGTTGCCTGGTCGGGCAGCTGGGTCATCGCGCCTGCGACAGTTCTCGTCAGCGGGACCTGATCGAACGCGTCATATCGATGTGCCAAGGGGCGGCTTCGGCCGCCCCTTTTTTTTTGGTGCTTCGCGCGCATCAGACGGATATTTCCGTTTAGCTCCCGAGACGTCCCTGCCTCGGAACGTCCGGATAATTAAGCACGCCATTAGCGCATTCAATGTCAATAATGATATGACCAAGCCATACATTACGCTGGCCGGGCGATATCGGATCTCAAGGGAATGGGTTCCCTCTGGAACGACGATCCCGAGAGAAAATAGCCCCGCCTTGACGATCGGGGCCGGCCGGCCGTCAAGCCGGGCTTGCCATCCCGGAACCGGGTTCTTGCAGAAAACCGCAAGAGCCGAGCGTGGGGCCTTGACGGTATAGGACATCAATTCGCTTCTCACTACGAGAGGCGAAAAAGACAATCCGGCGTCCGTACAAAGGTCACCCGAAAAATGGATGTCGGAATCAACCACCGTCGTTTCGAGAGGATCAAAACCGGGCCTGTCAAAATAGCCCAAGGCTTCGGTGAACGACCTCGTCCGGATGACCGAGGTGGTCGAATAAGGGAATTTGCGTGTTCGCGCCACCGGCTCGAAGTAGACCGGCACTTCCTCCACATAGCGGGGCGGGAGGCCGGACCGGAGCAGGCTCCGGTGGCTGACGGAGAAACTGGCCCCCGCATCCGCTAAGATCTTCTGCCGCGCTTCGCGGTCGGCGCCCCGAAGTTTCTTGACAACCGCAGTGTAGTCTTTCGGGTACAGCGCGTAGAAGTCCTGATCATAAACATAGTGAACGGGCCCGATCAGGGTGTATGGGCATAAGCTCTGGCGAAGATAGCTCTGAAATCGTTGGTCGTGCCCGACCTGCTCCATTTTATTGTCGGGAAGGGTGCCGTCCCTGAAAACGCGCAGCGGCCCGGGCCGCCCTTTCAGGAACGCCGGTTCCGCGAAGAACTCAACCGGCGCAACGGGATTGATGCCGCGGTTCGAAATCCCCAGGTCCGCGACGAGAAGGGCCAGGAAGGCCCAACCGAGAGCCGGCCGCAGGGCCTTGACCCTGGAGCTGACAAGCAGAATCAGGCCGAAAAGCAGGAAGACCGCGAGTGTGTACCATAGGGCCCTCCTCAGCTGGACGAGATGAAGCGGGTCCGTGATGGCGAATAAGCGTGACAAGCCCCGAAGGATAGGGCCGGATCCCAGGACATAAGTCAGGGCCGCCAAGATGCCGAATCCCATAAAGAAGCCGGCGGTCCTCCGACAATTGGAGCCCTGGCTAAAGAACCGATCGAAGCCGATCGCCCCGAGAAACGATAGCGCCAAGATGGTTCCCCCGAGATACTTGACGGGATATCGAATGAGACCCGCCCCGGGGAGCTTGGCGACGAATGCGAAGAACGGCAGGAAATTGGCGAGGGAAACCAGCAAAAAGACCGCCGCGCTGATGGCCAAGAACAGCTGAACACGGGTCCGAGGTTTTCGGAGGCCGATCATGGCGAGGAGAAGAAGCCCCGGGCTCGCGTAGAGACTGTAGTAAAGGGGATAGTGGTAGTCAAAAAGATGGCCGCCCCAGTACTCGGAGTCCTCCGTACCCCTGTCGTTCCCGAAAATGCCGGGGACGACGAGGTTTACGAGTTGCACGGGCTCGAGAGACCAACGCAGCGTCTCCTGGGGGTCTCTGGAGCTTCGACTCAATAATTCAACGGCCGGCAAAAGCTGGATGGCCGCCAGGAGGATGGCCAAGGCGAAGGATAGCCCGAAGGCCCGGAGCCGCGGACGGGGGTGATCGCCGGTAATGATTATCAGGAGGATCCCAAGCAGGATCGCCATGGGAATGACATGAGGAGTCCCCGATAGGATCAATAAGACCCACAGACCGACAAGCCAGAGGGTCCGCATGAACGGATTGGACCTGTTGGTGCGAGCGACGAGCAAGAGCCACGGCAGCCAGGCCAGAGAAGCGAGATGGTTGTAGAATTCGAAGGAAGACAGGAGATATCCCCCCAGGAAAAAGGTCGAGGCCGCAAGGAATGACGCTTTGGAGCTCAATTGGAGGGATCGCGAGAGAAGAAAGAGACCGGCCCAAGCGAGGACGCCGTGAAGAAAGAAATGGAGCTTGAAGGCGATGCCGAATGGCAGGATAACGTAAAGCCATGTTCCCGGATAGAGCACGGCGTTCTTAGGATTGGCCAGAAACGGCTGGCCGTTCCCGTAGGCGTCCGTCCAAAGGGCGCCGCCGCCTTCTTTCATTAGCGTGGCCGCATGTTGGCGAAGGGGGACCTCGAGGAAAGCCATATCCCGGGAATAAAAGAGCCTATCGGTAAAGAAGAACTCATGGAAGAGGGCCAGGAAAAGGAACAGGAAGGCCAGTCCGAACAGCAGGATTTCGCGGCGTTCCTTGAATTTTCCCGGCAATGGGATCTTCACCGCGGAATCGACCTCAGATATTGGAACTGGGGCAGGAGGGCGAATTCCTTTCGCACCCGATGGACGCTTTCCCCGACGAGATCGATGGACTCGACCTGGTGCGCCCCCAACCCGACACCCTGGGCCATGGCCAGGTAGTCGACCCGGGCCGGCTCTACGCCCATGATCCGTGCGGCCGTCGCATCGACAGCCACGGCGTTGTCCCCGAGAACGAGCACCCCGACCTTTGTTGCGGAGCCCATGATCGGCCCGTGGCCTTCCATGCCGACAATGCCGTCGACGATAGAATACGCAGGCGGCAAGGTGCTATTGATCTCGCAAACGCTCGAGGGGATGCCGTTCCAGTGAAGAACGTTCTTGGGCCAGCCGTATCTCATGCCGGGGATGATCCCGAACATATTCTTGAGACAAAGAGTGACGCCGGCCAGTTTATGGGTCTTCATTTTTGCGACCGAAATAACGACGTCCGCTCTCAGGATCGTTTCCGGAAGCCAGAAGTCCCTCAGCAACGTCGCCCGGGGCGAGGCGTTACGGATCGTTCTCAAGCGGTCATAATTGAGGTCGATGAGGGGGATACCGAATTCGCGGGCCACAGCGGCATACCCTGATCTGTCGAAGATCCATTCCGAATCCCGGTTCTGAGGCGTCCCCTCGGCGATCGTGATCTGACGGGCGCCCTGGTCCAGGAGGAGGGTGATAAGGCCCCGGACCACCTCCGCGTTGGTATGGATCGGACGCTTGGGGGAAAAATCCGCGATGTTCGGCTTTATAACAATATTCCGGCCGCGGACGCTGGGAGGACGCGTCGACCGCCATCCGGTCTGGAGAGCCTCGCTGAGAGAAGGAGGGCCATAATCGGAACAGGGGACGACCGCGACCCGATAGCGAGCGACAGTCCGCGTTTCCGGTGACGAGCCGCGGGCCGGCAGCCGAAGGCCGGCGGAATAGCCGAGGATCCCCGTTCCTAACGTTCCGAGAATCTTGCGGCGGGTCCACGGTCTGGGCATTCTATGTCCTTGGTTCGATCCGGATCAGCGTTTCGGGGCTTTCGAGGACCACGTAGGCCAGCGCAGTTTCGAAAAGGTTCTGGCGGTAACTGCCGTCCTGTTTCTGCCGCGCCGCAAGCGGCGTTGCCATCCGACCCGCGAAGTCCCGGCCGGATGGGAAATGCTTCATAGCCAGGCACCCCCAGCACAGGGAGACGGTACTGGCGGGGCCGATTGGAGCATTCCGAACGAACCGAAGTCCGTCCCGGACCGCCGGTTCGTTCTCCCCGATCCCCGAGGCCGACAGGGCTGTCAGCGCCAAAATTGTCGATAGGAGGGTCGGTTCGAGCACTAAGGCCCCGCTGTAGGGATTGCCGAAATTCCATCCCCCCGACGGGATCTTCCGATCGATGAGCAGGGCGACACCCTGACGGATCCTTGGATGGGAGCGCGCGATCCCGGCCCGAAGAAGGGCCATCAAGAACATCGCGGTCGGCTCGACCCATCCGGACGTGCCCGGGGTCCAGGGCCATCCCGGGATGGAAGCATCGAAGCGGTAATCGGCTTTGATCGCGGCCAGGCTTGCCGGCGGCAGCCGGCTCGAGGCGTCAGAGAAACCGAGGATCCAAGTTGTCATTCTCCGGACTTCCTGGACCGCATGGAAGGCCTGGAAGGCCAACAGGGCGGCATAGGCCATCCAATTGCCCT
The DNA here is from genome assembly GCA_964574895.1 of uncultured Eubacteriales bacterium. GTDB lineage: Bacteria > Acidobacteriota > Aminicenantia > Aminicenantales > Saccharicenantaceae > RBG-16-66-30. Next base: position 10,795 of record CAZNPB010000020.1, read on the forward strand.
CCTTATCCTGCCGATCGAGGCCGACAGCCCCTTGGCCCTGAAGACATTCTTTCAGGAATCCCAGCCCCCGAAGGGCTTGAGGCTCGCAACCCGCCGAATGCAGGGCCATCGCGCAGAAGGCGGTTGGCTCGGAAACGCTCAGATCGCCGGGCTTATAGCCAAAACCACCGTCCGCGTTCTGATGACGGCCTATAAAATCCAACGCTCTTTTGGGATCCATCGGGAACCTCGGTGGCTAAGCCCAATTATACGCATAGAGGTTCGGATTGTATAGAAGGCCGCCAGCCCGATTGACTTCCATGAACGGAGCATCGTATGATGCTCCCTCGCGAGGCCGAATGATGGGGCATCGAACCTTAGTAGTTTTGCTCATCGCGGTCCTGGTGACATTGAACGTCGGGGTCCACTGGCAGGTGCTTGGGAACGGCTTCACGAACCTTGACGATCCACAGCTCGTCATCAACAACCGGAACATCAAGGGCCTCACGGCCGACCATATCCGGAGCATTTTTTCCAAATCTTACGCCGGGCTGGGCGGCTATACGCCGCTCGTATTGATGTCCTATGCGGTGGAATATCACTTCTTTGGGCTCGATGCGGCCGCCTTCCATAGGACGAACCTCATTCTCCATATCCTCAATACCCTGTTGATCTTTGGATTGCTCTATTTGGTCAGCCGGAATCTGGCGATCGGTTTCATCGCTGGAGCTTTCTTCGCCATCCATCCCCTGCACGTGGAGCCGATCGCCTGGATCCAGGGGAGGAAAGACCTTATGTTTTCGCTATTCTTCCTGGCCGGCCTTATCGCGTACGTCGGGTACATCAAAAAGGGGCGCCGGGCCATCCTCTATGCCGCTGCGCTGGTTCTTTTTGGGCTGGCGCTGTTTTCGAAGGTCACGGCGATCTCATTTCCTCTGGTGCTTCTGTTGCTGGAGAGGCATTTTGAAGGCAGGATCGACCGGCCGGCCGTTTTGAGGACCGCGCCGTTCTGGCTGCTGTCCGTGATGTTTTTCGTTTTGGCCTTTGTCCTACACGACGCGATGTTCACGGGGAGCCTCAGGCGCGTCCCCTCTTACGTACAGAGTCTCAGCGCATTTTTCTATGCATTTCCCTTTTATGCGGGCAAGATCCTTGCGCCGTTGCGGCTTCATCCTGGATATTCCAACAGCATCGGCCATGACCCATGGCAGGCCGTCCTCGGCTTTTTGGCGCTGGCGACCTTGGCAAGCTTGGCCTATCTGGCTTATCGACGCAAGCCGGACCTGGTGACGTTCGGGGTCGGATTCGCCATACTCACGCTGCTGCCCACGCTGCCGTTCCATTTCTTCGGCCAGCCGTACGAGGACCGTTACATGTACCTTCCCCTTGCGGGGATCCTTTTGGCGCTGGCGGGTCTCATACCGGCTGCGGCCATGAGAATCCGGCCATTCGGTCGGGCCGCGGCGGTTCTTTGGCCGGCCCTGGTCCTCGTGGGGGGGGGCCTGGGCGCAATCAGCTCGCGTCAGGGCCTGGTTTGGCATGACAGCATCTCCCTCTGGAGCTATGCGGCGAAGGAGGATCCGCGAAATGCCGTGGGCCTGGTGAAAAGGGGTGAGGCCCTGGAGGAAGTTGGGCGGCTGGCGGAGGCCTTGGATTCATATCGTCAAGCCGAGCTTTATGCGCCTGAAAGCCCTCGAGTGCCGCAACATATCGGCGCCGTTCTTTTCAAACAAGGGGAGCTTCAAAAGGCCCTGGATGAATATAACAGGTCTTTGGCTCTGGACCCGCTATTCTATGACGGATACCTGAGCCGCGGCGTCCTTTGGGGACGCCTGGGCGAATACGAAAAAGCCGTTCTCGACTTTACCGCGGCCCTGAAATTGAACAGGACATCGAAGGGGTTTTACTATCGGGCGATGGCCTTCCTGGAAACCCGGAAGACGGATGCGGCCCTCGAAGATCTCCGGTCCGCATATCGCATCGATCCTTCCAAGGCGCTCCGTGATCTGATGATGAAGTTGGAGGCGGGGGCCCTTCCCGGCAAGTGAAGCCGGAGACCATGATGTGGATGTGAAGCCACGGTGCTGCGCAAGCGACTTCCGATCATCTGTCTTCTTGCCGTTCTTGTGATCCTTAGCGGCGGCGTCCATTGGCAGGTGCTCAGGAACGGCTTCACGAACCTGGACGATCCGCAGCTCTTGATCAACAACCAGAACATCCGGGGGATCACCGTCGATCATATTCGAAACATCTTCACGAAGTCCTACGCCGGGCTTGGCGGCTACACGCCGTTGGTGCTGCTATCCTATGCGGCGGAATATCGATTATTCGGCCTGGACGCCGGCGCTTTCCATCGGACGAACCTGATCCTTCATATGATGAATACCCTCCTGATATTCGGATTGCTCTACGCAGTCAGCGGGAGCCTGGCGATCGGATTTATCGCCGGGGCGTTCTTCGCCATCCATCCCCTGCACGTGGAGCCGATCGCCTGGATCCAGGGGAGGAAGGACCTTTTGTTTTCGCTGTTCTACCTGGCCGGACTCGGCACGTACGTCGGCTATATCAAGAAGGGCCGCCAGGCGGTCCTCTACGGCGTATCCTTGCTCCTGTTTGCCTTGGCCTTGTTCTCGAAGGTCACGGCGATTTCGTTCCCGCTGGTGCTACTGTTGCTGGAAAAGCATTTTATGGGCAGGGTCGACCGGTCAGCGGTGTTGAAAACCTTGCCCTATTGGCTCTTGTCCGCCGTGTTCTTCGTCCTGTCATTATTATCCCATCAATCCATGATCGCCCAGAGCATGAAGAAGGGGCCAAGCATTCTGGAGAACGTCAGCTCCTTCTTCTTCGCATTCCCGTTCTATGCCGGCAAGGTCTTTGCGCCGATAAGGCTCTATCCCGGCTATTCCAACAGCATTGGACATGATCCATGGCAGGCCGTGATAGGCTTCCTGGCACTGGCCGTCTTGGCGGGCTTGGCTTATCTGTCGTACAAGCGCCAACCGGACCTGGTGACGTTCGGCATCGGATTCGCCGTGCTCACGCTGCTACCCACGCTCCCATTTCATATCTTGGGCCAACCCTATGAGGATCGGTATATGTACCTCCCCTTGGCGGGCATCTTCGTGGCGCTTGTCGGTCTGTTGCCGGCCGCGGGCTTGAGGCTCAGGCCGATCGGCCGCACAGCGGCGGCTGTCTGGGCGGGCCTGGCCCTCGTGGGGGGAGCCCTGGCTGCTGTCAGCTGGCGTCAGGGCCCGGTCTGGCGCGATAGCATCTCCCTCTGGAACCATGTGGCCAAGAACGACCCGACAAATGTCATTGGCTATGTCAACAGGGCCAAAACTCTCGAGGAGGCTGGCCAACTCACGTTGGCGTTTGAGGACTATGAACGGGCCAAACGCCTGGCCCCAAATGATCCCTGGATCTCTCTCTCCATCAGCGGGATCCGATTTCGAATGGGACAATATGACCAGGCCTTGAGCGAGATCGACGATTTGATCGCCAAGGATCCTCTCTTTTATGACGGCTATATGAGCAGGGGGAAGCTCTGGAGCAAGGCCGGCAATTTTGATGCGGCCCTGAAGGACTTTACGCGGGCGATCCTGATCAACAAGAGTTACGAGGCGTATTGTTATCGGGCTCAGGCCTATATCGAAAAAGGTGAATACTCTTTAGCGATCGCGGATCTCCGGGACGCCTACCGGATCGAGGCCACCCCCCAGGTCCATGAACTCCTTCTTAAGCTGTCTTCCATAAAGAAACCCTGATCGGGCAGGTTGGGCGATCCCCGGAGGCTCTGCTTAAATCGCCCGTTCTCGATTTACGCCTCTCCCGACGCCTGCCGCGGCGGGAACCCAGGAACCGGGGCGCATTGACTTCCGATGGGAAGATGAAGTATCTATTTCATCGACCGGCGCCGCCTTTCGGTGGCTAAGGCGATGCGTTCGGAAGAAATCGTTTGGGAAACGCGCAAAACTTCAATCCTCTCGATAGACTCATTCGGACGTTGAGGCTGCGAAAGATCCTGCCTTATCTCCCTCCGAACGCGGCAGTCTGTGATGTCGGCTGCGGAGACGGGACGATCCTCAAGCATCTTTGCGAAAGCGGCCGGATCGCGTGGGGAACCGGTCTCGATCCCTGCGCGATCCCCGCCAAGGGCTTCCCCTGCGAGATCATTCGGGCCGATATCCTGGGAGCGAGATTGCCTCCGGGAAGTTACCAGGCCGTCTTGATGCTGGCCGTTCTGGAGCATCTCGAGGGGGGTAAGGTCGAAGAGACCATGAAGGAGATCCATCGGATCTTGAAACCCGACGGGCTCCTGATCCTGACGACGCCGACGCCGCGGAGTGAGCCGCTCCTGGAATTTCTGGCGTTCCGGCTGCACGTGATCAGCGAACGGGAGATACGGGGACATCGGCACTATTATCGGAGGGCCGAAATGGCGGCGCTGGCCCAGCTCTCGGGCTTTGACATACTGAAAGCCTCCAATTTCCAGGCCGGGCTGAATTCTCTCTATGTTTTTCGAAAGAAAGGGTCTGGCGCGAACGCCCTGGAGCCGCCCGCCCCGGGCTCGCGCCCCGCGTGAGGAATCCCTATGAACATCGCGGTGCTGATCCCGTGCTACAACGAGGATAAGACCATCGGCAAGGTGGTGGCGGATTTTAAAAGCCATTTGCCGCAGGCCCGGATCTACGTCTTTGACAATAACTCGGACGATGCGACGGCCGCCGTAGCGGCGGCGGCGGGCGCGGATGTCATGGTTGAACTTCGACAGGGCAAGGGAAACGTGGTCCGGTCCATGTTCCGTAGCGTCGAGGCCGATGTCTATGTCATGGTCGACGGGGACGATACCTATCCCGTCGCTGCCGTAGGCGACCTGATCAGGCCGGTCCTGGAGGGACAGGCGGATATGGTGATCGGCGATCGGCTGTCCAACCGAACCTACTATCGGGAGAACAAGCGCCTTCTCCATGGTTTCGGGAATAGGCTGGTCCGGGGCCTCATCAATCGGCTCTTCCGAGCGCGCCTGACCGATATCATGTCTGGATACCGCAGTTTCAGCCGTGACTTCGTCAAGAATGTCCCTCTCTTGAGCCAGGGGTTCGAGATCGAGACGGAATTGACCCTCTGGGCGCTCGATCGAAGATTCCTGATCAAGGAGGTGCCTATCGTCTACCGAGACCGGCCGAGCGGCAGCCAATCGAAGTTGAGGACGCTCAACGACGGCCTGCGGGTCCTCAGGACGATCATCCGGATCTTCAAGGATTTCAAGCCTCTGGTTTTTTTCGGGAACGCGGCGGTCTCGTTCCTGCTGCTGGGACTCCTCGCGGGGACGGTCCCGGTCATCCAGTTTATAAAAACCAGGTTTATCGACAGCGTCCCCCTGGCCGTTCTGGCCACGGGACTGATCATCCTATCCGTGATCTCGTTGGCCATCGGGGTCATTTTGGACACCCTGGTCAAGATGGACCGATATCATTATGAGCTCCAAATGAACGCAAGAGCGTGCCCGAGGAAACCGGGCCCCGCCTCTCCCCATGAATAGCAGGGGTGGCGAACTGGCAACGGGACGCGCGTGTTGACCGTTGCCTCATACCGCGCGGCGCCATCGGGGAAACGGCAAATTTTATGAACGCGACGGCGGTCCGCAGCGGATTCGCCAACTTGAACGAACGGCCGGACCCGCAATCATGGTCAGGCCGGCCATATTCGCCCTGGCCGCCCAGTCGATGTCTGGGTTGGATGTTCCCCTAGTCGCGCTCTCCTTGAATGACGGCCGGCCGGCTGCGGCGTCTGCCGGCGAACGCCGCTCGCCTTGACATCCTCGCGGCGGGTTGATTAGTATGCCCTGGACTGTCACCGTCGGGATTTTGGCGGCTAAGTCAGCAGATCTATGTCAAGGATGAGCCGATGACCCCCCACCGCCCCCGCCTCTGGACGGCCCTCCGAGCCTGGCCACTCGCCATAGCACTGGGTTTGCTGCTCCTCCATTATGCCGTCGGAGCGACCTTTCTGGGGGGATATATCCTGGATCTTGGGTCCCTGATGTATCCGACGTTGCGCTACGCGTACTTTGCCCTTTTCTGGATCGTGCTTGGCACAGGAATGGCCCTGTCCCTGGCTTGGGGCGGCTTTCGGCTGGTCGGCCACCCCCAGATCCTGGCGAAAGCCGGGACGCCCGCGGGACCTGGACATGACCGGGGGTTCGTTGCCCTCGGCGCCCTACTCGGCTTTCTCGTCCCCTGCTTGCTGCGCGTTTTCGTGCTCCAGGGGATGCCGTTGACGGATGACGAGAGTTCCTACCGTTTCGCGGCCGAGCTCATCGGGAGCGGCCGGATCCGGGCCGTTTCGCCGCCGCTGAAGCTCTTCTTCGACAACATTTTTATGATCAACGACGGCCACTTCTATTCCTGCTATTTCCTCGGCTGGCCGGCCATGCTGGCGCCGGGGGTCCTTCTGAAGGCCGCCGGCTTCATGAACGCGGTCTATTCCGGGCTGACGGTCATCCCTCTCTTTTCGATCCTGCGGCGGCTGGCCGGCAGCCGGCCGGCCCAATTGGGGATCATGTTATATGTCACTTCGCCGCTCCTGATGATCGGATCGGCAACCGGACTTTCGCATACATCGTGCATGCTCATGTTGACCGTACTGGTCTGGCTGTTCCTCAGGGCCGGGGACGAGGATTCCCCGCTCCTTGCGCATCTGGGAATGGGACTGACATTTGGCGCGGCGTTCTTCATTAGGCCCCTGACAACCGTCGCCGTCGCCGGCCCGTTCCTGATCGCCTGGTTCTTCCGAACGGTCCTCCGGCCGGGGCCCGCTCGTGGCAAGAAGGCCCTTGCGCTGGCCTTGCCGCTCATTGTCTTCGCGGCCCTGTTCCTGCTGGCCAATAAGGCGCAGAACGGGGACGCCTTCAAGCCCGGCTACCAACGCTATCTAGAATACAGCCGGGAAAACCAGTTCCGCTTCTCCCTCTGGCAGGGAGAACCGTCGACATCCCTGGTGGGCATCTCTCCCGGCCTCGAGCCCCTGGCCAAGCTCGGGGTTGGCTTTTTAAGGATCAGCCTCGATCTTTTTGGCTGGCCTCTGCTATTCGTCCTCCTGCTCCCTTTCGCCTGGAAACTGAGGCACGGTCCAGTCATCGCTTGGTCATTCCTGGCGATGGTGGGGACAAGCTTCTTCATTCAGGACGCTGGCATCGACACGTTCGGACCCGTGCATCTTTATGAGGCCGGGCTTCCGGCGATCCTATTCGTCATCTTAGGTGCGAAGTCCCTGGCGGGTCTCATTGAGGCCCGGGTTGCGCTGGCGAATGAGAACCCGGGCCGGGCTTGGCATCGGAAATATATTCCCTATATTCTGATCATCTCGCTCATGGTTTCCAGTCTCATGGGCTTCACGCCTTTTCGGATCGCGGCTGTTCGAACGATCGCCGAAAACGTCCGGACCCCCTTCCAGGCCCTTAAAGAGGCCAACATCCATAATGCCGTGATCTTCGCTCCCCGCCCATTCATCCGGCAGGACCCGATCGCGCCAACACGTCATTTCGTCTTTTTCCGGCCCAATAACGACCCTAACCTCAAAAACGATATCATTTGGGTGAACACCCTCTCGTCGGGCGAGAACCAGGAATTGATGCGGCATTTTCCCGGTCGTCGGGGGTATATCATGATCTGGGAGAGGGATTATCGTGTGACCTTCACTCCCCTCGAGAGGATCTTGCCCGGGCGCGATGCGGCACGGAGGCCATGAAGACCATAGCGGGGAGCATCGAGCACCGCATGGGACCATATTTGGCTGGCTGCGCGGCCGTGCTATAATCGCCCCGCTCCGATGAGAACCGCGCTGCTCGTCCTGTTCTATCTGGCCGCCGTCGTCCTCGGTCTGCCGTTCATCCTGTTCTGCATGCTGGCCGGGTGGCGCGAGCCGGTCCTGGAATACGGGCTTTGGGCCATGCGCGTCAGCCGGCGCGTCCTGGGTCTCGAGATCGCGGTCGAGGGGACCGAGCGGATCCGGGCCGGCGCTCCCCATGTCTTCATGCCCAACCACGGCAGCTTCATCGACGGGCCGCTGGTGATGATGCTCATCCCCGGCCGGGCCCGGGCCATCCTCAAGAAATCCGTCCTGCGGCTGCCCATCGCCGGCCAGGCCATGCGCTTCGTCGGATTCGTGCCCGTGGACCGCAAAGGCACCCGCGGCGGCCAAGCCAGTATCGCCCGGGCGGCCCGCCTGATGCGGGAGTGGGGCTATTCGTTCCTGATCTTCCCCGAGGGCACGCGGACGCTCGACGGCCGCCTCGGCCCGTTCCGCCGGGGAGGGTTCTTCCTGGCCCTCGAGACCGGGGCCCCGATCGTGCCCGTGACCATCACCGGGACCCGCGAGCTCATGCCCAAGGGGCAGCCTTACGCCAGGCGGGGCCGGGTCGGGGTCGTTTTCCACGAGCCCGTTGCGGTGACGGGCTACACGCCGGAGACCATGGCCGCCCTGATGGACCGGGTGCGGGCGGCCATCCTGTCGCCGGCCGACCCTGCGGTCCGGGAGCATGACGGGTCTGGCGTCCGGCCCCCGGCCGGCGCGGTCTCCAAGACGACGGGAGGTGCGGCATGAGGAGCGCGGCAGACCAGGTGACCGATCTCGTAGGGGTCCTGCGGGAGTTCCTGAGCGCCCGCGGGCCGGTCCTCGAAGCGGCGGGCCGGGCCCTGGCCGAAGCGCTCCACGCCGGCCGCAAAGTCCTCGTCTTCGGCAACGGCGGCAGCGCCGCCGAGGCCCAGCACTTCGCCGCCGAGCTCGTCAACGGCTTCTCCCGGCCCGAACGGCCGCCTCTCCCCGTGATCGCCCTGACGACCGACGCCTCTTCGCTCACGGCCATCGGCAACGACCGGGGCTTCGAGGCGGTCTTCAGCCGGCAGATCGAGGCCCTCGGCGGTCCCGGCGACGTGGCCCTGGCCCTGACGACCAGCGGCCGTTCGCCGAACGTCCTGGCCGCCCTGCGGACGGCCCGGTCCAAGGGCCTGATGACGATCGCCCTGACAGGGAACGGCGGCGCCGCGCTTCCGCCGCTGGCGGACCTGCTTCTGGACGTGCCTTCGTGCGAGACGGGCCGCATCCAGGAGGCGCACCTCTTCCTCCTGCACGGGCTGGCGGAGAGGATCGAAGCGGCCGGCTAGCGCTCGGTTTCCTGGGGCGGTTTCTTGGCGCCGGCCCGCTTCCTGTTCATTTCTTCGCGGATCCGGTCCCGTTGGGCCTGGGCCCGGGCCAGCCCGGCGTTGGTCTCGGTGAGCTGCTGCTGGATGACGGAGCCCGGCACCATGGCGTTTTGGGCCTCGAATTGCTGGCGCAGCGCGGCCATCTTGGTCGCCAGCAGGTCGACCCGCTCCTCGGCGGCCCGCAGCTGGGCTTCGAGCACCTTGGCCGACGAACCGGGCCGGACGGCGCCCGCCTCGGCCGTCAGACTGGGGCCGTCGGCTTCGACGCGGGGGACGATCTGCGCGCCCTCCGGGATGGTCGCGTCCGTGACGGCGCCCGCCTCGGCCGGGGGCGCTTCGCCGATCTCCGCGTCTCCGGCGTCGAGCACTTCCACGGCCGGGGTCTTCTGGACGGCCCGCAGGTCGCGGTTCTTGACGACCACGAAGGGCCGCCCCTTGAGGGCCTCCCGGCGGGCCTTTTCCATCTTGGCCAGCTCGACCAGGCTCTGGGCGCTCAAGGTCGCGCTCAAGCCCATCACGGCGACGAATACGAGGATCTTCTTCATTGTTCCTTCCCGCCCCTATTATTGCGGCCGGAGCGGGGCCTGTCAAACAAGGGCCGGGCTACCGAATGATCTGATAGACCTCGCGCCAGGATTTGACCCGCAGCAGGGAGCCGATGGGCTGGACCAGCTGTTGGATGGTCGAATCGTACTCCTGGACGTAGACGTCGCGCTTGTTCGTCTTGTTGGCGTCGTCGTAGGCCGCCTCGCCCACGGTCACGGCCTGGCGGGCCTTGCTCTGGAGCTGCAGGTACTCGGGCGGCGTGCCCGAGGTGGCCCGGAAGGCCGTCCCGCCCACCGGAATGGACGAGGCCTGGCGGACGAACCGGCCGTAGAGATGGCCGCCCTCGCCGAGGTTGGTGCAGGGGTTGGCCGCCTCGATGCTGCCGCTCAAGGAGCTGAAATAGATGATCATGTCGGCGATGACCGGGTCGGCCCAGATCTTGGAGCCCGCGTCGAGGTCGCCCGTGTCCTTGGTCGGGGGCAGGCCGCCCAGGAGGACCGGGTCGCCGATGTACCATTCCACCCAGTCCTTGCTGGGCGTTTCATCCGGCCCTTGGTCGACGATGCAGACAAAGGAGAACGACCGGCTCGTGAACTCGTCGCTGCTCGGGTTGTAGGTCCCCAGGTTGCGGTCGTGGCCGCCGGTGCCGATATAGACCCGGGGCGGCGTCGGCGTCGATTCGTAGGGATTGAGCCAGACGGCCGGCTTGGTCGAGATGGGATAATTGAGATAGTCCTCGTAGATGGGCTCGAGGGTCCAGTTACCGACGTTGCTGACCGTCGCGTCCAGCCGGTAGACCCGGCCGTCGAGGTCGGCGACATAGACGTATTCGACGTACCCGTCCACGTCGTTGTCGACCGCCGTCGGCGCGGCCACGATGGCCGGCTGGATATTCGTATACCTGTACGGCTCCTTGGCGCCGGTGAAGGCGCTGGTGTCGACATCGGCGGCCACCGGCAGGGCGGCCAGGAACGCGCCCGTGTCGATGCGGACGGCGTAGAGATAGAGCCCGGCGATCGAGGAAGCGGTGTCGTTGTCGTAGCCCGAGCCCATGAAGGCCGCCCAGCGGGCCGTGCCGGCGTCGTCGATCTTGCCGACGATCGGCGTCGAGCGCGTTTCGCCCATGGTCCGCATGCCCGAGGCGGCGTCGATGTGCGTGATCTCCCAGAGGGGCTGGGGATCGGCCGGATCCGTGACGTCCAGGGCCCAGTAATAGTTCAACCCGCCGCCGATGACGCTGCCGCTGCCGGGGCCCTGGCCGCAGACGAGGACGGTCCGCCAGGCGCCGCCGATCTGGACGTCGGCCACGCAGGGCGTGGCGTCGACGTAGCCGGTCTGCGAAGGCCGGAAAAAGTGGACCGTCGGATCGGCCGGGTCGAACTGGTACATTTCCTTCAGTTTGGGCAGGAGGTTGAAGGGGATGAAGCCCCACAGCTCCTCGCCGGTCAGGACGTCGAAGCAGTGGAGCATGCCGTCGTTGGCCCCGACGTAGATGACCGGGGCCCGGCTGGCGTGGGCCTCTTTGAAATCGGCGTAGGAGGTGTCGGAGGCGGTGTCGCCCATGAGGCCGGCGTCCCGGTTCGGCGGCCCGACGACGATGGGGGTGGAGCGGTTGATGTCGCCCAGCTTCCAGTCGCGGCCCGTGCCGCGGATGAAGGCGATCAGCCCGGCGTCGTCGTTCTGGGTATCGTCGACGAACGGCGCCAGGGTCGTCACATTGGCCGCGGTGAACTCGGTCCGGACCAGGGGATTGGCCAGGTCGCCGTCCTCGCGGACGGCGGTGTAGATCGTCCGGGTGTCGGCGCTCCGGGCGTCGAGCAGCTGCCCGGCGTCCCAGAGGATGGCGGAGTCCTGGATGGACAGGTCGCGGCCCGTGGAGGAGCTCAGGTTCGACGTCGACAGCGTGTACAGCTGCGAGGCCGTGCTGGCGGCGATGGAGACGTTGGAGACGTTGTAGGCCCGCAGCTGGCCTTCGTCGCCGGGATAGATGAACGAGGCCCCGATGACCAGCTTGGTCGGCGTGCCGTTGCGGGCGACGACGGTGGCCGCGGCCGAGGACCGGGAGTACTCGAGCCGGTTGATGTAGATGTACTCGAGGTCGAGGTCGGCGATATACGGCGACTGGAACGAGGCGCCCTGGTAATCGGTCATGGCGTCCTCCGGGGCCGTCAGGACGGCCTTCCAGCGCAGGTCGGCGCCGAAGAACTTGAATTCGTACCAGGGCAGGTTGGTGACGTTATCGATGTCGTCGGCCTCGAACCGCTGATAGAACTCCCATTCACGGCCGCCGTTGTTGGAGAAGTACAGGGTGACGGTCAGGCCCGTCGGGTCGCCTCCCAGGACGCCTTGGTGCAGGCTGGTCACCCGGACCTGGGTGACGGCGTGGAGGTCGGGGTCGAGCAGGCCCGCTCCGATGTTGGTCGAGACGCCCTGGCCGTAGAGCGAGAAGACCCCGGCCAGCTCGTTCTCGATCAGGTAGTAGTCGCCGGCGTGGTTGGCGTCGGCGATGACGACATCGATGTCCCCGTCGTGGTCGATGTCGAGATAGGTGCCGATGTCGATGTCGTAGGGATCGGGCGTCGGCGGTTCGCAGGCATTGAGGCAGCGGAAGGTCCAGTTGAGGGCGTGGTTGATGGTCTCGTTACGCAGGAACCAGATGCGGGCCTGATAGGCGGGCATGCCGCGGTAGGCGGCGTCCGTAGCCACAAAGAGGTCGATCCGGCCGTCGTTGGTGAAGTCGCCGGCCATGATGGCGACGGTGCCGTAGCAGGAGGCGTCGGGGATGGCGATGGTGCTCCGGGTGAAGGCGTTCTTGCCGTCGTTCTGGTAGAAGACGAGGTAGTTCGCGTTGCCGACGGAGCCGCCGACGACGTCGATGTCGCCGTCGCCGTCGAAGTCGGCCGCCGCGACGGCCGAGCCGCCCGGGTAGCCCGAGTAGCCCGTCCGGCCGGCGGCGCCGCCGTAATTCAGTTCGGTCACGGCGAACCGGGCCAGACGCCATTGGCCCGTGCCCTGCCGCAGCAGGAAGATCTTGTCCTCGCTGATCATCAGGATATCGAGGTCGCCGTCCCTGTCGATGTCGACGGTGGCCAGGTGGTTGGCGGCCCAATAATTATAGACATAGAAGGTCCGGGCGTTCTTGCCCGAGCCCACCGTGGCGCGCAGGCTGGAGCTGAAATCCAGGTTGAGCGAGCTCGAGGCCGAGAAGTTGGGGTTGGTGGCCGTGCCGGTGTTGATGTACATCTTGGCCAGGAAGTTGGTGTAGCCGAACTCGTCCTCCGAATTGCGCATGAAGAAGAAATCGAGCAGGCCGTCGCGGTTGTAATCGCCGACGGTGATGCAGGCCGGCCCGGTGTAGGTCGTGCCGAAGCTGTCGTAGACCTCGGTCCAGTCGATCAAGAGCGGCTGGTCGGGATCGGTCGTGTATCGGTTGCGGACCAGGACCAGCCGCGAATAGGGGGAGGTCCGCGGGAAGTCGACCTGGCCGCCGATCTCGAGGCCGATCAGGTCGGGATAGCCGTCGCCGGTGAAGTCGCCGGCGGCCGAGACGTAGATATGGCCGCCCATGCTGCCGGCGTTGGCGATGGCGAAGTTCGAACCCATGACGGGCAGGGTGATCGGCCCCCGGGCGGCCGCGGTCCAGCCCTCGACCGACGTATTGGCCGCGTCCTTGAAGTTGAGGGTGCTGAAATTCTCCGAGAACACCCGGCTGGTCTGGGTGCAGGTCGTCTGCGACCAGAGCTCCGGCAGGGCGAGCGCGGCGACGATCGCCGCGCCGGCCGCGGCCGCCGCGATAAGGCCCCCTTGGCGCTTCGAGCCTGTGCGTGTCATCTGCTTTCCCCTTTCGCGGGACGTCAGGTCCCGGTGCCGTCCCCGACTTCGATGGTGATCTCGAGCCGCTTGTAGGTGTCCCGCGGTCCGCGTCCGATGCAGATCAGGATGCAGTCGTGGTCGTCCGCCCCGACCGTTCCCGGCGCCTCGTCGTTGATGAGGAAGACCGTGTAGGAGCAGCGCGGGTCGCCGGCCAGCGGCTCGGAGTTGAAGATGATCGTGCCGGTGTAGTCGCCGGCGCGGGCCAGGCAGTCGGCCATGATCTGGGCGTCCGTCAGCTTGCGGAAATAAAAGGGATTGGTCAGGGTCGGATCGTCCAGAACGTTGGGATTGCCGTCGTAGTCGTTGTGGTAATGGCCGCTGAACGAGGTCATCGACATGCCGGTGAACGAGTCGTTCAGGGCGAGCCAGGCGGCGTTGAAGCCGGCCTCCGCGGCGTTGAAGGCCATGTCCTGGAGCCGCAGGCTGTCGGAGACCTTGGGGCTGGTGCCGGTGACGGTCAGCAGCAGGGCGCCGACGGCCAGCATGAAGGCCACGATCATGATGACCACGATGAGGCCGGAGCCCCGCTCCCGGGGAGTTCGCTGTTGACGCGTGCTCATGGGTCGCTCCTCATCTCTGGCCGATGTTGTAGAGGTTGAGGCTCATGTTGCGGACGTTGGAGGTCGAATCCATCAGGAACCGCCGGTGCCGGTCGTCCGCGAGAGCCGCCGGGCTGTTGGAGATGGCCGGCCGCCGGTAGACGTGGATGCCGCCCGGCGGCGTGCCCCCGACGGAGGTGAAGGCCCGGGCGGTCCGGCCCAGGACCCAAACCCGGACCTGTTGGATGCGGGCGATCTGGTCCAGGCCCCAGCCGTCGTTCCAGGGCGACCAGCCGTCGAGGTCGTTGTCCGTGTTCATGTCGCCGTTGTACTCGACCTGGAAGTTCTCGACGTTGCGGGCGATGGGGAAGTGGACCCCGTTGTGGGTGCAGTACAGGACGCCGGGCTCGGCGATGTAGCCGTAGGCCGCCGTCATGGTCGTGCCCGTGGCCGCGCCGGTCGTATCCAGCCAGTATTCCTTGACGTTGATGAAGCTGATCATGCCGCCGTCGTAATCGTCGGAGTCGGGGCAGGTGCCCGACAGGCCACCCGGCGGGTCGACCCCGGGAGCCAGGCCGGGCGAGAAATTGAGCTTCTCGTTGGCCCCGCTGGTGTTGTGGGTGACGTGGGTGACCACCCGGATCTCGGCGGCCCGGCAGGCCGACTGGGGATTGGGCAGGATGACGACGAATTTATTGGTGTAGAACTCGTCGGGATAGGGATACTGCTCGAAGCTGTAGTCGTCGATGCCGACCGTGACCGACGAGCCCTGGTACTTCTGGATGGGCAGGTTGAGCGGGTCGTCGATGTTGCCCATGAGCCGGACCCGGTCGGGCTCGACCTCGCCGCCCCCGGACGGGGTCTCGTTGTCCCAGCCCTGGAGAAAATAGGACGAGAACTGTTCGGGCATGCCGGCCCCGGCCATGCGCAGGTCGCGGGTGGCGAAGAACATGGCCGAGCGGACGTCGTTCTGGATCTCGGTGACCATCTGCTGCTCGACGGAGACCTTGTTGCTCCGGGCGTAAATGAAGAGGGCCCCGAGGACGGCGACCAGCATGACGCTGGCCCCGACCAGAAGCTCGATCATGGTGAAGCCGGCGGGCCGCCGGACGGAACCTCTGGGGATTCTCATGCGTGGGCTCCCTTACCTGGAGATGATGGTCGAGAGGAAGGCCCGGGGCCGATGCTGGACGGGGTCGTCGATCAGGTCCTGGGCCGCCAGGCCGGCGATCTTCTCGGCCGAATAGACGCGGACCTGGACGTCGTAGGACACGCCGGAGGCCATGGTCACCTGCGTCACCCGGCGGTAGTCGTTCGTCCCGTCGACGTTGAGGTCCAGGAGCTCGTCGGTCACGCCGCTGCTGGCGCTCAATTCGGCCGCGGTCAGGCCCCGCAGCCAGTCGACCTCCTGCTGGGCCAGGAACGTGGCGTTGGCCACCTGGTCGGCCTTGCGGTTGTTGGCCACGGCGACCAGGAAGAGCTCGGCCAGGCCGAGCACGGCCACGGCGACCAGGAAGAGCCCGACCAGGACCTCGATCAGGGTGAAGCCGCTGTCATGCTTGTTCGTTTTCATCTAGACGCTCTTTCGCCGGACGTACTGGATGGCCCCGCCCATCAGCATGCTCAAGGCCCGTTCGTCGTCCTGGCCTTTCTGCAGCAGCTTGGGGCTCCGCAGGGCCAGGGAGTTCTGCCCGACGGCGTACTGCGGGAACATCCCCAGGGAGGAGAAGACGGCCACCGGGTCCCCCGTCGAGGTATCGACGGGCAGGTTGAAAACGAGGTCGAAACGGTTCGAGATGGTCTTGGTCGGGCTTTGAGCGACCCGGACCCAAGTTCCGTCGTCCTGGAGGCTCTCCATCTCGTAGGCCCACGTCGCCCCCCCGCCGGGCTGGTAGAAATGGACCCGGTGGGCGATCCGGGCGTTGACGGCCTGGAGCTTGGTCTGCTGGAGGAAGGTCTGGATCTCCCGGGCGGCGTTGTCGAGGTTCCGCACGGCCATCGTGTTCATGATGCTGGGATAGGCCACCAGCATGAAAATGCCGATGATGCCGAGGACGACGAGCATCTCGATCAGGGTGAAGCCCGGGCGGCGGACAGAACGGGGCACGCGATTATCCATGCAATTTCCCTTTGTCACGGCCTTATCGACCTCATTTATAGAACAAATACGGCATCCGTTCAAGGCGGCTCCCCGGGGGGCTTTTCCCCGTTATGCATTATCCCGGGGGCGTTCCTCCCGGGCAATCATCGCCCCTGATGAACGGCAGGGTGATATTTCGACGAGGGACCTCCCCCGCAAGGGCTAGCCGCCGGCGACCCGGCCGGAGGTTTCGGCCGGCGGCCCTATCGGGCCCGGCTTCCCGGGACGCGCTAGCGCCCCGAAACGGCCAGGTCCTTGAGCCGGTCCGCCCCGGCCGCGCCGCTGTTGAACAGGACGCACCGGACCGGGCCGAGGAGCCGGTCGAAGAAGGCCTTGTGGGCTTCGAGCTTCTCGGGGGTTGCGCCCAGGATATGGGGGTTGAAGAAGGGCACGGCCCGGCCCCCGGACAGGGCCTTCCGGGCCCCGGCCGCTTCGCCGGCTTCGAGGGTCCGCAGGGCCTCGTCCTTGGCCAGCTCGACCACGGCCGGTGAGGTGGCGTCGTTCCGCAGCAGGACGAGCAGTCGCAGGTCCGTGCGCCGGACCGCGGCCGCCGGCCCGAGCCAGGCCGGATCGAGCAGGGCCCGGGCCGCCTTGGCCGCCTTGTAGCAGTAGGCCGCGCCCCGGTCGAGCCGGCAGTCGTCGGCCCGCTGGCACGCCAGGTCCTGGCAGTCTTCCTTATGGACGACGACGTTCTCGCACTTGCTCCGGTCGAAGAGGCCGGCCAGGCGAGGATCGAGCTCGACCGCCGTCGTGGGCATGGAGAGCTTGCGCTCGACGACGTCGGCCTGGGCCCGGCCGCCGGCGATCTCGACGAAGACGAGGTCGTTCGCGTGGAGCTTGAAGCGCTTGTCGGCCAGGAGCTCGAAGAACAGCTCCGTCTTCTTCGTCCCGGGCGGCCCGACCAGGATGAGCCCGCGGCCGTCGAGGTCCGCCGACATCCCCCGGACGGCGCCCACGGCGCCGCCGCCCGAGCGCACGGCGATGTCCGTGGCCAGGCCGAGGGCCAGGCCCCGCAGGGAGCCGTAAAGGTCGGTGTTGACCAGGACGCCGGTCCGGGTGGCTTCGTGATAGAAGCCGCGCGGCTCGCGGCCGGCGATGCCGTCGACGGCGTAGACGACGCCGTGCGGCCGGACGTCGGCCTCGGCCGGGGCCGGCGGGAAGCTTTCGATAAAGAAGTCGTTCAGGTGGGCGATGTTGGTCCGCAGCTGGACGACCGCCCCGCCGATGCGGGCGTTCCACTCGTAGCGCCCCTCGTAGCCGAGGTGGCTGTCCATCTCGGCGACCAGGGCGTCACGCATGCGGGCCTCGGCCGCGGCCTCGACGGGCGGGGCCTTCTTCACCCGGGTGACGGCGTTGCTCAAGGCCACGCGCCGGACCTTCTTGGCCGTCTTGAGCTTGGCCAGGGCCTCGACCAGACGGTCCATGCTCTTTTCGAGGTTGGCCATCGAGGTGGCGTAGGAGAGGCGGATGCAGTCGGCGGCGCCGAAGGCGTCGCCGGGGACGATGGCCACCCGGGCCTCCTTGAGCAGGTAATAGGCCAAACCGTAGGAGTTGCGGATCTTGGCCCCGTTGGCCTCCTTGTCGAAGAAGGAGCGAACGTTGGGGAAGAGGTAGAACGCGCCCTGGGGCTTGAAGCAGGACAAGCCGGCCACGGCCCCCAGCCGCATCAGGCAGTAGTTGCGGCGGCGCTGGAACTCGGCCACCATCTTGCGGACCTCGTACTGGGGTCCCTCGTAGGCCTCGAGGGCGGCCTTCTGGGCGATGGAGCAGGCGTTGGAGGTGGTGTGGCTCTGGATCTTGGACATGCCGTCGATGACCTCGGCCGGGCCGGCGGCGAAGCCGATGCGCCAGCCGGTCATCGAGTACGATTTCGAGACGCCGTTGACGAGGACGGTCTTCTTCTTGACGTCCTCGCCAAGGGCGGCGAAGCTGGTGAACTTGAAATTGTCGTAGACCAGGCTGGCGTAGATCTCGTCGGCGATGACGTAGAGGTCCTCGCCCTTGATCACTTCGGCCAGGGCCAGGAGCTGCTCCCGGGTGTAGGCCGCGCCGGTCGGGTTGGAGGGATTGTTGAGGATCAGGGCCTTGGTCGCCGGCGAGATGGAGGCCTTGAGCGCCTCCGGCGTCAGGAGGAAGCCGTCCTCCTCCCGCGTCGGGACGATGACCGGCTTGCCCTTGGCCAGGGCCACGCACTCGGGGTAGGTGACCCAATAGGGGGCCGGGACGATGACCTCTTCGCCCTCGTCGACCAGGGCCTGGACGAGGTGGAAGAGGGAAGCCTTGGCCCCGGCCGAGACGATGATCTGCTTGGGCGCGTACTCGACGCCGTAGTCCTCTTTCAGCCGCTTGGCGATGGCCTGGCGCAGGGGCAGGATGCCGTCGCTGACCGTGTACTTCGTGAAGTTGTCGCGGATGGCCTTGATGCCGGCCTCCTTGACGTTCTCGGGCGTCGGGAAATCGGGCTCGCCGACGCTCAAGTCGACGACGTCGATGCCCTCGGCCTTCATGGCCTTGGCCTTGGCCGAGATCTTCAGCGTGGGGGAGGCGCCGATGCGCTGGACTTTTTCAGAGATCATGGTTCACCTGCCTCGACGCCCCGCCGGGCGCTCACTTCTTCGCGTCCTTGACCTCGGGAGAGAGCTTGGACTTGAGGAATTCGCGGATGTCGGCCCCCGTCAGCGACTGGACCACGTCGGGCATCTGGGCCAGGACCTGGGCCACCTGGGCCGTGATCTTGGTCGTGCCGAGCTCCTTGTCGCCGCCGACGATGACGATCTTGTCGACCTTCGACAGGGGCTCGGAGACGGCCCGGGCCAGCTCGGGCAGGGCCTTGATGTAGGTGTCCATGACGGCGGCCTGGGTGTACTTCTCCCAGGCCTGGGCCTTCTTCATCATGGCCTCGGCCTCGGCCGCGCCCTTGGCCCGGATCTCGTCGGCCTCGGCCAGGCCTTCGAGCTTGACGGCCTCGGACTTGCCCCGGGCCTCGGCGGCGATGCGGAACTCCTCGGCTTCGGCTTCGGCCTTGATCTGGTACTTGCGGGCGTCGGCCGGCTTGATGACCGTGGCCTCGAGCTCCCGCTCCTTGCGGGCGATCTCGAGCTGCTCGACCTTGATGGCCTCTTCCTTCTCGACCTGGCGGACCTTGGCCTCCTCCTTCTTCAGCTCCTGGCCGATGCGGTTGCGCTCCAGCTCGTAGGAGAAGTCGGCCTGGGCCTTCTTGGCGTTGACCAGGACCTGGGACTCGGCCTTCTTGGCCTCGTTCTCCCACTGGGCCTTGGCGATCTGGGCCTCGGACTGCAGCCGGGCCACCTCGGCCTCCTTGCGGGCCATGGACGACTTGATGATCGATTCCTTCTCGGTCTCGGCCTGGGCGATCACGGCGTCGCGCTTGGCGGCCGCGATCTGGGGCTTGCTCAAGGCGTCGATGTAGCCCTGGGCGTCGCTGATGTCCTTGAGGGCGAAGGAGAGCATGACCAGGCCCATGGCCCGGAAGTCCTCCTTGACCGCCGCGATGACGCGCCTGGAGAACTCCTGGCGGCCGCGGTAGATCTCCTCGACGGACATGCCGCCGATGACCTCGCGGACCTTGCCTTCGAGGACGTTGACGACGACGTCCCGGATGCCGTCGCGGCCGATGCCGAGGAACTGCTCGGCGGCCCGATGGATGGTCTCGTCGGAGGAGTCGATCTTGACCTGGGCCGAGGCCTCGGCCATGATCGGCACGCCGCCGCTGGTCAGGACCTCCGGGGTCCGGATGGCGACGGGGATGATGTCCATGGGCAGGACGTAGACCTTCTCCATGCCCGGCCAAACGAAGACGCCGCCGCCGAGGCGGTAGCGGTAGCCGACCTTCTGCTTGGTCCCGTCGGCCAGGGTGATGCTGCGTTTGCGGCCGCCGGCGATGATGAGCGCTTCGTTGGGGCCGACCTTGCGGTAGCGCAGGGCCAGGACGAGGACGGCCAGGGCGACAAGGACGACGACGACCCCGACGGGGATGAGCCAGGATGCCAGGTTCATAACGACCTCCTCGAGACGGCGGCGCCGGCGGCCGGCCGGAATTCGAAAAAAAGACCCCTCCGGCCGGTTTTCGGGCCTCTCATGGTTAGGGTTGCAGAGGACTGATTCTATTGATTCGGAGCCGGCGTTGTCAAGCCGGGCCGGAGCGTCACTTGTCCTTGTAGCCGTAGGCCATGAACAGGATGCTCTTTTCCTTGAGGGCCTTCTTCTGGGCCTGGATGATCCGGCCGATGCCCTTGTCGGCCATCTTGAGCAGCCCGAGCAGCTCCTGGCGCGAGAAGGGGCCCTTCTCGGCCCCGGCCTGGACCTCGACCAGCTCGCCGCGGTCGGTCTCGATGACGTTCATGTCCAGGTCGGCCTGGCAGTCCTCGGAGTAATCGAGGTCGAGCAGGGGCCGACCCCGGACCATGCCCACGCTGACGCCGGCCACGAGGTGGCGCAGGGGCATCGGGCCGACCTGGCCGCGGTCCATCATCTTCTTGAGGGCCAGCCCCAGGGCGATGCAGCCGGCCGTCACCGCGGCCGAGCGCGTCCCGCCGTCGGCCTGGAGGACGTCGCAGTCGATGATGATCTGGCGCTCGCCCAGGGCCCCGAGGTCGGTCACGGCCCGGAGGGCCCGGCCGACGAGGCGCTGGATCTCCTGCGTCCGGCCCGAGACGCGGCCGGCCGTGCGCTCGCGCGGCGTCCGCTCGGCCGTGGCCCGCGGCAGCATGGCGTATTCGGCCGTCACCCAGCCCCGGCCGGTGCCCCGCAGGAACGGCGGCACGCGGTCCTCGATCGTGGCCGCGGCCAGGACCCGGGTCCGCCCGCATTCGACCAGGGCGGAGCCGTCGGCGAAATCGAGGGGGTCGAGCTCGATGCGGAGCGGCCGCAGCTCGTTCGGGCGGCGCTTATCGGCGCGAGGGGCCTCGGCCCCCGGCGGCACGGGCTTGGGCTTGGCGGTCATGATGGTCCTCGGTCTGTCGGGATTGAGCGGGGAGAAGGGCCCGCCGGCGCGCGTCAATGGATCCAGATCGCCTGGCCCGAGGCCTTCTTGGACTGGCTCAGGAAATCCTGGAGGTCCTTGGCCGCCTGTTTGGACTCCACTTCGGCCTTGAGGAGCTTGTCGTAGGTGTCGCTGATCTGAGCCTGGACGAGCTCCCGCGATTTCATATTGTCGAGCGAATAGAACTCCTGGTAGAGCGCGTTCATCTTGAGGGTCAGGAGATCGACCAGCTGCTGTTTGTCTTCGGCCGCCTTGGTCAGCTCGGTCGTCCGGGCCTGGATGGTCTTGGCGGTCTCGGCCGCCGCCGCGGCGGGCGGCGTTTCGGCCGGCTTGGCCTGGGCGGGCGGAGCCGCCGCGGCCTGGGCGGTCACGGGAGGCGCCGCACCCTCGTCGGTCTTGACCTCGCCTTCGGCCGCCGCCGCTTCTTCGCCGGCCTGGGCCGGGGCGACCGTCTCGACGGCCGGGCGCTTCTTGACCTTGGCGACGTCGGCGGTCGTGATCGTGGCCGCCGGCTTGCCCTTGACGGCGGCCCGGCGCTCCTTCTCTTTCTTGGCCAGTTCGGTCAGGCTCTGGGCCTGAAGAAAGGAGACCAGAAGCAGAGGGAGGAAGAACGCCGCCAAACGTCTCGTTTTGCGCATGGAAAGCCCCTCCTCGAAGTCCGGGCCGATTATCATGGATTTAGTCGCGCGTGTCAAACGCGGGGGCGGGCCGGGCCGGGGCCGTCCGCCCGGCCGACGTCCGGACCTTCAGGCGGCCTCGATCGTCGGCCAGGACCTCGACGGCGCCGTCGAGGTCGGTCCGCAGAACCGCGGCCCCGGCCCGGGCGCAGCGGGCCAGGAACGCCGGGCTGGGGAAGCCGTAGGTGTTGCCTTCGCCGGCCGAGACGAGCACCAGCCGCGGCCGGACGGCGGCCAGGAAGGCGGCCGAGGTCGAGGCCCCGCTGCCGTGATGGCCGGCCTTGAGCACGTCGCTGGCCAGGTCCAGCCCGGACTCGAGCAGGGCCGACTCCGTCTCCGGTCCCGCGTCGCCCATCAGCAGGAAGGACGCGCCGGCGAAGCGGAGGCGGATGACGAGCGAGCTCTCGTTGGCCGGCCGGGTAGGTGGAGCGTCCGGGCCGGGCGGGGGCGGATGGAGGACGTCGATGGCGACGGGGCCGATGTCGAGGCGCGCGCCGCGGCCGCAGCGCCGCCGCGGCGTCCGGCGCCCCAAGGCCTCGGCCAGCTCTTCATAGGGGCCCTGCGGCGGCGCCGGACGGCCCTCCCAGAACTCGCCGACCCGGAAGTCGCGGGCCAGGGCGACCAGGCCGGCCAGATGGTCGGGGTGGGCGTGGGTCAGGACCAGGCGGTCGATCCGGGTGATCCCTTTGCGCCATAGGACCGGGGCCACGACCCGGGCCCCGACGTCGAAGGGCGTCGCCGGGAGCCCGCCGCCGTCGACCAGCATGACCCGCCGGCCGGGGAATTCGACCAGGATGGACTCGCCCTGGCCGACGTCGATCAGGGTGACGCGGAGGCCGGGGCAGGCCGGCCGGAAAGGGGCGAAGAGGAGCAAAAGAAAAAAGGCCGGGAACGCCGCCAGCGCGGCCGGCCTCTGAAGCCGGAAGCGCGGCCGGACCAGGATGGCGGACAGCGCCAGATAGTAGCCCCAGAGGAGGACCGGCGCGGGCGTCGGGACGCGGGGCGACAGGAACGGGAAGGCGTCGAGGGAATGGGAGACGAGAGCGAAAAGGCCGACCAGGAGCTTCAGGGCCGCCGCCGGCCAGGCCGCCGCGGCGGGCAGGACCGCGGCGAGCGGCAGGAAGGCGTAGCCGAGACCCATGATCACGCCGACGAGGGGGATGGCCGGGAAGTTCAGCAGGAGCGCGGTGAAGGCGACCCGGTTGAAGCTGCGGGCCACGATGGGCGCCGCTCCGAGGAAGGCCGCGGCCGACATGGCGGCCAGGTCGGCGGCTTTGAGCGGCAGGCGCGGCAGCCGGCGGAGGAGGGGCGGCAGGAACAGGATGATGGCCAGGGTCGCGGCGTAGGTCAGCCGGAAACCGACGTCGTCGAGGCTGGCCGGGTTGGCGACGAGAAGGACGAAGGCGCTGGCGGCGATGGCGTTGAGGACGTGGACGTCCTTCCAGAGCAGGCGCCCGGCCAGGACGGCCAGGGTCATGAGCGTCGCCCGGAGCACGGACGGGCTGCCCTCGACGAGCACGGTATAGAAAACGAGGAAAATCCCCAGGGCCAGGCTGGAGGCGCGGCGGGACATGCGGACGAGCCGGAAGAGCGAGAAGAGCAACAGGTTGATGATGGCGATGTGGCCCCCCGAGATGGCGAAGAGATGATAGAGCCCCGTGGCCTGCAGGTTCTCGACGGTCGGCTCGTCCAGCCGGCCGTCCTCGCCGAGGAGCAGCGCTTCGAGCACCGCGCCGCGCGGCGAGATGTCCAGCCCGTCGGGGGCGGGGAAGCGGCGCTCCAGCTCCCGCTGGATGCCCATGCGGAGGCCGGACACCAGGGCCCGGAACGAGCCGGGCGGCGCGGGAGCCGTCCGGGCCAGGAGCAGGGAGGATTTCGTCGAGCCGCGCCGGTGGACGCCCACCGTCTGGAGGTAGCGCTCGTAGGAAAAGCCGCCGAAGTTGCGGAACGAGCCCGCCGTGCCGAGCCGGACGGAGGCCCGGATGCGATCGCCGGCCCGGAGATCGAGCCGGGGCCGGGTGCCCCGGAGGAAAGGGACGCCGAGCCGCAGCCGGCCCCGGACCGGGCGTTCCCCGCCGGCCGCGGCGACCGTATCGACGTCGACGAACAGGACGTCCCGGTCGGGCTCGCGGCCGGGGGAGCGGTAAAGACGGCCGGCGACGTCGACGTAGACGCCGGCGGGGAAGTCATGGAGGGGATTGGCCTGGTAGCGATGGTCGCGGGCGACCGTGAGGGCGGCGCCGAGGCCGGCCACGGCGGCCAAGGCGAACAGGGCCGCGGCCCGGTCGCGCCGCAGGACGAAGAAGACCCAGGCGGCGGCCAGGGCCGCCGCCGCTCCGGCCCAAAGCGGCAGGGGCGGCGGGCCGGCCGCCTCGGCCGCGGCCATGCCGCCGGCGAGAGCGGCGGTCAGGAAAACGAACGGGTAGGGGCTGGTCTTTAGAAGGCGAGACGGCCGGTGGACAGGGCGCTCTGGCCCTCCAGGGCGTCGAGGACGAGGTGGCTCATGATCCTGACGGCCAGGGGGATG
Source organism: uncultured Eubacteriales bacterium (assembly GCA_964574895.1). Lineage (GTDB taxonomy): Bacteria > Acidobacteriota > Aminicenantia > Aminicenantales > Saccharicenantaceae > RBG-16-66-30. Next base: position 35,281 of record CAZNPB010000020.1, read on the forward strand.
GCGCTCTCGTCCGGGCTGAAGGCCGGGCTGTGGAGGGGTGCCGCCGCCTGGCCCGGCGCCCGGACCCCGAGGAAGAAGTAGAAGCCGGGGGCCTTCCGCGCCAGGAAGGCGAAGTCCTCGGCGATCATCTGCGGCTTCCATTCGACGACCCGGTCCTTCCCCAGGAGCCGGACGAGCGTCGGGGTCATCGACGCGGCCAGCTCGGGATTATTAAAGACGGACGGGTTGCCCGGTTTATACTCATATTGATAGCCGGCGCCGTAGATCCCGGCGATGTTCTTGACGACGCTTTCCATGAGCGCTGGGAGCTTCTTGCGGTTCGTCTCGCTCAAGGTCCGGATGGTGCCTTCGAGGACGACCCGGTCGGCGATGATGTTGCGGCGGGTGCCGCCCTCGATCGTGCCGACCGTCAGGACGGCCGGATCGGTCGGGTCGGAGGCCCGGCTGACCACCGTCTGGAGCGCCATGACGATCTCGGCGGCGATGACGATGGCGTCGATGCCCTCGTGCGGGCGGGCGCCGTGGGCGGCCCGGCCCTTGACCGTGATGGTGAAGCTGTCGGCGGCGGCGGTCACGCTGCCGGGGGCGACGAAGACCCGCCCGGTCGGCTCGGGCCAGACGTGGAAGCCGAACACGGCCGAGACCGGCGGGTCGTCGAGGGCCCCCTCGCGGACCATCAGGTCCGCCCCGCCCTCCTCGCCTTCGGGCGCGCCTTCCTCGGCCGGCTGGAAGAGGAAGGTCACCGTACCCTTGAGGTCGTCCTTCAGGGCCTTGAGCACCAGGGCCGTGCCGAGCACGACCGAGCTGTGGACGTCGTGGCCGCAGGCGTGCATGACCCCGGGGTTCAGGGACTTGTAGGGCAGGCCGGTCGCTTCCTGGACGGGCAGGGCGTCCATATCGGCCCGAACGGCCACGGCCGGACCGGGCTGGCCGCCGCGGAGGACGGCCACGACGCCGGTCTTGGCCACGCCCGTCCGGACCTCGAAGCCCAGGGGCTCGAGGGTCGAGGCGATGAGCCGGGCCGTCTCCACCTCCCGGTTGCCGAGCTCCGGGTTCATGTGGATGAAGCGCCGGATCTTGACGATCTCGGACTTGTTCTTCTCGATGGCCTGGTCGATCCGCCGGGCGGTCTTGGGATCGACGGGGCGGGCGGCCGGCGGGAACGCGGCCAGGGCGGCCAGGGCGGCGCAGAGCGCGGCCATGCGGCGGGCGATCGGGCTCATGATCTCGGGTCCCTCATCATATGAATAACCCCGGCGCGGAGAGCCGCCGGGGGTCCTTAGGCCTGACGAACGGAACGGTCGGGCGCGGCTACTTCTCTTCGGCCTTCTGCTGCATCTCCCCCTTCTTTTTCTCGATGAAGTCCCGGATGGCGTCGACGCCCTCGCCGGTCTTTTCCTTGACGATGCGGATGCTCTTCTCGGCTTCCTTGGCGATCTTCTCGTAGCCTTCCATGGCCGCCTCGCCGGTCTTGGCGGCCTGGTCCTTGATCTTCTTGCGCGTCTCCTTGCCGCTCGCCGGAGCGACCAGGATGCCCAGGATGAAGCCGGCCGTGGCGCCCACGGCGAAGGTCAGCAGCGAATCCCAGAAATGGCTGTCTTTCGTCTCACCCATCCTTCTTCTCCTTTCTTTTCTTCAACTGCCGCAGGCCGAAGCTGACGAGCGGGAAGAGGAACGGCCAATACTTCGCCGACGGCCGGATGACCTTGGACGTCAGGAAGAGGGAGATCTCCGAGAGGCCGGAGACCGCCTTCTTCGACACGGCCAGGACCTGCCCGACGCTGTCCAGGTTGGCGTTGAGTTTGGCTTCGATGACCTTCAGCTCGTCCATCGCCTCCTGGGCCTTGATCAGCGTCTTCTCGCCCTCGCGGGCCGTCCGGCGGAGCTGGATGAGGAACAGGACCAGGAAGGTGACGGCAACGACGGCGGCCACGGTCAGGACGATCCCCAGGACCTGGTTCAGGGTCAACACCATGATACCCCTACCCTAAGCCAATTGACGCGGATTGTCAATTTCCCCATATGGGGTCAGACCGAGGCCCAGCGGCGACTCTTCGGAGAAACAGCTCTGTCCGAAAAACGGGGGCTTTTCCGTTCTTTGGCCAATATGCCGACTGGGGAATAGAAACGTCCACCTCTTCCGAGGGATCGGGCTTCCGGGCCGGGCGGGATGGGGGACATGACCGGTTTCTCCCGCAACCGGATCGTCTTCCCCGACCCCCTCTTATTTCCAGAGAAGCTTACGGGGGTTGGGCAGGCCGTGCGTCCGTTCCAGGCGCTCGAGGAGGGCGGGGAAGCGGGCCTGGTCGCCCGCCTCGACGGCGGCCTCCCACTCGGCCAGGAGCGGGTCGGCGACGAGTTCGTGCTCCCGGTGGATGAGGCGGTTGAGGCCGCGCAGGGCCTGCCACTGGATGACCATGATGATGGCCAGGACATAGAAGACGAGGTTCGGGCCGGGCAGGAGGGCGATCAGCCCGGTGAAGGGGACGAGGATGGCCTCGGCGACGAGCAGGGCGACGTGGCGGGTTCGCTGGCGTTGGAGGAAAAGGAACAGCCGGGCCCGGACGACGCGGTCGTCCTGCCGCCCGGCGTGGAGAACGCGCAGGGGGCCTTCCCCTGGCCGGCCGGCGTGCTCGAAGGCCTGTTCCTGGAGCAGCGTCCGCGGGTCGAGCCCGACGACCTTCTTCTTGGCCGTCTCCCAGACCGCGCGGGCTTTGGAGAAATTCGCCGGCAGGGGTCCGAGCGGCCCGGCCGAAAAGAACCGGGACCGGCGGCGATGGTCGCGGAGGAAAAAAAAGTCCATGGATCCTCGCTCCTAGATACGCATTTCGGGCTCCCGCGGTTCAGTCCGGCCTTGGATCGGCCCGGATCTCCCGGGGCTAGCGCTTCTTGTGAAGGAGGAAAAGGAAGAACGGCGCGCCGACGGCGGCCGTGATGACGCCGATCGGCAGCTCGGCGGCGAGGAGGTTGCGGGCCAGGAGGTCGCAGTAGAGGAGGAAGGTGCCGCCGGCCAGCGCGGAGGCGGCGAAGAGCCGGCGATGGTCCGGCCCGATGAGGAGGCGCACCCAATGCGGCACGACCAGGCCGACGAAGCCGATGATGCCGCTCACGGCCACCGCCAGCGCGGCCAGCAGGGCGGACATGGCCAGGAAGGCCTTGCGGACGCGCCGGACCGGGCTGCCGAGGGCCTGGGCCGTCTCGTCGCCGAGGGCCAGCAGGTCCATGTCCCGGGCCAGCCAGATCGAGGCGGCCAGACAGAGCGCGATCCAGGGCGCGATGGTCGCGACCTGGCCCCATTCGGCCAGCTGGAAGCTGCCCAGGAGCCAGAAGACGGCCTGGTCGTAGGAATCCGAGCGCATGAACAGGAGGAACGACGTCAGGGCCGAGGCCAGGGCGCCGGCGGCGATGCCGGTCAGGAGCAGGGTCTCGACCTTGAATCCGCCCCGGCGCAGGGACAGGACGTAGACCAGCGAGACGATGCCCAGCCCGGAGGCGAAAGCCAGCAGGCCGGGGCCGCTGAAACCGAAGGCCGCGACCCGGAAGCCGAGGAGCGTGGCCAGGACGGCGCCGAGCGAGGCGCCCGAGGACACACCCACCACGAACGGGTCGGCCATCGGGTTGCGGAAGTAACCCTGGAGGATGGCGCCCGACAGGGCCAGGGCGGCCCCGACCAGGAAGGCCAGGACGGCCCGGGCCAGGCGCAGGTCGATGAAGATGGCGGCATGAACGGCGTCCGGCGCCCGCAGGAAACGGACCAGGTCGGCCGGGGTCGTTTTGACCGGGCCGGCGAGCAGCGAGATCAGGAATCCCGCCAGGCATATAAATAGGGACACCGCCCAGAAGAGCCGCCGGCCGGAGCGAGCGCTCACGCCGGCCCTCCGAACCGTTCGGGGTGGAGGAGCGCGGCCATGCGGGCCAGAACGTCGACCAGGCGCGGCCCGAACCGGCTGGCGGCGTTCTCGTCGAGCTCGTAGATCCGGCCGTTCCTCACCGCCTTCAGGCCGGACATCCCCGGCGCGCGGATCAGCCACTCCCGGCCGGCCGCGAAGTCGGCCTCCGTCCGGGCCAGGATGAAGACGACGTCCGGGTCGTCGCGGATGATCCGCTCGCGCTTGTAGAGGACCCATTTCTTGGGCAGGGCCGAGGCCACGTTCGCGCCGCCGGCCCGGGCGATGAGGTCGTCGACGTAGCTCTCGCCGCCGCAGGTCCAGAGCCCCTGGCCGTAGAGGAGGACGAAGACCTTGGGCCGGGCCGCGACACCGCGCAGGGCCGCGTCCACCGCGTCGAGGCGGCGCCGCAGGCCTCCGGCGATCTCGGCCGCCCGGGCCTCCGTCCGCGTCGCCCGGCCCATCCGTTCGACGAGAGGCGCCAGGCCCTCGAGCCCCTGGCCGATGTCGAGCACGAAGACGGGCAGTCCCATTTTGCGGATCCGGTCGACCAGTCGCAGCGGGTTGCCGCGGAAGGCGACGACCAGATCGGGGTCGAGCGAGCGGATGATCTCGATGTTGGGGTCGACCAGGCCGCCGATCCTGCGGATGGCGGCCGCCTCCGGCGGATAGTCGCAGAACCGGGTCACGCCCACGATCCGCGGGCCGAGGCCGAGAGCGAATAGGATCTCGGTGATGTTCGGGGCCATGGAGACGATCCGCCGCGGCGTCGCCGCGGGCAGGGCGAACGGCCGGCCCAGGTCGTCCTTGATGACCTGCCCCGCCGCCGGCGCCGTCCCAGTCTGATCGGGGACATGTGCCTCGGGTACGCGTCCCCGGTTTAGCGGGGCGGCCCATCCCCCATTGAAGGCCATTCCCAGAACGGACAGGCAAAAAAGAACAAGGAGAACACCGCCGGCCCTCATCTTGGCGTCACTTTCGTCGCCAGCGAGATCTCGGGCAGTCCGCTGCGGGCGTTCTCGCGGATATCGACGTCGGCCCCGAAAACGGCCCGGATGTTGGCGGCCGTGACCGTTTCCGCGGGCGTCCCCGCGACGGCCACGGCGCCGTCCTTGAGGAAGACCAGCCGCCCGGCGTAAGCCGCGGCCAGGTTGATATTGTGCTCGGCGACGACGATGGCCTTGGCCCGGTCTCGCTGCAGCCCCCCGAGGAGGCCGTAGATCTCGGCCTGGTAGGCGACGTCGAGATGGCTGCTCGGCTCGTCGAGCAGGAGCAGCGGCGCGTCCTGGGCCAGGGCCCGGGCGATGAAGACCCGCTGGCTCTCCCCGCCGCTCAATTGGGACAGCTTGTGGCCGCGCAGGGCCTCGATGTCGGCGGCCCGGATGGCCGCCTCGACCGCCGCCCGGTCCTCGGCCGAGGCCTTCTCGAGCCGCCCCTGGCGCGCGAACCGGCCCATGAGGACGATCTCCTCGACGGTGTATTCGAAGACCGGCTCGGCCATCTGGGGGACATAGGCGATGCGGGCGGCCAGACGCCGCGGGCCCAGGCGGGCGACGTCGTCCCCGCCGCAGCGGACCCGGCCCCGGACCCGGCCGAGGAGGTTCTGGACGGCCTTGATCAGCGTGCTCTTGCCCGAGCCGTTCCGGCCCAGGATGGCCACGAATTCCCCCGGCTCGACCGCCAGCGAGACGTCGTGGATGACGTCCCGGCCGTCATATCCGGCCGACAGGTTCTCGATCTCGAGGAAGCTCATGTCCGTTCCGCGTCCCCCAGTATAGCCATTCATCCCGGCGAATGCCACGGCCTTGGCGTCCCCTCGCCGCAGCCTAAAAGGAAAAGTCTCGTCGCCTTTGAATTGCGGGCCGAGGGAGTCCTCGGAGTGGGCATAAGCGGCGAACGGACCGGCGTGAAAGATCACCGCCGTGAACGAAGAGGATCCCCGAGGCCTTCCCTTGACTTTAGGGGGTGATGAACCTAAGATGAAAAGCCATTCTTTCGAGGATAATAGGACCATGAGCGAGACCTACGACTTCGCCGCGATCGAGGCCAAATGGCAGCGGGCCTGGGAGGAGGGCCGGGCCTTCCGGGCCGTCGCCGACCCCGCCCGCCCCAAGTTCTACTGCCTGGAGATGTATCCCTATCCCTCCGGCCGCATCCATATGGGCCACGTCCGCAACTACTCCATCGGCGACGTCATCGCCCGCCAGAAGCGCATGGCCGGGGCCAGCGTTCTCCACCCCATCGGCTGGGACGCCCTGGGCATGCCGGCCGAGAACGCGGCCATCAAGCACGGCACCCACCCGCAGACCTGGACCCTCGACAACGTCGCCCACATGCGGACCCAGCTCAAGCGCCTGGGCATCAGCTACGACTGGGACCGGGAGGTCAACACCTGCCTGCCCGATTACTACAAGTGGAACCAGTGGATCTTCCTGCGCATGCTCGAGCGCGGCCTGGCCTTCCGCAAG
>CAZNPB010000021.1:0-41347 GCA_964574895.1 uncultured Eubacteriales bacterium
AACGCCGCCTACTGGCGCAAGGGCCTGACCGAGGCCGGCTTCGTCCTCAAGGAAGGGGACACGCCCATCGTCCCGGTCATGCTCTTCAACGCCAAGCTGGCCCAGGACTTCTCCCGGGCCCTCTACGACGAGGGCATCTACGCCATCGGCTTCTTCTTCCCGGTCGTGCCCCAGAGCCAGGCCCGCATCCGGACCCAGATCTCGGCCGGCCACGAGATCCACCATCTCGACAAGGCCCTGGCGGCCTTCACCAAGGTCGGCCAGCGGTTCGACATCCTGGGCAAGACCAAGCAGGAGATCATCGCCAAGTACGGCATGTAAAGCACGGAAATGACCGGGGGCCGGCCCGCCGCCGGGCCGGCCCCTTCGGACTTCCGGGGCCCCGTTCCCGCGGTCCGCCCCGATCTCACGAGGAGGAGACACCATGAACGATAAGCTGGCCAATCCCGCCCCGCTCGGATTGATGGGCTTCGGCATGACCACCGTCCTGCTCAACATCCACAACGCCGGGTTCTTCCCGGTCAGCGCCGTGGTCCTGGCCATGGGCATCTTCTACGGCGGCATCGCCCAGATCATCGCCGGCGTCATGGAGTTCAAGAAGGGCAACACCTTCGGCACGACGGCCTTCACCTCGTACGGGCTCTTCTGGCTGACCCTGGTCGCCATCTGGGTCATCCCCGGGACGGGGGCCCCCAACGGCGGGGCCACGCCCGCGCCCTACCTGGCCTGGTACCTCTTCCTGTGGGGCGTCTTCACCCTCTTCATGTGGTTCGGCACCTTCGGCAAGAACCGGGCCCTCCAGTTCGTCTTCCTGTCGCTGACCGTCCTGTTCTGGCTCCTGGCGGCCCGCGACTGGACGGGCTCCGGGCTCATCGGCCGGATCGCCGGCTTCGAGGGCATCCTCTGCGGCGCGTCGGCCGTCTACCTGGCCATGGCCGAGGTCCTCAACGAGGCCAAGGGCCGGACCGTGCTGCCCATCGGCGCCGTCCACAAGATCGTCGACTGACCGCGGCGCGGCCGCCGCTTCGCCGCTCCGCGTGGCCCGGCCTGGCTCCGCCGTATTGACCCGCGGGGCGCCCGGGTATATAACGTCCCGGAATGCCATACGCCCGTCCCAAGGAGCCCGCGATGTCCAAACGCCCGTCCTTCCTCCTCGCCTGTGTCGCCGCCGGCGTCTTCACGCTGACGGCCGCCGCGTCGGCCCAGTACGTTCCCTGGCTCTACTGGACCTTCCTGCCCCAGGCCCAGACCGACGAGATCGTCGGCGAGGCCTCCGGCGAAACGGCCTGGAACACCATCGCCGAGATCAACGCCTTCAACCGCCAGCGCTCCGCCGAGGAATTCACCGGCAACTTCCTGGAGACCCAGGTCGTGGCCCGCAAGCTCAAGAGCTACGGCTTCGAAGGCGTCGACATCGTCACCTATCCCGGCGGGCAGGCCTGGGTGGCCCTCCAGGGCGAGCTCTGGGAGACCAAGCCCGGGCGGCAGAAGCTGGCCTCCATCAACGACATGCTGCCCATGCTGGCCTCGGGCAGCTCGGACGCCGACGTCACGGCCGAGCTGGTCTGGGTCGGGCGCGGCACGGCCAAGGAGATCGCCGACGCCGATCTGGCCGGCAAGATCGCCGTCACCGAAGGGGCCCTGATGATGGCCTACGGCCCGGCCGTCGCCAAGGGGGCCGCGGGCGTCGTCTCAATCAGCATGTCCCGGCCGTATTTCGACCCGCTCCAGATGCCCTGGACCGGGATCATGTCCCGCCGCCGCCCCGGCGGCCCCGGACCGGCCGGTCGACCCGGCGCGGGCCAGCCCCCGGCCCCGCCCGCCGGCGCCCCGGCCGTCCAGGCCGCGCCCGCCCCGCCGGCCCCGGGCTTCGCCTTCCAGCTCAACGTCCGCGAAGGCGACATCCTCAAGCGCCGGCTGCTGGCCAACGAGAAGATCTCCGTCCGGGCCCGGGTCCGGACGAAGACGGAGAAGGTCGATCTCGAGAACGTCGTCTGCGCCATCCCCGGGACCGACCCGGCCGCCGGCGAGATCATCCTCTCGGCCCACCTGTTCGAGGGCAACCAGAAACAGGGCGCCAACGACAATGTCTCCGGCAGCGCCACCGTCCTCGAGGTGGCCCGGGTCCTCAAGACCCTGATCGCCGACGGCCGCCTGCCGAAGCCCCGGCGGACCATTCGCTTCATCTGGGGCCCCGAGTTCGCCGGCATCGGCGAGTGGGTCCGCAACAACCGGGCCATCATGGACCGGACGCTCTGCAACATCAACATGGACATGGTCGGGGAGTGGCTGTCCAAGAACAAGTCCTACTTCTGCCTGATGCGGACGACCTACGGCAACCCCCACTACATCAACGACGTCATGGAGAACTACTACCGCTACGTCGGCGAGGGCAACCGCGAGCGCATCCAGAACCGGGCCGGGGCGGCCGGCGTGGCGGTCCGGATCGTCGCGCCCACGGGCGCCGACGAGCCCTTCGCCTATTCGATCGAGACGCACTACGGGGCTTCGGACCACGAGGTCTTCAACGACTGGGCCGTGGGCGTGCCCGGCATCATGATGATCGCCTGGCCCGACCAGTGGTATCACACCTCGGGCGACACGGCCGACAAGGCCGACCCGACCCAGCTCAGGCGGGCCGCCGTCATCGGGGCCGCCGGCGCCTACACGGTCGCCGCCGCCGACCTCGAAGCGGCCTCGGCCATCGCGGCCGAGATCGCCTCGAACGCGACCCGCCGCCTCGGCCACCAGCTGGCCGCGGCGCTGGAGGCCCTCAACGGCGCCAAGGCCGAAACGTTCGCCGACGAGTCCCGCTACGCCAAGGGCCTCCTCGAAGCCGCAGTTCTCAACGAGAAAGAGACCCTGGCCACGGTCCTCGAGCTGGCGCCCGGCGACGCCGCCCTCGCGGCCGACGTGGCCCGGCTGTCCAAGTCCGTGGAGGCGGTCGGGGCGGCCAACGGGTCCGCCCTCGAGGCCCGGCGGGCGGCCGTGGCCCGCAAGCTCGGCCTCAAGGCCGCGCCCCTCGTCCCGACCGAGCTGGAGAAGAAGGCCGCCAAGCTGGTGCCCCGGCCGACGGCCAAGGTCCGCGAGGCCGGCTACCGCGAATACCAGAAATATCTGACCGCCGTCCCGGGCGAAGCGCGGCTCAAGTTCCCCGTGGCCGGCAAGGGCCTGTCCCTGGCCAACCAGGGCGAGCTGCAGCTGCTGGTCAACGGCAAGCGCAGCGCCCTCGACATCCAGAAGATGCTCGACGCCCAGCACGAGCGGCGCTCGACCCTCCAGGCGGTCCTCAACTACCTGGAGATCCTGAAGCTGGCCGGCTTGGTCGAGTGGTGAGCGGCGCCTTGGCCGCCGCGCTATAATAAAGGGTCATGACGCCGAAGCCGAGAGGGACCCCGCGGGCGGCCCGGCGGGCCCTGTCCGCCGCGGCCCTGGCCGCCCTCCTGCTCTCGGGGCCCGCCTGCGGCCGGCGCCCCGCGCCGTCCGTCCGGCACGTCATCTTCTTCATCGGCGACGGCATGTCGGCCGAGACCGAGGTCGCGGCCAGCCGCTATCTGTACGGCCGCGACGACGGGCTGGCCTGGCAGAGCCTGCCGACGCGGGCCTACGTCGCCACCTGGGATGTCAGCGCCTATAACGCCCGGGCCCGGCAGGCCGGCCGCCCGCCCTATCGCCCGTCGTCGTTCGACCCGGCCCTCGGGTACGACGTCGATGCCTACGGGGCCAAGCCCCGGGCCGGCGCCGGGACCGCGGAGCGCTTCCCGCCCGGCCCGGCCACGGATTCGGCGGCCGCGGCGACCGCCCTGGCCACGGGCCGCAAGACCGACTCCGGCAACATCGCCTGGCAGCCGGGCGACCCCCCGGACGGCCGTCTGGCCACGATCGCCGAGGACCTGCGCCAAATGACGGGCGCGGCCATCGGCGTCATCAGCACGGTCCCCTTCGACCATGCCACGCCCGCCGCCTTCGTCAGCCACAACACCAGCCGGGGCAACTACTACACGGGGCTCAAAGGCCACAAAGGCCTCGGCATCGCCGACGAGATCATCCTGCGGACCAAACCGGACGTCGTCGTCGCCGGCGGGTCGCCGCTCCTCGACAATCCCGACCTCGACCCCAAGAAGGGCTACATTTCGGAGTCCCTGTACCGGGCCCTGCAGACCTCGACGGACTACGTCTTCGTCGAGCGCCGTCCCGGCCAGGACGGCGGCCGGGCCCTGGCCGAGGCGGCGGACCTGGCGGGCCGCGAAGGCCGCCGGCTCTTCGGCCTGTTCGGCGGCCGGGGAGGCAACTTCGAAGTGCCCCGGGTCGAGGATTCCCCCGGCCGGCCGCGGATATCGCCCGGCAGCGAGGAGAATCCCTCGCTGGCCGAGGCGGTGGAGGCCGCGCTCGGCCTCATGTCCCGCGATCCCGGCGGCTTCTTCCTGGTCGTCGAGCAGGGCGACATCGACTGGGCCAACCACGACAACGACTACCGGGCCGCGATCGGGTCCGTGTCCGACCTCGACGCCGCCGTCCGGGCGGCCCTGGCCTTTGTCGCCCGGCCGGGCGACGACGTCGACTGGACGAACACCGTGCTGCTCGTCACCGCCGATCACGCCACCGGCGGGCTGCTGCTGGAGCCCGGCGCCGTTCTCGGCGCCGGCGATCTGCCCCGGGAAATCGCCCGGATCGGCGAAGACGGGGAGCCGCCGGCCAGGATCGGCAGCGACCGGGGCCCGGCCAACGGCCCGGTCCTCAAGAAGCCCGATTATCCCTCGCCCTACGATTACCCCGACGGCGACGTCTCCTACGGCACGGCCGGGCACACCAACGAGCTCGTCGACCTGGCCGTCATCGGCGCCGCGGCCAAGGACTTCCTCCGCTTCCGCGGCGCCTGGTACCCCGGCCCCATCCTCGACAACACCCAGGTCAACGCCGCCCTGCGCCGGGCCCTGGGCCTCCTGCCGCTCGGCCGCCACGCCCGCACTATACAAAATTAAAAGAAGGACTAATCCGACTCACTCAACTGAGTCGCTTTCTGCCCTGGCCGTTCTTCTTCTTTTCTTCTCTTTTAATCATTCTGATAGCCGCGTGGTATGTTGCTAGATAGAAATGGAAGATCCATGAAAACCAAATGGACTGATCATAATTTGCTCTTTGAGAAGGATTGTGGTGGCGTATCGCAAAATTATTGGCTATCTCAAAAATCGCAGCCTCATCCTTCTTGGTCAGGACAGCCTGTAATCTGCCCGTCTTTTTCAGCCATTCGAACACATCAGCTAACTCTCTTATAGCGTTCCTCTTTTCAGACATCGAAAGGCGCCGGTTACGCCACTTAGTTATGGCAGAAGCCACTTTGCTATCTACGTTTTCCTCGTCAAATGGCATGATCTCGGCATTAAGAATAAACCGAATTCCATCCTTTCCTAGCGCCAAGATGGTCCCCTCTATTGTAAGTTCGAAGCCATCGCCATAATCCGACAAAAATGAATTTGCTATCTCTCTGAATTCCGCCTGCCCCGCTTGATCGTTATATGTCTCATAATCTTCATAGTTGAAACCAGTTTCTGTCGTATGGTACGTCCAACCCTCGGGTTTCGAAACAAGATCATGAAGGAACTCCATTACGTCGAATACGTTATCCTCATTCTTTTCTGACGCTGACCATTTGGTAATTGGAAAGGGCTGAAAGGAAAGTGCGATAGCCGCCGTCCTCTTTATCTCGTCAGGGAGAGATGAACTGGTTATGCCCGCTTTGCCCCTAAAGAAATCCCTATCTCGAAAAAGAAGATAGAGATTGCAGAACTTTGAATACAGCTCCTCTTCCGTTAATGACCTTGGCTTATTTCTTGAGACGTAATATCGACGCATTAAGTATTGCCCCCTTCATTAGAGCTGCAAGGGCACATTTCTTGCTAACTATAGCCTGCATCTTAGGGCCTCGAGCCTGCTTCCTGCCGATGAAAGTAAGAAGTCATAACTATGGATCTCGATATTTAGGTCCCTGATCATCTGGCGCCTTCTCTCATTAGAGCTCGGCGAGGTGCTCGACCTGCGGCCTATCAGGATCAACCCGTGCAGGCTCGGCACGATATCAGTCAATCCGAGGCCGCTTTCGTGGCGGGGTCTCGCTGCATAGTTTTGATTTATGTTAAGCCAAGCTCTCCAATCCTGGATCTGCCTAATTGCGTGGGTTAGTTGGCGGCTAGGATTTCCGGACTTTGTAAACATGGGTGATAGGGGGCTTTCAAGCTCAACAGCCTCCCATTCATAGCCATCAGAATAGGAGTTTCCTATGATAAAGTCTGTCACGAATTCCGAACCTAACCGCTGCTTTGGGATAACCCAACGACCGTGTCCTCCTCCAAGGTGCTGAATCAATAAAATCGGTTTCTTTTGAAGATAGGATTGTAACGAATTCTCGCCACGGGCGGAGTCAAGGACCTTTTCAAACGATAAGATGTCCGCTTTCTTTATATCATCCCACCATACAAAGAAGTCCCTATTTGGGTCCTTCTCAAGAAGCTGCGCTCTTCTCTGGGCGGCTCTAATCATCACGAGACTTCCTTCCTTGCCGAGGCCAATAATAAAGGACGAGTGGAATATATGGCGCTAGGAATAAGGAGTCAAGATGAGCTCTCGGCGCGCTATGGAATCTCGACGAAAATAGCGGCCCTGGCTGTTTTCGGTCAAGATCTGACGAGTGTCGGCTGATGATTAGTCTTCGCGCTGCTGCCGGCAGCGAGGCCGAGGAGGAGTCCGAGCCGGACCTTCGCCCGCGGCGACATGATGCCCTCTCTATTTAATCTCTTTCAGCCGGATGTTCCGGAACTCGACGATCGAGCCGTGCCCCAAGAAGCCGATATGCCCGCTCGTCCGCGCCAGGCCGGGGTGCTCATTGTGGTCGATCGTGCCGCCGGCCGACGCCTGGTCGAGATCGGCGTCGACGATGACCGCGCCGTTGACCGTGACCGTGACGTGCTGGCCTTCGACCGTGACCTCCTCGGCGTTCCACTCGCCGGCCGGCCGGAGGAAGCCGCGGCGGGCCGGGACGACGCCGTAGATCGAGCCGTGATACTGGTACGGCCGCAGCCCCCAGTAGATGGGCGAGCCGTCCTCGAGGATCTGGATCTCCAGGCCGGCGTAGGCGGCGTCGCCCTCGAGGGGGGCCCGGACGCCCAGGCCGTTGTTGGCCGCCGGGGTGAGCTTGAACTCGAAGCGGAGCGTGAAGTCCGCGTACTCTTTGGCCGTGTAGAGATTGCCGCTGCCGAGTTCGGGATGGATGACGATTTTGCCGTTCTCGGCGGCGTAGCCCTTGGTATCGCCCGTCCAACCCTCGAGATCGCGGCCGTTGAAGAGGGGGACGAAGCCCTCGTCGGTCCCGGCCGGGGACGGCCCCGCCGAAGGCGCGTCGCGCGGGATCTCGCGGAGATAGATGTTCCTGAAATACAGCGGATTGCCGTGAGCCTGGAGCTCGATCTGCCCGGCCGGGTAGATGGGCTTGTCCCTCTCCCAGTAGTTCTCCAGGACGACGTTGTCGACGACCAGCTTGTCGTTGAGATAGACGCTGACCCGGTCGCCGATCATGATGATCCGGAACGAATTCCACTCGCCGACGGGACGATCGGCTTTTTCCGCGGGCGCGCTCCGGCCCTTCTGGTTGTTGTACAGGCCGCCGGAGCCGACGGGGTTCTTGTCCGGGTCCCAGATCTGGACCTGGGGCGAGCCGCGCAGGTAAAGCCCGCTGTCGCCGCCCGCCTCGATCTTCCAGTCAACGAGGAGCTCGAAGTCGCCGTAGTCGGATCCCGTGCAGAGGCTCTCGCCGCGGCTGTCGAAGACGAGGGCGCCGTCGACGACCCGCCAATGGGCCCGCATCCTGTCGTCGGCCGCGGCCTGGGCCGCGGCCAGCTCCTGCGGCGCCATCTTGGCCCGGGCCGGGGGATCGGCGACCAGGCCTTTCCAGCCCGCGAGCGAGCGGCCGTCGAAGAGCGGTACGAAGCCGCCCTGGCGCAGGCGCGCGGCGATGAGGGCGCCGACGCGCTCATATTCCGCGGGGTCGGCGGCGGCCCGGACCTGAACGCGGCGGAGAACGGAATAGGCTTCATGGCCCGAGAGCCAGCGCTCCTGCGGGTCCTGATCCGAGGCCAGGTCGAGGAGGCCCGCGGCGGCCGTCTCCCCGAGCGCGGCATTATCCAAATAGGACGCCAACAGGCGCAGGGCTTCGGGCTCGCGGATGGCGGCGGCCGCGGTGAGGAGGGCTTTCTTGTCGGCATCGTCGAACGGCTTGGCCAAGAGGTCCTGGAAAAGGGCCAACTTTTTGGGCCCGGTCAGGCGGGCCCGGCTGATGAGACGGGCGTATCCGTCGACGGCGAGAAGGCGGAAGCGCTTGCTCCCGGTCGTCGTGGCGATGCGAAGGAGGTCGCCGGCCGCCGTATCATCGGGCCATTGGGAGAGGGCGTAGACGGCGGCCGTTTGCACTTGCGGGTCCGCGTTCTCCATTTCGGCGACGGCCGCCCGCAGGGCCGGGTCGCCGCCGACCTTGGGCAGGACGCGAAGGATCTGGGCCTTGCGGGCGGGGGCGGCGCCCGTCATCAGCTCGAGGAGCACGGCCCCTTTGCGGCCGGGCGCCGCGTCGCGGATCGCCGCCGCGGCCACGGCGTCCTGCAGATGGACGATGTCCTCCGCGTCCGTGGCCTGTTCGAGCAGGGCCGCCAACCGCGGCAGATCGGAGGGGCCGGCGAGCTCGGACAGCGCGACCGTGGCCGCGCCGCGCGTCGCCGGCTCCGGGTCGGCGGCGAGGGTGAAGACGCGCTCGATCTCCCCGCGCGCCCCCTTCTCTCCGAGGACGTCGATGAGGGCCGCCTTGCCGGGGAGGGGTGTGGCGTCGAGGAGATTGACCGCGGTCGGAACGACGGCGCGCCCGTCGAAGCCGAGCCAGGCCGACTTCAGGGCCGCCGCGGTTTTTTCGTCGGCGCCGCCGATCAAGGCGAAGAGATCGGGCAGGACGGCCTCGCCGCCGAGCTTGGCGGCCGCCGGGATGGCGGCCAGTCGGACAGCTTCGTCGGCGCTCTTGAGGCTTTCCCGGACGAAGGGCAGGGCCGTCTTGTCGCCGCGCCGGCCGAGCATGCCGATGATGGCCGCCCGCAGGTCAGGGGCCGCGGAGCCGGCCCGGTCGACCCACTTTCTCGTCGCATAATCGTCCCCGAGCGTGGTGGCCAATTCCAAAGCGGCGCCGCGGAGCGCCGGATTGGGCTGCCGCGCGACTTCCATCAGCGCATCGGGCGCCTTTTGGCCGAGCATCGAGACGAGGAGGGTCAGGGCATCGATGGAGATAGGACCTTCTTCGTCCCGGTACTCCGCGTACATGTGCCGAGCGGCATTCTCGGCTTCGACCGCCCGGCCCGCTTCCTTGAGCCGCCGCGCGAAAAGGAGGTAGAGCGCCGGGGCTTCGGCCCTCTCGGCCCGCGTATAGGTCACGTTGACCATCGAGAGGACTTGACTGGCGGCGGGATCGCCGATGTTGGCCAGGGCGAAACGGGCGGCGCGGCGGAGCCTTCCGCTGGACCGGTTTTCGGCCAGAGGCAGGAGCGTCTTGACCGCTTCGCGGCAGCGCAGCGCGCCGAGGGCGTCGACGATCGAGAGGCGGGCTTCATCGGGAGCTCCGGCGAGCCCCCTGAGCAGGGCCCGGCCCGCTTCGCCGCCGCCGATCGCTTGAAGGGCCGCGACCGCCGGCCCGGCCAGGTCTTCGTCATGGAGATAGCCCGCCAGAGGCCTGATCGCTTCGACCCGGCCCGTGAGCTGGACCTGGCTGATGAGGAACGCCATGACCTGCTTGTCGGAGGCCCTGGGAAGCGCCGCCAGGAGCGCCCTGCTGAACATCAGCCGCTCGGGCTCCGCTCCCGCGCGGGTGACATGGACGGCGAGGCCGTTCGCGGCGAAGCGGACCTTGGAGTCGTCGCCCGCGCCCGGAGGGAGGACCCGGCCGAAGAGATCGGCCATGGCCGCCGGGCCGAGCTTGACGAGCTCCGCGCAGAGAGCGTCGCGAGCCGCCGCTGTCTCCGCCGGGAAGCGCTCGACGATGGTCGAGACCTTCGCTTTGAGATCTCCGGCGCCCGAGGCCGTCGCGCTCTGGGCCGGCGCCGCGACGGCAAGGACCGCGATGAGGGCACAGACGAGGACCGCGAGCGATACGATCTTGGCTAGGTTCTTCATCGGGGTCTCCTCGTCCGTTCTCAAATGTGCCACGGGGCGCGCATGGGTTGGTTGACAAGGCGGTTGGCGGCCTCGTCGCCGGGGAAGGTCTCGGTCGCGGGGTCGTATTTCAAGGAACGGCCGAGCTGAACGGCGATCTTGGCCAGGTTGACGATCGTGCAGGAGCGGTGGCCGTTCGCCTCGTTGAGGGCGAAACGGGTCCGCGTCCGGACCGCCTCCGAAAAATCGGTGACCTGGGGCGGCGGGTCGGGCAGGCCGGCCAGCTTGTCCCGCAGGTTCGGGATGTCGGACTCGAAGCCGCGGAAGAGCTTGCCCTTCGGCCCCTCCAGGAAGGGGGCGGATTTGTCGCGGTTCTCGCCGTCGAGGACGATGGCGCAGCCGTCGGCGTACGTGAGCTCGATCCGGCGCCAGGCGCCGCAGGCGTCGGGATGCTGCTGCGGGCAGTCGGCGAAGACCTCGACCGGGGATTCGCCGTCCTTGTCGAGGATGTACTGGACCGGGTCGAGATAGTGCATGCCCATGTCGCCCAGGCCGCCGCCGTCGTAGTCCCAGTAGCCGCGGAAGGTGCCGTGGACGCGGTGGGGGTGGTAGGGCTTGTACGGCGCCGGGCCGAGCCAGAAGTCGTAATCGAGCTCGGGCGGGACAGGCTCGGGGCGGGCCGAGGTCAGGCCGCTCCAATAGAATTTCCAGTCGAAGCCGGTCGTGGCGCTGACGGTGGCTTTGATCGGCCAGCCCAGGAGCCCGTTCTGGACGACCTTCTTGATCGGCTTGACGTCCGTCCCGAAGCCGTAGAAGCGGTCCTGGAAGCGGAACCAGGTGTTGACGCGGAAGACGCGGCCGGTGCGCCGGACGGCCTCGACCAGGGCCCGGCCCTCGCCGATCGTCCGGGTCATGGGCTTCTCGCACCAGACGTCCTTGCCGGCCTCGACCGCGGCCATGGCGATCAGGCCGTGCCAGTGCGGCGGCGTGGCGATGTGGACGATGTCGATATCGGGCCGGGCCAGGACCTCGCGGAAATCGGTGTAGCCGTCGACGCCCGGGCCGGCGATCTCCAGGGCCGAGGCCAGGTGGCCCCGGTCGACGTCGCAGACGGCCCGGAGCACGGAGCCGGGGTAGCCGAGGTGGCCGCGGCCCATGCCGCCGACGCCGACGACGGCCTTGGTCAGCGTGTCGCTCGGCGCGACATAGCCTTGGCCGCCGAGGACGCGGCGGGGCACGATGGTCAACGTCGCGGCGGCCGCGGCGCCCGTGCGCAGGAAATCACGGCGGGAGAGCTGGCGGGATTTCGGCATGGGACGATCCTCTCGAGGGGACATTCCGGGACATTATACGGCTTTTCCCGGAAGAATGGGACGGCGGCCGCGTCTAACAGAGCGGATGTCCCCGTGCCATCCCGCCCCTTTCGTGCAAATCCCCCCAAGGAGGTCGGAGTGCGCCCCTTTCTGACCCGTCTCCGTCGTCCGGCGGCTTGGCTGCCGGTCCTGGCCGTCCTGGCCCTCGGCCCCGCGGCCGCCCAGGACAAGGCCGCCTACCGCGACCATGCCGCGATGACCAAAGCCGTCCAGGCCCTGGCCGCGGCGAACAAGGCCGCCGTCAAGGTCGAGTCCATCGGCAAGACCCGCGGCGGCCGCGACCTCTGGGTCCTGGAGATCGCCAAGCCCGGCGCCGTCGCGCCGGACAAGCGCCCGGCCCTGCTCGTCGCGGCGGGCTTCGAAGGCGACCACCTCGTAGGAACGGAGATCGCCCTGGCCGTGGCCGCGGCCCTGGCCAAGGACCCCTCATCCGAGGCCACGGTCTACGTCCTGCCGCGCCTCTCGCCCGATGGCGCCGAAGGCTTCTTCGCCCCGCTCAAGACGGGCGCCAGGACCAACCTTGAACCGTACGACGACGACAACGATGGCCGCGTCGACGAGGACGGCCCCGAGGACCTCGACGGCGACGGCCTCGTCACGGTCATGCGGGTCCCCGCCGCCGGCGGCGAATATATGATCGATCCCGAGGACGCCCGGCTGATGAAACGGGCCGACCCGAAGAAGGGCGAGGCGGGGGCCTTCCGGCTCTACACGGAGGGCGCCGACAACGACGGCGACGGCTTCGTCAACGAGGACCCGCCCGGCGGCACCGACCTCGGGCGCAACTTTGCCCACGACTATCCTTATTACAAGCCCGGCGCCGGCCCCCACATGATCAGCGCGGCCGAGAGCCGGGCCCTGATGGCCTGGATCGTGGCCCACCGGAACGTCGCGGCCATCCTGACCTTCGGCGAGAGCGACAACCTCATCGTGCCGCCGACGAGCGCCGGCCGGCTGGGCCCAGGCCGGGAGCTCGACCTGGTCCGTTTCGCGGACACGGCCACCGTGGCCGCCCGGAGCGCCGGTTTCATCCAGGCCGGCGGCGGCCTGGGCCGCGGCGGGCGCTTCTTCGGCGGAGGCGGCGAGTTAATGCTCATGGGCGGGGGGCGCCAGTCCCAGCGCGGAACCCAAGCCCAGGGCGGAGCGGGCTCCTCACGCTTCATGATGCCCGACCGCAAGGCCGCCACGACCGTTCCATCAGGGGATTACGACTACTTCAAGGCCGTTTCGGACAAGTACATCGAGATGACCGGCCTCCGCCAGCCGCTCTATGTGCGCGAACCGCAGGGCGCGTTCTTCCAGTACGCCTATTTCCAATTCGGAGTGCCGGCCTTTTCGACGCCCGGTTTTGGCCTGACGACGGCCGAGCCGGGTCCGGGCCGCCGCATGATGGGCGGCGCGGGGCCTGGCCCGGGCGAGGGCGCCCCCTCCGGCCGGGCCTCATCGGGCGGGCCCGAGGGCTTCCCGATGATGCAGATGGGCCCCGGCGGCGTCATGGGCGGCTTCGGCCCGGGCCAAGGCGCGGGCGGCGGACCGGCCGCGGCCGCCCTGGCGCCCGGCATCGACAAGCAGGTCCTCAAGTGGCTCGACGCCGAGAAGATCGATGGCTTCGTCAAGTGGACCAAGGTCAAGCACCCCGAGTTCGGGGAGGTCGAGATCGGCGGCTTCAAGCCTTATGCGGTCACGAACCCGCCGGCGGCCAAGCTGGCCGACCTCGGCGCCGCGCACGCCAAGTTCGCGGCCTATCTTCTCACCCTCTTCGCCCGCGTCAAAGTCCCCGTTTTCGAAGCCTCGGCCCTCGGCGGCGGCCTCTACCGGGTCAAGGCCGAGGTCGAGAACGCCGGCTTTTGGCCGACGGCGCTGGCCCAGGCCGTGACGGCCCGGGCGGTCAAGCCGGCCATGGTCCAGCTCGGCGTCGAGCCCGGGGCGGTCGTCTCCGGCGCGGCCAAGACCTCGTTCCTTCAGACGCTGGCCGGCTCGGGCAGCCGGGTCAAGTACGATTGGCTCATCAAGGGCAAGACGGGCCAGGTCGTGGAGCTCCTGGTGCAGACCGAAAAGGGCGGGTCGGCCGCGGCCCGGGTCACTTTGAAGTGAAGGAGGCGACCATGAGAACGCGCAAGACCCTCATCCCGGCCCTGGCCGCGGCGGCCGGGCTCCTGCTCCTGGCCCCCTTCGCCCCGGCCCAGAAGGCCTCCGATCCGGCCTTCAAGGTCAAGCTCGACTTCAACCGCTGGCACGACACCGACGAGCTGGCGGCGGACATGAAGCGGCTGCAGGCGGCCTTCCCCAAGCTCCTCAAGCTCGAGTCCATCGGCAAGAGCCACGACGGCCGCGACCTCTGGCTCATGACCGTCAACAACCCCGCCACCGGCCCGGAGTCGGGCAAGGCGGGCATGTACATCGAGGCCAACGTCCACGGCAACGAGATCCAGGGCGGCGAGGTCTGCCTCTACACCATCTGGTATCTCATGGAGAACTACGGCCGCATCCCGGACGTGACCCGCATGGTCGACGAGCGGGTCTTCTACATCATCCCGACCGTCAATCCCGACGGCCGGCAGTACTTCATGGAGAGCCCGGGCGGCAACGCGCGCTCCGGGCACGTCCCGGTGGACGACGACAACGACGGCCTCTTCGACGAGGACGCTCCCGAGGACGTCAACGGCAACGGCGTCGTCGAGCAGATCCGCAAGCGCGTGCCCGGCCAGGGCCGCTATCGCATCAGCCGGGCCAATCCCGGCACCCTCGAGCCGGTCCCCTTCGGCGAGACGGGCGATTGGATCCTCCTCGGCCAGGAGGGCATCGACAACGACGGGGACGGGATGGTCAACGAGGACGGGCCCGGCAGCTACGACCAGAACCGCAACTGGCCGAGCGACTGGCAGCCCAACTACGTCCAGGGCGGGGCCATGGACTACCCGTTCCAGCTGCCGGAAGCCAAGGCCGTCGGCGATTTCCTCAAGGCCCACCCCAACATCGCCGGCGTCCAGTCCTACCACAACAGCGGCGGCATGATCCTGCGCGGCCCCGGGGCCGAGGCGGTCGGGGAGTACCCGATGAGCGACATCCGGTTCTACGATGAGCTCGGGCGCAACGGCGAGCGCATCCTGCCCTTCTACCGCTATATCGTCCTCTGGAGCGGCCTCTACACCGTGCACGGCGGCTTCATCGACTACACGAACGACGGCCTGGGCATCATTTCCTTCTCCAACGAGCTCTGGAGCGGCGACCAGTACTTCACCAGCCCGGCCCTCAAGGAACAGCAGCAGGACCCGGCGAGCCCCATCGCGCCGGCGCAATCGCGGTCTTACTTCGACCGCTACCTCGAGTTCGGCGACCAGTTCGTCGAGTGGGCGCCCTTCGACCACCCCCAGTTCGGCCCGGTCGAGATGGGCGGCGTCTGGAAGAAGTTCCAGGGCCGGGTCCCGCCCCGGTTCATGAACGAGGAGCTCTGCCACCGCAACATGGCCTTCTCGCTCTACCAGGCCGACCAGATGCCGCTCGTCCGGATGGACGGGGCGGAGGTCGAGCGCGTCGGCGGCGACGTCTACCGCGTCTTCGTCGACATCACGAACCCGCGCGTCGCCCCGACCGTCATGGCCCGGGCGGCCCAGAACGGCACGGTCCGGCCCGACCTCCTGCTCGTCGAGGGCCGGGGGGTCGAGGTCCTGGCGGCCAGCTTCGTCGACGACAAGACCGTCTACAAGGCCAATCCGACCGTGACCCCGCTCGTCGACCAGAAGGACCTGCGGCGCATCCTCGTCCGCAACGGCCTGCCGGGCAAGACGACCCGGACGGCGGTCCTCATCGTCAAGGGCTCGGGAGCGCTGCGGGTGGCCTACGACAGCGTCAAGGGAGGAAAGGCGGACGCGACCGTCACGCTGAAATAAAGCGGGGATGTCCTCCGGCTCCCCGGCCCTCCCTTATCGCGGCTTCGCGGCGGGGCGGCCGTTGAGCCACCACTGCAGGACGCCGACGAAGAAGGCCCCGCCGACGATGTTGCCCAGCGTGACCGGCAGGAGGTTCCGAAGGAGGAACGTCCCCACGCCGATCCCGGCGCCGTAGAGCATGCCCGTCGGGATGAAGAACATGTTGGCCACGGAGTGCTCGAAGCCGATGCCGACGAAGGCCATGATCGGGAACCAGACGGCCAGGACCTTGCCGGCCACGTCGTCGGCCGCGGCCGCCAGCCAGATGGCCAGGCAGACCAGCCAGTTGCAGCCGACGGCCCGCCAGAAGGCGGTCATGAAGGCCAGGTTCGTCTTGTCGCGGGCGATGGCCCGGACGGCGCTCAAGTAGGGCTCGCCGGCGCACAGGCCCGTCAGGTAGGCCAGGACGTAGGCGAGGACCAGGGAGCCGGCCAGGTTGCCGGCATAGACGAGGGCCCAGTTGCGGAGCAGGCCGCGGAGCGGGGCCCGGCCCGCCAGCACGCCGGGGACGAGGACGGCCGTGTTGCCCGTGAACAGCTCCGCCCCGGCGATCAGAACCAGCATCAGGCCGACGGGGAAGACGCCGGCGAAGACCAGGCGGCTCCACCCGTTGTAAACCATGCCGTCGACGACCGTGGGCGCGATGCCCTTGCCGACCAGGATGGCCAGCAGCCCGCCGAAGCCGACATAGGCCCCGGCCAGGGCGGCCGACACGAGCGTCTTGGACGCCGTCAGGCCGGTCTTGACGACGCAGGCCGATCCCATCGCCTCGATGATCTCGGACGGCGTCCGGCAGCCCATCAGAACAGGCCCCGGACCTTGCCCGTCTCGAGGTCGAGATCGACGTCGTAATAGACCGGCCGGGTCGGCAGGCCGGGCATGGTCCGCATGTCGCCGCAGAGCGGGTAGAGGAAACCGGCCCCGACGCTGGCCCGGATGTCCCGGACGGGCAGGGTGAAGTTGCGGGGGACGCCCTTCAGCTCGGGGTTGTGGCTCAGGCTCAGGTGGGTCTTGGCCATGCAGATAGGCAGCTTGTCGAAGCCCAGCCGGGTGTAGAGGGCCACCTTGGCCTCGGCCTCGGGCGTGTACTCGACCCCGTCGGCGCCGTAGATCTCGGTGGCGATGGTCTCGATCTTCTTTTTGATGTCCCAATCGAGCGGGTAGAGGAACTTGAAGTCGGACGGCTTCTCGCAGGCGGCCATGACGGCCTCGGCCAGGGCCACGGCCCCGGCCCCGCCGTCCGCCCAGTGCGTGGAGGGCACGGCGTCGTCGGCCCCGACGGCGATGGCGGCCTTGCGGATGAGCTCGATCTCGGCGCCCGTGTCGGTCGTGAAGCGGTTGATGGCCACGACCACGGGCACGCCGAAGCGCCGGGCGTTGCGGATGTGCGCCGTCAGGTTGGCCAGGCCCTTGGCCAGCAGGTCGAGGTTCTCGTCCGTGTACTCGGCCGCCAGCGGCTTGCCGGCCACGACCTTGGGTCCGCCGCCGTGCATCTTCAGGGCCCGGACGGTGGCCACCAGCACGACGCAGCTCGGCGCCAGGCCGCTGGCCCGGCACTTGATGTTCATGAACTTTTCCATGCCGCAGTCGGCCCCGAACCCGGACTCGGTGACGACGTAGCCGTCCTGGCCGACCAGGCGCAGGGCGATCTGGTCGGCGATGACCGAGGAGTTGCCGTGGGCGATGTTGGCGAAGGGGCCGGCGTGGACGATGGCGGCCGTGTTCTCCACGGTCTGCATGAGGTTGGGCATGATGGCGTCCTTCATCAGGACGGTCAGGGCCCCGGCCACCCCGAGGTCGTCGGCCGTGACGGGCTCGCCGGACCGGCTCGTGCCGATGACGATGCGGCCCAGCCGCTCGCGCATGTCGGCCAAGCCGGACGTCAGGGCCAGGATGGCCATGATCTCCGATGCCACCGAGATGTCGAAGCCGGTGTCGCGGACCATGCCTTTTTCCTCGGGGCCGAGCCCGATGCGGACCACCCGGAGGAAGCGGTCGCTGATGTCGATGACCCGGTTCCAGGTGATGGAGACCGGGTCGATGTCCAGGCGGAACATGCTCCGCTTCTCTTCGGGCGTCAGGGCGGCCGGGTCCGTCTTGGCGATACCCAGCTTTTTCAGCCGGCGGAGCATGATCGGGGAAAAGCGACGCTCGCCTTTCTTGTTGACCGGGCAGAAGGCGTTGAACAGCTTCTCGTCGTCCTGGCCCGACTCGTGGAGCATGCGAACGTCGATGGCCGCGGCCAGCAGGTCGTGGGAGGCCGTGACGGCGTGGATGTCGCCGGTCAGGTGGAGGTTGAAGTCCTCCATGGGCACGACCTGGGAGTAGCCGCCGCCGGCCGCGCCGCCCTTGATGCCGAAGGTCGGGCCCATGCTGGGTTGGCGGACGACCGTGACGACCTTCTTGCCCAGGTGGGCGCCGAGGGCCTGGCAGATGCCGACGGTCGTCGTCGTTTTGCCCTCGCCCAGGGGCGTCGGGGTGATGGCCGTCACGTCGACGTAGTGGCCGAGCGGCCGGTCCTTGAGCCGGTCCAGGACGCCCAGGTGGATCTTGGCCTTGAACTTGCCGTAGAGGTCGATGTCGTCCTCGCCGAGGCCGAGGCCGGCGGCGACCTCGACGATCGGCAGCAGCTCGACGGCCTGGGCGATGTCGATGTCGCTGGGGACGGGGGTCACGGGCTTGAGAGACATGGGACAGGCCTCCCTTCTTCGCGATCGGGCTTCAAGAGGCCTATCGTAAGCAAAAGCCGGGGCGGAAAGCAAGGCTTCCGATAACGGGGGCCGGCCCGCCCCATTTTCCGCTACATGCTGATGGAAATGCTGCGGCCGCCGTTGCCGAAGCGCGGGTTGACGACGTTGCTCTTCGTCGAGCCGAAGGAGAAGTTCAGCCCGACCGAGACCGAGTAATCGAAGCCCGTGGCCAGTTGCCGCTGGCGCAGCAGGATGTCCTCGTAGGAGGCCCCGCCGGCGGCCAGGGCCAGCTGGTCGCGGATCCGGCTATAGCTGCCCTCGAGCTCCAGGTTCAGGCCGCGCCAGACGCGGAACTCCAGCTCCCCTTCGAGCTCGAGGTGGTTGTACTTGAGGTTGTGGAAGAAATGGGACCCCTGGATCTGGAGAGAGGCCTTGCCCCAAGGCCGGACGACCTCATAGGCCACGCTCAAGGCCTCCTGGAGCAGGGTCTCGGAGGTCTTGAAGTAGATCGTCTCCTCATCGTAGCGGGCCCGGGTCAGGCCGATCCGGTAGAGGATGCGGAGCTGCCGCTTGGTCGATTCCGAGTAAGGGAAGACGTCGTACTCAAGGGCCGGGGCGGCGTTCAGGACCAGCTTGAGGTTCGAGTAGGTCGAGGCCTCGGCTTCGAAGTAGGCCCCGGCCGACCAGTGCTCGCCCAGGCTCTTGACGGCCATGGCGGAGGCGCCGCGACCGTGGGTGGAGCTCTCGTAGGACGTGCCGTCGCCGAGGTCGAACCAGGCCCCGCTCCAGTTGCCGTAGACCTCGGTCCGGACCTTCATGGCGGGGGTGGTCCGGTTGGCCGAGACCGAGGCGTAATAGGAGTGGTCCCGGTATTGGGTCTCGCCCGTCAGGAAAGCGTTGCCGGACAGGCTGAAGACCCAGAAGTTCCACTTGTCGTTGACCGACGTCGGCTTGGCCTGGTCCAGGAACTTGACGGACACGTCCCGGGCCGCCGGGGTCTTGGCGACGTATCGCAGCAGGCCCAGCCGGACGAGGCCGGCCACGCCTTTCCGCACGTCTTCGGGCTTCTCGCCGGGGCCGGCCGCGTAGGTCAGGACGTTGTCCTGGCCCTGGAATTCCCCGAGGCCGGCCAGCTCGATCCGCAGGCGCAGCTCCGGCCGCGGCCCGGCGGGCAGGACCGCGACGCGGACCTGGGCCGCCTCGAGCGACGGGACGAAAGTCACGAAGGGCACCTCGGCCCGGACGGCTTCGATGTCCGCGCCGGGCCAGTCGAGGAAGACCCGGACCAGGGGCGGCGGGACCGGCCCGGCCGGCCGGGGCGAGGCGACCTGGGCGCCGGAGGCCAGGACGGGGGCGAGGACAAGGAGGGCGGCCAGGGCCGCGGCCCGGTGTCGAGACAGGAAGGGGGTCGTCATCGTGGTTCTCCCGGCCCTAATCGATTCTGATGCTCAAGCCGCCGCCCCCGGACGACCCGAAGCGGGGATTGATGACGTTCGTGAAGATGGAGCCGAACTGGAACTGGAAGCCGACGGCGGCGAAATAGTTGTCGCTCATCGGCAGCTCCCGGAGGCGGAGCAGGAGCTCCTCGTACGTCGTCTCGCGGCCCAGGAGCGAGAGCTGGTCGTGGATCCAGGAGTAGCCGCCGAAGACGTAGACGCTGAAGCCCTTGTAGAGGCGCAGGTTGACGATGCTGAAGGTGTCGACGCGGTACTTGGCGAAGTCGTGCATGTAGTTGGAGGCCTCGACGCTCAGGCTGATCGTGCCCAGCTTCTCGCGCAGGTCGAGGGTCAGGCCCAGGGACTCCTGGAACAGGGTCTCCCGGAGCTTGCCGTAGACGGTCGCCTCGCGGTAGCGGACGGGGATGACGGCCAGCTTGTAGAGGGCCCGGAGCTGCCGGCGGGTCGATTGCGAATAGGGGAAGACGTTGAACTCGACGGCCGGGGCCAGGCTGATGCCCAGGTCGACGTTGCTGTAGAGCGAGGACTCGACCTCGACGTAGGCCCCGGCCGACCAGTGTTCGCCCAGGCTCCTGACGAAGAGACCGCTCAGGTCCCAGCTCGAGGTCGTGCCGGTGACCGTGCCGTCCTCGGTCTCGTAGCGCTGCTTGGCGGAGTCGACGGACAGTCCCAGTCTCAACTTGGAGCCGGGGGTGACGCGGTTGGCCGAGAACGAGCCGTCGATCGAACGGCTCATGTAACTCTCCTCGCCGGAGAAATAACCGTTGCCGGACAGGCTGAAGACCCAGGAGCGCCAGCGGTCGCGGCCGGCCGCGCCGGTGTCCGGCTTGGCGTAGTCGACGGCGATGCGGCAGGCGATGGGCGTCCGGGCGACGAAGCTCATCAGGCCCAGCTTGAGGGTCCGGACCAGGCCCCGGCGGGTCTCGTCGTCGGTGTCGGTCTTGGAGGAGAAGTACGTTTGGACGTCCCGCAGGTCGCGGCACTCGTTCTGGCCCAGGAAGGTCAGGGTATACTCCTCGCCGCCGCCGCCGGTCGACTGGGTGGTGATGAGGACGTGGACCTGGGCCTCGAGGCGGTCCCGGACGTAGTTGACGAAGGTGATCTCGGTCTTGATGAAATCGAGGTCGCAGTCGTCGCAGTCGAGGAAGACCTTGACCGCGGTCTTCTTCAGCTCGTCGATGCCGGGCTGGGCGTCCTGCCCGGGCGTCCTCGGCGCGGCGGCGTCGAGGGCGAGCACGAAGACGGATGCGAGCGCCGCTAAACCGGCGATCAGGGCCGCGGCTTTGGTCGGCTTCCCCATGGGCTTTCTCCCTCCGCCGGGTCCCGGCCGCGGCGTCCGACGGGTTCCGAAATGGATCGGAGCAATTCTCATGCCACCGGGAGGCCGGCCGCTCCAGGGAGACAGACCTCCGGCGTAGGATATATA
Organism: uncultured Eubacteriales bacterium; assembly: GCA_964574895.1. Classification (GTDB taxonomy): domain Bacteria; phylum Acidobacteriota; class Aminicenantia; order Aminicenantales; family Saccharicenantaceae; genus RBG-16-66-30. The sequence continues at coordinate 21,049 of CAZNPB010000021.1, forward strand.
TACGCCCGGGCGTAAGGAATGTTTACGCGGAGCGCAAAAACGGTTCGCAGCTCCATGCCGGTTTAGACGAACGGTCGCGCGGGCTCTTCCGTCCGGGCCGTTCCGGCGTCTTAAGACGGGGGCCGGGGATCAGAAGAAATAATAGGCCGCCAGCAGGAAGCGCAAGTTGCGGACGAAGCGCGCCTCCCGGACCTTGCCGAACGGGTCGGGCGCGCCGTAGGAGGCCGCCGTCAGCTCGGCTTCGCCGGCGAAGCGCATCCTGCCGACGTTGTAGACGAGGCGGGGCGACAGGCGATAGAGCTCGCCGATGTTGAAGCCCCGGGCGTAATTGGCCCCCGTGATCTCGTGCCGCGATCCCAGGTTCTTGGCGTAACCGGCAAAGAGGCCGGTCTGCCAGGGCGCCCCCGTGGTCTGGACCTCGGTCCAGAAGGTCAGCGTCGAGATCGGGGTGTACGACCATTCGCCCCGTTCGGCGTCGACGACGTCCCGGACCGCGTAGCCGCCGAGCATGGTCAGGTGGTGCAGGTTCTGGCCCCAGACGGCCTCGGCCTTCCAGGACCAGCGGGGCCACTTCTGCTTGACGAAGGCCATGGCCGCCAGTCCGGTCAGACTCTCATCGGTCGCGTAGCCGAGGGCGGTGACGATCCGCGGGGCCAGGCGCATGACGTCGGCGCCGACCCCGGCCACCGTCTCGGTCTTCCGGGCGGCGTTCTTGCGGCCATATTGCAGCTTGAGGTTGAACTCGGGCAGGGCGGCGTTGCGCAGATAGACGGAGCCGGCCCCGTCGGGGCCGTTGCTCGTGAAATCGCGCTGGGCCAGGGCGGTGGCGGTCAGGCTGAAGCCGCCGAACGCTTGGGCGAAGCGGACCTGCGGGCTGCGGTTGAACGGCTGGAACGGCGCCCCGGTGTTGAACGACACGACGTCGGGGAAGCTTTCGGTGACGAACATGGGGTGCCAGAACTGCCCGATCAGGAGCTCGGAGCGGGCCCAGGCCAGCTTCAGGTAGCCGTGACGCAGGCGGAAGCCGTTGAGGTCGGCGTCCGAGGTGCCGAAAAACTCGGCTTCGAGATAGGCCGAGGTCCGGGCCCCCAGCGCGTCGGGGCCGGTGATGGTCCCGGCCAGCCGGGTTTGGATGGACAGGATGTTGAACGTGCCGCGGGCGTTGGCGTCGGCCCCGTCCGGGCCGAGGGCCGGGCCCTTGGGGAAGAGCAGGTAATGGCCCTCCCGAATGGACGTCGTCTGGCGCGAGTCGTAGAAGATATCGGTCTTGACGAAGCCCGACAGGGTGAAGCCGAAGGCCGGCTTCCTGACCTCCTCGGCCGCGGCCGGCCGCGGCGCCAGCGCGGCCAGGAGGACCGGAACGATCAGGATGACGGTGCGTCGCGTCTTGGTCATGTCGAGCTCCCTCCCGTCTCTTGAAGGGGATTATAGCGACGGAAGGGGCAAAGTCAATTCTGTGATAGAATCGCGGGGTCCGCGACGATCCGACAAGTGCCGGGAGGTCCGCATGAGTACCCGCAAGGCCATCCTAGCCGCCGCCCTGTCCGCCGCGCTCCTGGCGCCGGCGCTGGCCGCGCCGCGGCATAGCTTCCGGCTGGGGGAGAGGGACTTCCTCCTCGACGGCAAGCCGTTCCGCGTCATGGCCGGGGAGATCCACTACCAGCGCATCCCCCGGGAATATTGGGCCGACCGCCTGACCAAGCTCAAGGCCGCCGGGCTCAACACGGTCGGGACCTACGTCTTCTGGAACGCCCTGGAGCCCGAGCCCGGGCAGTGGGACTTCGCCGGGGCCAACGACCTGGCCGCCTTCATCCGGACCGCCCAGCGCCTCGGGCTCTGGGTCATCGTCCGGCCCGGCCCGTACGCCTGCGCCGAGTGGGATTTCGGCGGCCTGCCGGCCTGGCTCCTGCGGACGCCGGACATCAAGGTCCGCTGCTCCGACCCCCGCTATCTGGCGGCCTGCGAAGCGTACATCCTGCGTCTGGGCGACGTGCTCGGCGACCTCCAGGTCCACCGCGGCGGGCCGGTGATCATGGTCCAGGTCGAGAACGAGTACGGCAGCTTCGGCAACGACCGCGATTACCTGCAATCTCTCAAAGGGTTCTGGGACCGGGCCGGGATCGAGGTCCCGCTTTACACCGCCGACGGCGCGACGCCTTACATGCTCGAGGCCGGCTCCATCCCGGGCGCGGCCATCGGGCTCGACCCCGGGACGACCGAGAAGGACTTCGCCGAGGCCGAGCGGCTGCGGCGCGGCGTGCCCGTGTTCTGCAGCGAGCTCTATCCCGGCTGGCTGACCCACTGGGGCGAGACCTGGGCCCGGGTCAAGACGGAGGACTTCCTGCCCGACCTGCGCTGGCTCCTGGACCACGGCAAATCGTTCAGCCTCTACATGTTCCACGGCGGGACGAACTTCGGCTTCTCCGCCGGGGCCAACTTCGGCGACAAGTACCAGCCGGATGTGACCAGCTACGACTACGACGCGCCCCTCGACGAGGCCGGCCGGCCGCGGCCGAAGTATTTCGCCATCCGCGACCTGCTGGCGCGCCACCAGCCGAAGGGGGCCGTCCTGCCCGACCTGCCCGCGCCCCTGCCGTCGATCGCCGTCCCGGCCGTAAGCTTCGACGAGAGTGCCTCGGTCTTCGACAACCTGCCGCCGGCCATCCGCAGCCCCCAGCCCGGGCCGATGGAGTCCTACGGCCAGAACGCCGGCTTCATCCTTTACCGCACCAAGCTCCTCGGCCACCGCGGCGGCAAGCTCCTGGCCACCGACCTCCACGATTACGCGGCCGTCCTCGTCGACGGCCGCTTCGTCGGGACGATGGACCGGACCCGGGGCGAGACGACCGGGCTCGAGATCCCGAAAGCCGAGCCGGCCAACGAAACGCTCGACCTGCTGGTCGAAGCCATGGGCCGGATCAACTACGGCCCGCGCCTCCTCGACCGCAAGGGCATCACCGACCGCGTCACCCTCAACGCCATGACCCTGATGGGCTGGGACGTCCACCCTCTGCCCATGGACGGGGACTACCTGGAACGTCTGCGTTTCGCCCGCCAGCCCGTCGAGAGGCCGGGCAACTTCTTCCGCGGCCGGTTCGACATCGCCTCCCCCGGCGACACCTACCTGGACATGAGCGGCTGGAAAAAGGGCGTCGTCTGGGTCAACGGCCACAACCTGGGCCGCTATTGGGAGATCGGGCCGCAGAAGCGGCTGTTCTGCCCGGCCCCGTTCCTGACGGCCGGCACGAACGAGATCGTCGTCTTCGACCTGCTGGCGCTCAAGCCGGCCCCGGTGGCCGGTTTCAAGGACCTCGAGTAGGTCCTCGGGGACCTCTTGTCTTGCGAAAACAGCCGGCGTTTTGACGAATAGCCGGGCTAGAGATCCTTGGAGACCTCGACGAGCGAGCTCTCGAGGTCGTTGACGATGCGGAAGCCGCGCTTCTCGAAGACGGCGATCATGCGCGGATTGTCCGTCGTCGTGATGGCCGTGACCTGGCGGACGCCCCAGTCCTTGGCGATGCCCAGGCAGTAGTCGGTGATCAGGCCGCCCAGCCCCTTGTCCTGCCAGGCGTCCTGGACCAGGACGGCGTACTCGGCCGTCTCCCGTCCCGGCTCGGCGGCCAGCCGCCCGACGCCGATGAGCCGGCGCTCCGGGCCCTCGCCGGTCTCGGCCACGATGGCCAGCTCCCGGTCGTAGTCGATGTAACAGTACCGGCTGGCCACCTCGTGGGACTGCCAGAAGAAGAAATAGCGGAAGCGGGAGTAGATGGACTCGCGCGAGCAGCTGCCGAGCAGGGCCAGCCAGAGCGGCTCGTCCTCGGGCTTGATCGGCCGCAGGGTCAGGACCGTGCCGTCCTTCATCCGGGTCTCGCGGACGAACTCTTCCGGGTAGGGCCGCAGCGACAGGTGGGCGTAGGGCCGCTTGGGATCCTCGACGGCGCCGTGGTCACCCAGGACGCGGGCGTCGAGGGCGACCACGCCCTCGGCCGTGACCAAGAGGGGATTGATGTCGAGCTCGGCCACCTCCGGAAAATCGGCGGCCAGGTATGACAGGCGCACCAGGACCTCGACCAGCTTGTCGACGTCGGCGGCGGGCCGGCCGCGGTAGCCGTGGAGCAGGGGCCGCATCCGCAGCTGGTCGACGAGGCGCCGGGCCAGGCGCTCGTTGAGGGGCGGGAAGCCGATGGCCCGGTCGCCGTAGATCTCGGCCGCCGTGCCGCCCATGCCGACCATGACCACCGTGCCGAAGGTCGGGTCCTTCTTGATGCCCAGGATCATCTCCACGCCGTCGCCGGACCGGACCATCTTCTGGACGGTCACCCCCTCCAGGCGGGCGGCGGGCGCCCGGCGGGCCACCGTCTCCATCATGGCCCCGAACGCGGCCCGGACGGCGGCCCCGTCTTCGAGGTCGAGGGCCACGCCGCCGACGTCGGTCTTATGGGTGATGTCGGGCGAGAGGACCTTGAGCACGACCGGGTAGCCGGCCGCGTCGGCGGCCCGGACGGCCTCGTCGGCCGTGGCCGCCGGGACGGGGCTCGTGACCGGGATGCCGTAGGCGGCCAAAAGCTCCTTGGACAGGGACTCGGACAGCGCCCCTTCCGTCCAGGTCAGAAGGCCGGCGAAGCGGCCGCGCACGGCGCCGCGGTGGACGGGGAATTCGACGGAGATGTCCTTGGGCGTCTCGTAGAGGATCTCGAGGTCGCGGGCGTAGGAGACCAGGGTCATGAAGGCCTTGACGGCCTGTTCGGGCGTCGGGTAGGTCGGGATGCCGGCCTCGTTGAGCAGGCCCGTGCCCTCGCGCATGGTCGCCCCGCCGAGCCAGGCGGCCAGGACGGGCTTGGGGGTGGCGGCGGCCTGGGCCGCGACCTCCTTGGCCACGGCCGTGGGGTTGGTCATGGCCTGCGGCGTGATGATGACCAGCAGGGCGTCCACGCCGGGGTCCTGGAGCACGATCTGGGCCGCTTTGGCCACCAGCTTGGATTTGGCGTCGCCCAGGACGTCGACCGGGTTGCGGCGTGACCACTGCGGCGGCAGGGCGGCGTCGAGGGCGGCCAGGGTGGCCTCGGACAGCCGGGCCAGGGCCCCGCCCGCGGCGACCAGGGCGTCTGTGGCCATGACGCCCGGGCCGCCGGCGTTGGTCAGCACGGCCAGGCGCGGCCCCTTGGGGACCTTGGGCCGGCCGACCAGGTCGGCGACGTCGAAGATCTCGCCGATGTTGAAGACCCGGGCCAGACCCATGCGCTGGAAGGCGGCGTCGTAGACGGCGTCCTCGCCGGCCAGGGCGCCGGTGTGGGAGGCCGCGGCGGCGGCCGATTCGGGGAAGCGGCCGGCCTTGTAGGCGACGATGGGCTTCATGCGGGCGAAGGCCCGGGCCGCGGTCATGAACTTGCGGGCGTCGGAAATGGACTCGATGTAGAGGAGGATGGACTTGGTGGCCTCGTCCTCGCCGAGGTAGTCGATGAGGTCGCCGAAATCGACGTCGAGCATGTTGCCGGTGGAGATGAAATGAGAGAAGCCGAGCTTCTCCTCGGCCGCCCAGTCGAGGACCGAGGTGCAGAGGGCCCCGGACTGGGAGACGAAGGCGACGTGGCCGGCCCGGGGCATGGCCCCGGCGAAGCTGGCGTTGAGCGGCAGGCCGGGCGAAATGACGCCCAGGCAGTTCGGGCCCAGGATGCGCATCCCCGCGAAGCGGCGGGCCTCGGCCAGGATGGCGTCCTCGAGGGCCCGGCCGGCCGGGCCGGTCTCGCGGAAGCCGGCCGAGACGACGATCAGGCCGCGGATGCCGGCCTGGCCGCACTCGCGGACGAGGTCCGGGACCTGGGCCGCGGCGGCGCAGATGACCCCCAGGTCGGCCGTTTTCGGGAGCGAGGCCACGTTCGGGAAGCAGGGGATGCCCATGACCGCCTCGACGGACGGGCTGACGGGGTAGACGACGCCGCGGAAGCCGCCGCCGACCAGGTTGGCCAGGATGCGGCCGCTGACGCTTTTGGGGTTGGGGCTGACGCCCACCAGGGCGATGCGCTGGGGCTTGAAGATCTTGTCGAGGGTCTGGATGTTCATCGGTATTCCATTCTACCAAAAGATGGGGAAAAGATGGGGGACTCAATACTGTGTCCCCGCTTTTCTCACCGCTTTTCAGCCGGCTGCGGCGGGGATCAGAGGGTCAGCCGGAAGCCGGTCCGGGCGGTCAGGCCGGGCGAGCCGTAGCCCCAAACCGTTTCGTAGCGGGCGTCGAGGATGTTGTCGACGCGGAAGAACAGCGCGAATCGCCGGCCGACGGGCGCGGTGACGACGGCGTCGAGGAGGACGTAGCCGGGCAGGGCGACGGTGGCGTAGGGAGAAGCGCTGTAGTCCCGGTCGAAGCGGCGGCCGACCCAGAGAGCCTCGGCGGCCAGGTCGAACCGGCCGAAGAGGCGGCCCCCAACCGCGGCGGCGAACTTGTCCCGGGGCCGGCGGACGAGCTCCGTGCCGGCGCCCGTGTCCCGGGCCGAGAGCCGCGTATAGGAAGCCCGCAGCCGGGCCCCCTCGGCCGGCCGGGCCTCGGCCATGACCTCGAGCCCCCTGGTCCGGGCCCTGCCGATGTTGACGTAGCCGACCGCGTAATCGAAGTCGACCAGGTCGCGGAAGGCGTTCTCGAACCAGGTCAGGCCGATGAGCCCGCGGCCGCCGGCCAGGGTCTGCTCCACGCCGGCGTCCCAGCCCAGGGCCCGTTCCGGCCGGAGCAGGGGATTGCCCACCGGGCCGAAGGACGTCGGCGGGGCGAAGAGCTGGTAGAGGGAGGGCGACTTGAAGCCCGTGCCGAGCGTGGCCTTGAGGCGGGTGCCCGTGGCGGCGATGACGTAGGCCGGAGCGACGCGGAACGTGACCGCCGCGCCGGCCCGGCTGTGGCGGTCGGCCCGGACGCCGGCCGTGACGAAGAAGCGGTCGCGGACCTCCCAATGGTCGAGAAGGTAGACGCCGGCCGTGCCGGCCCGGGCCGCTGGGAAGCTCGATGCGTAGGGCCCATAGGCGCTCTCGGAGACATACTCCGACCGCCCCGTCTCTTCCTCGAGCTCCAGCCCCGCCGTCAGGGTGTGGGCGGGATGGAAGAAGACGTTGTTCTGCCAGTCGAGCTTGAAGAGCCCGCTCCGGTAGCGGCCTTCGTCCCGCTCGTCGGGATGGGCGGCGTCGAAGCCGTTGGCGTTGTCGCGGCGGGCGCCGAGCCACGACACCGATACCGTCCGCTCCCAGCGGCCGCCGCGCGCGAGGTCCCGGTACTGGCCGCGGACGAGAAGGCTGCCGTAATCCTGGACGTTGTTGGGATCGTCGCCGCCGGGGCCGCCGAAGTTGTCGAGCTCGGTCCGGGCCTGGCCCGCCCGGACCGTCAGGGTGAAGCGGGCGTCCGGCCGGAGCGCGAAGCCGAGGCGGCCGGCCAGGTTCAGGTCGCGATAGCCGTCCTTCTCGGCGTTCCCGGCGTAGGCCGACGAGGCCGCCGAGATGCCGGCCGTGCGCTCGTGGAAGAGGGCGAACGAATAGTCCGTCCCGGCCGACGACCCGGCCAGGGCCAGGTCCGCCGAGACGGAGCGGAGCGTGTCGGTCGACGAGGCCAGGGTCAGACGGGGACGGCCGCGGCCGGCCCGGGTGATGATGTTGACGACGCCGCCGAGCGCGTCCGAGCCGTAGAGCAGGCCTTGCGGGCCGCGCAGGACCTCGACCCGTTCGACTTCGCTCAGCGGCAGGTGGGAGACGTCATAGGACCGCGAGGGATTGATCGGGTCGTTGAGCTCCAGCCCGTCGAGCAGGAAGAGCGTGTGCTCGCTGTTGGCGCCGCGGATCGAGACCGAGGCCGTCGCGCCCGGCCCGCCGTTGCGGACGGTCGAAAGGCCCAGGACGGCCTCGAGGGCGTCGAGGACGAAGGCCCGCCCGGTGCGGAGGAGCTCTTCGCCGCTGACGACGGTCAAAGAGCTGCCGACCTTCCGCTCGGGGGTCTCCAAGCGGGTGGCCGTGACGACGACGTCGTGCCGGAGAGGGGGGACGGCCCGCGCCTGAGGCTCTTGGGCCGCGAGCGAAACGGGGACGGTCGAGAGAACGAGCGCGGCCAGGGCCGCGGGAACGGTCGTGCGTCGTGCCATGGCAGGGACTCCGATCCGCCCCCGCCGCTTTTTCGCCCGCCGTCTTCCGCCCGAAGACCGGTCGACCGTGGCCTCGACAAGGTATCCTGACTCCCGGATCGTCCTCCTCCCGAGCCTTCCAGCCTCGCGGCCGTGGCGTCCCTCGGGATTCGTCCCCGGATACAGTAGCGGGGGCTGTGTCCGCATTGACGGACTTCCCTTCGTTAAAGGCCGCCGCCATGATAGGACGAACGCCCCCGCGGGTCAAATACTAGGTTCTTCTCCCATTTCCGGGATCCCCTCTCGTGGCGGCGATGGGCGTTGCCTTGAAGGTCCCCGTGGCTGGAGAGGGGGGCCGGCAGGGAGCGGAGGAACGAAGCGACCATCAGAAGCAGGACGGAGCGACTCGGAGTCCTGCTTCTGGGAGATATCGGAAGAAAGCGCATTTTTAAGATACATCTCAGAATCCCGACCTCGAGTGCTCGGTCGTGATTCTGACCTACGCGCCGATGTGGTCGCTCCGGGCCTGCCCTGAGCAAAGCCGAAGAGAGGGGTTCTCCCGGAATCGGGAGAAGAGCCAAATATTTTGAGGGTCCGGCCGATGACGAGAGGGAGACCGCCCTGGCCTGCGCCTTCAGGTCAGGGCGGTCTCGACAGGGGAAGGAGTTGTATCGACGATATCGAAAAGGAGGTCTTGGCTGGCCATTCTCTTCACTCGTCGATTAATACCGCGGCCGGGCGGGTTTCGTTGCGTCCCGGGGCCCGCCCCCAGGTTATGGTCGGAAAGGGGAGACCCGGACAGAGAAGTCCCTTTTTTCGATTTTTTGTTTGACCCCGCCGACTGACCATTTCAAATTATACCACAACTCGGGCCGGAAGGCAATACTATTTTCCATTCGACGCGCAGATCGGTCCAAGTCGGCTCCTCCGGCCGTCGAACAGGGCTAAAACGCGCGTTTTTCGGGAAACGGCTTTTCCGCCCTTTCCACGGCCCCTTTCCCTGGAGGTTTCCCCTGAAAAAAGGTATAGTGAACAAGGGGCCGGAAAGGGGGAAAAGGGCCGAAATCGAGGAGTTGGGCATGAAAAACGACGAGTTTCGGCGCGCCGGACACCACTTGGTGGACTGGATCGCCGACTATTTCGAGAATATCGAAAAATACCCCGTCGTCTCCCGTCTCGAGCCGGGCGACGTCAAGAAAATGATCCCGGCCGTCCCTCCCGTTCGCGGCGAGGCCATGGAGGCCATATTCCGGGATTTCGAGGACCTCGTCCTGCCGGGCGTCACCCACTGGCAGCACCCGGGTTGGTTCGCCTACTTTCCGGCCAACAACAGCCCGGCCTCCGTTCTCGGCGAGCTCCTGACCGCCGGCCTCGGGGCCCAGTGCATGTCCTGGCAGACCTCGCCGGCCGCCACCGAGCTCGAAGAAGTGGTCATGGATTGGCTGCGCCAGATGATCGGCCTGCCGGCCGGGTTCGCCGGGGTCATCCAGGACGCGGCCTCGACCTCCACCCTCTGCGCCATGCTCTCCGCCCGGGAGAAGGCCAGCGGTTACGACGCCAACGATTCCGGCCTGACCCGGACCCTGACCGCCTACGCGTCCGAGGAGGTCCACTCGAGCGCCGACAAGGGGGTCCGCATCGCCGGCTTCGGCAGGAAGAACTTCCGCCGCCTGCCCACCGACGACCGCTTCGCCCTCATCCCCGAGAAACTCGAAGAGGCCCTGGTCCGGGACAGGGACGCCGGGCTCGTCCCCGCCTTCGTCATGGCCACGGCCGGCACGACCTCCTCCGGGGCCGTCGATCCGCTGCGGGCCGTCGGCGAGATCTGCCGCAAACACGGCGTCTGGTTCCACGTCGACGCGGCCTGGGCCGGGACGGCCGCCATCCTGCCCGAGAAGCGCTGGGTCCTGGACGGCGCCGAGCTGGCCGATTCGCTGGTCTTCAATCCCCACAAGTGGATGGCCGTCAATTTCGACTGCTCGGCCTATTTCGTGCGCGATCCGGGCGCCCTCATTCGGACCTTCGAGATCCACCCCGAGTACCTCAAGACCGGCGTCGACGCCCAGGTCAAGAACTACCGCGACTGGGGCATCCAACTGGGCCGCCGCTTCCGGGCCCTCAAGCTCTGGTTCGTCCTCCGCAGCTACGGGGTCGAAGGCCTGCAGGCCATGGTCCGCGAGCACATCCGGCTGGCCGGGCTGGTCAAGGACTGGGTCGAGGCCGATGCCCGCTTCGAGCTCCTGGCCCCGGTCGATCTCGGCCTGGTCTGCTTCCGGCTCAACGACGGCCGCGACGAAGCCGCGCTCGACGAGCTCAACCGCCGCTTCCTGGCCCGCATCAACGCCGGCGGCACGATCTTCCTGACCCACACGACGCTGCGGGGCCGCTTCACCCCTCGCTTCGTGGTCGGCGCCCGGACGACCGAGGAGCGCCACGTCCGGGCGGCCTGGGACGTCGTGGCGGCCGCCGCCGACGCGGTCCTGAAGCCCTGACGCGGCCCGGGCCGGCGGCCCTTCCCGGGTCAGCCGGTCCGGATGCGGGACTTCCGGTCCCGGCGGGTATAGGGCTTGATGTCGAGCACGGGCGTCCCGTCGACGAGGTCGAGGCCGGAGACCCGCAGGACCCGGCCCGTCCGGCCCAGGAGCTTGAGCACGCTCATCCCGATCGGATTGGGCCGGTGCGGCGAACGGCTGGCGAAGACGCCCCGGGGCTCCGTCTGGCCGGGCGGGACGACGTTGAGCTTGGCCGCCCCCGACCGGTGGAAGTGGAACAGGACGATGATGTGGGAATAGCGTTCCAGGCCCTCGAGCCCGGCCCCGAACTCGGGCCGGACCTCGATCTCGCCCCGGGACCGCTCGAAAAAGCGCGGCGGGGCGAAGGCCGGCGGCGGCAGGTCCTTCGGCTCCTTGTAGGGCGAGCGGACGACGCCGATCGGACGGAGCGCGGGACCGCGGCTCATGTCCCGACGTGCGTCAGCCATTTCTCGAAGCCGGGCAGACGGCCGGAGACGGCCTCGGCGAAGGCCTCGGACATCCGCCGGGCGACCGGGCCGGGCTTGCCGGACCCGATGACGTGGGCGACGCGGGGGGCGGCCGGATCGGAGCCGTCGGTGACGGCGACGATGGGGATGACCTCGACCGCCGTGCCGCAGTAGAAGGCCTCGTCGGCGCCGAAGAACTCTTCCTTGGCGATGGGGCCGACCTTGGTCTTGTAGCCCAGATGCTGGCCCAGCTCCAGGAGGCTCGTCCGGGTGATGCCCTCGAGCGCGGACTCGGTCCGGCCGTTGGTGACGAGCGTCCCGTCCTTGACGATGAAGACGTTCTGGCCCGGGCCTTCGGCGATGCGGCCCTCCATGTTCAGGAAGATGGCCTCGTCGAAGCCCTGTTCGCGGGCCTCCAGTCCGGCGATCGTCGATTGGACGTAGACGCCGCCGAGCTTGGCCGACATGTTGAACTGGGTGTGATGGACGCGCCGCCAGGGCAGGATGTAGGCGTTGACGCCGCGGGCGGCGTTCTCGCCGAGGTAGGCGGCCCATTCCCAGGCGAAGATGGCCAGTTCGACCGGGCAGGCCTTGGGCACCAGTCCAAGGTTGCCGTAGGAATAGAAGAGCAGGGGCCGGACGTAGCAGCTCTCGAGCCCGTTGGCCCGGACGGTGCCCAGGATGGCCTCGGTGATCTGGTCCTTGGTGTAGGGCACCTTCATCTTGAGCACGCCGGCGGACAGCAGGAAGCGGTCGTTGTGCTCCGGCAGGCGGAAAACGGCCGGGCCCTTGGCCGTGTTATAGGCCCGGATGCCTTCGAAGACGCAGCTGCCGTAATGCAGGGCGTGCATCGTGGGATGGAAGCCGCCTTCGGACCAATCGCGGAATTTCCCTTCATACCAGTATTTTTGTGCTTTGGGGAAGTGGGTGTTGATGAACATGGCTGACTCCTTTGCGGACTTATGCCCGCGCGATAGGGGGGATCGTCGATAGGGAAGAACCGCTCGATGCGGCGACGACGGATGTCAGGTTATAGAAGGCACGACCTCGTCTAACGATGGGTTCCGGCCCCGGCCTTCGTTAGGGGGGATGCTATCACAAGGGGGCGGGTCAAGTAAAGGCGGCGAAGTAGGTCCGGCCGCCGTGGCGGCGCTTGGCCACCCGGCCCCGCTCGAGGAGCGCCGTCAGGGTCTTGAGCACCTCGTCGTGATGGCGGCCCAGGGCGGCGGCGATGTCGGCGGCCGTTTGGGGCCGCCGCCGGACCGTGGCCAGGACGGCCTTTTCCAGGGCGCCCGCGCCCTCGGCCGGGGCCTGCTTCCTCTTGCCGAACGAGGCGACGATCTCGGCCCGGGGGCCGAGCCGCCCGCGGACGCGCTCCAGGGCGGCCCGCCCGAGGGGCGCGGCCCGCAGCTCCGCGGGCGGCCGGACGACGGTGTTGAGCTCGATGCGGTCCGGCCGGATGCGGGCCACGGCCTTCTCCAGGGCCTCCAGGGCGGCCGGGGAATCGTTGACCCCCTTGACCAGCATGATCTCCAGGCGGATCTGGCCTTTGTACTCGTCCCGGAACCGGGCCAGGCCGGCGACGACGCGGCGGTTGTCGAGCGAGGCGTGGGGCCGGTTGACGCGGCGGAAGACGGCGGCCGGAACGGCGTCGAGCGACGGCACGACGACGTCGGCGGCGAGGAGGTCCCGGCGGACGTCCTCGCGGGTCAGCAGGGTGCCGTTGGTCAGGACGACGACCGGCACGGCGGTCATCTTCTTGACGGCCCGGATGAGGAGGCCGAGATCGCGGCAGAGGGTCGGGTCGCCTGAGCCGGAGAAGGTCACCGCGTCGATCCGCTGGCCGGACGAAAGGGCCTCCCGGATCTGGGCCAGGATCTCCCGCGGCGGGAACCAGCGGCCGCGGCGGACCGTGGTCCGGCGGGTCGTCCCGAGCTGGCAATAGACGCAGTCGAGGGTGCAGGTCTTGAAGGGGATGATGTCGACGCCGAGGGAGAAGCCGAGCCGCCGCGAAGCGACCGGGCCGTAGACATAGCGGCGCGGGGTCATCGGACTTCGTCCTTGTAGATCTCGACGAACCGGCGTAGGGACCGGTCGCAGGTCCGCTCGACCGGGTCGGGGAACAGACAGGCCGGCAGCTCCCGGTTCCGCCAGTGATAGGCCAGGCAGTCGCAGCAGACGCCCTTGCGGGAACAGGGCTCGTAGGTGCAGTTGCAGCGGGACGCGTTCTTGGCGCTCTTGCATTCGCTCATGCGGGCTCTCTATAAAAGGAATTATCTTCCATATTATAGAGGTTCCAGGCTCTTCAGGGAATGCTTGAAGGGCCGGGGGACGAAGAACGGCCCTTGCGCCGGGACGGGCAAGACGGCGGAGAATGGGGGTGAAGGATATCGCGGATCGAGGAGCCGTCCGGGACGGGCCGGCATTGCGGCGCCCTCGGAATTCGTGTATCATGGCGCGGTTCAAGAAGTTAGGAGAATGACAATGCCCGGATACACCGACCGCGAGGCCAAGGCCGGCCTGGACGCCGAACTGCCGGCGCTCGAGACCTTCGCCAACCAGTTCCCGGACTACGAGATCGCCATCGAGTTCCCCGAGTTCACCTCGGTCTGCCCCAAGACGGGCCTGCCCGACTTCGGGACGATCTCGCTGCGCTACGTCCCCGCCGGCCGGGTCCTGGAGCTCAAATCGCTCAAGGAGTATTTCCTGGCCTATCGCGACCTGGGCATCTTCTACGAGAACGTCGTCAACCGCGTCCTGGCGGACGTCGTCCGGGCCTGCAAGCCCAAGAGCGCCGTCGTCCGGGGCGAGTTCAATCCCCGCGGCGGCCTGACCTCGGTCGTCGAGGCCCGCTACCCGCGGCCCCGCCGGCGCTCTTAAGGTCCATCCCCGCGAGCCCGCCCGGATACCCCCTCCGACAGGAAGCCGCCGCACAGCCCATGATCAAAGCCCCGAACGGCCCCCGCTTGGGCCGGACCGACCTGCTGATGGTGGCGGTCGTCCTGCTCTGGGCCGTCAACCTCTCGGTCATCAAGATCGGCCTGCGGTCGCTCTCGCCCCACGCCTTCAACGCCGCCCGCCTGGCCCTGGCCTCCCTGGCCTATGCCGTCGTGCTTCTGGCCCGGCCCGGCCTGCCCCGGCTGGCCCTCAAGGGCGACGGCTGGAAGGCCGCCGGCCTGGGCCTGCTCGGCATCACGTTCTACCAGGTCTCCTTCATCACCGGCGTGGACATGATGGCCGCCTCGACGGCCTCGATCATCATGGGCACGAGCCCGCTCTTCATCGCCGTCCTGGCCACGGCCGTCGGCGAAGAACGGATCTCGCCGGCCGGCTGGGCCGGCATCGTCATCTCCTTCGGCGGCTTCCTCCTGGTCGTGGCCGGGGAGAACGGCGGATTGGCCTTCACCTGGCAGGCCTGGCGGGGGGCCGTCCTCATCCTGCTGGCCAACGTCTGCTGGGCGGCCTACACCGTCTTCGCCCGCCCGGTCCTGGAGCGGAACTCGCCCTTCCGGCTGTCCGCGGTGGGCACGATCGCCGGCACGGCCGTCTACCTGCCGTTCGCGGTCCGCGACCTGGCCCGGACCGACTGGACCCGCGTCGCCGCGGCGGGCTGGGCGGCCGTCGCTTACGCCGGCCTGGTGGCCATCTTCCTCTGCTTCGTGCTCTGGTACGTCTCGATCAAGGCGGTCGGCAGCGCCAAGACCGGCGTTTACAGCAACCTGACCCCCATCCTGACCATCTTCTTCGCCGGGCTCATCCTGGGCGAGCGCCTGACCGCGCTCCAGGCCGCCGGCGCGGCGGTCACCCTGGCCGGCGTCTATCTGACCCGCTCGGGCTACCGCTTCTTCGAACGGTCCAAGCCCGCGGTTGAAATCGGCGGCGCGGATTCATTACAATAGCCGCAACCCCATGCGCGAGATCGCCCTGCTCCAGGCCCTGCGGGCCCATCAGTGGATCAAGAACCTGTTCGTCTTCGCCCCGCTCCTGTTCTCGCAGAACCTGACCAACATGCCGCTCCTGCTGGCCGCCGTGCGGGCCTTCGCGGCCTTCTGCCTGATCTCGAGCGCCCAATATGTCTTCAACGACATCCGCGACGTCGAGGAGGACCGGGCCCATCCGGTCAAGAGCCGGAGGCCCCTGGCGTCGGGCCGCATCACGCGCGGAACGGCCTTCGGCCTGCTGGCCGGCATGGCCCTCGGCGGCTTCGCCGTCGCGGCCACCGTCAACCGGACCTTCCTGCTCGTCGCCGCCGGGTACTTCGTCCTCCAGGTCCTTTACACGGTCTGGCTCAAGCATGTCGTCATCCTGGACGTCTTCATCATCGCCGCCGGCTTCCTCATCCGCGTCGTGGCCGGCGGCGTGGCCATCGGGGTCGAGGTCTCGTCCTGGCTGCTCGTCTGCACCATCCTCCTGTCGCTCTTCCTGGCCCTCGGCAAGCGGCGCTACGAGCTGACCCTGCTCCAGGGGGACGCTTCCAGCCACCGGCCCATCCTGCGCGAGTACAATCCCTACCTGCTCGACCAGATGATCTCGGTCGTCACCGCCTCGACCTTCGTGGCCTATTGCCTCTACACCATCTCGGCCGAGACGGTCGAGAAGTTCGGGACCAAAAACCTGATCTTCACCATCCCCTTCGTCCTCTACGGCATCTTCCGCTATCTCTACCTCATCCATCAGAAAAAGGAGGGCGGCACCCCGGAGGCGCTCGTGATCCGGGACAAGCCGCTGCTCCTCGACATCTTCCTCTGGATCGTCGCGGCCGCCGCGATCCTGCAATTGAGGTGACGCCCATGGGCCGAGCACGCGTCGCGGTGGTCCGGACCCGCCCGGACCGGGTCCTCGAGGATTACGGCCGGGTCATGGACCTGGCCGAGTGGCGGTCCTTCCTGCCCCCGGACCGCGACACCCTGATCAAGCTCAACCTGTCGTGGACCAAGTATTTCCCGGCCTGCTCGAGCCAGCCCTGGCAGGTCGACGGCGTCCTGCGAACGCTCACGGCGGCGGGCTTCCCCAAGTCGCGGCTCCTGCCGGTCGAGAACAAGACCGTCGTCACCAATCCCCGCAAGGGCGCCCGCAACAACCTCTGGCTGCCGGTGCTCGAGAGATACGGCCTGACCTTCACGGCCCTGCCCGAGGTCGAGTGGACCGTCTATCCTTTCAAGAGCCCGCTCCTCAAGCTGAACGAGATCTTCCCCGAGGGCATCCAGGTCCCGGCCCTGTACGCCGGCAAAAGCGTCCTCCACCTGCCGACCGTCAAGACGCACGGCCATTCGACGACGACCGGGGCGGTCAAGAACGCTTTCGGCGGGCTGCTCAAAGAGGTCCGCCACTACGCCCATAAGTACATCCACGAGGTCCTGGTCGACCTCCTTTATATGCAGAGGGAGCTGCACCCCGGCCTGTTCTGCGTCATGGACGGGACCATCTGCGGCAACGGGGCCGGGCCCCGGACCATGGTCCCGTGCGTCAAGGACATCCTCCTCGCCTCCGGCGACTCGGTGGCCATCGACGCCGTGGCGGCCAAGATCATGGGCTTCGACCCCTTGAGCATCCCCTATCTCCGCATGGCCCACGAGCGCGGGCTGGGCGTGGCCGACCTCCGGGAGATGGACCTTGTCGGCGATGACGTCGCCGGGCTCGACTTCGGGTTCAAGACCAAGCGCAGCCTGGTCATCTGGGGCGACCAGCTCATCCGCAAAGGATGCCTGAGGTGCTTCGAAGGCCCCCTGCTCCACTCGCCGCTGGTGTTCTGGGCCCCGCTGGCCAGCAACATCTACCACGACTGGCTCTGGTACCCGACGGTCGGCCGGGCCCGGATCCGGGAATTCATGAAGACGGACTGGGGCGCTCTCTGGAAGACCTATTGACCGGGCGGGGGGGACCTTCGAGCCAACGCCCATCGCCGCCGCGAGAGGGGAGCCCGGAATTGGCGAAGGCCCTATTTGAACCCGTAGACCCGGTGGAGCTGGAGCGAGAGGCGCACGCCTTCGAGCCCGGCCCGGGCCGCTTCCTCGAGCAGGGCCGCGGTCTTCGTCCGGCTCCAGGCGGTGTTCGACTCCGGCTGGAGGATGAGCGGCGTCGTTATTGGGAAGCCGGCCCGGACCGTCCGGACGTCGTCGAGACGAAGCGAGCGGCAGACCACCAGCTTGACCTCCCGGGCCTTCTTCCCGAACCCCGGGTGGAAGGCGTAGTCGGGCGGCTTGGGCGAGACCGAGTGCCAATCGGCTTCGGGATCCGGGGGGAAGGTGCCGTTGGTCTCGACCTGGACGAGGAAGCCCTCGGCGTGCAAGCGCCGGACGAGCGGCCGGACGTTCTGGGCCAGCGGCTCGCCGCCCGTCAGGCAGACCCAGGCCGCGGGATACTCCTCGCGCAGGCGCTCGACCTCGGCCACGATGGCCTCGACGGACCATTCGCGGCCGCCCCGCCAGGCCGTCTTGGTGTCGCAGAAGCCGCAGCGGAGATTGCAGCCGGCCAGGCGGACGAAGAGGGTCGGCTCGCCCTGGCGCAGGCCCTCGCCCTGGGGCGAAGCGAAGATGTCAATCGTCTTCAGCGTAGGTGGCCGACGCATCCTCGGACTCCCAGACGGTCACCGCGGCGACCGGGTACTTCTTCTTGAGCTCGCCGTAGAGGTGGCGGGCCAGGTTCTCCGCCGAGGGATTGAAGGCGAAGACCTCGTTGAGCAGGCTGTGGTCGGGCAGGGCCTCGGCCAGGTCCTTCTTGATCTCGGTGAAGTCGTAGCCCAGGCCGGTCCGGTCGAGCTCGCGGACGGCGATGGCCACCTCGACCCGGAAGGTGTGGCCGTGGACCTTCTCGCACTTGCCCCGGTATTCCTTGAGATAGTGGGCGGCCGAGAACGTGTCCCGGACCTTGAGTGTCCAGCTCATCGGGAACCTCTCTTTTCCAGGCGGGCGAGGAGCGGGTCCTGGCGGCCGACCGTTTTCCAGGCCCGGGCCCGGAAGCGGCAGGCCGGGCAGGCGCCGCAGGGGCGCTCGGCGCCGGCGTAGCAGGAGACCGAATGGGAATAGTCGGCCCCCAGCCGGAGCCCCAGCCGGATGATGCCCGTTTTGTCGAGCCCCAGGAGCGGGGCGACGATCCGAGGCTTCGGGCCGCCGAACGCGGCCCGCGTGCCCGTCCGGACGGCCTTCTCCATGGCCCGGACGAAGGCCCGGGTCGTGTCGGGGTAGTCGGGCGAGTCCTCGACATGGAAGCCGCAGACGAGGTCGCGGATGCCGCGGGCCTCGGCCCAGGCGGCGGCCAGGGCCAGGAAGATGCCGTTGCGGAACGGCACGTAGGTCGCCGGCGGGCCGGGGGGCGCCGACGAGGGCCGGCGGGCCGAGCGGGGGAGGGGGATGCGGGGGTCCGTCAGGGCCGAGCCGCCGACCGGACGGAGGTCGACCTTGAGGACCGTCTGCGGCACACCCATGCGGCGGGCGGTCCGGCGGGCCATGGCGATCTCGACCCGGTGCCGCTGCCCGTAGTCGAAGGTCAGGGCGCGGACGTCGTCGTAGCGGTCGAGGGCCCAGGCCAGCGCGGTCGTCGAATCGAGCCCGCCGGAAAACAAGACGACGCAGGATCTCACGGGACCTCCCTAGGGATAATAATGAAGGGCCTCCCGGATATCAAGGCGTCAGGCTTGAGACGCTGCAGGGAAGAGGTCGGGGCTCGGAGAACGAAAGCGCCACCGCTGCGGGAGAAGGGGTCGCGTTTGACACCTCCGGGCCCGGGTGGTATATCTTGAAATTCCGATCATGAGCGAAAAAGCCGTCATCGAGGGCGTCGCCGGGGTGGTCAGGACCTATGAGCTCCTGGACCGGGTCCGGACCCGGCGGGACCTGGTCATCCGGGACGACCAGTTCGAGCTCGTCGCCCTGCTCGAGGCCTCCCAATACGCGCGCCGGCGGCGCATCCCCATGAGCCTCCTCGACACCGGCCGGTTCGGTCTCGAGGAGCTCGAATCCCTGGCCAAGGCCGGGGCCCGCGTCCTGACCTCGGACGAGGCCCGGCCCCGGGCGGACGAATGGGAGATCCTGCAGCGGGCCTGCCGCGAGGGCGGCACGCACCTGTCCCTGTTCTGGGGCGGCCCCCTGCCCGGCGCCGGCGACGAGGGCCTGTCCGCTCGCCTCGAGCTGACGGACCTCGTCGGGAGCGGCGTGGACTTCCACGTTTCGGACCGGACCCGGCCGCGCGATCCGGCCGCCCTGGCCGAGCTGGCCGCCGCGGCGAAGAAGGGCCGGGGGTATTTCGTGATCTACCACGCCGGTCCGCTGGCCGAGGGCTTCGTCGCGCCGGCCGCGGAGCGCGCCTGGGTCCACTTCGCGGACGGGTCGATCGGCGACGGGCCGGCCTCCGCCGCCCTGGCGGTCAAGATCGCCGCGGCCGCGGACAAGGCCGGTTCCCGCGCCGTCGTCCACATCGAGCGCGGCCTCGAGCTCGAGCTCCTCGAATCGCTCTGGGAGGCCGGAGCCGCCCTGCTCTTCCATACGCCGCCGAGCGACGACCGGTCCCTGCTCCTGCCGGTCGAGCGGCGGGCCGCCAAACGCAAGCTTCCGGCCCGCGCTTTTCGGATCTCGACGGCCGCCCTGCCCTGACCTCCGCTCCCGTTCGCGTGCGCGCCGGCCGCGTTCCGCCCTCCGTGTTGTCCATTCTGCTTAGGGGCTTCTCCCATTTTCGGGGCTTCTTCTCGCGGCGGCGAGGGGTGTCGCTTCGCCATTAATTCCTTGAAAAACGGCGCGGTTCCGCTACAATACGCCTCTTATGGAAGCGCACGCGCTCGGACAGTCGTTGCCGTTGTGGGGCGTCGTCCCCTTCGTGGGTCTTCTTCTGTCCATCGCCTTCCTGCCGCTCAAGGCCCCCCACTTCTGGGAGAACCACAAGAACAAGGGCCTGGTGGCCTTTCTCTGGTCCGTGCCGGTGGCCGCCTACTTCCTGCTCCGCGCCCCGCACGAGCTGGTCCTGTCGCTCAAGGATTACGCCTCGTTCCTGCTGCTGTTGACGGCCCTGTTCATCGTCTCCGGCGGCATCGTCCTCAAGGGCGACCTCAAGGCCACGCCCGAGGTCAACACGCTCTTCCTGCTCATCGGGGCCGTCCTGGCCAACTTCATCGGCACGACCGGGGCCAGCATGCTGCTCATCCGGCCCCTGCTGCGGACCAATTCCGAGCGTAAGATCACCAGGCACATCCCCATCTTCTTCATCTTCGTCGTCTCCAACATCGGCGGCCTGCTGACCC
>CAZNPB010000022.1:0-41252 GCA_964574895.1 uncultured Eubacteriales bacterium
CGAGGAGCGGGAAGCGGGCCTCGCGCAGGACGATCCAGCCGGCCTGGCGCGGGCTGGCCCCCAGGGTCAGGGCGGTCTGGCGGGCCCGCCGGTCGACCTGGCGCAGGGCCGTGTAGGAGAAGCCGGCGATGAGCGGCAGGACGAGGAAGACCTGGCCGACGGTCATGGCCGCCTGGGTGTACAGGAGGCCCAGCCCGCCCAGGGGGCCGCGGCGGCCCAGGAGCGAGTAGAAGAGCAGGCCGATGACGACCGTCGGCGCGGCCATCCAGGTCTGGTTGACGACCAGGACGAGGCGCTTGCCGCGGAACTCGCGGCCGGCCAGGAAGAGCGCGAATGGCACGGCGATGGCGCTGGCGATGAGGGCGGCCAGCCCGCTCGTCTTGAGCGAGATCCAGACCGCCAGGGCGAGCTCGCGGACGATCATTTGACGAGGTCCACCCCGGGCACGGCGGCCAGCGGCTCGAAGAGGGGGCGGCCGGCCCGGCCCCGGAACTCGCCCACGAGCTTCTGGCCGCGCGGCGAGGTCAGGAAGGCGATGAAGGCCATGGCCTCGCCGTAGCGGGCGGCGGGAACGCGGGCCGGGTCGACGGCGATGACGGCGTAGACGTTCTCGAGCTCGGGGGCGTTCTCGAAGACGGGGCGGAGGTCTTGGAGGCCTTTGGAAGCGTAGAAGGTCGCGGTGTCGGTCAGGGTGTAGGCGCGGCGCTCGGCGGCGACGCGCAGGGTCTCGGCCATGCCTTGACCGGTCTCGAGGTAGTTCGCCGCGGGCGGCCCGCCGGCCTGGGCCCAGAGCTCGAGCTCGCGGGCGTGGGTGCCGGACTTGTCGCCGCGGGAGGCGAAGGGGGCGGCGCCGGCGCGGAGGCGGCCGAAGGCCTCGGCGGCCGAGGCGGCCCCGGCGACGCCGGCCGGATCGTCCGGCGGGCCGACGATCATGAAATAGTTGCGGGCGAAGACCCGGCGGTTGACCCCGTAGCCGTCGCGGAGGAAAACCTCCTCGAGCTTGCGGGCGTGGACGATGACGACATCGGCGTTGCCGTCGCGGGCCTGCTTGAGGGCCGCGCCCGTGCCGACGGCGATCCACTTGAGGGTCAGGCCCGTGTCCGCCTTGAAGGCGTCGGCCAGGACGTCGAGGAGCCCGGTGGCGTCGACGCTCGTCGTCGTGGCCAGCATCAGGGTCCGCTCGGCCGCCGGCGCGGGCGACGCGGCCAGGGCCAACGCGAGAAGGACGGCGGGCCAGAGGATCTTTCGGGAGGGATGGCGAGGATGGCGCACGGGATCTCCTTTTCGGGTCCGGAAGGAGGGGCCGTTTCCCGCCTCTCCCTGTCGGCCGGGGCGCCTGGCGGCCGGGCTGTAGCGCCGTCGGCTCGGAGCATCCGATGTGATAGCACAACCGAGCCGGGCTGTAAAGGCGGGAGGGGCCGGTTCAGGCCCCGTAGAACGCATCGAGGATGGCCCGCCACTCGGCCTCCGTGCGGACCTGGACGAGGGCGTTGCGGAGATCGGTCCGGCGGGGGTGCATCTTGGCGTACTGGAGGCTGAAGTGGCGCAGGATCTTGAGGCCGCGCCGCGGATCGTAGGTTTCGCAGGCCAGACGATAATGGCGCTCGATCACCTCGCGCTGCTCGTCGAGGCCGGGACGCCGGGGCTCCCGGCCATCGGCCAGGTCGCGGGCCTGGGCGAAGAACCAGGGATTGCCGATGGCCCCACGGGCGGCCAGGACGCCGTCGACGCCGGTCTCGGCGATCATGCGCAAGGCCTCGGCCGGGGAGGCGACGTCGCCGGACCCGAGGATGGTCCGGTCCGGGAAGGCCCGCTTGACCTCGGCCAGGAAGCCCCAGTCGGCCCGGCCGGTGTATTTCTGCTCGACGCTCCGGGCGTGGACGGCGATGGCCGCCGCGCCGGCCTCGAAGGCGCCCCGGGCGATCGTCCAGAAAGCGTCGCGGGAGGCGTCGTCCGTCCGGAACGAGCGCCGCATCTTGAGCGTCACCGGCCGGCCCGGCGCGGCCGCGACGACGGCCCGGACCGTGGCCAGGGCCCGGGCGGGGTCGGCCATCAGCGCGCCGCCGCGCTTGTGGGCCACAACCTTGCGGACCGGGCAGGCGAAGTTGAGATCGAGGATGTCGAAGCCCATGCGGTCCAGGGCGGCGGCCGCCTCGGCCATGGTCTCGGGCTCGACGCCCATGATCTGTCCGGCCACGGGATGATCGGCCGGGTCGAGGCGGACCAGGCGCTTGCGCATCTTGCCCTCGAGCAGGACCTGGCGGTCGAGCATGGCCTCGGTGATGCAGAAAGGGGAGCCGAGGGAGCGGCAGATCAGCCGGTAGGGGAGGTCGCTGTAGCCGGCCAGGGCGCCGAGGCCGACCTCGAAGCCGATGGGGACGGCGCCGATCCGCAGGGGCATCTAAAGGACGTCCGCGAGGGTGACGTCGACGCTGAACGCGAACCGCTTGGTGGTCTCGGAGGGGCGGGACATCGAGTCGAAGGAATCCAGGAACTCCTGGCCCCAGGTGCGGCCGGTGCCGGACATGTAACCGCTCCGGGAGTCGGGGGCTTCCCGGCTCGATTTGGTGGACAGGTTGCTGTCGACCGCGCCGCCCCACTCGATCGTCACCCGGACCACCGCTCCCGGCGCGCCGCCGATGGCCCCGGGCGCGATGTCGGGGGAGGCCAGCGGCACCCGGACCTCGTAGACGACGGCGGCGTCCGCCGCGGCGGCGGCGGCGGCGGCGAAATCGGGCGGATCGAGCCCCGGCTGGCGCCGCAGAGGGCCGTACGAGCTGCCCTTGGCCTCGACGGCGAAGGCCACGTTGATGGGGTGGCGCGGGGTCCGGCGCAACTCGGCCTTCTCCGCCTCGGTCATGATGGCGCCCTGGCTTTCCCGCCAGAAGATGAGGCCGTCCGGGGTGATGAAGCGGGTCTGGAGGCGGACCCCCTTGGCCGGCTTCCGGCTGCCGGACGGGCGGCCCAGGACGGTCAGACCCGTCCCCTCGACGGCCCGGACCGCTTCGGGCGTCCGGGCGACGAACAGGATGTAGAGGTTGCGGCCGTCGTTCTGAAAGGCCGCTTCGACGCCCGACCTGGCGTCGACCAGGCTGTCGAGTCCGGCCCATTCATCGGGCTTCCCGTCCAGCGTCGGGGGGGTCGTCGTCTTGGCGCTGCGGACGACCGGGACCGAGGCGGCCGAGGCCGCTCCGGCCAGGAGCCCGCCGACGAAGGCGGCGAGGATGAAAGCGGATCGAAGGGCGGCGCGCGCGGGTGTTCTCATGTTCTCCTCTAATAGAGATATTACCATAAGGAACGGCATTTTACGTTCGAGCCGGTCTTTCCGGACGGAGCGGACGGGGTCAAACCTACATTTTTTCGAAAAATGTAGGTTTGACCCCATCGTTTGACCGTCTCCGGCGGATTCGGATAAGATGCCCGTCCCGGAGGACCCCATGAAAACATTCGCCAGATCGATCGGGACCGTCATTCTGATAGCGGCGGCCGCTTCGGCGGCCTGGCTGGCCGGCGGCGCCGGCGGACAGGACGCGGTGAGGTCGCGGGCCTATGTCGGCCACGAGAGCGACGCCGACATGCAGGGCTTCATCGCCCATTATCCGGCCGCGGCCGGCACGCGCCTGGACGACTGCCAGACCTGCCACCGCGGCGGGGTCAAGGGCACGGACACCGAACGCGAGTACAGCCCCTGCAGCTATTGTCACCTGCTCGAGTTCCCGAATCCCCGCTACGCGACCGGCGTGCCCAAGACGGCGGCCGACACCCTCAACGCCTACGGCGCGGCCTACCAGAAGGCCGGCCGGGTCCCGGACTCCTTCGCCGCCATCGACGGGCAGGACTCCGACGGCGACGGCGCCGCCAACGGGGTGGAGGTGGCCGACCTGCGCAATCCCGGCGACCCGGCCAGCCGGCCGGGCCTGCCCCGGGCGGCCGCCGTCGAGTTGGGCTGGGACGAGATCCGCGCCCTGCCCCGTCACAGCCAGTTCATGCTGATGAACAAGACGACCCAGCGGCGCGACGAATACGTGACCTACCAGGGGGTCCGGATCATCGACCTGTTGGCGGCCGCCAAGGTCTTTCTGACCGGCGTCACCGGCATCACCGTGTTCGCCCCGGACGGCTACAGCACCGATCACAGCCTGGAAGAGATCGACGCGCCATTCCCGGCGGGCTATTACTACGACGCCCCCCTGGCCATCGGCGACCCCGACCAGGCCTTCCTCGAGAAGCCGGCCGCGGTCCCGCCCGGGGTCAGGAACGGACGGAAGATCCCCGGCCGGCCCTGGCTCCTGCTGGCTTTCGAGCGCGACGGCCGGCTCCTGGACCCGTCGGTCTACGAGAAGGAGACCGGCCGGCTCGCCGGCGAAGGGCCTTATCGGTTGGTCAAGCCCCAACGGAACCTGAACGGGGACCCGAAGAGGCCTGGCCGGCCGGACCGCTCCGTCAACGCCAAGACGTACGGCGACGGCTGGGACTTCTCGGATAAGATCGACCACAACGCCGGGGCGGGGGCCCGCGGCGCCTGCGTCATCCGCGTCAATCCGATGCCCGCGGGGTTCGAGGAATACGACTGGAAGAACGGCTGGCCGCTCGTCGGGGACAAGAAGATCGTCATTTACGGCCACGGCGTCCGGTAAGGACCGGATCAAGAGAGGGTCAAACCTACATCAGGGAGCGCACTCCGGGGAGCGACCGGCAGGATCGGGGCTGAGCACTCGAAGCCCAGATCCTGCGAAACATCTTAGTGGAGTCTTTGGCAGGGCTTTGCCTGCCGTAGGCATGACCCTCTCTTATTTTAAGAAGCGAGGCGGACGATCGTCGCCAAGAGCAGGTTGGTGCCCTTTTCCAGATCGCCCCAGTCGACCCGCTCGCCCGGCGCGTGACTGATCCCGTCGGGCGAGGGGATGAAGATCATGCCCGCCTCGGCGCCCCCGGCGATGATCTGGGCGTCGTGGCCGGCCCCGCTGGTCAGCCGCATCGAGGCGTAGCCCAGGGCCCGGCACTCCGCTTCGATGGCCGCCGTGATCCGGGGCGCGACGACGACCGGCGCCGTGCGGTCGACGATCCTCGAGACGAACGTCAGGCCGCGCGTCGCCGCGACGTCCTCGGCCAATCCGAAAACGTCCTTTTCGATGGCCGCCAGCGCTTCGGGCAAGGGGCTGCGGAACTCCAGCGTGAAGTCGGCCCGGCCGGAGATGACGCTGAACAGGCCGGGGTGGAGGGCCGCCCGGCCGACCGTCAGCACGCTGCCGTAATAGCGCGTGGCCACGAGCTGGGTCGCTTTCAGGGCGAAGTCGGCCAGGCCCAGGAAGGCGTCGTGGCGCAGCTCGAGCGGCGTCGTCCCGGCGTGCCCCGATTCGCCGACGAAGGCGCACAAGCGGTAATGCTTGCCGGCGATCCGCTCGACGACGCCGATCGGCACGCCCTCGTCCTCCAGCACGGGCCCCTGCTCGATGTGCAGCTCCAGGTAGGCCTCCAGGTCGGGCCGGTCGTTGTGAGCGGCGAGGATGCCCTCGGCCGTGTAGCCGGTCTTCTTCAGGACCTCGGCGAAGGGCAGCCCGAACGACGTCCGGCCCTGGCGGACCTCGGCCTCGTCGAGCTGGCCCATGAAGGCCCGGCTGCCCAGGAAGTCGCCGACCAGATTGCCCTCCTCGTCCGTGAAGGAGGCGACCTCGACCGCCTTGGTCAGCGGCGTCTTTTCCTCGACCAGGCGCCGGGCCGCCTCCAGGGCGGCCAGGACGCCCGCGGCGCCGTCGAAGGCGCCGCCGTTGGGCACGGTATCGATGTGCGAGCCGGCCATGACGGTCCGGCCGGCGCAGGCCAGCCGCCCGAACTGGTTGCCGGCGCCGTCCTCCCGGTAGCAGAGCCCGGCCGCCTCGATCTTCCGGCGGAGCCAGGCCCGGGCCTCGAGGTCCGCGGCCCCGAACGACGGCCGGCTGATCCCGCCCCGGTCGTCGCGGCCGATGCGGCCCAACTCTTCGAGGTCGCCCCTCAATCGGTCGAGGTCGATGCGGATGTCCATGTTATCTCCCTAAATTGGCGCGCCAGACGGGACACGAAAGCCCCCCCCATCGTCTCCCCTCGGGGGTGTCAGCCCCCCAATAAGTCCAGCATGTCCAGCACGGCCCGCTCGATGCCGACCACGGCCGCCCGGGCGACGATCGAGAAGCCGATGCTCAATTCGGCGATCTCGGGGATGGCCACGATCGGCCCGACGTTCCGGTAATCGAGGCCGTGTCCGCCGTGGACCTCGAGGCCGAGGCCGCGGCCGAAGGCGGCCGCCCGCCGGACCTCGTCGAGGGCCTTTTCCCGCTCCGGTCCCTCCCCGAGGTCGGCGTACTTGCCGGTGTTGATCTCGACGAGGTCGACGCCGATCTCGCGGGCCGCCCGGATCTCGTCGAGCGAGGTGTCGATGAAGATGCTCGTCCGGATGCCGCCCGCCCGCAGGGCCTCGACGTGGGGCCCGAGGACCTTGCGGTTGGCCGCGACCTTCAGTCCGCCCTCGGTCGTCAGCTCCTCCGGCCGCTCGGGCACGAGCGAGACGACGTCGGGCCGGATGTCGAGGGCCACGGCCTTCATCTCCTCCGTCGCCGCCATCTCGACGTTGAGCCTGGTCTTGACGACCTGCCGCAGGACTTTCAGGTCCCGCTCCTTGATATGCCGGCGGTCGCCGCGGATGTGGCAGACGATGCCGCTGGCCCCGGCCTGCTCGGCCAACAGGGCCGCCAGCGCCGGCTCGGGCTCGGCGGCCCGGCGGGCCTCCCGGAGGGTGGCGAAATGGTCGATGTTGACCGCGAGTCTCATGTCACTTCTCCCCGATGTGCTTGCGGACCGCCTCGGCGACCAGCGTGGCGCAGGAGTCGACCGTGGCCCGGTCGCGGGCCTCGACCATGATCCGGGCCAGCGGCTCGGTCCCCGAGTAGCGCAGGTCGATGCGGCCGTCGCGGCCGACGTGCCGGCGCACGACCTCGACCGCCGCCTGGACCTCCGGCAGCTCGGCGAAGTCCGGCTTCCGCCGCACCCGGACGTTGACCAGGGTTTGGGGGAACTCGATCAGGCCCTGGACCAGCGAAGCCAGCGAGCACCGGCGCTCGGCCAGGACCTCGAGCATGCGGAGCGAGGTCAGCAGCCCGTCCCCGGTGGGCAGGTCGTCGAGGAAGATGGTGTGGCCCGACTGCTCGCCGCCGAGGTTGGCCCCCCGCGAGACCATCTCCTCGTGGACGTACTTGTCGCCGACCTTGGCCCGCACCAGGCCGAGGCCGCGCGCTTCGAGGGCCCGCTCGAGGCCCATGTTGCTCATGGTCGTGGCCACGACGTCGCTCGTCCGCAGCCGGCCCGTCTCCTTCATGTGCAGGGCCTGGACGAAGAGCGTGTGGTCGCCGTTGAGCAGGCGCCCGTCGCCGTCCACCCACAGGGCCCGGTCGGCGTCCCCGTCGTAGGCGATGCCCATGACCGCGCCCGTTTCCCGCACCCGGGCGGCCAGACCCTCGGGGTGGAGCGAGCCGCAGCCGGCGTTGATGTTCCGGCCGTCCGGCCCGGCGTTGATGGCCTCGACCTCGAAGCCGAGGCCGCGCAGGAGACCCGGGGCGACGACGAAGCTGGCCCCGTTGGCGCAGTCGACGACCACCCGCAGGCCCGCCGCCGGGCCGCCCGCGTACCGGCCGGCCAAGTAGCCGGCGTACTCGCCGGCCAGCCCGCCGTCGATCTCGACATCCGCCTCGTGCCCGGGCAGGCGGCCGCGCCCTTCGAGCACGGCTTCCTCGATCTCGAGCTCCCACTCGTCGGGGATCTTGACCCCCTGCGGCGAGAAGATCTTGATGCCGTTGTCCGCGAACGGATTGTGGGAGGCCGAGATGACCGCGCCGGCCGCGAAGCCGCGCGTCTTGGTCAGGTAGGACACGGCCGACGTGGGGATGACGCCCGCCGAGACGGCCTCGCCGCCGGCCGCGCGGACGCCGCGGGCCAGGGCCCGCTCCATCCACGGGCCCGACTCCCGGGTGTCCCGGCCAATCAGGACGCCGGTGCCGAGCCCTTTGGCTTCGAGCAGCTCGATCAGGGCCTGGCCCAGCCGCGAGATGGTCGGCGCGTCGAGCGGGAAATGCCCCGCCGTCGCCCGGACCCCGTCGGTCCCGAAGAGCTTCTTTTTCTTCATGGCCCTAGGTCTTCTTTCTCGCCCTGGCGCCGGGCCCGGCCTCCGCCTTGTCGGGGACGATGTGGACCGCCACCCGGGCGCTCGCCTGCGGCGAGGCGAAGCGGAGCTCGGGCCGCGGCAGGATGATGTCGGCGTCAAAGACCGTCGGCTGCGACAGGCCGGTGATGTCGACCGGCGCCGTCGTGGCCGCGGCCTTGGCCTTGAGCCGGCTTTCCGGCCCCTGGACCGTCACGCGGGCGGGCTCGATCTCGATGCCGTCGACGTGGAAGCCGGCCGCCGGCTTGCCGCGCAGCGTGGCGAGGACCTCGAGCGTGGCCTCGGCCGTTCGCTCCAGCTTGATCGTCACCTTGGACGGCGAGATCTTGGCCACCACGGCGCCCGGCGGCGCGGCCACCATGGCGGTCTTGAGCGGATACTCCTGCTGGAGGACGGAGGCCCGGTCGAGGTCGAGCCGGGCCACGAGCGCCGACGGGCCGATCTCGTCGAGCAGGCGGTTGGGCGCCCGGAGCGTGATATCGACGGTGGCCGGCGGCGGCTCGACGATCTCCAGGCCGGCCGGCACGTTGCGCGTCTCGAGCGGGATGGTCATCGATTTGGCCGACGAGACCTTCTCGTACGGGACGAGCAGGAGCCAGACGGCCAGGGCCAGGACGAGCGAGACGAGCTTCAGCGGCCAGTCCCGGACGATGGCGCGGCCGAGGAGTCGTTTCATCGGTCCCTCAAATAGCCCAGGAGCCGCGTCCGCATGGCGTCGTCGTCGGCGAACCGCTCGAGCTGGCCCTTGAGGGCCAGCGACACGGTCCCGGTCTCCTCGGAGATGACGATGACGGCGGCGTCGGTCTCGCTCGACAGCCCGATGGCGGCCAGGTGCCGGGTCCGCGTCTGGAACGGGCTGCGCAGCCGGTGGGCGGCCGGCAGCGGCAGGAGGCAGCCGGCGGCCACGATCCGGTCGCCCTTGACGATGACGGCCCCGTCGTGGAGGGGCGAGTGCGGGAAGAAGATGGAGACCAGCAGGTTCTTGGACAGGACGGCGTCGATCTCCGCGCCGCGGTCGGCATAGGTCGAAAGCGAGATCTCCTTCTCGATGGCGATCAGGGCCCCGATCTTCTTCTGGGACAGGAAGTCGACGGCCTGGATGAGGTCGTCGATCTTCTCCCGGAACGAGCGCAGGGCCAGGGGCTTGCGGAAGGTCCGCGAGCCGATCTCGGTCAGGAAGCGGCGGATCTCGGCCTGGAAGAGGACGATGATGGCGATGATGAGATAGTTGACGAAGGAGCGGATGATGCGGTTGGAGACCCCCAGCCGGCCCCAAACGGTCAGCAGGTACAGGGCGCCGATGAGGGCCAGCCCGACCGCGGCCTGGTAGGCCTTGGTGTCCCGGATGAGCAGCAGGACATAGTAGATCATGAAGCCGATGAGCAGGATGTCGACGACGTCGAGCGGGGTGACGTGGCGGAGGACGGCCCAGGCTTCAGCGAACATGGCCGTTCGTCCCTTCCCCCAGGATGGCTTCGGCCGCGCGCAAGGCCCGGGCCACGGCCCCGACGTCGTGGACGCGGAGGATGTGGGCGCCGCGCTCGACCGACAGGACGGCCGCCGCGATGGTGCCCTCGAGCCGCCCGGCCGGGGGGCGGTCGAGGATGGCGCCGAGGAAGGCCTTGCGCGAGAAGCCGAGCAGCAGCGGCCGCCCGAGCTCAAGGAGCTCGGCCTGCCGCCGCAGCAGCTCGAGGTTGTGGTCGACGGTCTTGCCGAAGCCGAAGCCGGGATCGACGATCAGCCGTTCCCGGGTGACGCCCGCGGCCTCGGCGGCGCCCAGGCGCTCGGCCAGAAAGCCGCGGACCTCGCCGAGGAGATCGGCGTATCGCGGGGCGTCCTGCATGGTCGCGGGCGTGCCCTGCATGTGCATCAGGACGGCCGCGGCCCCGGCCTGGGCCACGACCCCGGCCATGGCCGGATCGGCGCGGAACGCGCTGGTGTCGTTGACGATGTCGGCCCCGGCGTCGAGGGCGGCCCGGGCCACGGCGGCCTTGGTCGTGTCGACGGAGATGAAGGCCGGGGTCTTCTTGCGCAGGGCCCGGATGACGGGCAGGACGCGGCCGAGCTCTTCGGCCTCGGGGACGGGCCGCGAGCCGGGCCGGGTGCTCTCGCCGCCGACATCGAGGATGTCCGCGCCTTCGAAGGCCAGCCCGAGGGCGTGGTCCACGGCCTTGTCCGGGTCGAGACAGAGGCCGCCGTCGGAGAACGAATCGGGCGTGACGTTGACGACGCCCATGATCCAGACCCGCGGGCCGAGCTCGAAGCGCTGTCCCCGGATCTTCAGGGGAAGCGTTTCGCGGCTCATGGTCCCCGCCGGTCCCGCCTCAGCTCTTCCCCGGGGTCGGACCGGCCGGAGCGGCCGGGGCGTCGGCCGGGGTGGCCGCCGGGGTGGCCGCCGCGGGGGCGTCGGGACCCGCCGCGGGCGCGGGCTCCCGGCCCTCGAGGACGGCGTTGATCTCTTCGGAGCCGATGATCTCTTTTTCGAGGAGGAGCCCGGCGATCCGGGCCAGCTTGTCCCGGTTGGCGTCGAGGAGCGCCCGGGTGCGGTCGTAGCAGCGGGTGATGATCTTCTTGACCTCCTCGTCGATCCGTTCGGAGGTCTTCTCGCTGAAGTTCTTGTTCACGGCCAGTTCGCGGCCGAGGAAGATGAGGTCGTCGCGCTCGCCGAACGTCAGCGGCCCGAGCTCGGACATGCCCCATTGGCAAACCATCTTGCGGGCGATCTCGGTGGCCTTTTCGAAGTCGTTGGCCGCCCCGGTCGTGGTCTTGTTGAGGAACATGATCTCGGCCACCCGGCCGGCCATGAGGACCGACAACTGGGCCTCGAGGTATTCCTTCGTGTAGGTGTAGCGGTCGTCGAGCGGCAGCTGCTGGGTCAGGCCCAGGGCCAGGCCGCGGGGGATGATGGTGACCTTGTGGATGGGATCGGCCTCGGGGATGAGCGCGGCGGTGAGGGCGTGGCCGGCCTCGTGGAAGGCCGTGTTCTTCTTCTCCTCGTCGCTGATGATCATGCTCTTGCGCTCGACGCCCATCAGGACCTTGTCCTTGGCCGACTCGAGGTCCTTCATGGCCACCTTGTCCTGCCCTTGGCGGGCCCCGAGCAGGGCGGCCTCGTTGACCAGGTTGGCCAGGTCGGCGCCGCTGAAGCCGGGCGTCGAGCGGGCCAGGACCTTGAGGTCGACGTCGCCGGCCAGGGGGACCTTGCGGACGTGGACCTTGAGGATGTCCTCGCGGCCCTTGACGTCGGGCATGTTGACGATGATGCGGCGGTCGAAGCGGCCGGGCCGGAGCAGGGCGCTGTCGAGGATGTCCGGCCGGTTGGTCGCGGCGATGAGGATGATGCCCTCGTTGGAGTCGAAGCCGTCCATCTCGACGAGGAGCTGGTTGAGCGTCTGCTCGCGCTCGTCGTGGCCGCCGCCGAGACCGGCCCCGCGCTGGCGGCCGACGGCGTCGATCTCGTCGATGAAGATCAGGCAGGGGGCGTGCTTCTTGCCCTGGTCGAAGAGGTCGCGGACGCGCGAGGCGCCGACGCCGACGAACATCTCGACGAAGTCCGAGCCGCTGATGGAGAAGAAGGGCACGTCGGCCTCGCCGGCCACGGCCCGGGCCAGCAGGGTCTTGCCGGTGCCGGGCGCGCCGACGAGCAGGACGCCCTTGGGGATGCGGCCGCCGAGCCGGGTGAACTTGCGCGGTTCCTTGAGGAACTCGATGATCTCGCCGAGCTCGTATTCGGCCTCTTCGACGCCGGCCACGTCCTTGAACGTGACCTTCTTCTGCTGGGCGGAGAAGAGCTTGGCCCGGCTCTTGCCGAAGGCCATGGCCTTGTTGCCGCCCGACTGCATCTGGCGCATGAAGAAGACCCAGAAGACGACGAGCAGCAGGAGCGGGAACCAGCTCATGAGGATGGTGAAGATCGGGCTCCGCGAGGTGTCCTTGACGACGATGTTGACCTTGGCCTCGCGCAGGATCTTGATGAGGTCGGCGTAGCCGGCGGGCAGGACGGTCTTGAAGGTCTGGCCGTCCGTGAACTTGCCGCGGAGCTGGTTGTCCTGGATGGTCACTTCCTCGACCTTGCCCTGTTCGACCTCGGTCATGAATTGCGAGAAGGTGACGTCCTTCTTGGCCAGGGCCGGGGATTGGAGCAGGCTCCAGGCCAGGATGAGGATGATCCCGGCCGAGATCCAGAACATCAGGCTGCGCATCGGTCTATTAGGCGTCTTGGGCATAATTCTCCTACCTTTGGAATCGATATTTTATCACGATTCGCCGCGTTGCGGTAGGGGGCTCGGAGTGGTATAGAAGAGGCCATGAACCTCCACCCGGTCGATCTGGCCATCATCGCCGTCTATCTCCTCGCCGTGGCCCTGGTCGGGGTCGTCGTCCGCCGGCGGGCGACGAAGAAGCTCGACTCGTTCTACCTGGCCGACCGCAACGTCCCCTGGTGGATGCTGGGGCTGTCCGGCTGCTCGAGCTACATCGACATCGGCGGCACGATGTCGCTCATCGGCCTGCTCTTCTACGTCGGGCTGAAGTCGATGTGGGCGACGCACATCTTCTGGGGCTGGTTCATGATCGCCTTTTACATGGCCTTCCAGGCCAAGTACATCCGGCGCTCCGGGGTCATGACCTTCGCCGAGTGGAACGAGACGCGCTTCGGGACGGGCAAGGACGCCGAGGCGGCCCGGCTGGCGGCGGCCGTCTTCCTGCTCGTCCTGATGATCTGCAACCTCATGTTCATCAGCGTCGGGACGGGCAAGTTCGCCGAGGAGTTCCTGCCCCTGCCGCGCTGGGAGGCCACGCTCATCGTCCTGGCCGTGGTCGGGATCTACGTCACGCTGGGCGGCTTCTTCGGCGTCATCCTGACCGACGTCTTCCAGACCCTGCTCATCGGCGTCGGGGCGGTCATCCTGGCCGTCATGGTCTTCGCCAAGCCGGCGGCGACGACGTTCATCCACAAGGACCCGGGCTGGTTCGCCCTGGCACCGGCCTGGACCCTGTGGCGGGGGTACGGGGGCGAAGCCTCGGCGGCCTATCAGCATTTCGGCCTGTTCGGCCCGCTCCTGGCGGCGGGCTTCCTGTGGATGACGTTCCGGCTCCTGAGCGGCCCGAACGTCTGGGACTTCCAGTTCTTCCTGACGACCAAGTCGCCGCGCGACGCCCAGCTGGCCGCCGGGATGTGGACGGTCGGCTACAACCTGCGCTGGGTCATCGGCGTGGCCTTCATGGTCCTGGGCATCTTCTATCTGGGAAACCAGGCGGGGTTCGACGCCGAGAAGATCATGCCCCTGGTGCTGTTGAAGATGCCGGTCGGGCTGCGGGGCCTGTTCATGGCCGTGCTGCTGGCGGCCCTGATGTCGACGATCAGCGCCATGATCAACGTCACCAGCTCCGTCGTCATCAACGATTTCGTCAAGCGCTACGTCGCCAGGGACTTGAGCCAGCGGACGCTCGTCCGGCTGGGGCAGGTCGCTTCGGTCGCGGCCGTCCTGGTCGGCTTCGCCTTCTCGCTGTCCTTCACCAACATCGTCACGGCCTGGGAGATGATGGTCTTCGTGGTCGTCACCGTCATCCTGGTGCCGGCGACCCTGCGCTGGCACTACTGGCGGTTCGGGGCCCGGGCCTTCGTCTGGAGCATGGCCGTCTCGGCCGCGCTGATCTCGCTGCGCCTGATCTTCCTGAAGCATCTCCACGCCGCGGCCAGCCTGGCCCTGGACATGGGGGTTTGCCTGGCGACGACGCTCGTGGTCACGCTCCTGACCGAGCCGGCCGACATGGAGGTGCTGGTCAAGTTCTACGCCAAGGTCCGGCCTTTCGGTTTCTGGGGCCCGGTGCGGCGCGAGTGCGTCAAGAGGGGACTGGTGCCCGAGCGCGACAAGATGCCGAAGATCGACATGCTCAACGGCCTGGTCGCGGCCGTCTTCCAGTTCTCGCTGGCCATCCTGCCCTTCTACCTGTTCATGCGCAACTGGAAGCAGCTAGGACTGTGGGCCGGCGGCGCCGCCGCTCTGGCCGTCATCCTCTACTTTACCTGGTTCAAGAACCTCCCGGCCAAGGATGAGTCATGACGAGAGACAAGAATCAGTCCCGCCTGAGAAAGTAGGGACGGCGCATCGTGTCCCCCATCTTACATCTCATCTGCAACGCGCACCTGGACCCGGTCTGGCAGTGGCGCTGGGACGAGGGCGCCTCCGAGGCGCTGGCCACCTTCCGCAACGCCGTGGCCATCCTCGACGAGCACCCGTCGCTCGTCTTCTGCCACAACGAGGCCATCCTCTATCAATGGACCGAGCGCTTCGACCCGGCCCTGTTCGACGACATCCGCCGCCTGGTCCGGGCCGGCCGCTGGGCGATCGCCGGCGGCTGGTTCATCCAGCCCGACGTCAACCTGCCGGGCCCGGAGGCGCTCATCCGGACGATCGCCGAAGGCCGCCGCTATTTCCGCGACCGTTTCGACGCCGTCCCGCGCGTGGCCTACAACTTCGATTCCTTCGGCCACGGCGGCGGCCTGCCCCAGATCCTGCGCCAAGCCGGCTACGAGATGTACGTCCACATGCGGCCGCAGGCCGCCGAGCTCGATCTGCCGGCCGACCTCTACCGCTGGCGCGGCGTCGACGGCACCATCATCCCGGCCTACCGCATCGCCGTCGGGCTCTACCACACCGAGCACGACAACGTCGAAGCGCGCCTGCAGGCCGGCGTCGACCTGGCCCTCAAGCTCGGCCGCGACGTGCCGGTGTTCTGGGGGCTCGGCAACCATGGCGGCGGGGCGACCCGCCGCGACCTCGAGACGATCGACCGCTTCGCCGCCGCGGAGACGCGGGTCCGCGTCGTCCACAGTACGCCGGACCGCTTCTGCGAGGCCGTCCAAAGCGCCGCCGCCGAGGCGCCCCTCCACGACGGCGACCTCCAACGCGTCTTTACGGGCTGCTACACGTCGCTCTCGCGGCTCAAGCGGGCGGCCGTGTCCGGCTTGGGAGGCCTGGCGCAGGCGGAGACCGCCGCGGCCGCGGCGTCCTGGCTGGCGGGCGCCGTCGTCCCCGGCGCGGAGCTCCGCCGGGCCTGGAAGCTCCATCTCTTCAACGATTTCCATGACATCCTCCCCGGCACCTGCATCGAGCCCGCCGAGCGCGACGCCCTGGCCGGATATGGCGCGGCCGACCTCGCGGCCCGGACCGTCGCCCTGGGCGCCGTCGCGGCTCTGAACCGGGGCGGCGCGGCCAGCCCCGCGCTTCCCGTCACGGTCTTCCACTCGGACCCCGCCCGGCGCCGCGTCCCCGTCGAATTCGAGTGCCTGGCCGACCACCGGCCGTTCTGGAAAGGGACCTGGCGCCTGCGCTTGTTCCGGGCCGACGGCCGCGAGATCGCCTGCCAGGAAGAACAGCCGGAATCGCTGCTGCCGTTCAACAACTGGCGGCGGCGCGTCTCGTTCGTCGACGACTTCGCGGGCGCCGGCGTCTCGCGCTACGAGCTCCGGGCCTTCGAGATCCGCGGACGCGCAGCCGACGTCCATGTCCCCGGATCCTCACCGCTCCGCCACTGCGTCGATCCCAGGAGCGGGCTCGTCGCCTCGCTCCAGCCCGCCGGATCTCCCCAAGCCCTCGCCGGACCGTTCTTCGCGCCGCTCGTCGTCGAAGACACGGCCGACGCGTGGGGGACGGGCCACGACCGCTATCGGAAGATCGTCGGCCGTTTCAAGCCCGCCGGCCCGCCCCGCGTCGTCGAACGCGGGCCCGTCCGGACGATCACGCGGTCGGTCCTGGCCTATCGCGCCAGCCGCGTCGTCGTCGACGTCGTCGCCCATGCCGCTTGGCCGGCCCTCGAATTCCGCTTCCGGGTCATCTGGAACGAGGAGCGCCGCCGGCTGAAGCTGTCCGTTCCCACGGGCCTGGCCGCCGCGGACCTTCTGGCCGAGGTGCCCGGCGGGGCCATCCGCCGTCCCGGCGACGGCGACGAGCACGTTCACGGCCGCTGGCTGGTCGTCGAAGGCGCTCCGGCCCGGCCCTCTTCATTCGCCGGCCCGAAAGCCGGCCGCTCGTCCGCCGCCGGCCGGAGGATGGCCCTCGGCATCGCTTCGAGCGGCCAGCACGGCTTCGACTTCAAGGCCGGCGAGCTGCGGCTTTCCGTGCTCCGGAGCAACGCCTATTGCCACGAACGGGGTTTCGACCTGGGCCCCCGCCGGCCGCGGCCCGGGACCGGCCTGTCCGGTCCTTGTCCGCCGGCCTGGAAGTTCGCCGACCTCGGCGTCCACGAGTTCCGCCTGCTCGTCACGGCCGGCGCGCCCGCGACGGTCAAAGCCATGATGCCCGGCCTGGCCGACCACTTGTCCGCGCCGCCCGCGGTCTTCCCCCATCTGCCTTACGAAGCCGCGCGGACCGCGGCCGCGGAAACGCTGCTCTCGCTCCGGCCCGCCAGCGTCCGGCTGCTGGCCTGCAAGCGGTCCGGGGACGGCCGGGCCCTCATCGTCAGGCTTCAGGAGGCCGTCGGCGGGAAGACCGCCGCTTCCCTGGAGATCGCCAGGCCCTCGGCGAGGCCGGGCCCGAACGAGGCCGGACGGCGGCCTGCCGCCGCCCCTCGAGACCGGGGACGCGCCGCGGCGATCCAGGTCCGCCTGTCCTTCGCCCCGTTCGAGATCAAAACGCTGCGGATCGAAAAGGACGGCCGCACGCGGGCCATCGGCCTTATTGAAGAAACCTGACGGGGGGACGCGGCCCTCGCGGCTGGGGACTGTCGAAGAGGGCGAATAAGACGCGGACATAAAACGGGGACGAGTACCTGAGGTACGTGTCCCCATTCCGTCCGCCCGTGAACCGGGCCTCCGCTACTTGATGGCCACGCCCATGGTGTCGCGGTGCATGTCGATGAGCGTCCGCATGTAGGGGCCGACGGCGTCCGCGCTCTCGAAGCCGGCCTTCCGGGCCGCCGCCTCGCGGGCCTCCTTGGTCAACGGGTTCGGCTGGGCCCAATGCTGCAGGTCCCGGTAACAGCCGAGCGTGAAAATGTCCCACGCCGCGCCCTGGTCGCGGACGAAGACCATATTGTAGGGCCGGCCGGCCGCCATCCCGGTGACGTTCTCCATCTCCCGCTCTTTGTAGAGATCGGCCTGCCGGCCCGGCAGGGCGATCATGATCTCGATGTGATAATAGCCGGTCCCGTCGAATTGCGTCTTCACGAACTCGAGCGGCGGGCCGAAGACGAGGACGTCTTCTTTCCAGGCGGCGCAGGCGTCGAAGCGGCGGGCGAACTCGGCCGCGCTCACGCCCGCCGCCGCGGCCGCCCGGTCCCGCCGGGCGAGGCGCCCTTTGGCGTAGTAATCGGCGTAGCTCGCCATCGGGGTCAGGATCATGAGGTCCCACTGGTCGCCCTGGGTGTGACGCCACCAGAACGGACGGGCGTCGCCGGCCGCCTCGATGACGGCCAGCCTCGCCTTATAAAGCGCGATGAGGTCCAGGAGCTTCCCCGGCGCCGCCCGGACGAACGTGGTCTTGTAAAGGTAGACCGGCTTCGGCGGCGCCGTCTCCTCGGCCGCGAGGACGATCCCCGACACGGCGACGACGGCCATCGCGACGATGGCGAACAGCGAGAACGGTCTCCGGATAGTCCGCATGGTCCCTCCTCGACCGCCGGCGTTGCCGGCCCGCGGTCCCCCCCATCATACTTATCCGCCGGAAATTGAAAACCGCTCTTGACGCGGCCGCCCGCCCGCCGCTATCATCGGGCCGCCCATGGACAGCCGCGAACTCGTCCGCCGCGTCGTCGCCCGCGAGCCGGCCCCGCGCCGCGGCCTCTGGCTCGGCAATCCCCACGCCGCGAGCTGGCCGGGCTTGCACCGTTACTTCGGCACCGCGACCGAAGAGGAGTTCCGGTGCAAGCTCGGCGACGACTACCGCTGGATCTCGCCGAGCTTCGCGGCCACGACCTTCCCCTCGACCGCCGCCAAGGGCCTCTTCAACTGGAACTGGGAGGCCGCCAAGTCCAGCCACGGCCAGGCCGGCCCGCTGGCCGAGGTCGAGGATCCCGCCGCGCTGGCCCGCTTCGACTGGCCCGACCCGAAGATCCTCGACTTCGCGGAGACGCTCCGGGCCCTCGACGCCGCCGGGCCGCGCTTCCGCGCCTCCGGGTTCTGGACGCCGTTCTACCACGACCTCATGGACTTCTTCGGCATGGACGCCTATTTCATCAAGATGCACACCCACCCCGAGGTG
Organism: uncultured Eubacteriales bacterium; assembly: GCA_964574895.1. Taxonomy (GTDB): domain Bacteria; phylum Acidobacteriota; class Aminicenantia; order Aminicenantales; family Saccharicenantaceae; genus RBG-16-66-30. The sequence continues at coordinate 18,391 of CAZNPB010000022.1, forward strand.
GTCGAAGCGGCCACGGACCGCGTCTGCGGCTTCTATTACGAGGCCAACGAGCGCTTCTTCGACCAGGCCGGGGACCGCGTCGACGCCTTGTTCTTCGGCAACGATTTCGGCACCCAGCTCGACCTGATGATCAGCCCGGCCCTCTTCGATCGCTTCATCCTGCCCTGGTTCCGCCGCTTCACCGACCAGGCCCACCGGCGCGGCTATCAGGTCATCCTCCATTCCTGCGGCTCCATCCACCGGGTCATCCCCAGGCTCATCGCCGCGGGCGTCGATTGCCTGCATCCGCTCCAGGCCAAGGCGGCGCGCATGGACGCCGAAACGCTGGCCCGGGACTTCGGCGGCCGGGTCGCCTTCCTCGGCGGGGTCGACACCCAGCGCGTCCTGCCCCTGGGCACGCCCGAGGAGGTCAAGGCCGAGGTCCGCCGGATCAAGGCCGTGCTCGGGCCCCACCTCATCGTCAGTCCGAGCCACGAGGCCATCCTGCCCGACGTCCCGCCGCGCAACGTCGCGGCCATGGCCGAGGCCGCGCTGGAGTAAGGCCGCGCCCCTCCGGCCTTCCTCCCGTCCTTGTGCCGGCGTCCCTCTTCCCCTATAATCCTTCTTTCGTTTCGACGGATTTCGCGCTGGCAGGGAACCGGCATGGCATCGAACGCCAAAAAAGAGAACATCCTGACCTCCTGGAAGGAGATCGCCGCCTATCTCGACCGGGATGTCCGCACCTGCGTCCGCTGGGAGCAGCGGTACGGACTGCCCGTCCACCGGCTGGACCGGGACACCAAGGCCAAGGTCTTCGCTTACAAGGACCAGATCGACGCCTGGCTGGCCGAGCGCTCCTCGGCGGCCGGAGGAGCCCCGGCCGCGGCCCGTCCGCGGCCCCGGCTCCCGCTCCTCCCGGCCGCGATCCTCGGCGTCGCCGGCCTGGCCGGCTTGGCCGTCGCGGGCTACGTCCTGTTCCTGCGCCGCGGCGGGCCGGCCGACTTCCACATCCGCGGCTCGGTCCTCGAGATCCTCGACCGGCGCGGTCACGCGCTTTGGCCTTTCGAAACCGGCTTGGCCGATCTCCTCCCCGAGGGGAATTACCGCGGGCATTTCCAGAGCAAGCGCACCGCCGACGATTACACCTCCGTCTGGCCCTATCTGATCATCCGCGACATCGACCGGGATTCGCGGGCCGAGGTCCTTTTCAGCACCCAAACCCGGTCCGAGGTCGGCGAAGGGACCCTGATCTGCTTCGACGCCCGCGGCCGGGAGCGCTGGCGCTTCCAGGCCGGCCGGGACTTGACCTTCGGGGGCTGGCCGTTCCGCGGCCAATACCGCATCTATGCCGTCGACGTCGACGATTACGACGGCGACGGCGAGTTGGAGGTCCTGGTCATTTCGCATCAAAAGCCGGACTGGCCCTGCCAGACGGTCCTGCTCGACGCCGCGGGCCGGGCCGAAGGCGAATACTGGAACGCCGGCTATTTTATGGACGCCGCCGCGGGCGACCTGGACGGCGACGGGGTCAAGGAACTCGTCCTTTCGGGCGTCAACAACGAGTACCGCCGCGGCTGCGTCGTTGTGTTCGAGCCCGGCGGCCTGCAGGGCGCTTCGCCGCAGTCCGATCCCGCCTTCCGATCGGCCGAGCTCGGCGAAGGGCGGCAGTCCGCCTACATCCTCTTCCCCAGGACCGAAGTCCACGCCGCCAGCCGCTACCAAGGGGACCCGGTCAACAGCTTCTGGATCCACCCGGACGGCGACGGGCTGACGGCCGTCACGTCCGAGACGCGGATCTATTTCGACCTCGACCGGACCCTGGCCTGCCGCGAGGTCACCTTGAGCCACACGTTCCAGAACCTCCGCGACGAGGCCCTGCGGGAGGGCAAGGTCCGGAGCCTGCCGGACGCGGACTACAAGAAAAGCCTGGCCGGGGCCATCCTCTATTTCCGCGGCGGAACGTGGAGCGGCGAGCCGGCCGGCGTCCTTACGACGAAGTGACCCGGCGGACGCGCGGGTCGGAAAAGACGTCGTTCCCGTCCGTGCTCGTCGAGGAGAACTCCGAGACGACGGCCCCCTTGTCGCCGGCCTGGAACCAGTGCAGCGTGTCGGGCGGCAGGGTGTACTGGTCGCCCGGCCGGAGGACGATCTCGTGCCAGACGGTCAGGAACGGCTTGTAGGTTCGCGCCACGCGGGCCCGCGGCCGCGGCGTGCGTTCGCCGGCGACGTAGAGGTAGACCTCCCCGTAGCGGCAGCGGAAGGTCTCCTTCTTCCCCGGGTTCCGGCCGTTGACGCGGGGGTGGCGATGCTCCGGGCAGATCTGGCGGGGGAGGAGGACGAGCTCCTTGGCGCAGTAGCGGTCGTTGTTCTCGTAGACGATGACCTCGAGGCCGATGCGCCCGATGTCGGCCAGTCCGAGGTCGGTGATCTCCATAGCCTCGATCTCGGCGGCGGTGACGGGGATGCGCGCCTTGCGGAGCAGGGCGGCGGCCGCGGCCCGGGCCCGGGCGGAGGCTTTGGTTTTGGTTCTCATGGGCCTCTCCGGGACGATTATAGCCCAGCGGGACGCAAACCTGAACCCCCGCCAAACCATCCTCCAGCTGGGCCGATTGACGGCCCCGCCAGCCGGGCTTATGATGAAGGAAGTCAGGAGCAGCGGAGGCCGTCATGGATCGACATCTTCTCCGGTTGATCGTCCCGGTCCTGGCGGCCGCCCTCTCGGGCCTGCCGGCCGCCGCCGGTCCTCAAGTCCCCGGCCCGTCTCCTGTGACGGTGGCCGTCCGCGTCCACGACGCCGGGCGGTTCGTCGACGGGCTGACCTTGTCGGATTTCTCGCTCTCCGAGGACGGCGCGCTCCGGGACGTCACGGCCCTCTACCGCATCGAGAAGAACGTCCTCACGAGCCGGGAAGGGGAGACCGGGGCCCCGCCGGACGCGGCCCGGCAATTCTACTTGCTCTTCCAGATGTACGATTACGATCCCAAGATCGCCCAAGCCCTGCGCTACTTCTTCGACGAGGTCCTTCTGCCCGGCGATTTCCTGGAGATCCAGACGCCGGTCAAAAGCTACACGCTCAACGCCGAGGCCCTGGCCCGGAAGCCGAAGAGCGTCCTGGCCCAGGAGACGACCGCGCTCGTCCGCAAGGACATCAACAAGGGCAACTTCGTCTACAAGAGCCTGCTCAAAGAGCTCCGCCATCTCGTCCAGGGCATCCAGGGCACCAACCCCCTCTCCGGCGGCGACGAAGCCGACGGCGGCATGGTCTCGTCCTTCGCCCTGGAACAGATCCTGGAGCAGTACCGCGTCTCCCTGGCCAAGCTGGAAGCCCAGCAGAGCCTCGAGCCCGGCAATCTGGTCGACTTCGCCCGGGCCCTGAAAGGCCAGCCCGGGCGCAAGTTCCTCATCCTGTTCTATCAGCAGGAGTTCCGGCCCGAGCTCAGCCCGCAATCGCTCCATGCCCTGATCGACAACAATCAGGACAACCAGAGCATTCTGGCCGATCTCCACGAGCTCTTCCAGGTCTATCACCGCAGCCTGTCGGTCGACGTCGACCGGATCGTCCAGGCCTTTTGCGATTCCGGCGCCGACGTCAGCTTCCTGTTCATCAAGAGGACACCGGAGAAGCTGGGCGGGGTGACCATGCGCGAGCAGTCCGAGGACATCTTCAAGCTTTTTTCCACGGTCGCCGAGGCGACCGGCGGCTTGGCCGGAACGACTCAGAATCCCGAGGCCGAGCTCAAGGCGGCCGTCGAGCTTTTGGAATCCTACTACCTGCTCGCCTACGCGCCCGGTCCCGGCGCAGCGGAGGGGGCATTCCGGAAGGTCTCGGTCGCGGTCAAGGGAAAGCCCTACAAGGTCACTTACGGCCGAGGCTATTTCGCCCGCTAGCCGCTCTTCTCTTCCCTGCCGGGACTCCTTTTCCGTTCATTAATCCGTACAAAATCCAAAAAAATGCACAGGCCCGGACCGGACTTCTCTCCCTGGAATCTAATATATCATTTATTATCAGCGTCCTAGGAGGCCACCCGGGGGCCCGTTTCCATGGCATGCTTATTGCTTATTTTTAGGACAACGTTACAGGGAAAAGAGGTGAGAATGATTCGGTGGTCTGTATTCCCCAAGCACTGAGCAGGAGCGGTCGACCGCTCCAAGGCTAGGAAAGCACTCATCGAATAGGAGGGAAATTGAAGAAGAGTCTGGTATTGCTTTCCGTCCTTCTCCTGTCCGTGGCCGTCATGGCCCAGGTTCGGACCGGCAGCATCTCCGGCACCGTCATGGACGCGCAGGGCGCGCCCCTGCCCGGAGTGGCCGTGACCCTGACCTCCCAGTACGGGGCCCCGTTCACCCAGATCACCGACGACCTGGGCATCTTCCGGTTCCCGTCCCTGCCGCCGAGCTCCGATTACGTCCTGACGGCCGAGCTCCAGGGATTCAAGAAGCAAGAGAAAACAGGCATCATCGTCGTCCTGGGCCAGCAGTCCAAGATCGACCTGGTGCTGGAGCAGGGCACCCTCGAAGAACAGGTGACCGTCGTCGCCGTCACCCCGACGGTCGACGCCAGGAAGACCTCGGTCGGCAAGAACGTCACCCAGGAGATCCTGCAGTCCCTGCCGTCTTCGCGCGACCCCTGGAACGTCATGCAGATGGCGCCCGGGATCATCATGGACCGCGAGAACGTCGGCGGCACGGAATCCGGCCAGCAGGCCAGCTACCTCGCCAAGGGCGGCAGTTCCGACCAAGGCATCTGGGCCGTTGACGGCGTCGTCGTCACCGACCCGGCGGCCATCGGCGCGTCCCCCATCTACTGGGACTTCGACTCGTTCGACGAGATGAACGTCGTCACGGGCGGCGCCGACGTCACCATCCAGACGGGCGGCGTGGCGCTGAACATGGTCACCCGCCGCGGCGGCAACAAGATCAGCTTCGGCGGCCGCTTCTACCTGACCGACAGCAAGTTCCAGGCGACGTATTCGGCCGAGAAGCTGGCCGAGTTCGGCCTGACCGCCTACAACAAGATCAACAACATCAAGGACTACGGCTTCAACGTCGGCGGTCCCGTCGTCAAGGACAAGGCCTGGCTGTGGGGCTCCTACGGCGTCCAGGACATCAACACCCTGGCCATCACCGGCACCCTGGTCAAGCCCCTCATCACCGATTACACCGGCAAGCTGAACCTCCAGATCATCCCCTCGAACCGCTTCGAGGCCATGTACATCGGCGGCGCCAAGCAGTTCCTTGGCCGGTCCGCCTCCCAGACCTTCCCCGAAGGCCTGGACCAGGACAGCCCCTACCACTTCGGCGGGCCGATCTTCAAGCTCCAGGACGAGCAGATGTTCGGCAACAACCTGCTCTTGTCGGCCAAGTACGCCTACATGGACGCGGCGTTCCAGATGATCCCGCACAGCGATCCGGACATGAACATGCTCGTCCATAACAACGCGACCACGGGCGTCTGGTACGACAACTGGTACTACATCACGACGCGGCCGATGAACACCTTCAACTTCAACGCCCAGTACTACAACGACAAGCTCTTCGGCGTCAGCCACGAGGTCAAACTGGGCGTCGAATACTCGACCCGCCGCGTCACGACCGACTCCTCGACCCCGGGCAACGTTTACGAGTACTACAACCTGAACTGGACGGACATCGATCCGGCCGGCGGCGGCGCCCCCCAGTACACCCCGAACATGACCTACTGGCAGCTGCAAAGCCAGTACAACCTGGACTACAGCGTCAAGCAGATGGCCCTCTTCCTGCAGGACACGATCAGCGCCGGCCGGTTCAACGTCCTGCTCGGGCTGCGCTATGACCACCAGTCCCCCTCGATCAACGCCAGCACGGCCACGACCGTCAACGACAACGCGGTCTGGGGCCAGTACTTCGCCGCGGACGTCAAGGCCGCGCTGAAGACCTTCATGCCCGGCGTGGCCACGCCCGACATCAAGCCCGACTTCAAGTGGAACGTCTTCTCGCCGCGCCTGGGCATCACCTACGACCTGTTCGGCACCGGCAAGACCATCCTCAAGCTGTCCGGCGCCATCTACGGCGACTTCATGGGCACGGGCTCGGCCTCGTACATGTTCGCCCCCTACGGCGTCTTCAGCGGCTGGATGAACTGGTACTGGCTGGACGGCTGGGACGGCGTGTCCTACACCGACGGCCAGCCGACCATCGGCGCGACGGACGGCGTCCAGCAGATGGCCGAGATGTTCTATCCCGATCCGGTCACCTACGCCTCCATCCCCCTGTTCGTCGATGGCGCCATCAATCCCGCCGTCACGGCCAACCTCCAGGGTTATAACTGGGGCGGCTTCGTGCCCGGCAACACCCAGCCCGGCGCTTCCCGCTACCGGCGCATCGACCAGAACGCCGCCTCTACGCGGACCTCGGAGCTCCTGCTGACCCTCGACCACGAGCTGTTCCAGGACTTCAGCGTCGGCTTGAGCGCCACCTACCGGAAGTACGATCACTTCAGCTGGAACCCCGGCTATTACACCGACGGCGAGCTGGGCGACTACACCATCGACGGCGCGGACGTCATCAACGACTACCGCATCTATTCCGTGGCCGGCACGATCCCGAGTTCCATCGAAGGCGTCGACCTCGGCGAAGGCGCCGGGAAAAACTACTACCTGCTCAACGAGGGCTACGGCTACACCCCCTACTACGCCCACCTCCGCAACACCAACTATCAGACCTTCTGGGGCGTCGACCTGCTCTTCAACAAGCGGCTCTCCGACAAGTGGATGATGGACGGCTCCATCTCCTACATGGACCAGAAGGTGCAGTACGGCGACGGCGTCACCAACCCCTCGAACCTGTGGGCCACCGACAACCAGCTCTACGCCCCGGCCCTGGGCGGCGCCTCGGGCAAGATCAACCAGTACCTGTTCTCTCACTGGATGCTCAAGCTCGAAGGCCTCTACCAGCTGCCCTACGACTTCAACGTCTCCTTCACCTTCAACGCCCGCGCCGGCCACATCATCCCCCACTACATGCGGATCACCGACCGCACCTGGGCCAACACCTACAGCCGCACGGTCGACCCCTACCTCGATATCTTCGGCTCCGACAAGCTGCCCAACTTCTACCAGCTCAATCTCCGGCTCGAGAAACTGATCAAGCTCGGCGACACGGGCAAGATCTATCTCATGGCCGACATCTTCAACGTCTTCAACAGCTCCATCGTCAACCGGAGATACGACGCCAGCGAAGGGACGTACAACATCTACACCGCCGCCCCGCCCGCCTTCTCCCCGAACGCCACGAACAACCTCGTCAACGAGATCCTCAACCCGCGGATCATGCGTTTGGGCGTCCGGTTCCAGTTCTAAGCACAAGCAGTTCCACGCAGATGCTCGAAGCCCCTCCCCCCCGGCGGGGGAGGGGCTTTTTTTTCATTTTTCCCCGTCATGATAGAATTGACGGCGGAAGGGAAGAGCGCATGAAGCAGGCGGGAAGGCGACGGGCCGCGGCGGCTGTTCTGGCCGCCGGGCTGGCCCTGGCCGCCGCCGGGCCCGCGGCCGCCGCGCCGGCCCGTCCGAACCTGCTCCTGGTCACCGTCGACACCCTGCGGCCGGACCGCCTGGGTTGTTACGGGTCGACGACGATCAAGACCCCGGGCATCGACCGGCTGGCCGCCGCCGGCGTCGTCTTCGACCGGGCCTTCGCCCACACGCCGCTGACCTTGCCGTCGCACGCCTCCATCCTGCTGGGGACGACCCCGCTGGCCCACGGCGTCCACGACAACGGCTACTTCAAGGTCCCGGAGGGGCTGCCCACCCTGGCCACGGTCCTGAAAGACGGGGGCTACGCGACCGGCGCCTTCATCGGCGCATTTCCCCTGGACGCCCGCTTCGGCCTGGGCCGCGGCTTCGACGTTTACGACGACCGCTACGGGTCCGGGACCGGCCTCGACTTCCAGTTCGTCGAGCGCAAGGCCGAGGCGGTGGCGGCGGCCGCCCTGGACTGGCTCGACGGCCGGGCCGGCCCCTGGTTCGTCTGGGTCCACGTCTTCGATCCCCATCAACCCTACGAAGCGCCCGCCCCTTACGCCGGCCTCTATAAGGACGATCCCTACGGCGCCGAGGTGGCCTACGCCGACGCCGCCTTGGCCAAGCTCTTCGCCTTCCTCGACCGCTCCGGCCAGGCCGGCTCGACCGTGGTCGTCCTGACCGGCGACCACGGCCAATCGCTCGGCGAGCACGGCGAGACGACCCACGGCTATTTCGCCTACAACGCCACCCTCCGGGTCCCGCTCGTCATCGCCGGGCCGGGGGTCAAGCCCGGACGCGTCGCGGGCAACGTCGGCCACGTCGACATCTTCCCGACCGTCTGCGACCTCATGGGCCTGGCGCCGCCGCCCTTCCAGCAGGGCCTGTCCCTGCGCCCGGCCCTGCGGGGGAGGGGCTTGGCGGAGCTGGCGGCCCGGCCCATTTACTTCGAGTCCCTCTACGCCTATTACCGCCGCGGCTGGGCCCCGCTGCGGGGCTACATCGAAGGGGCCCGGAAGTTCATCGACCTGCCGCGGCCGGAGCTTTACGACCTGGCCGAAGACCCCGGCGAGGCCCGCAACCTGGCCGGCGCCGACGCGCCTCGCGAACGGGCCGCCCTGGCCGCGATCATCAAGGCCGGTTCCGCCGGGGCGGCGGCGGCGGTCCAGCCCCAGCTGGGCGCGGCCGCCCGGGAGAAGCTCCAGAGCCTCGGCTATGTCGGCGGCTTCCAGCCCCCGGCCAAGACCGTGTTCGGCCCCGAGGACGACCTCAAGACCCTGCTCCCGTACAACCGCAAGTTCGAGCTGGCCCAGGACCTCTATTTCCGGGGCCAGGTCCCGTCGAGCATCGCCCTGCTCCGCGAGCTCGTCCGGGAGCGGCCGGACTTCGACAACCCCTATCTCTTCCTGGTGACGGTCTACGAGAAACAGGGCCGGCTGGCCGACGCGGAGGCCCTTCTCAAGGAAGGCGTAGCGGCCAATCCCCGCAACTACAAGCTGGCCATCGAGCGGGGCATCGTCCTGGCCGAGCTCGGCCGCAACGACGAGGCCCTGGCCGTGCTCGACAGCGCCGCGGCCATGATCGACTGGGACCCCGAGCTCTGGAACTACATGGGCGTGGCCCGCTGGAACAAGGGCGACTTGGCCGGGGCCATGACGGCCTACGAGCGGGCCCTGGCCCTCGACCCCGAATACGCCGTCGTGCTTTCGAACCTGGGCACGGCCCTGACCGCGACGGCCCTGCGCGACAAGGACGCGGCGGCCCTGCGGCGGGCCATGGAGTGCTTCCAAAAGGCCCTGGCTTCCGACCCGCGGGACGTCGCCGCCCACAACGGCCTGGGCGCCGCCTACCGGCTGCTCGGGGACGTCGACGCCGCCATAGCCAGCTTCGAGAGGGCCCTGGCCCTCGAGCCCGGGCACAAGCTGGCCCTCTTCAACCTGGGCACGGCTCTCTTCGACCGGGGCGACAAAGCCGGGGCGTTGAGGGCCTTGACCGACTACAAAAAGCGCTATGGCCCGGCCCTGCCGGCCCGGGAGAAGGCCGACCTGGAGGCCCTCATCGCCCGCTGCCGCTAGGCCTTTGTGTTGCTCTGCCGCCTGTGTTAAAATGTTCTTTTAGAGCGTTATGCGGAGGCAGGAAATGAAGAAAGCAGCGTCGATCGTCCTCTGCGTCCTTTGGGCCGTCCTGGTCCTGAACGCCCAGGAATGGAAGGGCCAGGGCCGCATCCCCGGCATCGTCGTGGACGAGCAGGGCGCCCCCGTCGAGGGGGTCCGGATCAGGTTCTTCGCCCCCAAGTTCGAGGGCGGTTTCGAGGCCAAGTCCGGCAAGGACGGCCGCTGGCTCGGCGCCTGGATGCGCAGCGGGCTGTGGAACATCGATTTCGACAAGATCGGCTACGCCCCGGTCCACAAATCCCTGCAGATGAACCAGTTCGAGAAGTACAAAGAGATGCGCGTGGTCATGCGCAAGATCGAGGGCCTGGTCGTCAGCGACGACATGAAAAAGGACCTCACGGCGGCCAACGACCTCTACGACAAGAAGGAGTACGACGCCGCCATCGAGGCCTACAAAGCCTTCATGGTCAAGTTCCCCGAGGCCTACTTCATCTGGCGGAACATCGGCAACGCCTATTTCATCCAGGAGAAATACGACCAGGCCGAGGCGGCGTACAAGGAGGTCCTGGCCAAGAATCCGGCCGACGTCGAGGCCACGATCAGCGTCGGCAACTGCTACGCCAACCGCGGCAACACCGAGGCGGCCCTGGAATGGTACAACAAGGTCTCCATCGACAAGATCGCCGATCCCGGCCTCCTCTATTCGATCGGACTGGAGTATTTCAAGACCCAGAAGCTGCCCGAGGCCGCCGCCTTTTTCGAGAAGGCCGTCGGCCTCGACGAGAACCAGCTCGACGCCCTCTATCAGCTGGGCATCACCTACACGGCCCAGCAGGAGAAGGCCAAGGCCATCGCCGTCTTCGAGAAATATCTCAAGGTCGATCCCGATTCGGAACGGTCCGCCCAGGTCCAGAGTTTCCTGGATTATCTCAAGAAATAGCCGGCCCGCGCCCGGGGAGGTTTGAGGCCATGAGCAAGCGCATCCCGATCCTCGGCCTGGCCCTGGCCCTGGGACTGGCCGCCGTCGCGCCGGCGCCGCTCGCGGCCCGCGGCGAGCCGGCCGGGCCCGGCCAGGCCAAGCCCGCGAAGGCCCGCCCGGCCCGGGACGGCCGCGACCTCGACCCGGCCTACCAGGAGTTCCTCAAGCTGGCGCACTATATCATCAGCCCGACCGAGCGGGAGGTCTTCCTCGAGCTGCCCGACAACCGCGACCGCGACATCTTCATCACCGATTTCTGGAAGATCCGCGACCCCACGCCGGGCACCCCGGAGAACGAGTACAAGGACGAGATCAAGAAGCGCTTCGACCACGCCAACAAGTACTTTGCCGCCGGCCGGCCCGGCTGGATGACCGACCGGGGGCGGATCTGGATCATCCTCGGCGAGCCCCGCAGCTACGACCGTTTTCCCGGGACGACGGGCATCGTCCCCTGCGAGGTCTGGTACTACTACACGGACGGATCGAAGGACCTGCCGACGCATTTCGGCCTGGTCTTCTTCCAGAAGAAGGGCTTCGGCGAGCTGCGGCTCTACGACCCCTTCGTCGATGGACCCAAGTCGCTCCTGGAGCCCCTGGCCAGCCTGCGCAACATCGACCAGGACGACTACGAGAAGATCTACGAGACCATCCGGGACTTCGCCCCGACCCTGGCCTCCATGTCCCTGTCGCTCATCCCCGGCGAGTACGGCTACAGCTATCAGCCCACGGCCCGAAACACGCAGCTGCTGGCCGGCATCACGCAATACCCCTACAAGGGGATCAATCCGACCTACGCCACGCACTTCTTCGACTTCAAGGGCCTGGTCAGCACCGAGTACATGACCAACTACGTCGAGAGCGAAGGCCTGGCCGCCGTCCTCCGCGACCCCGGGCTCGAACTGCCCTTCGTCCATTTCAGCGTCGTGCCCCTCAAGCTCTCGGTGGACTATTACGAGCCCAAGGACCAGTATTTCGCCAATTTCAAGGTCGACGTCAGCCTGCGCCGCGGCGAAACGGTCGTCTTCCAGAACTCCAAGGAGTACGCCGTCTACTTCGCGGCCGCCGACATCGAGCGGGTCCGCCAGAACGGCGTCGCCCTCGAGGACGCCTTCCCGGCCTGCGAGGGGACCTACAAGATGACCGTGCTCATCCAGAACTCGGTGGCCAAGGAGTTCACGGTCTTCGAGCGGACGATCACCGTGCCTCCGGTCGGGGGGAAGCCGGCCCTCGACGGCCCCTTCCTGGGCTACCAGATCAAGTCCTTCCCGGCCGAGGTCCTCATCCCGTTCAAGACCGGCGAGCGCAAGCTCGTCGTCGATCCCAAGATGAGCTTCGGCTCCGCCGACGAGCTCGACGCCCTCCTGTCGGTCGCCGGCGTCACCCCGGAGCTCTGGCAGGGCGGGACCGTCGAGCTGACCGTGCGGGGCCTGACCAACGCCCAGAACCTCCGGACGGTCACCCTGCGGCTGGCCGACAGCCCCCGCCGCCCGGTGATCGGCCTGACGCCGAACCTGGCCACGACCGGGCTGCCCCCGGATTACTACGAGGTGACCGCGCGCCTGCTCGGGCCGGACGGGGGCCTGCTCGACGAAAAGAAGGTCCAGTTCGTCCTGGCCGCCGAAGCGGCGCTGGCCCACCCGATCGCCAATTCGCGGGGCTTTTCCCTGGCCAACGAGTTCTACATCCACTTCCAGAGGGCCCGCCAGTATGACAAGCTCGGGGACGCCGAGAGGGCCGAGGCCTCCTTCGCCAAGGGGTTGGCCAAGAACCCGGGCTACAAGGAAGGCGTCAGCGATTACGCCCGGTTCCTGCTCAAGACCGGCAAGTTCGAAAAGGCCCTGACCGTCGTCGAAGGGCTGGCCGGCGTGGAGCAGGGCCGCTTCGACTATCACCTCGTCCGGGGACTGGCGCTCCTGGGCCGGGAGAATTACCCCGCGGCGCTCGAGGACCTGCTGGCGGCCAACAAGATCTACGACAGCGACACGTCGGTGCTCAACGCCCTGGGGACCTGCTTCCTGAAGACGGGGCAGAAGGACCGGGCCTTGGCGGCTTTCCAGGCCTCGCTGAAGATCGACGGCGGCCAGGAGAGCATCCGGAAGGCCGTCGCCGACCTCGAGAAGACGGATAAGAAATAGGCTCTTCTCCTGATTCCGGGAGAACCCCTCTCTTCGGCTTTGCTCAGGGCATTGCCTCTGGCTCCCCGGCCCCCCTGGGAACCAGTTTGCACGGTTCCCCCCCGCTGCGCGGGCCCCCCTCTCCAGCCACGGGGACCTTCGAGGCAACGCCCATCGCCGCCACGAGAGGGGATCCCGGAAATGGGAGAAGAACCAATTAAAGGGGCCCGGCGAAAGCGCCGGGCCCTATTCCCGTTGCGTGCCCGTTCAGGACTTGGCGGTCAGCTTGACCTCCCCCTTGATCGTCTGGGTCATGGGGATGCTCATGCCGGCGGCCGAGACGTCGATGGTCAGCTCGGAGGTCGAATCGCTGGCCGACTTGACCAGGAGGCCGTCCTTGACGGCGAAGTGCCAGGAACCCGTGCCCTTGGTCGTGCCCGAGATGGCCAGGTCCATGCCCATCTGGTTGCCGGAGCCGGCCACCGTGCCCGTGAAATTGGTCGTGACCCTGGCGCATTCCAGGCCGTCGATCGTCTCGAAGCCCTCGAGGGTGTTGACGTTCTGGAGCGTGACCTGGATGCTCATCGGGCCGCTATTCTCGTCGACCGTCGTCGTCGAGGGCCAGGTGTCGCCGACCTTGACCGGCTTGCCCGGCAGGTCGGGGAAGAAGGCCTTGAACTCGGAGGCGACGCTCTGGGATTCGCCGGCGGTGCTGAAGGTGATGGCTTCCGCGCCGGTGACGTCCACTTCGGCGCCGAGCGGGGAGAGGACCATGTCGAAGGACTTGCCCTTGACCGTGGCCATGTCCGGGGACATGTCGCCCTGCATGCTGTTGGTGATCGAGGCGGTGATGTCGTCGATGGTCACGCCCAGGAGCAGGTTCTTATCCTTGAGGCCCTTGGACTTGAAGGTCACGGTGCTGGAGTTGACGACCTGGGTGTCCATGGACTGGCCCTGAACCTCCATGACCTGGGCCTGCTCGGATTTGTTCTGATAGGTCAGCGTGCGTCCGGCGGGCATCTTGTATTCGAGGACGACGGCCGCGCCGGGCTTGGCCTGGGGCGCCGAGGTCGCCGGGACGGCGGCGGCCAGGGCCAGGACGAGGGCGGCGGCCAGGACGGAACGACGGGTGATCGAGCGCTTAATCATGGGTAAACCTCCTCATGGTTGATCATACGATTCTAACACAGAAGAGGTTATCTGGAGAGGGTCAAACCTCCCTTTTACCCGATTCCAGGGTAAAAGGGAGGTTTGACCCTCTCCAGACTAGCATTTCCTGCCGGCGGCGGCGTTGACCTTCTTGATGAAGTCCCAGACCTCCGGCGCGATCATATTGTGGCCCTTATCGATGGCCCCGGAGCTGTAAGCCTGGCCGATGCGGGCCTTGAGCTCGGGGTGCCCGCCGTAGGCCTCGTCGAGGAGCGCCTTCCAGCGCCGCCCGATGTCCTGGGCCTTGTCGCCCGCCGGATCGAGCCCGAGGTTGGCCTTGACCTCGGCGATGAGCGCCGCCCAGCGATCCTGGTAGGCGGCCATGGCCTCGGGGGAGTACTTCCGGCCGATCTCCGCGAACTCCTTCATCTCGCCCTCGGTGAAGAACTTCTCCTGCCAGCCTTTCTTGACGTCTTCGCCCATTTGAATGACCTCCATGATCCTGATGAGTTTTTCCTTGTGGATGCGGCCGTCCTTCTCCAGCCGGGCCAGGACCTGGTCGATCGCCCGCGAGGCCTCGCGCAGCCGCGCGATCTCGTCCCTGACGGCCCCGGCCTGGATCTTGAGGGACTTGACGGCCTGGTAGCCCTTGCTGTCGAGCAGGCGGCCGATCTCGTCGAGAGAGAAGCCCATGAACTTCAGGGTGACGATCTGCTGCAGCTTGAGCAGGTCGGCGTCGGTGTAGACGCGGTAGCCGTTGGACCGCTCGAAGCTCGGCCGGAGCAGCCCGATCTGGTCGTAATAGTGGAGCGTCCGGACCGTCACCCGAGTCAGCTTGGCGAATTCCCTGACGAGATAGCCGTTCTTGCTCATGGCCTTGTCCACGCCCCCATTGTGAGCTATGACGTAACGTCAGAGTCAAGGGCTTTTTCGCATTTTTTGAGAATATTTTCCCGTGGCCGGCGTCAGCGCCGGGAGGATCCCCGCGGCCGGAGGACCGGCGGTCATTCCCCCAAAGGCCTTTTGGGAGCGGACGAGAGCGTCGCCTAATACGTGATCAGCTCGGCCCTCTTCAAGAGCTCGAGGTGGGCCAGGACCGCCTCGAGGGGCGTCTCCTCCCGGAACTGGGTATCGACCGCCTTCTTGATGTCCAGGGCGCTGTGGCGGCCGTCGCAGAGCAGCTGGATCTCGGCCGCGATGCGCCGGAAGGCCCGGGACGGGGCCTCGTCGCCGAGGCGCTCGTACTCCCGGTCGAGGGCCTCCCGGTAGCGCCCGTAGCCGCCGGCCTTCACTTGAGGATCGGTCCGCGGCACGAGAGCGGCGGCTCTCTTTTCGGCCGCCGTGGGCTTGAGCCCGAGGGGCCTCAGGCCCAGCCCGGCCGCCTGGCGGCGCATGGCCCCGTCGAGCGTCCGCAGGTGGCCGGCCTCGACGGCCGTGACCGCGGCCTCGAGCTCGGCGAGATAGCGGCCTAACCCGGCCTTGTCCGCGGCCAGCTCGGCCACCGAGCCGAGCGTGGCCCGCTCGTTGCCGGCCGACGCTTGGATGGAACCCCGCGCCCGCTTGAACACGGCCGGGAAGGCGGCCGCATCCGCCCGGGCCATTTCCTCGAGCCCGCGGGCCAGCTGGTGGCCGATCCGGGACGAGGCGCTGGAGACGATCTCGGCGGCGATGCGGCCGGCCCGCGCCTCGTCGGCCGCCGCGACGGTGTAGGCCGAGGCCGCGGTGACGATGACGGCCCGCTTGAGCTGGGTCGGGTCGAGCTTGTCGGGCCGGTCCTGGGACGTGTGCATCCACGGGTCGGGCCAGGTGTTGAGGATGACCCCGGGGACGCCGATGGCCCAGTCGTTGAAGACCTCGTGGTCCGAGGAGCCCATGTGCGTCCCGACGTAGTAGTAGAACGGGTCTTCGCTGCCGGTCGGAGCGACGATGCGCCGGTTCGGGTCCCCGCTCATGGTGTTGACGACATAGGCCCGGGTGGATTCGCCGACGAAGCGGAGCGCGTTCTCGACGACGTCGTTGATGTAGTGCGGGTTGCCGTAGGTCGTGCGCATGACGGTGAAGAAGGACCGGTTCTCGGCCAGGGCCAGGCCGACCATGTCCAGGTTGATGTTGCAGAGGGTCCGCGCCAGCCGCTCCTTGCCCGGGACGGCGACGTAGACGGAGGCCGCGCCGAACTCGGGGCCCCAGAGGAAGCGGACGGTCCGCCGGGGCCGCGGCAGGCGCCCCTCGTCGACGAGGGCCTTCAGGGTCCGGGCGGTCTCGAGCAGGGCCGAAGAGCCGGAGGAGTTGTCGCTGGCCCCGAACATGATCAGGCCCTCGAAGAGATGGGCCGTCAGGATGATCTCCTGGGCGTCCTTGTCCGTGCCGGGGATCGAGGCGGTGATCATCTGGTTCTGGTAGGGCTCGAGCTTGGATTCGACGACGGCGTGGACGGTGATCTTCTCGCCGGCGAGGAGGCGGTCGCGGAGCGCGGCGCCTTCGCGCGGCGGCAGGATGAAAGCGAAGCGGTAGGGCCGCGCCTCGCCGGACAGGCGGGCCCAGGGCATGATCAGGGGATCATAGTACGGCCGCGGCGAGTAGAACGAGACCACCCCGGCCGCCCCCTTGCCCGGGCAGCCGCGCTCGTGGACCGGGCCGGCCGGGCCCGAGGTGACCAGGATCTTGTCCTTGACGTCCAGGCCGGCGAAGTCCTTTTCTTCGCCGTCGCCGACCCAGACGAGCTCGGCCGTGACGTCGGCTGGCTGGCTGGCGAAGGCCAGCGCGGCGGTGAGGTCGGCGTAGGAGGCCAGCTTCTGGCGCCGCGGCTTGACCTCCCAGAGCTCGCCCTTGACGCCGTCCCAGGTCGAGGCGCTGCCGTAGCGATCGAGGGAGGCGTCGGCGAAACCGTAGTCCTTGAGACGGTCGAAGACGTACTGGGCCTCGGCGAACGTGCCGGCGTACTCGGCCGGCTTGCGGTCGCGGGGGACGCCGCACATGGCCATGACGTGTCGGAGGGCCGTTTCGCCGGAGGACTCGCCGACGATCTCGTCCATCTGCCCGGCGGGCAGGAAGGACCATTGCAGCCAGGGCGTCATCTGCGGGTAGGCCGGGAGGGACAGGGAAGCGACGAGGAGGATGGCGAAGAGGGCGAGTCTGCGGTTCATGGTCGTGCTCCGGTTAAAAGTTGCCGGCGCGGCGGCGCGGCATTCCGGCCCAGTCTACTCCTCCGGGCGGGATGCTTCAACGGTTTCGCGGGCGGCGGACGACCTCGTCGAGCGCCCGGCGCTTCTTCGGGGCCGGCGCGTCGGCCGCGTAGCCGAGCGGCGTGAAGGCCGACGGGATGAACTCCGGCGGCAGGCCCAGGACCTCGCGGGCCGCGGCCGGGTCGAAGGCGGCGATCCAGCAGCTGCCCAGGCCCTCTTCCGCCGCCGCCAGCACGATGTGGGTCATGGCGATGGCGGCGTCCACTTCGGCGGCGTTCCACCCGTCGGCCTTGCGGACCCAGGCCTCGGACGGCACGGCGCAGACGCAGAGAACGAGCGGGGCCTGGACGAACCAGTCGCGGCCGTAGACGCGGCGCAGGCCTTCCTTCCCGTCGGCCGTGCGGAGGACGAAGACGCGGAAGGCCTGGCGGTTGGCCGCCGTGGGGGCGAGCCGGGCCGCCTCGAGGATGCGGTCCAGCTTGTCGTCCTCGACCGGATCGGGCCTATACGCCCGGACGCTGTAACGAGCCTTGATAAGGGCTTGAAATTCCATCGTTAAGCTCCCATCTAATTCCCTTCGAGGACGAAGACGTAGCGGCCGCCGCCGGTCTGGAAGCGGATGGCGCCGTCCTTGTCGACCGCGCTCTCGACCCCCGCCGCGCCACCGACATATCTCCCCTCCGCCCAGACGGGCGTCCCGCCCTCGCTGATCCGGATGTCGCGCAGGCCCAGCTTGGGCAGGACCACCTCGGCTTCGGACCCGAACGGGACCGTGACCTCGACCCGGACCGACAGCTCGGTCCGCGACCAAGAGCAGGCGACCCTGCCCCGCACGGTCCGCGTCGACCCGGAGGCGTGGAAGAGGTCGCGGACCAGGCGCGGCTCGATGACCACCTTTTCGAAGCCCGTCGTCCCCGGCGCCAGGTTGATCCCGGCCAGGGCCTTGTAGAACCAGGACCCGACGCTGCCGAACATGGGGTGGTTGTGCGAGTTCATGGACGAGCCCTCGCGGTTCTGCCACAGCTCCCAGAGGGTCGTCGCCCCGCTGGCGATCATGTAGCCCCAGCTCGGGAAGTCCGTCTTGCAGGCGATGTCGTAGGCCAGGTCCGGGGCCCCGAAACTGGTCAGGACCTCCATGATGTACTTGGTGCCTACGATGCCGGTCGTCAGGTGGACGTTGTGCTTGTAGACGACGTCGTCGAACAGGCGGCCCCAGGCGCTGCCCTCGCGCTCGGTCGGGATGCCCAGGAAGAGCGGCAGCGTGTTGGCCGTCTGGGTCCCCCCGGCGTAATCTCCCGTCTTGGGATCGTAGTACTCCCGGTTGAAGGCCGTCCGGATCTCGGCCGCCAGCCTGTCGTAGAGCGCCGCGTCGGCGGCCTTGCCCAGGACGCGGGCGGCGTCGGCCAGGATGCGCGCGTCGTAGAGATAATAGAAGGACGAGACGATCGCGCCGGGGCACTTCTCGATGGCCACCCAGTCGCCATAGGAGCTGAACTTGACCAGCCCGTTCACGGCCTGGCTCCGCAGGAACTCGACGTACTTCTTCATCGCGTCGTAGTGCTCCTCGAGCACGCGCGTGTCCCCGTAGTACTGGTACATGTACCAACCGATCAGGGGATAGGCCGTGGCCCAGGCCGGGTCGGCGTTCTCGCCGCCCCAAACACGCGGCACCGTGTCGGACAGCCGCCCCTTGGCGTCCTGGACGTCGCGCATGTCGCGCATGAAGTTGGTGTAGAACGCGGCCATGTCGAAGTTCATGATGGCTTCCTCGGCCGTGCCCTGGGCGTCGCCCAGCCAGCCCATGCGCTCGTCGCGCTGGTCGCAGTCGGTCGGGATGCCGTGAAGGTTCGTCTTCTGGCCCCAGGTGATGAGCCGCTGGATGCCGTTGAGGACGTCCTTGGAGGCGGCGAAGCTGCCGACCGGCTCGACCGCCGAGTGGACGACCCGGCCGC
Organism: uncultured Eubacteriales bacterium; assembly: GCA_964574895.1. Classification (GTDB taxonomy): domain Bacteria; phylum Acidobacteriota; class Aminicenantia; order Aminicenantales; family Saccharicenantaceae; genus RBG-16-66-30. Next base: position 37,356 of record CAZNPB010000022.1, read on the forward strand.
GGACCGCGTCGAGCGCCGGCGTCCCGGGGAAGCCGGTGACCTCGACGTAGCGGAAGCCGTGATAGGTGAAGCGCGGCTCCCAGGCCTCCTCGCCCCCGCCCTTGAGGATGTAGTGGTCCTCGGCCTGGGCCGAGCGCAGGTTGTCCTGGTTCAGCGTGCCGTCCGGGAAAAGGAGCTCGGCGAAGCGGAGCCGGACGTCCGTGCCGCGCGGCCCCTCGACCCGCAGGCGGGCCCAGCCGCTGAAGTTCTGGCCCATGTCGAAGACGTAGACGCCCGGGAGCGGGTTCGACATCCCGAACGGCACGACCGTGTCGACGACCTGGATGGCCGGCATGAGCTGGGCCGAGAGGGCTCCGCCCGGCCCTTTGACGGCCTCGGCCGCGGCCCAGCCCCCGCCGGCGAAGCCGGGGCGGTCCCAGCCCGGCGTCTCGCGGCGGGCGTCGTAGGATTCGCCGTCGTAGACGCTGTCGGCGACGATCGGGCCGTCGGCCGCCTTCCAGGAGGTGTCGCTGACGACGCTGGTCGCCGTCCCGTCCTCGAGCTCGATATCGAGCTCGAGGAGCAGGGCCCGGGACTTGTACCAGCCCTGGCCCAGCATGACCCCGACCGCGTTCGGGCCCTGGCGCAGGGCGTTGGTCACGTCGTAAACGGCGTAGAGCACGCGCTTGTCGTACGTCGTCCAGGCCGGGTCGAGGACGCGGCCGCCGACCTTGCGGCCGTTGAGGCGCAGCTCGTAGTAGCCGAGCCCGGCGACGTAGGCCCGGGCCCGCTTGACCCGGCCCCCGAGCGCGAACTCCTTGCGCAGCTGGTTCTGGCCGCCGATCCAGACGCCCTTCCAGTCGCTCCTGTCGAAGAGGCCGGTGTCGAACCGGGCCGCCGCGCTCCAGGGGCTCTCGCGGCCGTCGCGATCCCAGGCCTTGACCTTCCAGAAATACGACGCGTCGCTGACCAGGGGCCGGCCGGCGAAGACGATCTGGGTGGACCTGGCCGAGGCGACCTTGCCGCTGTCCCAGACGTCGCCGGCCGCCGCGTTGGGGTCGGTCGAGACGACGACCTGGTAGGCCGACTGGACCTGGCCGCGCTCCGGGTGATCGACGATCCAGAAGAAGCGGGGCTTGGCCATGTCGACGCCCATGGGGTCGACGAGGTATTCGCAGCGCAGGCCGGCCGGGGCCGCCGGACCGGTGCCCTGGGCGACCAGCGGCCCGGAGAGGCCGGCCAGCACGGCCGTGCCCGCGACGGCCAGGAGCGCGATTCTCGAGCGGGATCTCGAATGGAAGCGAGGGGACCGGGTCATGGGAACCTCCTGCGGATCGGTGACCTCTACTTATCACAGCGGCCGAGCGAGGGTCAATCGGCGACGGACCCCCCGCGCGGCCGCCGGCGCCCGCGGCGCCTTGACACCTCCGCGACCCCGCGCCTATCATGGGCGCGAAGGCCGGCGGACATCCAACCGGCGGCCCGCCGGGCCGGTCGCGGCGCGGTAGAACGACAACGGAGGGCTCGAGAACATGCCGGTCCGAAGGCGGGGCCTCGCCGTCCTGAGCGCCGTTCTCCTCTTCTGTGTCCCCGCCGTCCCTCGCGCCCTTGCCGCCCAGGCCCCTTCGCCCGGAACCGACGCGCCCGCGCTGGCCCGGGTCCTCGGGCTGGCCGCCGACTACTGCGACCGGCTGTCCCGGGCCTCGCTCGACTTCGTCTGCTTCGAAGAGGTCACCGAGCGCATCCAGGACCGCAACCCCGTCTATCCCTCCTCGGCCTTCGGCCGGCCCGGCTGGCGCAACGACCTCGTCGAGCACCGCTACCTCTACGATTACCAGTTCGTGGTCAAGGACGGACGGAAGACCGAGGAGCGGCGGGTCCTGGAGATCGACGGCATCAAGCGCAAGCCCGAGGACGGCGGCCTCGACACGCTGACTTTCTTTTACAAGAACGTCCTGTTCGGGGCGGTCGACCTGCTCGACCTCTCGCGCCAGCCCTTTTACCGCTACCGGCTTCGGGCCCGGGAATCCGTCGACGGCCGGGAGGTCCTGGTCGTCGAGGCCGAGCCCGCCCCGGGCTTGACCGTCGCGGTTAACCGGGGCACGGTCTGGCTCCGGGAAAAGGACGCGGCCATCCTGAAGATCGTCTGGAACGTCGATTCCATGGCCCGGACGGCGGCCATCCAGGCCACGGCCAAGGAGTTCCGCGGCCAGCCGCAGATCCTGCAGGTCACGGAGTTCGGGCTGGAGAAGAACGGGGTCCGCTTCCCGACCCGCTTCGGCATCGAGGAGGCCTATGTCACCAAGCGCGGCCGGAAGATCGTCCGCTCGACCATGGACGCCGTCTACCGGGACTACAAGTTCTTCACCGTCGAGGTTTCGACGACCGGCATCCGCCGGCCCTGATTCCCGCCGTGCCGGGCCCCCGGGACCGGCCTAGCTCCGGGCTCTCGAGGGCAGGAAAGAGTTGAAAGGGGATGGCGGTTCTGCTATAATCCGCCAGTCTTTGAACCCCTGAAAATGGGTTCGGAGATTCTCCCTCGGTGGGGCTGTAGCTCAGTTGGGAGAGCGCTTGAATGGCATTCAAGAGGTCGCCAGTTCGATCCTGGTCAGCTCCACCACCGAAATAACCCCGTTTCCCCTGGTATTCGAGATTTCTCCCGACTTTCTGCGTTTCACTCCCGTAGCCGAACTTTCGGCGTGAATAAACCCATTCTGTGTGACGCCATCGTTACATGCGGAGAAGTCGAGCTCACTTCTTAAAGGTCGTCTCGGTATCGACCGTGAAGAATTTGTAGTCTTTGAAAGCGACCTGGGTTTGAGACCTGACGAATTTATTGCCGCTACCGTCGACGTAGGCTTCTTCGGTGAAATCAAGGCTGGGGAACCTCAATCCGTTCTTTTCGAATCCGAAATCCGTATACGAGCTGACCAGGGGTGTTTCCATGTACCTTGCGGCATTCTGCCGGATGGATTCATAACGGCCAAATGTCGTCGGATCCCATTCGATCTTAAGAATGCTCGCGTCTTGCTGGTTTATCCAGAGCCGGCCTCCGAGATAGCCGCCGACCGGGAGTCTTGGTGTGACCTCAAGGACCCAGATCTTAACTCCATCCAGGCTATCCTCTCGTAGAAGCCTGTAACTGTAGAATTCTCCAAACTTCTCGTCAAGGAGCTGCACGGGCATCAGGAGGATCTCCGAGCACTGGAATACAAACATGGGGGTGAGCTTTTCCTTAGGCTTGGCTTTTTTACCGTTCTTTTCCAGTAGGATGCGGTTTTCCTTGACCTCACCGTTTTGGCGCACGAATTGATAGTCGAAGAGATACCTAAGTTCCTTTCTTACACTCGAGCGGGAATTGGGGGAGATGGGTCGATGGGTACCCATCCGGTCGCCCGGGTCCGCGCCGCTTATCACGCGGGGGTCCATCCGCACGCTTGTTTGTCGGTCGTCTCGGCTTAAATCGATCTTTTCTGATACCTCTTCCAGACAGATAAAATCAATGGCCGCCCGCTCGAGGCGCCGGCAGTACTCACGGGCTTTCTTCAAGACTAAGCCGGTCTGGAATGGATCTGTCGAAACCTGTTGGGTATTATGGGCCTCCGCTATCTGAGCATTTATGGATATGCTCGTCATCAAGGTCAGCACCCAAAAAAAAGACATCCGAGTATTGTCCTTCTCAGTCGAAAGTACAGACCGCATAGACGGGTGACTGGGCGCCTGACCAATGGTAGCAATCCCCGGTGAAGTGACAGTAGAAATAGCAGTAGGTATGTGCTCCATATTGCCAGCAATCTCCATAAGAGAGACTGCCGATACAATCTATTTCGCACCATATTTCTGCTTGGATGCAAGTTAGGCCGATCGCGACTGCTTCGAGATAAACTAAAGTTATTCCCGTTATGATTAGGAGAATCA
>CAZNPB010000023.1:0-239 GCA_964574895.1 uncultured Eubacteriales bacterium
CGACCGACGGCGGCAAGACCTATCAGAACCTCTACTCCGCCGGCCTGCACGGCGACCACCACGGCCTGTGGATCGACCCCCGCGACAGCCAGCACCTGATCAACAACAACGACGGCGGCGTCAACATCTCCTACGACGGCGGCAAGACCTGGCGGGACTTCCACGACGGCATCCCGGCCGTCCAGTTCTACAACGTCACGCTCGACAACTCGACCCCATTCTGGGCCTACGGCTCGGTC
>CAZNPB010000023.1:249-40704 GCA_964574895.1 uncultured Eubacteriales bacterium
TCCAGGACCAGGGCACCTATCGCGGCCGCATCCCCCTGCGCCGGAGCGGCGCGGGCGCCCCGGCCGGACGGCGCAGCTTCGTCCGGGCCGAACCGACCTGGGAGACCGCGCCCGGCGGCGAGGGCACGCTCGTCGCCGTCGACCCCGACAATCCGAACACGATCTATTCCTCGTCCTTCTACGGCCGGATCGAGCGCTCCGTCTACAAGGACGGCGCCTGGACGAGCGCCGAGATCTTCCCCAAGGCCCCCGAGGGCGAGCCGGCCTACCGCGGCCAGTGGCTGGCGGGCCTGGCGCTCTCGCCGCACAACCCGCTCATCGTCTACCACGGCTTCCAGTACCTGTTCCGGTCCATGAACAAGGGCGCGGCCTGGGAGCGCATCAGCCCCGACCTGACCTACAACGATCCCGCCCAGCAGGGCCAGTGGCCCTACGCCGTGCCTTTCGCCACCATCACGGCCGTCGACGAATCGCCCTTCAAGTTCGGCGTCCTCTACGCCGGCACGGACGACGGCCGGGTCTGGGTGACCAAGACGGGCGGCGAGAGCTGGACCGAGATCACGGCCGGCCTGCCCTTCAACAAGCACGTCTGGAAGGTCGTGGCCTCCAAGTACGACCCGGCCGCGGTCTACGTCACCCTGGTCGGGCGGCACGACGACGACTTCGATCCCTACCTCTTCAAGTCGGCCGACTACGGCAAGACCTGGGTCTCCCTGGCGGCCGGCATCCCCGGCGGCCCGGTCAACGTCGTCCGCGAGGACCCCAAGGTCAAGGACATCCTCTACGCCGGCACCGACACCGGCGTCTACGTCAGCCGCGACGCCGGCCGGACCTGGAACGTCCTCGGCTCCGGCCTGCCGACGAGCTACGTTTGGGACATCGCCATCCACCCGCGCGACAACGCCATGGTCATCGCCACCAACGGCCGGGGCATGTGGCTCATCGACGACCTGGCGCCGGTGCAGAACGCCGCCAAGTGACGGGGGGAGCCCGGCCCGAGGAGGGCGCATGAACGTCGTCGGCCTCATCATGGCCGGCGGGCAGGGCAGCCGGCTCTACCCGCTGACCAAGGTCCGCAGCAAGCCGGCCGTGCCGGTGGCCGGGCGATTCCGCCTGATCGACATCTCGCTCTCCAATTGCATCCACTCCAACGTCCGCAGCATCTTCGTCCTGACCCAGTTCGCCAGCGAGTCCCTGCACCGCCACATCTCCACGACCTACCGCTTCGACAACTTCCACCGCGACTATGTCACCCTGCTCTCGGCCCAGCAGACGCTCGACAACCGGAACTGGTACCAGGGCACGGCCGACGCGGTCCGCCAGAACCTGGGCTTCATCAAGGACGCCGGCTCGCTCGTCCTGGTCCTCTCGGGCGACCACCTCTACCGCATGGATTACCGCAAGTTCATCGACTTCCACATCACCTCGGGGGCCGAGATCAGCATCGGGGTGACGCCCATCCGGGCCGAGCAGGCCCCCGAGTTCGGGGTCATGAAGGTCGACCAGCGCGGCCGGATCACCGAGTTCCGCGAAAAGCCCGGGGACCCGGGCGACATCGACCGCCTGCGGGTCGACGAGGCGGTCTTCGAGCGCTTCGGCACGCCGGCCCAGGGCCGCACCCACCTGGCCTCGATGGGCGTCTACCTGTTCAGCCAGAACGTCTTGGCCGACCTGCTGGCCCACACCGACTCCAAGGACTTCGGCAAGGAGGTCATCCCCCACGCCATCGGCGAGCGCAAGGTCTGCGGCCACTTCTTCGACGGCTACTGGGAGGACATCGGGACCATCCGCAGCTTCTTCGAGGCCCACATGGACCTGACCCGGCCCCTGCCCCGCTTCGACTTCTACGACGAGGAGCGGCCCATCTTCACCCACCCCCGTTTCCTGCCCGGCTCCAAGATCCTGGCCTCCGAAGTCCAGAACGCCATCCTCTGCGAGGGCAGCATCGTCAACCGGTCCTTCGTCCGCGACGCCATCGTCGGCATCCGCTCGCGCATCGGCGAGAACACCCGGCTCGAGCGGGCCGTGGTCATGGGCGCGGACCTCTACGAGTCGCGCGACGACCTGGCCCGCAACCGCGAGCGCGGCCGGCCCGACATCGGCATCGGCCGGGACTGCGAGATCCGCGACGCCATCATCGACAAGAACGCCCGCATCGGCCACGGCGTCCGGCTGGTCAACGCCGCCGGCGCCGCCGCCGCGTCGGCCGACGACTACGCCATCGTCGACGGCCTCATCGTCGTGCCCAAGGACGCCGTCATCCCCGACGGCACGGTCATCTAGCCCCGCGCCGCCGGCGCTTCACGGCCCGGCCAGCCGGAGGAAGACCGATTCCAGGTCCGGCCCGGGCCGGACCGCCCGCAGCAGCCGCCATTCCCGCAAGCCGGCGTGGGCGATGGTCTCGCCCCGCCGCAGGACGACGAAGCCGTCGGCGATGCGCTCCATCTCGGCCAGCATGTGGGAGCTCAAAAGCACCGTGCGACCGGACTCGCGCAGGCCGCAGAGGATGTCGCGGACGCACTTGACCGAGGGCGGATCGAGGGCCGAGTAGGGCTCGTCGGCCACCAGCAGGTCCGGACCCGTGACCAGGCTCTGGAGATAGGAGAACTTCTTGGCGTTGCCGGCCGAATAGGCGCCGGGCGGCCGGCGCAGGAGCGCCGGGTCGAAGCGCAGTCCGGCGGCCGCGGCCAGGACCGAGGCCCCGAAGGCCCGGCCGTTGCCGCCGGCCGGACCGCTCGTCTCGCCGCCGCGCCCCCGGTGACGGCCGAGGCCGAGGATGGCCCAACCGTCCAAGCCCGGCGGAAAGGCCGGCCGGTCGGGCACATAACCGACCCGGCCCGGGGCGATCGTAGCCGCCCCCGCGTCGGCCCGCAGGAAGCCGAGCACGATCCGGAGCGCGGTCGTTTTGCCGGCCCCGTTCTCGCCGAGCAGGACCGTGATCGTGCCCTTGCGGGTCTTGAAGCTGACGTCGCGCAGGGCCTGGACCCGGCCGAAGCGCTTGACCAGCCGATGCGCCTCGATCATGGGCCGCCCCCCGGCCGCCGGAGCTCCAGGGCCCGGAGGAGCCGGACCCGGGCCAGCACGGCCAGGCCGAGCCCGGCCAGGACCTCGGCGGCGAAGGCCGGCAGGCGGCCGGAGACGACGATGTTGGGCAGGACGGCGACCAGGCCGCCGAACCGGAGCGCCTCTCCCGGGCCCGGGAAGCGTCCGGCCGCGGCGTAGTCGAGGAGGCCCGTCCGGGCCGTGGTCGAGAAAACGAGCCCGAGGACGGCCGCGGCCTGGGCCAGCAGAAGCACCAGGACATTGGCCCCGCCCTTGAGAAAATGGCTCAACAGCCCCGCGACCGCGGCGTAATAGAGGCCGGCCAGGAGCGCCAGGCCGAAGCGGAGAAGGAAGACCGGCTCGAACCGGCCGGCCGCCGCGCCCCAGGCCGCGAACAGGGCGAAGGCGCCCGCCGCGTAAGCCGCGACGGCCGCGGCGACGACGAGGCTCTTGCAGCCCAGGTAGCCGCGGAACCGGCCCCCGAGAAAGAGGGGGCTGTCGAGAGACCCGCCCTCGACCTCGGTCCTGACCTCGTCCCGGCCGGCGACCAGGAAAAGGTGCGGCAGGGCGAAAAAGAAGAACTTGGCCGCCGTGCCGTAGGAATCGCGGAGGCCGGTCCAGACGACCAGGGCCGGGAAGGCCAGCCCGGCCGCGATAGCCAGCGGCGAGGCGGCCAACCCCCGGCGGGCGATCCGCCAGGTCAGCGCGAAAAGCGACGCGTCAAGCATCTCGAAAGCTCCTCCCGGCGGGCCTCCGGCCCGAGGTAGGGATCGTCCCGGTAGACCGTCTCCTGTCCCAGAAGCAGGGCCTTGAAGGGCACGGCATCCACGCCGAACCGGCGGAACAGGGCCTTGCGCCGGTCCAGGACGACGGGCGCCGTCCAGGCGTACTTGTCGAGAAAGGCCTCGAGGTCGTCGCGCAGGGCCAGGGCCACGCCGATGACGGTCACGGGCCAGCCGCCCCGGTCGACGAGATAACGGGCCTCGAACAGCTCCTCGTAGCAGGCCGGGCATTCGGTCGAGAAGAAGACGAGCAGGACCGCCCCGGTGCCCGGCGGGGCGGCTTCGTCGAGACTGGCGCAGATCCGCGCGGCCGACGGCGGCGCCGCGGCCCGGCTCCCCTGGATGCCGGCGGCGACGAGGGCGGCCGCGGCCAGGAACGGCAGGGCCCGGCTCATCGCCGCACCTCGAAGAGGCGAAGCTCGTCCTCCTCGTCGATGGCGAACAGCCGGCCGCCGGAGACGACGAAGCGGCGGACGGCGCAGGGCAGCTCGATCAGCGCCAGCAGGCGGCCCCCGGCGTCGAGGACGGAGACCGTCCGGCCCGGCCCGAGGTCCCGTCCCCCGTCCAGGAAGTCGGGGGCGGCCAGATAGAAGAGGCCGCCGTCGCGGGCCGCGGCCCAGCAGAAGCCCTCGAGCCGGATCTCGCCCTGCGGCCCCGGCATTTTCAGGGTCTTGAAGGCGTGGCGCTCGTCGGCCCGGATCTCCTCCAGGACCGCGCCCGCGTCCGAGAGCCGGCGGATGGCCCGGTCGCCGCTCCGGCGGACGACGAAGACCTCCCCGCCCTCGCCCGGGAAGACGACGATCATGTTCCGGAAAGCGTCCCCGACGGGATCGCCGCTCCGCACGGCCTCGCCGCCCGCCCACAGCTCGCGGCCGGTCCCGTCGTAGGCGTGAAGGAGCCGCTCGCCCGGACCCCGCCCGGTCGGATTGGAGGTGACGAGAAGCCGGCCTCGGCCCAAGGACAGGACCCGGTCGGGGGCGAAGGGTGTTTTAAAGCCGCCTTGGTACGCGCCCTCGGCGTCGAACCGCTGGATCCGGAAGTTGAGCTTGTCGGCGACGGCGATCCCGCCGTCCTCGACGGCCACGCCCGAGGGCATGGACAGCTCGCCGGGACCGGCGCCCTTGCGCCCGACCGCCCGCAGGAACCGGCCGTCCCGCGAAAAGACCTTGACGGCGCAATCGACGGCGTCGGCCACGTAGATCCGTTCGGCGTCGCATGCCAGGGCCGTCGGCCGGCCCAGCACCGCCGCGTCCTCGGCGTTCGCGGGCCGGGCGATCTCGACCGGCCGCCAGCGCTGCGGCGCCTGCCCCTCCGCGCCTCCCGCCGCGGCCGCCGCAAGGCCCGCGCCGAGCGCCAAGGCCGCGACCCCTGCCGTCACCATTGCCATCGCCCGCGTCCTCGCCGTCGCTATCCCCCGGGCCAGCGCCCTCCCCTTCGCCCTCGCCATTCCCGTGGCCCTCGCCGTCTCCCCCTTCATCGCCCCCGCCGCGCCGCCCGCGAACATCCCTGTCATCGGCTCTCCCCCCGCGCCGCGGTCGAGGCGGGGCCCTCGACGCCGAGGGCCCCCCTCGCCGCCAGCCGTCAGATGCTCAACATGCACTTGCCGAAAGCGATGTCGCAAGCGGTGAGCAGGACCATGACCTTGTACCAGGGCGCGTCGATCGTGAAGACGTACTCCCGGCACCTTACATGGTTGCCATTGCAGGAGACCTGATTGTTCACGTCGGAGGCCGCCGCCAAGGGCGCCCCCGCCGTCACCAGGATCAGGCCTGCCAGGACCAGGATCGCCAGCTTCTTCATGGGCTTTCTCCTTTCGCCCTTTCAAAAGCAAAGCGCATGCCAGCCGGGGAAGGCTCGCGACGGAGCTCAAAGGGTTTAAAAAGAAAAGGATGTCCGAGCGGCCGGCTCCCGCCCTGTCAACGGCGGTTGTCACCCCGTCTTGCCGCCCCTTCGCCGGCGTCGCCGGCCGAAGACGCTACTTCACCATCGGCAGCTTGATGCCCGTCCGCTTGGCGCAGGCCACGGCCTCGGGGTAGCCGGCGTCGGCGTGCCGGGCCACGCCCAGCCCGGGATCGCCCGTCAGGACGCGCTCCAGCCGCCGGCCCATGGCCGCCGTGCCGTCGGCCACCGTGACCATGCCGGCGTGAATGGACAGCCCGATGCCCACGCCGCCGCCGTGGTGCACGGACACCCACGAGGCGCCGTTGACCGCGTTCAGCAGGGCGTTGAGGATGGGCCAGTCGGCGATGGCATCCGAGCCGTCGCGCATGCCCTCGGTCTCGCGGTTGGGCGAGGCGACCGAACCCGTGTCCAGGTGGTCCCGGCCGATGACGACGGGGGCGCTGATCTTGCCCGTCCGGACCAGCCGGTTGATGACGGCGCCGAAGCGGGCCCGCTCGCCGTACCCCAGCCAGCAGATGCGCGACGGCAGCCCCTGGAACTTGACCTGGGCCCGGGCCTTGCGGATCCAGCGGGCCAGGGCCTCGTCCTCGGGGAACTCCTTGAGCACGGCCTCGTCGGTGGCGTAGATGTCGGCCGGCTTGCCCGACAGCGCCGCCCAGCGGAACGGCCCCTTGCCGAGGCAGAAGAGCGGCCGGATGTACTCGGGTACGAAGCCGGGGATGTCGAAGGCCGCGGCCACGCCGCCCTTCTGGGCCTGGCCCCGCAGGTTGTTGCCGTAGTCGAAGGCCCGCGCCCCCCGCTTCCGGAGCTCGAGCATGGCCTCGACGTGGGCCGCCATGGCCGCGTACGAGCGCCGGATGTAGTCTTTCGGGTCCTTCGTCCGCAGGGCCAGGGCGTCCTCGTACGGCAGGCCGTTCGGGACGTAGCCGTTGAGCTCGTCGTGGGCCGAGGTCTGGTCGGTCAGCACGTCCGGGGTGAGGCCGCGCCGGACGAACTCGGGCAGCACGTCGGCGGCGTTGCCGAGCAGGGCGATCGAGAGCGGCTGGCCCTTGCGCCGCGCCTCGCCGGCCAGCTTCAGGGCCTCGTCCAGGCTCTCCGTCACGACGTCCACGTAGCGCGTCTCCAGGCGCCGCTCGATGCGGTGCCGGTCGACCTCGACGATGATGGCCACGCCGTCGTTCATGGTCACGGCCAGCGGCTGGGCCCCGCCCATGCCGCCCAGGCCCGCGGTCAGCGTCAGGGTGCCCTTGAGCGTGCCGCCGAAGTGCTTCCTGGCCGCCGCGGCCAGCGTCTCGTAGGTGCCTTGCAGGATGCCCTGCGTGCCGATGTAGATCCAGCTGCCGGCCGTCATCTGGCCGTACATGGTCAGGCCGAGGGCCTCGAGGCGCCGGAACTCGTCCCAGGTGGCCCACTTGGGGACGATCATGGCGTTGGAGATGAGGACCCGCGGCGCCTCGGGGTGGGTCCGGAACACGGCCACGGGCTTGCCCGACTGGACCAGCAGCGTCTCGTCGTTCTCGAGCTTCTTGAGGCTGGCCACGATGGCCCGGTAGGCCTCCCAGTTGCGGGCCGCCTTGCCGGTGCCGCCGTAGACGATGAGCTCGGCCGGCTTCTCGGCCACCTGGGGATCGAGGTTGTTCATCAGCATGCGCAGGGCGCCCTCCTGCGACCAGCCTTTGGTCGTCAGGCGCGACCCCCGCGGGGCCCGGATATTCAGGATCGGTTCGCTCCCCGATTTCGCCATTATTTGTCTCCTTTGACACTAATCGCCGGCACTATACCATAGCCGCTCGGCCGGTTTCAAAGCCCGGGGCGCTCCCCCCCCCGAGAGACGGGCCGGGAAAAAAAGGCGTTGACCCCGGGCACGTTTCTGGTATACATAATTTCCGGAAAAGGAAGAATTTTGCCCGTCTTTCGCGGGAAAGATGCTGCGAGGGCTATGTTCCAGAAGCGCATCGTCGTCATCCATCCCTCCGCCGCGGAGGCCGACCGCCTGGCCCGCCTGGCCCTGACCATCGGGCCGGCGACCACCCGGACCGACGCGGAGGCGGCCCTGGCCGACTTCGCCGAAGGCGGCGTGGCGGCCGTGGTGGTGGACGTCTCCCTGGCCGCCGCCCCGGCCCTGAAGTCCATGGTCCGCCCGCCGGCCGGCGTCCTCATCGTCGGGGCCGACGAAGAGGCCCTGACCGCCGCCGCGGAGTCCTGGCCCGCCGCCGTCGACGTCGACGTCTGCCCGACCACCCCGGCCGCGCCGCGCGGGCGGCCCTTCCTGCGGGCCCTCGGCCGGACCGTGGAGATGGCCCGGCTCCGCGCCGAGGCCGGCGACCTGCGCCGCTCCCTCGGGCTCCAGGAGGTCAAGGTCAAGGACGTGCTCGGCGAGATCAGCGAGGTCAAGTCGCTGCTCAACACCGGCTTCCTCCAGGAGGTCGAGAAGCGCCTGGCCATCGAGGCCCGCTACGTCGGCTCCCAGAAGGAGCGCCTGCGCTTCGAGTCCATCCTGCGCCGCATCTACGGCGCCGACGACGTCAGCAGCCTGCTCGACATCGTCCCCGACATCCGCGACATCGTCCAGGCCGCCAGCGTCTCGGTCTACCTCATGGAGGAGAACGACGTCGTCGGCCGCTACCTCAAGCCGCTCGTCTGGGACAACGCCTTCCTCATCCACTCGGACTTCTCCAAGTACATCGCCCCGCTGGAGGCCCAGGACTTCGCCGCCTCGGTGGCCCGCTTCGGCCACGACCTCAATATCGCCAACCTGACCTACGACCGCCGCCTGAGCAAGCGCTACACCTCGCTGCTGCGGCAGCCGCCCCGCAGCCTGCTCGGCGTGCCGATCATGCAGGGCCCGCGGGTCATCGGCGTGCTGGAGGTGACCAACAAGACGGCGGCCGGCGGGCCCGTCGCCGAGGGCTTCAGCCGCGAGGACCAGCAGACCCTGCGCGCCCTGTCGGACCACATGGCCATCGCCATGGCCAAGCTCAACCTCATCCAGTACGATCCCCTGACCGGCCTGCTCCGGCCCGAGCCGTTCTTCGAGAAGGTCCTCCAGAAGGTCAACGCCCTGAGCAAGCGCCGCCGCGAGGAAGGCGCCATGGCCCTGGTCATGGGCGATGTCGACTGGTTCAAGGCCTACAACGACCGCAACGGGCAGGAGGCCGGCAACCGGCTGCTGCGCGAGCTCGGCCACATCCTCAAGCTGGCCATCCGCGAGGAGGACCTCATCTGCCGCTACGGCGGCGAGGAGTTCCTGTTCTTCCTGATGGGCGTCAAGGGCGTCGAAGAGGCGGCCTTGCTGACGGACCGCATCCGCAAGAACGTCGAGGACCACTACTTCGAGCGCCAGGAGTTCCAGCCGCGCGGCAACCTGACCATGTCCTTCGGCGTCACCGTCTTCCCCAAGGAGGCCGGCGGCGAGCCCGGCGCGCTGACCAAGAAGGAGCTCAAGCGCCTGGCCGGCGAAGCCGACCTGGCCCTGGCCGAAGCCAAGGGCAAGCGCCGGCCCGACCTCAGGCCGCGGGACCCCGGCGAGGGCCCGGTCGACAAGAACCGGGTCTGCTCGTTCGTCTGGCAGGAGGCCGGCGAGGGCGGAGAGGCCGCGATCGCCTGCCGGCCGGCCGCGGCCTTCCGGGAGAAGCGGAAATACGAGCGCTACAACATCTCGACGCCGTTCCTGGTCCGCGAGAACGGCGGCTTCCGGGTGGCCAAGACCGTCAACATCAGCCTGGAAGGCGCCCGCCTGGTCAGCGACTCGCCGCTCGACGGCGGCGGCGGCGCCGTCGAATCCATCCTGGTCATCGAGGACAGGGCCACGCCGGTCCTCAGCCGGGTCGTCTACACGGAGAAGGCGGGCGGCGACGCCGGCCTCTATTACTCGGGGGTCAAGTTCGAGGACCTGTCCTACCAGGACGTCAAGGGCTTGAAAGCCTACCTCTTCCACGTCCGGAAGAGGGACGGGCTTTAGGCCTCTTCGATCTCGTCCCGCAGGGCCGCGAGATAAGGCAGTCGCGGCGTCGTCCGGGCCCGGAAGGCCTGTCGGATCTCGGTCATACCGGCGGCGAACGACGAGAACTCCTCGAGATTGCTCCAGTTCTCCATGGACAGCCGCTCGAGCAGGCGCCGCAGGACCTGGGGGTTGAGGATGTCTTCGGTGAAGCGGGGCAAGACCCAGGCGCCCTTTTCGCACATCTTGACCACCCGGAGGAACAGGGCCCGCAGGCCCTCCTGCCAGTTGATGAGCTCCTGCTTGATGAAGAACTGGTCCTTGGGCGATTCGGTCTGGCCGAGCTTGATCGACAGCCGCTGGCCTTCCTCGAGCGTCCGGTCGACGGCGGCCAGGAGCTTCTCGGGATCGGCCACGGCCACGCGGTCCTTCTGGAAGAAATGGATCTCGCCCATGCCGTCGGCCGGCTCGGTGCGCCGGTAGCTCTCGAGGCCGGCTTCGAGCTCTTCTTCGGTCAGCGGGTCAGGGATGGCCGGGCCGGCCGGGGCCGCGGCGGCCGTCTCGGCGGGCGCGGCGGCCGGTTCGGGCTCGGAAGCAGGCGCGGCCGGGGCGGGCGCGGAAGCGGGCTCCGGGGCCGGCTCCGACGCGGCGGCCGGGACAGGCGCGGGCGCGGCGGCCGGCTCGGCGGCGGGCTCGGGGCGGCCGGCGATGAGGTCCGGCAGGCCGGGGATGTCCGGGACGGCGCGGTGCGCGTCGGCGTCCAGCCGGACGAGCTCGTCCTCGGCGAAGGACGCGCCGCCCATCCGGCCGAGGCCGGCGGCCGCGGACTCGATAGCCAGCAGGTCCTTGATCTTGCGCAGCTTCTCCAGCTCCTCGTCGAGGTCGATGCCGACGGCCTTGATGGGCTCGGCCTCGTCCATGACCTCGGCCACGATGCCGAAGCGCTCGCGCAGGTCGTTCTTGAGGAAGGCGGCCCGCTCGGACGTCTGCCGCCGGATGGCTTCGAGCTTGTCCTGGATCTCGTTGACGCGCTTGATCTCGTCCACGGTGGATTTGGCCAGCGCTTCGATCTCGGCCTGGAACTTGAGGACCTTCTGGAAGCGGTCGCGGGCCTCGTTCAGCAGGCCGGCCCGCTGCTCCTCGTAGTCGCGGACCATGATCCGGTATTCCTGGAGGGACGACTTCTCCTTGTCGAACTCGCTCTCGATCGCTTCCTTGCGCAGGCGGGCGGCTTCCTTCTCGCGGTTGATGCGCTCGACGAGCTCGGAGTCGACGTCGCGGAACTTCTTCTGGAGGATGCGCTCGAGCTGCTCTTCGACTTCCTCGATGACGTGAGACGAGTCCCTGAAAATATTCGGATCGTGTTCCATGGCCGCTCCTTAACCTTAGCGCGACTATTATGATGATTCGTTCGCGAAGTTGTCAAGAAAGAAGTGGCCGAACTTGAACACAAAAATGAAAAGGCGTATAAAAAAACTTCCATGAAGGAAATCGGGGTCCTGCTGGTCGTCGAAGATGACAAAAAACGGGCCGAGATTTGCGCATTTTTGTCCGAGCGCGGCATCGATGTCGACGCCCGCAAGGCCCTGCCGGAAGCGCCGGAGGCGGCCGAGCTGAAGCGCATCAAGAAGGAGCTGGCCCGCTACCTGCGCAAGTCCCGGGACCTCGAGGAAGCCTACGACACGACCCTCGAGAATTTCATGGCCGCCCTCGACCTGCGCGACGTCGAGACCTATGGCCATTCCAAGACCGTGGCCCGCTACAGCCACGTGCTGGCCGAGGCGGCCGGCATCAAGGACCCGCGGGCCCTGGACAGCATCCGCAAGGGGGCCCTGCTCCACGACGCCGGCAAGATCGCCATCCCCGACTCCATCCTCAAGAAGCCGGGCCCGCTGGCCCCCAAGGAATGGGAGGTCATCCGGCGCCATCCCGCGCTCGGCTACGGCCTGGTGCGGGACGTCAACCTCGTCCGCGAGGTCGGCGACATCATCCTCTGCCATCACGAGCGCTACGACGGCTCGGGCTACCCGAAGGGGCTCAAGGGCCCGGCCATCCCGGTCGAGGCCCGCATCTTCGCCGTGGCCGACACCCTCGACGCCGTCACGTCGCACCGGCCTTATCGCGCGCCGCGGGACTTCCGGACCGCCCGCCGCGAGCTCGAGAAGAACGCCGGCAAGCAGTTCGATCCCCAGGTCGTGGACGTCTTTTGCCGCATGGACCTGGCCGTCTGGGAGAAGATCCGGTTCGAGACGACGCGGCTGATGCCGCCGTTCGACCCGTGCCGCTTCCCCGCCCCGGCCGCGACGAAGGGGACATAGATGGGGGACACAATACCGTGTCCCGTGTTTTCCACCATTTTCGCGGAGAGGTGAGCGTCATGCCGAAAGCCCTGGCCGAGAAGAAGCTCCTGATCGTGGTGGCCGGTCCCCGGCCGAAGGGCAATAGCGCCGCGCTGGCCGAAGAGGCGGCCCGCGGGGCGGCGGCCGCCGGGGCCGAGGTCAAGGTCGTGCGCCTGTCCGAGATGGCCATGGGGCCGTGCCGGGCCTGCGATCTGTGCCGCCGGCCCGGGGGCCGGGGCTGCGTCCAGGACGACGACATCAAGGCCTTGCGGGACGCCATCCGGGACGCCGACGGACTGCTCATCGCCACGCCCGTCTACTGGTTCACCATGAGCGCCCAAGCCAAGATCTTCATGGACCGCCTCTACGTCTTCGGGGACAAGAAGTACCGCGAGATGAAGGGCAAGAGGATCGGCCTCATCCTGGCCTCGGGCGATACCGACCCCCAGACCTCGGGCGCGGTCAACGCCATGCACGCCTTTCAGGACGCCTTCGCCTACCTGGGCGCCCCCATCGCCGGCATGGTCTTCTGCGGCGGCGGGAAGATCGGCGCGGCCGGGAAGAACAAGGTCCTGATGGAAGAGGCCTTCGTCCTCGGCCGCTCCCTCGGCTCATAAGATGTAAGATGGGGGCGTTGTGTCCCCCTTTTTTGTCCCCCCTCTTTGGGCGTATAATCCGTCTATCCCGTCATAAGGAGTCCCCGATGCGCGCATTCCCGTTCCGCGGCGCCGCCGCGGCGGTCCTGGCCGCCGGCCTCGTTCTCCTGGCCGCGCCGGTCCTGTCCGCCCAGACGGCCAAGGTCGATATCCCCTACCATAAGTTCGTCCTCGACAACGGCCTCGTCCTGATCGTCCACGAGGACCACAAGGCCCCCATCGTGGCCTTCAACGTCTGGTACCACGTCGGCTCGAAGAACGAGGTGGCCGGCAAGACCGGCTTCGCCCACCTCTTCGAGCACCTGATGTTCAACGGCAGCGAGAACTACGACGACGATTACTTCAAGCCCATGCAGAAGGTCGGCGCCACCGACCTCAACGGCACGACCAACGAGGACCGGACCAACTACTTCGAGAACGTCCCCGTCTCGGCCCTGGACCTCGTCCTGTGGATGGAGTCGGACCGCATGGGCCACCTCAAGGGCGCCATCAGCCAGGCCAAGCTCGACGAGCAGCGCGGCGTCGTCCAGAACGAGCTGCGCCAGTATCAGAACGAGCCCTTCAGCGTCACCGAGGACCTCATCATCAAGGGCACCTATCCCCCGAACCACCCCTACTCCTGGTCGGTCGGCGGCTCCATCGAGGACCTGTCCAACGCCAAGCTCGAGGACGTCCAGAAGTGGTTCGCGACCTATTACGGCCCGAACAACGCGGTCGTCGTCGTGGCCGGCGACATCGACGCCAAGACGGCGCTCGAAAAGGTCCGCAAGTACTTCGGCGACATCCCGCCCGGCCCGCCCGTCGCCCGCCAGGACGCCTGGGTGGCCAAGCGGACCGGCTCGCACCGCCAGAGCGTCCAGGACCGCGTCTCGCAGGCCCGGATCTACAAGATCTGGAACGTCCCCGGCTGGGGCACCGCCTGCATCGACAAGCTGGACCTGGTGAGCTCCATCCTGGCCGACGGCAAGACCTCGCGGCTCTACAAGCGCCTCGTCTACGACGACCAGCTGGCCACCTCGGTCAACGCCTACGTCAACGGCCGCGAGATCGCCGGCCTCTTCCAGATCGAGGCCGACGCCCGGCCCGGCGTCGAGCTGGCCCAGGTCGAGAAGGCCATCGACGAGGAGCTGGCCCGCTTCCTGGCCGAGGGCCCGACCGCGGCCGAGGTCGAGCGCGTCAAGGCCCAGTACGCCGCCCGCTTCGTCAAGGGCGCCGAGCGCATCGGCGGCTTCGGCGGCAAGTCCGACCTTCTGGCCTCCAGCCTGGTTTACGGCGGCTCGCCCGACGCGTACAAGGCGACCCTGAAGCACATCGACGAGGCCACCGCGGACTCGCTCAAGGCCAGCGCCAACGAGTGGCTGGCCGACGGGGTCTACGTCCTCGAGGTCACCCCCTACCCCGGCCTGGCGGCGGCCCCGGACGGCGCCGACCGCAAGGCCATGCCCACGCCCGGCCCGGCCCCCGAAGCCAAGTTCCCGGCCGTCCAGCGGGCCACCCTGCCCAACGGCCTGAAGATCGTCCTGGCCGAGCGGCACTCCGTCCCGGTCGTCAACCTCGCCCTCCTGGTCGACGCCGGCTACGCGTCCGACAAGGGCGGCCTGCTCGGCGCCTCCAGCCTGGCCATGGCCATGCTGGACGAGGGCACGGCCAAGCGGACCGCGCTCCAGATCAGCGACGAGCTGGCCATGCTGGGCGCCACGCTCGGCACCGGCTCGGGCCTCGACACCTCTTCCGTCAGCCTGTCGGCGCTCAAGGACAAGCTCGACGCCGCCCTCGACATCTTCGCCGACGTCGTCCTCAACCCGTCCTTCCCGCCGGCCGACTTCGAGCGGCTCCAGAAGATCCAGATGGCCCAGATCGCCCAGGAGAAGGACTCGCCGATCTACATGGCCCTGCGCGTCCTGCCCGGGCTCATCTACGGCCCCGGCCACCCCTACGGCAGCCCCTTCACCGGCACCGGCACGGAGGCCACCGTATCCAAGCTGACCCGCGACGACCTGGTCAAGTTCCACAAGTCCTGGTTCCGGCCCGGCAACGCCACCCTGATCGTGGCCGGCGACACGACGCTGGCCCAGATCAAGCCCAAGATCGAGAAGCTCTTCGAGGGCTGGCCGGCCAGCGCCGTGCCGGCCAAGACCATCGCGGCCGTGCCCGTCCAGGCGCGGTCGGTCGTCTACATCATGGACAAGCCCGGCGCCCCGCAATCCGTCGTCGTGGCCGGCCACCCGGCCCCGCCCTCGTCCGACCCCGACGCCATCGCCATCGAGACCATGAACGACATCCTGGGCGGCGATTTCGTCTCCCGGATCAACCTCAACATCCGCGAGGACAAGCACTGGAGCTACGGCGCCGCCTCGATGCTCATCGCGGCCAAGGGCCAGCGGCCCTTCCTTGCCTACGCCCCGGTCCAGGCGGACAAGACCAAGGAGACCATCGTCGAGATCCGCAACGAGTTCGAAGGCATCATCGGCAAGAAGCCGATCACGACCGACGAGTTCCAGAACATGAAGGCCAGCAAGGTCCTCGGCCTGCCGGGGCGCTGGGAGACCATCGCCGCCGTGCAGTCGTCCCTGGCCGAGATCGTCACCTTCGGCCTGCCCGACGATTATTATCAGAAGTATTCCGGCCGGGTCCAGAAGCTGGCCCTCGACGACCTGGTCAAGGCGGCCCGGAAGGTCGTCCACCCCGAGGCCGTGACCTGGCTGGTCGTCGGCGACCGGGCCCAGATCGAGCCCAAGATCCGGGAGCTCGGCTTCAAGGACGTCTTCGTCATCGATACCGACGGCCGCATCGTCAAGTAAGCGCCACGATCCGGGGGGCGGGGCGGCCCGCCCCCCGGGCATTCCTCGAAAGGACGCCCGCCAATGCCCAACGGCCACGGCTGGATGCCGTTCCTGCGCTACGACGAGGAACAGGACCGGCCCCGCGTCAACCGGGCCCTGGTCCGCCGGGCCTGGTCCTACGGGCGCCCCTACATCGGCCGCATCGCGGCCATGCTCGGCCTGATCGTGGTCGTCACCGTCCTCGGGCTGGCCCCGCCGCTCCTGGTGCGCGACCTCATCGACCGGGCCCTGCCGGACCGGGACGCCCGCCGCCTGACCCTGCTGGCCCTGGGCATGCTGGCCGTGCCCCTGGTCAACGGCCTGCTCGGGGTGGCCCAGCGGCGGCTGGGCGCGTCCGTCGGCGAAGGCATCATCTGCGACCTGCGGACGGAGCTCTTCGCCCACCTGCACCGCATGTCCCTGCGCTTCTTCACCCACGTCAAGACCGGGGAGCTCATCTCGCGCCTGAACAACGACGTCATCGGGGCCCAGCGGGCCGTCAACGGCACGCTGGTCGACGTCTTCACCAACTCCATCACCCTGGTCAGCACCCTGGTCATCATGTTCAACCTGGAATGGCGCCTGACCCTCCTGGCCGCGGCCGTCATGCCCCTCTTTCTCCTGCCGGCCCGCTTCCTCGGCCGCCGGCTGCGGGCCATCGTCCGCCGCCAGCTGACCTTGAGCGCCGAGATGAACGCCATGATGGACGAGACGCTCAATGTCAGCGGCTCGCTCCTGGTCAAGCTCTTCGGCCGGGCCGGGGCCGAGGTGGCCCGCTTCCGGGGCCGGGCCGAGCGGGTCCGCGACGCCGGCGTGCGCCAGGCCTACATGATGCGCTGGTTTTTCCTGACCGTCAGCCTGATCAGCGCCGTCGGCTCGGTCGTCGTCTTTTGGGGCGGCGGCCTGCTGATCCTGCGCGGCACCGGCTTCACCATCGGCACCATGGTCGCCTTCACGGCCTACCTGGGCCTGCTCTACGGCCCGCTCTCGGCCCTGACCAACGCCCGCATGGACCTGGCCACCTCGCTCGTCAGCTTCGAGCGCGTCTTCGAGGTCTTGGACCTGCCGCCCGAGATCGACGAGCGGCCGGGGGCCGCGGCCCCGAAGACCGTCCGCGGCGAGGTGCGCTTCGAGCGCGTCTCCTTCAGCTACCAGCCGGGCGACGCCGCCGAGGAGGCCGCCGCGGCCGGACTGTCGGAAGTCGTCCGCTTCGCCGGCCCGCGCGGCGGCGCGTCCATGGTCCCGCCGCCCCTGTCCCAGGAAGGCGGGCGGATGAAGGAAGCCCCGCCCGCCAAGCCGGAGAACGGGGCGGCCGGCCCCGAGGCCCCGGCCGAGGTCCGCTGGGCCCTGAGGGACATCAGCTTCGAGATCCGGCCGGGCCAGCTGGCCGCCCTGGTCGGCCCGAGCGGATCGGGCAAGACGACCGTCACCTACCTCCTGCCCCGGTTCTACGATCCGACCGAGGGCGCGGTCCGCATCGACGGCCACGACCTGCGCGACCTCCGCCTCGAGACGCTGTCGGGCCAGATCGGCATGGTGACCCAGGAGACGTTCCTCTTCAACGACACCATCCGGGCCAACCTGCTCTACGCCCGGCCCGACGCCGGCCCGGCCGAAATCGAGGCGGCCTGCCGGGCGGCCAACATCCACGACTTCATCGCCGGCCTGCCCGACGGCTACGACACCGTGGTCGGCAACCGCGGCTATCGCCTTTCGGGCGGCGAGAAGCAGCGCATCGCCATCGCCCGCGTCATCCTCAAGGACCCGCGCATCCTGGTGCTCGACGAGGCCACCTCGTCGCTCGACAGCCAGTCCGAGGCGCTCATCCAGGAAGCCCTGGAGCGGATCATGAAGAAGCGGACCAGCCTGGTCATCGCCCACCGCTTGAGCACCATCCTGGCCGCCGACCTGATCCTCGTCCTGGACGAGGGCCGGCTGGTCGAGCGGGGGACGCACGCCGAGCTGCTGGCCCGGGGCGGGCTCTACGCCTCGCTCTACGAGACCCAGTTCCGGACCGCCGCCTGAGTGCCGCGCGAACCGGCCGCCGTCCCGTCCCTTCACCTCCGCCGCGGTCCTGATGTAGAATCGCGGCAGCGAGGAGGTGACCATGGACAGACGTCGCTTCGTCGGGTTGGCCGGCGCCGTGTCGGCCGGGGCCTTGTTCGGCCGGGCGGCCTTCGCGCCGGGAAGGGAGGGGCCGTCCGGGGCCGGGCCGCTCCTGGCCCGGGACGTCGCCGCCCATCTGCGTTCGATCGTCGCGGTGGACGAGCCGTCGGTCGACCGCATCATCGTCGGCGACCCCGCGACCGAGGTGTCCGCCATCGGCACCTGCTGGCTCCCCTACCGGGAGACCTGCGAGCGGGCCGTCGGCGACGGCGTCAATCTCCTCGTCGTCCACGAGCCGACCTTCTACACCCACTGGGACCTCGACGAGAAGAGCCCGGACCTGTTCGGCGCCTCGGCGGCCGGCCGCCGCGCCTACCTCGAGGCCGTCGAAAAAAAGAAAGCCTGGCTCCTCGAGCGCCGCCTGGTCGTCATCCGCTGCCACGACGTCCTCGACAAGGTCGCGGGCTGGGGCATCCCCTTCGCCTTCGGCGAGGCCCTGGGTTTCCGGGCCGCCGACATCGTCCGCTCGCGCCCCTACTACAACGTCTATCGAGTCGCGCCGAAGCCGGCCGTCGAGGTGGCCCGGACGATCGCCGCCAGGCTGGCTTCGCTCCGCCAGCCGGGAGTGGCCTTCTACGGCGACCGGGACCGCGTCGTCGGCACGGTCGGCGTCGGCACCGGCTGCTACAGCGACCCCATCGAGTTCATGGACCTGCGGCCCGATCTCTTCATCGCCCTCGGCGACGTCGTCCGGACCTGGACGCAGGCCGTCTACGCCCGCGACACCGGCCAGCCCCTCGTCGTCATCGATCACGGCACGTCCGAGGAGGCCGGGATGCGCCTCCTGTTCGGGCACTTGAGGCAGGCCTACCCCGGCCGCAAGGTGGTCCACTACGCCCAGGGCTGCGGCTACGAGTGGGTGACGGGCGCCGGCGCCTGAGCAGGGCGGAGGATGCCGTGAAGGGACCGACAACGCCGTTGGCCGTCGCGGCCGGCCTGCTCTCGACGCTCGCGCTGGCCTCGTCTCTGACGGCCTTCGACCGCCTCGCGGTCACGGTCGCGCCGCGGCGGCCGGAGCCCGGCGACAGGGTCATCATCCGCGTCGCCGCCCCGGCGGGCGGCGGCCAGGTCCGGGCCGCGCTGCTCCGGCCGTCGAAAGGCCGCGAGCCCCTGGCGCTGACGCCCCTCGACCGGCGCGCCGCCGCGCCGGACGCCGGGGACAGGACCTACGAAGCTGCGCTGACGATCGGCCCGGCCGACCCCGAAGGCCTCTACGCCGTCCATGTCTGGACCGGCGACGAGACGGCCCCGGCCGCCGTCGGCAAGGGCTGGTTCCTGCGCGGCCGGATCGTTCTCGACTACCCCATCCTGAGCCTGGTCGATCCGGCCGGCCCCGAGGCCGACATCCGCGCCTATCTCGAGGACATCCGCGGCCTCGGCTTCAACGCCCTCATCGTCCACGTGCTCATGGACGCCAAAAAGGCGTATTACCCTTCCAAGATCGCCAGGACGGACGTCCAGGCCGGGACGCCCGGCGACTACGTCGAGACCTTCCTGCGTCAGGCCGACCGCCTCGGCCTCCCCTCGCTTCTGTCCGTCTCCTGGGACATGACCCACGAGACCGACTACGCGACGGCCCCGGCCGAGATCGCCGCCGTCACCGGCGAGCTCTGGGCCCTCTACGGCCATCACGCCGCGCTGGCCGGATTCTATTCCTACCAGGAAGGCAGCGGCACCTACCTGGTCCCCTATCTCCGCGACTTCTGCGGCCGCGTCAAGGCCCTCCACCCCAACCTGCTGACGGCCTGCGCGCCCTACGTCGACGATCCGCTCCTGGCCGGCTACATGGCCGGGCTCGAGCCGCTCGACCTGATCATCTTCCAGGGCCAGACCATGGCCTCGTTCCGGCCGGACAACGTCAAGCGCTTCCCCCTGCGGCGGGTCCGGGACCTCTGCGGCGTCGGCATCGGCGGCAAGTGGCTCCAGGACAAGATCGCCCTGACCCACATGGAGCTCTTCGGCTACCTGGAGAACCGGATCTCGAAGGACCATAACACGACGACCTACGAGAACATCCTCGGCCAGATCCTGAGCGCGGCCGCGGCGGCCGGCTCGGACGGCATCTCGTTCTTCGCCTATCACGCCAATGTCCACCACCCCGGCCGGACGCCGGCCAACGCCGCCGATATCGCCCGGGCCCGGCAGGCCGTCATCGACGGTCTGCGGGCCTTCAACCTCGTTTGGGAGAAGGTCGCCCGCGGCCCCAACCCCGTCGCGTTCTACTATCCGTGGGAGGATTGGGCCGTCGAGCGCTTCGCGAATTCCTATCTGCCGGCCTTCGACGCCTTCCGCCGGCTCGGCGTCGCGGCCGACTTCGCGCCCTTCTCCCCGGCCCCCAAGGAATCGCTCTATCCGTTCTACCCTTATGCCCCCAACGAGGCGGCCCTGGCCCGCCTGATCGACCGGAAGATCGTCCTCGTCCTGCCCGACGTCTCGGGGCTCCAGGCCACCGACAGCCGCTTTCTCCGCCAGTTCCTGGAGCGCGGCGGCGCGGTCCTCGCCTTCGGGCCGCGGCTGCCCATGGGCAACATCTACGACCGGGACGAGCTCCTCGGCGCCGTCGAGGGGCCGGCCGGGCCGCGCCGGGCGATCGTGGTCCGCGACGCGGCGGGCCGCCGGGTGAAGAAGGGCACGCGGATCGCCCTGCGAGAGGACCGGGACGGGACGGGCTGGACGGCGGGACGGGCCACGGTCGTGGCGGCCTACGAGGACGGCGCCGCGGCCGTGTTCACGAACCGCGTCGGCCGGGGCGTCATCGCTTCCTTCGCCATGGACGCGGCGGCCGCCGCCCGCGACCTGCCGGACGTCGTCCGCGACGTCCTCGACGAGGTCCTGGCCGCGACGGGGGGCCGGCGGGCCGTCGACGTCGTCGGCGCCACGGAGGACGTCGACCTGGCCTCCTGCGTCGTCGCCGGCGGGGTCCGGGCCGCTGTCGTCAATCACGCCGCCGCGGCCATCGAGGTCGTCCTCGTCCCGCTCGGGACGACGGGCCGGGCGGCCGGGGGGATGTGGACCGACCTGGCCAGCGGCGCGACCCGGCCGGGCCGGGCGGCCGACGGCGCCCTGGCCGTCACCATCCCCGCCCGCGGCGTCATGGTCTGGGAATACGGAAAATAGGCCGGGCCGGCGCCGGGATCAAGGGACCCGGGGAAGGAGCGGCCCGGTCTTGAGCAGCTTCACCGGCTCGCGGGCGCCCTTCAGGGCTGTCAGGACCTTCTTGCCGGCCAGGTCGACGGTCAGGGCCGTGAGCAGGCCGTCCTTGCGGCCGAGGATAAAAACGGAGCGATGGCCGCAGGCCCATTCGTAGCTCACCAGTTCGAGACCCGGAATGGTGACGATCTCGTCCGTGGCCCCGTGCCACCAGGCATATTCCACCCGAATAGCCGGCGATCCGTCCGCCTCGAGGCCGCGGACGGACAGGGTCTGGCTCTTGTTGAGCACGAAATCATCGGCCTCGGAGCCGGCATAGCCCGGCAGGTCGTCCCAACGGGGCGAGGCTGTCATGCCGGCCAGACCGAAGCGGACGGACCGGCCGTCGCGGGTCCCGATGAGGACGGGCATCTCTCCCCCGCCGGCGGGGTCGGCGGCGCCTGCGGACCGCCGCGGCCAGCGCAGCCGCTCGGGCCTGACGCCGGCCGGCAGAGCCACATGGAGGGGCGCCGCGGACGAAGCCCGGAGCCCGACGATCTCGATCTCCCACTCGAGAGCCGGCCCGGTCCGGGCGACGAGCGCCGCCCGGCGGCCGTCCGGGCCGATGGCGGCGTCCACGAAATCGAAGGCCGCGGCGATCCGGGCCGCGTCCCGGGCCCCGCCGGGCGCGATGTAAAACAGATCGTGGCCCGAACGGGAGGTCCGGCTCTTGACGAAGAGCGAGCCGTCGTCCTGCGGATAGACGTCGCTCGCCCTTTCGAACAGGACCCGCCGCCCGGTCCCGTCGAGCTCCACGCGGACCAAACGGCCGTTGAAGTCGGCGTCCGGCTCCCCGGCTTCGATGGTCAGGACGGCGGTCCCCCGGCAGGGGTCGGGGGCCTGGGCCCGGACGGGTCCGGCCGCCTGCGCCGCGAGAGCGAGGAGGGCCGCGCCGGCGGTCGTCAGAAAGCGTTCCTTGTTCATGGTCCGATCTCCGTTGGACTTTTCAGGCCCGGCGGGCGGTGATGACCCGGGGCTTGCCGGCCAGGTCCCAGGCCGTCTCGATCTCGGTCCAGCGCCGGCCGAACAGCCCCAGCACCCGGTCCCGCTGGTCCTCGCCGATCTCGAAGATGAGGTAGCCGCCCGGTTTCAGAAAGGACGCCGAGCGGCGCACCAGCCGTTCGATGAGCTCCAGGCCGGAGGCGCCGGCCAGGAGGGCCCGGCGCGGCTCGAACTCCCGGACGTCGGCCGGCAGGCCGTCCCAGTCCGAACGGGCGATGTAGGGCGGATTGGAGACGATGAAGTCGAAGGTCAGGCCCGAGCCGCGGAAGGCCGCCAGCAGGTCGCTACGCCGGAACTCGATGTGCCGGGCCTTGTGGCGGGCGGCGTTGCGCCGGGCCACCCGCAGGGCCCGCTCCGAGACGTCCACGGCCCGGATGCGGGCCCGCGGCAGCTCCTGGGCCAGGGCCACGGCGATGCAGCCGCTGCCCGTCCCGACGTCGACGATGTCCTCGTCGCCGCGGCTCGACAGTTCCAGGACCTTTTCGACCAGGACCTCGGTCTCGGGCCGGGGCACGAGCACGGACGGGGAGACCTCGAACGGGATGGACCAGAACTCCTTGGTCCCGGTCAGGTGGGAGATGGGCTCGCCGCCGCGGCGCCGGTCGAGGAGGCGCCGGAAGTAGGCCTCGGCCGGGGCCGGGCAGGGCCGTTCGGGGGCCGCCAGGTAGCGTTCCTCGGTGAGGCCGGCCGCCCGCAGCAGCAGGACCTTGGCTTCGAGGAGGTCCTGGGGACGGCCGCCCAACAGGGCGGCCCCGGCGCGGAAGAGCTCGCGATAGGTCGTATTAGCGTCCAACGTCCTTGGCCCGGGCGCCGTCGCCCGTCGGTTCGCCGAGCGCCTCGGCCTGGGCCCGGCGGACGAGATGGTCGAGGATGGCGTCGATGTCGCCGTCGAGGACGGCCTCGATGTTGTGGAAGCTCTCGTTCAGGCGATGGTCGGTGATGCGGGACTGGGGGAAGTTGTAGGTCCGGATCTTCTCGCTCCGCTCCCCCGTCCCGACCTGGGACCGGCGGTGGTCGGCGATCTTGGCCTGCCGCTCCCGTTCGGCGATGTCCATGAGCCGCGAGCGCAGGACCCGCAGGGCCTTTTCCTTGTTGCGGTGCTGGGATTTCTCGTCCTGGCAGGAGACGACCAGGCCGGAGGGCTTGTGGGTGACGCGGATGGCGGTGTAGTTGCGGTTGACGTTCTGGCCGCCCGGCCCGGACGAGCCGAAGGCCTCGATCTTGAGGTCCTTGGGGTCGATCTTGAGGTCGATCTCCTCGGCCTCCGGCAGCACGGCCACGGTCGCGGTCGAGGTGTGGATGCGGCCGGCCGCCTCGGTCTTGGGCACGCGCTGGACGCGGTGGACGCCGCTCTCGGACTTGAGCAGGGCGTAGGCGCCCCGGCCGTGGATCTCGGCGATGGCTTCCTTGAGCCCGCCGACCGGCGAGTAGCTGGTCTCGACGACCTCGAGCTTCCAGCCCTTCCGCTCGGCGAACCGGGAGTACATGCGGAAGAGGTCCTGGGCAAAGAGGGAGGCCTCGTCGCCGCCGGCCCCGGCCCGGATCTCGAGGATGACGTCCTTCTCGTCGTTGGGGTCCTTGGGCAGGAGCAGGGTCCGCAGCTCGGCGGACAGGATGCTCTCCCGGGCCTCGAGGGCCGCGGCCTCGGCCTCGGCCAGCCGCTTGAGGTCCGGCTCGGCGGCCGGGTCGGCCAGCAGGGACTCGGTGTCGGCGCGGTCCTTGCGGACGCGCTTCCACTCCTCGTATTTGCGGTAGACGGGCTCGAGCTCGGACCGTTCCTTGGCCAGCTCGCGGATCTTCTGCGGATTGGCGGCGATGGCGGGATCGGAGAGGGCTGCGGTCAGGTGGCGGTACTTCTCCTCGATCGCCTGGAGTTCCCGGATCATCGAGACGATTTTTTCTTCTTGGCCAGGCTCTTGACGTCCCGGGCGGCCCGGGCGTCGCGCGCGGCCTTGAGGTCCTTGGCGTCGCCGAATTTCTTCTTGAACTTCTCGACCCGGCCGGCGCTGTCGATGAACTTCTGCTTGCCCGTGAAGAAGGGGTGGCATTGGGAGCAGATCTCGACCCGGATCTCCTTCTTGGTCGAGCGGGTCTTGAACGTGCTGCCGCAGGCGCAGGTCACGAGGCATTCCTGGTAGTCCGGATGGACGTCTTTCTTCATGCGACGATCTCCTTGAGCGCGGTATTATAGCAGAATCTAGGCGCCGCCGCAAAGCGTCGGGATGTCGGCGGACTTGCGCTCGAACGCGGCCTTATCGACGGTGAAAGACAGCGACTTCAGGTCCGTTTTGACGACCTCTTTGTAGCGCCGGGAGTCGAAATACTCCTTCAGCGGGCGGGTGAAGGGGAAGAGCTGCTCGGCGGCCCGCCACTCGTAGACCGAGCCGTCGGCCCGGCGCAGGCAGTTCAGGTGGACGACCCAGGCCAGCTGGCGGAAGGGCATGTGGCGGAACTCCCGGCGGATGGCCAGCACCTCGGCCTCCTTGCGCGGGTCCCAGAAGTGGAAGTAGCGCGAGAACAGGACCCCGTTGTGGAAATAGGCCGGGAAAGCCAGCAGGCAGTCCTTGCGCGTCAGCCGGCCGAGGTAGACGAACAGGTCCATGATCTTGGACCGCAGGCTCAACCCCGGCCGGGTCTGGCCGGGCATGGGCGCGAACGGCTCGCCCGGCTTGACCAGGGGGTTCTGGATGGTCAGCCACTCGAACGCCAGGGCCTTCTGCGGCGACAGGGCCGGCAGCCCGGCGACGGTGGCCTTGGCGGCGAACTCGGCCTCCTTGACCTTGATGTCGACGATGAGGTTGTCCGGCCCCGGCTCGCGCAGGTAGATCTGCAGGCGCTGGGCCGGGTAGTCGGACGAGTCCATCTCGTAGGCCAGCGGCCAGAGGAAGCGCTTGCGGGCCTCCTTGAGGAAGCCCTTCTTGTTGAGGACGGCCAGGACCTCGTTGAGGGAATAGCGGCCGAGGAAAAGGGAGCTGCCCCGCTTGACGTGGAGCTCGGAGAAGATGTCGTTCTCGTCGACGATCGGGGCGTCGTCCCAGAACGGACCCGCCCCGCCCCCGGCCTTCTTCATGCCTTTATCTTAAGGGAACGCGGCCTCGCGGGCAAGGGGCTCTTCGGGGCCTCGGCCGCGGCCTTGTCCGGCGGGGCCGTGAACATCTCCAGGACGTCATCGCCCAGGCTGACCCGGCGGGCGAGCGGGAAGTCGCCGGACTTGGGCTCGATCTTGAAATAGTGGCGCAGGATGATGAGGCCGCCGGGCTTGACCAGGCCGCGCTTGCGGAGCACCTTGAGCGGGTTCCGCTCCTCGAGCAGCCGGTAGGGCGGGTCGAGGAAGACGACGTCGAAGCGCACCCCCTGCTTGGCCAGGTCGATGACGGCCCGGTTGAACTCCCGGTGCAGGACGACGGACTTCTCCTCGGCGCCGCAGTGGGCGACGTTGTCGCGGATGACCTTGATCGAGGGATAGAACTCGTCGACGAAGACGCACCGGGCCGCGCCGCGGCTCAAGGCCTCGAGGCCGATCGAGCCCGTCCCGGCGAAGCCGTCCAGGCAGACGGCCCCGGCCAGCCGCTCGCCGACGATGTTGAAGAGCGCGCCCTTGACCTTGTCCTGCATGGGCCGGACCGAGGCGCTCGAGACAAGCTTGAGCCGGCGCCCCTTGTACTGGCCGCTGATGATCCTGATCATGTCAGTACACGACGACGACCTGGCCGGGCCGCGACTCCAGGCGGAGCACGCCGTCCGGCAGATCGTACCAGTCCCCGAGGCTGCGGGCCTCGACGCCCTGGAGGCGCGAGGCCACGGCGATGACGATGTCGATGAACGACGGCGGGACGCTCTGGGTGCCCAGGAAGAGCTGGTCCAGGGTGATGCGGATCCGGCCCTCCCGGGTCTCGAAGCGGCCGGCGAAAAGCAGGTCCTGCTTCTGCGGCACCAGGCCCGAGGCCTGCGGCTGGCCCAGGTCGACGCGGACGCGGCCCTCGATCCTGTCCCCGCCCAGGACCTTGAGCTCGAGGCTCTTGACGTAGGGACCGCCTTCGGTCTCGACCCGGCAGGCGGCGTAGGCGTTCAGCTCGGCCTCCGTGAAAGTCGACCGGCGCGAGCCGGCCTCGGCGGCGGCCGCGGCCCGGGACGGCCGGGCCGGCGTCGGCCGGCGCGCTTCGGCGGCGATCCGGTCCAGGGCGGCGAAGACCGGGGCGGCCTGGGCCCGGACCTCCGGCGTCACCTGGGCCGGCAGGGCGGCGGCCGCGAGGGCGCAAAGCGAGGCCAGCGCCGCGGCCCGGCGGAATCCGAATCTGTTCATGATGATGAGCGTCCGCCCCCATGTTAGCAGATATGGAGGGCGGGGGGAACGCCGGAGCGCGCCGGCCGGGCCGAACGCCGGTCAGCGGATCCGGTACGGCGAGGCCTGTTCCTCATCGAAGGTCGCGGCCAGCGGCACGGCCCCGGCCACGATGGCGGCGATGCCGAGCGGGGCCAGGAAGAAGGGCGGGACGCCGCGCTTGCAGACGATGTAGACGTAATCGCCGGCCTGGCAGGGTTTGGCGCTGCGGAAGACCGCCGTCGAGCCGGAAGGCACCCGCTTGGCTTTGGCGCCCATGGCCTGCAGGCCCTTCACGTCCAGGTAATAATCGGTGCTCTGGCCTTTGATGTGCAGGCGGTCGTCCGACTGGATGAGGCCGATCTCGACGAAGACCTCGGCCTCCTTGGCGGCCGCGTCGCACCTGACGATCTTGCCGATGAACGACTCGCCTTTCTCCCGCTGCTCCCTGATGACCGACGCCGCGCCGGAGGCCGCCGCGGCGTCGTAAGGATCGAGGGCGATGGAGATCTTGGCGGTCTGCTGGGCGGTGATGCCGAAGAAGTCCTGGGAGTTGTAGCTCCCCTTCTCGGAGGTCACCCCGAGGGCGTAGAGCCCGGGCTCGAGGCCGGGGACCTTGAACATGCCCAGATCGTCGGAGGGCGGGGCCTCCAGAACGGTCCCGGTGGTCACGTTCTTGACCAGCACGACCGCCCCCTTGACCGGGGTCGAGCCGTTCCGCTCATAGACGTACCCCACCAGGCCGCCCTTGCCGGGCGTCTGGGCCGTCAGGACCGAGGGGCAGATGACGAAGCTCATGACGAGCGCCGCCCCCAATAAGATCAAGGACCTGCTGCCTCGCTTCATGGATTTTCTCCTTGGCGCTAAATATGATAAGCGTCTCGACCGGGGCCTGTCAAGTGGCGTAAGCGTTTCATTTTTCATCATATAGACCCTTGGGGCCGGGCCGGGATGTCCTGGCCGAGGCCGGTCAGGACGATGGCCCCGCCGACGGCCGTGACCTCCAGGGTATTGACGCCTGTCCGGGGGGCCGCCGAAAAGACGGCCAAGCCGGTGTCCCCATTTCCTTCCCAGGCCACCCGGCCGTTCATGACGACGGAGACGAGCGGACGGCCGCCGGGGGCCGCCGGGGCGAAGCCGAGACGGATGGTCCTCGGCCGGCCGTCGGCGACCAGCTCGATCCTGGCGGTCTCGCCTTTCGCGAGGGCCCGGCCGCCGAGATCGATAACCGCCGGGCTCGTCAGGCGATCGATGGCCCGGCGGACTTCGACGGCCGCGGCTCCCTGATCGGCTGGATCGCCGCAGCGTTCGAGGGCCAGGAGGATCTCGAGGTTGTCGGGATCGAGCTCCAGGGCCAGGCGGAAGTGCTTTTCGGCCTCCCGAAGGTCCCCCAGCTCGAGGTCGGACGCCCCGATCAGGCGCAGGATGCGGACGTAATGCTTCCGGTATGCGGAAGGAACGGCCGGGGAGCCCAAGACAAGGGCTGGTCCGGTCGCGACGACGTCCGCGTATCGCCGGCGCCGGAAATCGAGGCCCAGCCGGAAGGCCCAGGCCGGGAGATCCGTGAAGGAGGCCGCCGCGGCCGGCTTCTGGCCGAGCAGTCCCTTGGCCCGGGCGAGGTCCTCGATCTCGGCGAGCGCCGCGGGGTCGTCTTCCGCGTCGAGGGCGGACGCGATCAGCCCGTCTTCGTCGGCGAGGGAACGGGCCCGGGCCAGGCCGTTCATGGCCTGAAGACGCCGGGCCGTTCGGAAGACCCGCTCGAACGCGTCCGGGTCGATGAGCTTCCGGCCGACGAGATCCTGGTAGAACCTGATGGACCGCAGGACCCAGACGGCGTCCTCGTAATGGACAGTGGCCGCGGCCGGCCCGTAAGCCTCGTCCGCCTGCCGGCCCATGGCGACCTCTCTCCCGGCCCGGGCGAAATCGAGCGTTTCGGCCCTGGCCAGGGCCGATTGCCGGGCTTCGAGGGCCAGCGATCGTTCGCCGAGGAACCGGGCGCAGGTCCGGAGCGAGGGGCCGTCCTCGGGCAGGATGCTCTCGAGCAGGGCCTCGTCCCCGGCCTCGAGGCTCCAGGTCTCGAGGAGGCCGAGGAGTCGCTCCTGGTCGCCGCCGGCCAGCGTCTTTTCGAGGATGTCCGCCGTGAAGGCCCTTTCCGCCGCCGACAGCGCCGCCCAGCGGCCGAGCAGGACCCGGCCGACCTCGTAATAGATGTGGCTGTTGTGGCCGGTGAGCGCGGCCGCCTTGCGGTATTCTTCGAAACTGCCGAGCGGCGCCGGCAGGGGGACATAGCTCATGTAGAGAAGCGTCTGGGCGAAGTGGAAGTGGGCCCGGGGAGATCCCGGATCGAGGCCCAGGGAGCGCCGGAAGGCCTCGACGGAGAGGCGGAAGGACCGGTCGCGGACCGCCGGGTCGGCCAGGGCCTCGGCCCCGCGCTCGAAATGGGCCCGGCCCAGCTCGAAATAGACGGCGGCGTTCCAGGGGTAGACGGCGTTGGCCCGGTCGAGGAGGCGGATCCGGGCCTCCGGCCCCGCCGCGGCGGCCTCGGCCCGGCCGCAGAGGTGGGCGTTCCAAGCGACGGCCGCCTGGACGGCGGCGAGGGCCGCCAGCCCGGCGACGAGACAGGTCTTCTTCAGCGCCGCCACTTCAAACCTTCCTGTAGAAGGCCATGACCAGCGTCAGGGCAGATGTGACCGTGAACAGGACCATGAGGGCCGGGATATGCAGGTTGAAGTCGGTGAAGGCGTGGACCCCCATGGCGGCCAACGAGACGAGGCCGCCGAGGGCCAGTCCGCGGGCTTGGACGTCCCGCCGCGCCCGCCAAGCCAGGAAGGCCCGGCTGGCCAGATACAGGAACCCGCCCAGGAGGATGACGCCCCCTAGCAAGCCGGCCTCGGACAGGTACTCCAGGTAATCGTTGTGGGCGTGGACCAGCTGCTTCTCGGGCCCGCCCCGGTCCTCGTAGGCGCCGTAAACGGAGGCGAAGGTGCCCAGGCCCGTTCCGAACAGGGGGAAATCCCGGACGATATCGGCCGTATTGGCCCAGTAGACGCGCCGGGCGTCGCGCAGGACATCGTCGCGGGAGAAGCGCTGGATGGTCGAGCCGATGCCGAGATAGACGGCCAGGGCGGTGACGACGAGGATGGTCGCCTGGATGGACTTGCCGATCCAGGGCCGGCGGTAGCCGGTCCGGCTGTAGGAGAACAGGGACAGCCCGAGAAAGAGGAAGGCGATCAGGCCCAGAACGGCCAGCCCCGACCGCGATCTCGACATGACGATGCCCAGGGACATGAGGACGACGGAGCCCAGCAGGAGGACGTTCACCAGGCCGTCCTTGGAGGTCCAGAGGAGGAACTTCTCCCGGACGCCGTCGGCCTCGAAGCTCAACAGGTTCATCCGGGCCAGGACCAGCCCGAGGGCCAGGGGGACGATCATCTCCAGGTAGGCGGAGAAGTGATTGGGATTGACGAACGTCCCGGTCGCCACCTGGGTGTGCAGCGCCTTCTTATAGAAGAGGAGGCGCGGGTCGGCCCGGTGGAGCTCAAAAAAGCCGTAGAGGGCCTGGAAGACGCCGGAGCCGATGAGGACGCCGATGATCGTCCGGATGGAGCGGCCGCGGACGACCGTCTTGAGGACGAAGAAGCCCAGGAGGAAGCAGGAAGCCAGAAAGAGCCCTTCGCGCAGGGTCGCCGAAGGGGCGACCGAGAGGCTGATGAACCGCCTGGCGGAGAAGCCGGGGTCGTAGAGTTGCCGGAACTCGTAGCCGGCCGGCGAGAGGGTCCGGACGAGGGCGGCCGGCAGGGGCGCGATCTGCAGCGCCAGGAAGCCGAAGAAGGCGGCCGTGAAGGCCCGCAGCGGCTTCAGGGCCGGCCGCAGGCGGTCGTTCAAGGCGGGCTTCGGCTCGAGCAGAACGTAGGCGGCGGCCAGGACGGCGGCGACGAGCTCGATGACGAAGACGGACCACTGCTCGACCGAGGCGGCCGGCAAGGGGCTCCACAGGAGCAGGGCCAGGAGCCCGTATTTAACCGTCTTGTCCATCATGTCGTCCCGTCGGCCCCGCGTCCCGCCGGGCGCCCATCCAGGCGATGAGGGCGATGGCCGTCAGGATGCCGGCCGCGTCGATGATCCAGTCGTAGGGGCTCCCGGTGCGGTTGGGCACGAACGATTGGAGGAACTCGTCGAGGAAGCTGTAGGCGATCGCGGCGGCGGCCGCCAGGAGCGCCCGCTTTTTCCGCCAGAACGGACCGCGGCCGGCGCGGAACGCCCGGTAGAGGAGGAAGGCCAGGAGCCCGTAGCAGAGGAAATGAGAGGTCTTGCGGAGGACGATATAAGCCAGGCCGACCGCCTCCGCGGAGGCGTGGGGGACCAGCCAGCGATAGACGTGGGCGAAGATATCGAGCAGGCGGCTCGAGCCCAGGCCGCGGTTGCCCAGGGGGAAGATAAGGGCCATCAACAGGATCGGGGGCAGGCCGTAGGTGGCGAACCTTTTGACTTTGGCGGCGGACATATCGGTCACTCGGATACGGACGGAACCGGACTTCTCACGCGGAATCCATGATTATACACCTTTCCCTCTCGGCCAATGGTCCGGACCGGTGATTCCCGGGGTGAAAAAGCCCTCCGGGGAGTGACCCTTCGGGGCGAGGCCCGTCCCTCCCCGCGGTTAGCCGGGCGGCGGCGGCCGTTTTCTTGACAGCCCGCGGGGGCTCCATTATACTTTGGCTTCCGCGCCGTCGGACGAACTCGGACCATCATGACGCAAGCCGAAAAAGCCAAAAGAGGTGTCCTCAGCCCGGCCTTGAGGAAGGTCGCCAAGGACGAAGGACTGGCCCCGGACAAGCTGGCCGAGCTCGTCGCCGGCGGACTGGCCGTCATCCCCTTCAATCCGGCCCACTCCCCCGCCCGCCCGGCCGGCATCGGCCGCGGCTTGCGGACCAAGGTCAACGTCAACCTGGGCACCTCGCGGGATTTCCCGCTCCTGGCCGACGAGTTGCGCAAGGTCCGCATCAGCCTGGACTACGGCGCCGACGCCCTGATGGACCTGAGCACGGGCGGCGACCTGGTCCGGATCCGCAAGGCCATCCTGGCCCGGACGCCCCTGCCCATCGGGACCGTGCCCATCTACCAAGCCGCGGTCAAGGCCCTCGACCGCCGCGACTCCATCGTCGACATGACCGAAGAGGACCTGTTCGGGGCCGTCGAGTCCCAGGCCCGCGAAGGCGTCGATTTCATGACCGTCCACAGCGGGCTGACCCTGCGGGCCATCGACCGCCTGAAGAAGCAGGGCCGGATCGCCGACGTCGTCTCGCGCGGCGGGGCCTTCCTGCTGGCCTGGATGCTCCACAACGGGAAAGAGAACCCGTTCTACGCCCGGTTCGACCGCCTGCTCGAGATCGCCCGGCGCCACGACGTCACCTTGAGCCTGGGCGACGGGCTGCGGCCGGGCTCGGTCCTCGACGCCACCGACCGGCCTCAGATCGAGGAGCTGCTGACGCTCGGCGAGCTCGTGGACCGCTCGCGGGAGGCCGGGGTCCAGGTCATGGTCGAGGGGCCGGGCCACGTGCCGCTCGACCAGGTCGAGATGAACATGCGGTTGGAGAAGCGGCTCTGCGCCGGCGCGCCGTTCTACGTCCTCGGCCCGCTGGTCACCGATATCGCCCCGGGGTACGACCACATCGTGGCCGCGATCGGCGGGGCGGTGGCCGCGGCGGCCGGGGCCGACTTCCTGTGCTACGTCACGCCGGCCGAGCACCTGGGCCTGCCGACGGACGAGGACGTCCGCGAGGGGCTGGTGGCCTCGAAGATCGCCGCCCACGCGGCCGACCTCGTCAAGGGCGTGCCGGGCGCGCTCCTGCGGGACCGCGAGCTGGCCCGGGCCCGCAAGCGGCTCGACTGGGAGGCCCAGCGCCGCCTGGCCATCGACCCGGTCAAGTTCGCGGCCGTGCGGAAGCGGCGCCGCTCGCGCAGCCGGGCCTGCTCGATGTGCGGCGACTTCTGCGCCATGCGCATCGTCGGCGAATTCCTCGGCGCCAAGGGGACCGCCGATGGCGAGTGCGCCTAGGGGCCTTCTCTTCGGCACCGCCGGCGTCCCCTTCTCCGCGGCCGACGATTCCAGCCTGTCCGGGATCGAACGCGTCAAGGCCCTCGGGCTCGACGCCATGGAGATCGAGTTCGTCAACGGCGTCAAGATGGGCTTCGACACGGCGGCCAAGGTCCGGGAGACGGCGGCCCGGCTGGGCGTCCGCTTGAGCGTCCACGCCCCCTACCACATCAACTTCAACTCCGAGAACCCGGGCATCCGGCTGCAGAGCCGCGAGCGCCTGCTCAAGACGGCCCGCGTCGCCGCGGCCTGCGGCGCCCCGAGCGTCGTCTTCCACGCCGCCTTCTACGGCCCGGACACGGCCGAGCGGACGTACCAAGCCGTGCGGCAGGAGCTGGCCGCCGTCCAGTCGGTCGTCCGGAGCGAGCGGCTGCCGGTCGCCCTGCGGGTCGAGACCATGGGCAAGCGGGCCCAGTTCGGCTCGCTTGACGAGGTCCTGTCGCTCTGCCGGGACGTCGACGGGCTCCAGCCGTGCCTCGACTTCTCGCACCTCTACGCCCGCGAAGGCAAGATCAACTCCTACGACGACTTCGAGCGGGTCCTGACCAAGGTGGCCCGCAAGCTCGGGCCGAGGTCGCTGCGCAACGTCCATATCCACATCGCCGGCATCCACTTCGGCGACAAGGGCGAGATCAAGCACCTCAACCTCGAGGAGACGGCCTTCCGCTACGACGAGTGGCTCCAGGTCCTGCGCGACCTCGGCGTCGAGGGCCTGGTCGTCTGCGAGAGCCCCAATCTCGAGGGCGACGCGGTCATGCTGAAAAAGCTTTACGAAGCCCAGGCCTCGCGCTAAGATGGGGTCAAACCCGCCTTTTTCCCGTTTCCGGGTAAAAGGTAGGTTTGACCCTCTCTTATTCGGAGGCCGGCGATGAGATGGCAGGGCAGGCGGCAGAGCGGCAACGTCGAGGACCGGCGCGGCGTCAGCGGCCGCGGCCTGGCCGTCGGCGGCGGGCTGGGCGGCGTCGTCATCATCATCCTCTACATGCTGCTGGGCGGCAACCCCTCCGACATCGGCCAGGGCCTTCAGGTCGATCAGCCGGCCGCGACCGGGTCCGGCGAAACGGCCTTGTCCGCCCACGAGCAGGAGATGGGCCAGTTCGTGTCCACGGTCCTGGCCAGCATCGAGGACGTCTGGCAGGCCCGCTTCCGGGAGATGGGCCGGACCTACGTCGCGCCCAAGCTCGTCCTGTTCTTGGGCCAGGTCGATTCGGCCTGCGGCTACGCCGGCGCCTCGTCCGGGCCTTTCTACTGCCCGGGCGACGCCAAGGTCTACATCGACCTCACGTTCTTCGAGGACATGCAGCGCCAGCTCGGGGCCCCGGGGGATTTCGCCACGGCCTACGTCATCGCCCACGAGGTCGGCCATCACATCCAGAACCTGCTCGGCATCAACGAGCAGGTCCAGGCCCAGCGCCGGCGCTTGAGCGAGGCGGATTACAACAGGATCTCGGTCCGCATGGAGCTCCAGGCCGATTTCCTGGCCGGGGTGTGGGCCCACTACGCCAACCTGGACCCGGGCTTCCTCGAAGCCGGCGACATCGAGGAAGGCCTGAACGCGGCCAGCGCCGTCGGCGACGACCGGATCATGAAGCGGACGCAGGGCTACGTCGTCCCGGACGCCTTCACCCACGGCACGTCCGAACAGCGCCTGCGCTGGTTCCGCAAGGGTCTCGAAACGGGCGACATCGCCCAGGGCGACACCTTCGGCGCGGCCAGCCTGTAGCCGGGCGCGGTTGACATCCCCCCGGGGCTGCCATACACTCCGGCCCGGGATCCATCCATGGCCGTCCATCGCCCCGCGGAAACCCCGCCGGCCGCCGGCGTCGAAGGCCCCAAGCTCCGGCGCCGGATCCTGCGGCTCGCCGGCCTGGCCCTCCTCGGTCTGACGGTCGTCGTCGTCATCCTCGCTATCCCCGCCAACTTGAAGCGCCAGCGGACCGTTTCCCTCGGCGGGGTCGGGGGCCGGCTGGATGCCGCCGGCGAGGTCGTCCTGACCCGGGTCGCGCCGGGGACCCCGGCCGCCCGGGCCGGCCTCCTCGTCGGGGACGTCGTGGCCGCCATCGACGGCCGGGCCCTCAAAGGCGCCCCGGATCCCGACGCCCTGCTCGAGGGGCTCGAAGGCCCGGCGGGCACGACGGTCGCCCTGTCCGTGCGGACCGGCCCGGCCCCGCCGCGCGAGGTAACGGTGGCGCGGTCCCCCGAGCCCGGCAGCATCGCCGAGCGGCTGGGGACCATCCACATCGGCGTGGACGCCATCATCGGCTACCTGATGTTCCTCGATATCGTCGTCCTGCTCGTCTATCTCGGCGTCTCCGTCGTCCTCATCTCCCACCGGCGCGGCACGCCGCTGACATACTTCGCCTCCGTCGCCCTGGCCACCTTCGGGGCCGCGGCCACGACCAGCGTCCAGGTCCTGGCCTACGAGCCGACCGGCTGGGGCCGGCTGGCGGCCGCGCTCGTGCCGACGGGTTTCGCCGCCGCCTTCACCTTCCTCGGCTTCCTCTTCCCGAACGGCCGCTGGGTGCCCCGCGGCGGCCGCGTCCTGGCCGCCGTCGTCTGGGCTTGGACGATCGCCCAGTGGTTCTGGCCGGCGGCCCGGCCCGGCAGCTGGAATTCGGTCGCCGCCCTGATCGTCTACATGGCCATGATCGTGGCCATGTTCGCCGCCCAGCTCCGCCGCTACAGGCGCGTCGCCACGCCGGCCGAGCGCGAGCAGATCAAGTGGTTCGTGGCGGCGCTGGCCTCCGTCGTCGTCGGCT
This sequence comes from uncultured Eubacteriales bacterium, assembly GCA_964574895.1. Lineage (GTDB taxonomy): Bacteria > Acidobacteriota > Aminicenantia > Aminicenantales > Saccharicenantaceae > RBG-16-66-30. The sequence goes on from CAZNPB010000023.1 coordinate 35,267, forward strand.
ACGCCGTCTCCCAGATCGCGGCCCTGGCCATCGGCGAGCTGGGCCGGCGTCCGGCGGGCGTCTCCGGCGTGGTCGTGTTCGTCCTCTGGCAGATCAGCGCGCTCGGCTACCAGATCCCCTACGCGCTGCTGGCCGTGGCCATCGGACGGGCCCTCCTGAAACACCGGCTCTGGGACATCGACATCGTCATCAACCGGTCGCTCGTCTACAGCTCCGTGACCACGCTGCTGGGCATCATGAGCGCCATCATCCTGCCCCTCGTGAACCGGCTGGTCGGACGGCTGGCCGGCAAGGTCTCGCCGGTCCTGGCCCTGGCCATCACGGCCGCCTTCCCCATCCTGGCCTTCAATCCCCTCCGGGCCCGCGTCCAGCGCTTCGTCGACCGGCGCATGAAGCCCGAGGACGTCACCTTCGACGAAACGAGCGATCTCCTCGGCCTCGAGCTCCAGGCCGGGCTCGGCCCGAACGAGCTGCTGGGCACCCTGGTCGGCGGCGTGGCCGGGCAGCTCGACCTGGCTTCGGCCGCCGCCTACGCCCCGGAGGGCGAAAGCGGGCGCTGGGCCCTGGCCCGCGAGACGCCGCGCGGAGCGGGCTCGCCGCCCGAGCTGGCGCTCGACGAGGGCGCCCGGACCGTCCTCGGCCGGGGCGGTCTCGTGTCGCCGCCCGACGGGTCGGCCTTCTCGGTCCTCGTTCCGCTCGCGGCCTGCCGCGCGCCCGGCGGCGCCCTCGACGGCGTGCTCGCCCTCGGGCGGCGCCGCAGCGGCAAGGGCTATACGACGCCGCTCGAGCGGGGCCTGCGGCTGCTGGGGACCGAGGCGGGCAAGGCCCTCTACGTGGCCCGGCGGCGCGAAGCGGACCGTTCGGGCCTCGAGGACCGTTTGGAGCGGATCGAGCGCCGGCTGGAGACCCTCAAGCCCTAGGCGGCCCGAAACGCGCCCGGCGGGCCTTGGCGATGCCGCAGAGGTAGGGCGCGGGCTCGGTCAGCGTGCCCGTTTCCATCAGCGACCAGGCCGGGCAGCGCCCGCAGAAGGCCCTGGCGTCGCAGGACCGGCACGCGGCGGAGGCCGGCGGCGCCTCCTCGACGTAGCGGACGATCCGGGACCAGGCCTCGGCGAAGCCGGTCTCGAGCGGCCGGGCCCCGGGACGGGGCAGGAGCGAACAGACGTTCATGGCCCCGGAGGCCTCGACGACGAACGCGGCCCGCCCGGCCCGGCAGTAGAAATTCGCCGGCCCGCCGGCCGCCGCGCCCTTGAGCGCCTGTTCGGCCCATTCGTCGGCCGCGGCCCGGTCCGAGGCCTCGAGCCCGACGCCCTCGGCCTCCGGCAGGCGGCCATCGTCCGCCGCCGAGGGCGCCCCGTCCGGGCGGCGGGCCAGCAGCCAGCTGGCGGAAAACGGCACGCCCCAGTCCCCGGCCATTCGGCGCATGGCCTCGAGCTCGCCGGCGTTGCGGCGGGTCAGCGTGGTCTTGAGGCCGAGCGGCAGGCCGCGCTCGAGGAGGGCCTCGATGCCGCGCCGGACGGCCGCCTGGCTGCCGGGCGCGCCCGTGACCGCCTCGGCGGTGGCCGCGGTGGCGCCGTAGATCGTGATCTCGATGCGGCTGGGCGGGGCCTGGGCCAGGCGGGCGGCGACGTCGCGATCGATCCGCGTTCCGTTGGTGTAGAGGGCCAGGACGAGCCCCAGCCGGGTCAGCGGCTCGTAGATCTCGAAGAAGTCGCGGCGGGCGAAGATCTCGCCGCCGGTCAGGAGGAGGAAGACCATGCCGGCGTCGGTCGCCTGCCGGGCCAGGTCCAGCCAGGCCGCGGCGGAGAGCTCGGGCCCGGAAGCCGCCGTTCGACCCGGGCCGGGGGCCGGCGTCCGGATGTAGCACATGCCGCAGGACAGGTTGCAGCGGGCGGTCAGCTCAAACGTGCCGTGGGCCGGCTGGCGGCCGGCGGCGGCGCGGCCCAACAGGTCCCGGACGAGCGAGCCGTAGTCCGGGGCGGGCGCGGTCACGGTTCGAGGAGCCCTCGGCCCTCGAGATCGGCCAGGAAGGCCCGGACGTCGGCGCCGGCCCGCTCCGGGTCGACGGCGAACCAGGCGGCCACCGCGGCGGCGATGTCATCGGGCGAGCGATCCTCGGCCAGCAGCTCCCAGACGCAGCGGCCGACAGGATTGAGGGTGATCAGGGCGTTCATCTCCAGGACCTTGGCGCCGAGCGGCACCAGCAGGTCCTGGCCGCCGAGGCGCTGCAGCCGGAAATCCGGGCTTCTCTTCATCCCTCCGCCCTTTCCGTCGGCGGTCGCCAGCCGCGGCCGGGACCCAAACCGGGCGGGACAGTCCTCACCGTCCAGCCGCCGGTGCCGGCGGCTCCCGTCCGCGGAAGCGGCCCCGCCTACACCTCGGTCAGGCCGCAGACCTGGATGGTGGAGAAGTTGCAGCCGCCCAGGCGCGGCTGGAGCGCGACGGGCACGACCGTCGCTTCCGGCGGCGCGTAGGCCTCCCGGCGCTCCTCGTCCCTGTCGCGGTTCTCGACGCGGTCCCGATCTTCCATGAGACCCTCCGTTCCCCAAGGGGTCGTCTATGAGATGGCCCGACTATAAGCGCGGCGGAACCCCCTTGTCAAGGCGGGCCGCGCGCTCCAAGGAACGGTTTGACCCGCCCCGCCGGGGAACCTATAATAGACTTTCATCCAGACTATCAAGGAGAGGCCCATGGTCGAAATCCGTTTCCACGGCCGCGGCGGTCAGGGGACCGTCGTCGCCTCCAAGATCCTGGCCGACGCCATCGCCAAAGAGGACAAATGGGTGCAGGCCTATCCCGAGTTCGGGGTCGAGCGGCGGGGTTCGCCGGTCGTCGCCTTCATCCGCATCGACGACCGCCCCATCTACGACAAGAGCCGCATCTACAATCCCGATCACGTCGTGGTCGTCGACCCGACCCTGGTCGAGGCCATCGACATCACCGAGGGGCTCAAGCCCGGCGGCACGATCATCATCAACAGCGACCGCAAGCCCGAGGAATTCTCCTTCCATGGGACTTTCAAGGTCCGGACGGTCGACGCCACCAAGATCGCCGTCGCCCACAAGCTCGGCAGCCTGGCCGCGCCCATCGTCAACACGGCCATCGCCGGGGCGGTCACGAAGATCCTCGGCCTGGCCAAGCCCGAGTCCCTGGCCGCGGCCATCCGGGCCGGGGTGCCGACGAAGCCCGAGGACAACGTCCTGGCGGCCCAGGAAGCCTACGAGAACGCCTAGGGAGGGGGACGCGATGAGACCCAAGAAAGCCAAGAAGATCGTCTTCAAGTCGGCCGCGGAGATGCCGACCATGATCTGCTCGGTCGGCGACCAGACCCACAACCTGACCGGGGCCTGGCGGAACATCCGCCCGGAGATCGACCGGAGCAAGTGCATCCAGTGCGGCATCTGCTGGAAGTTCTGCCCGGAGCCGTCCATCGACGTCGTCGACGAGTGGCCGGTCGTGGATTACGACTACTGCAAGGGCTGCGGCATCTGCGCCGAGGAATGCCCGTCCAAGTGCATCGTCATGGTGGAGGAGCGCCGATGAAAAAAGTCATCATGGGCAACCACGCGCTGTCGTACGGCGCGATGCTGGCCCGGTCCCAGGTCATCTCGGCCTACCCGATCACGCCCCAGACCCAGGTCGTCGAGCTGCTGTCCGAGATGTGCGCCGACGGCTCGCTCGACGCCCAGTTCATCAAGGTCGAGTCCGAGCACTCGGCCATGGCCTCCTGCATCGGCGCTTCGGTCGCCGGGGCGCGGGCCTTCACGGCCACCTCGTCCCAGGGCCTGGCCCTGATGCACGAGATGCTCCACTGGGCGGCCGGCGGCCGCCACCCCATCGTCATGGGCGACGTCAACCGGGCCATGGCCCCGGGCTGGTCGATCTGGGCGGACCAGAACGACAGCCTGTCCCAGCGCGACACCGGCTGGATGCAGTTCTACTGCGCCTCGAACCAGGAGGTCCTGGACACGGTGCTCCAGGCCTTCAAGGTCGCCGAGACGCTGATGATCCCGGCCATGGTCGTCCTGGACGCCTTCGCCCTGTCGCACACCTACGAGGTCGTCGACGTGCCGGAGCAGGACCTGGTCGACAAGTACCTGCCGCCGTTCAAACCGCGGATCAAGCTGACCCCGGCCGACCCGCGGGCCTTCGGCGGGCTGACCGGGGCGGAGCACTACATGGAGCTCCGCTACAAGCTCGAGCAGGACATGGAGAAGGCCCCGGCCCTGATCGAGGAGACCGGCCGGGAATTCGAGAAGCTCTTCGGCCGCAACCTCGGCCTGGTCGACCCCTACCTCTGCGACGACGCCGAGTTCATCTTCATCACCTCGGGCACGGCCGGCTTCACGGCCCGGGTGGCCGTCGACGAGCTGCGGGCCTCCGGCGTCAAGGCCGGGAACCTGCGCCTCAAGGTCTTCCGGCCCTTCCCCTTCAAGCGGGTCCGCGAGATCGTCGGCCGGGTCAAGAAGGCGGCCGTCGTCGACCGGAACTGCTCCTACGGCGCCGGCGGCATCTTCTACCAGGAGGTCAAGTCGGCGGTCTACGGCCGGCCGGGCATGCCGCCCCTTTTCGGCTACATCGCCGGGCTGGGCGGGCGCGACATCACGACCGATTCGTTCAAGGAGATCGCGGCCGACGCCATGGCCAAGACCCGGGCCGAAGAGGAGATCGTCTGGATCGGAGTCAAGAAATGAGCCAAGACGCCAAGAAAGAAAAAAAGTTCACGATGACCATCCCCGGCGACGAGCTGATGGCCTGCGGCCACCTGGCCTGCCAGGGCTGCGGCGCGACGCTGGCCATGCGCTACATGCTCAAGGCCCTGGGGCAGAAGACCGTCCTGTGCATCCCGGCCTGCTGCTGGGCCGTCATCGACGGGCCTTATCCCTATTCGTCCATGGACGTGCCGATCTACCACTGCGCCTTCGAGACGGCGGCGTCGACGGCGACCGGGGTCAAGGCCGGCCTGGAGATGACCGGCGACACGGAATCGACGGTCGTGGCCTGGGCCGGCGACGGCGGCACCTTCGACATCGGCATCCAGGCCCTGTCGGGCGCGGCCGAGCGGAACGAGGACATCATCTACGTCTGCTACGACAACGAGGCCTACATGAACACGGGCATCCAGCGCTCGTCGGCCACGCCCTACGGCGCCTGGACGACCACGACGCCCGTCAAGCACTTCAAGGAGCGGCCAAAGAAGGACATCGTGGCCATCATGGCCGCCCACCGCATCCCCTACATCGCCACGGCCAGCGTGTCGCACCCCGAGGACTTCGTCAAGAAGGTCAAGAAGGCCAAGGCCATCAAGGGGACGCGCTTCTTCCACGTCTACGCGCCCTGCCCGACGGGCTGGAAGAGCCGGCCCGAGGACACGGTCAAGCTGGCCCGGATGGCCGTCCAGAACGGCTACTTCCCGCTCTTCGAGATCGAGGACGGCG
>CAZNPB010000024.1:0-24686 GCA_964574895.1 uncultured Eubacteriales bacterium
TCCTCATCGCCTCCACGGACATGTCCGCGGCCGAGGCGGCCAAGCAGATGATCCTCGACCTGACGGCCGAGGCCGAGCTGGGCAAGGTCTATACCGGCAAGGTCGTCCGGCTCGAGGAGTACGGCGCCTTCGTCGAGATCATGCCCAACCTGGTCGGCCTCCTGCACATCTCCGAGGTGGCCCCGTACCGGATCGCCAGCATCCACGACGTCCTCCATCTCGGCGACACGGTCACCGTCAAGGTCGTCAACATCGACCCGGCCGACAACAAGATCCGCTTGAGCAAGAAGGCCTGCGAGGAGGGCGGCGGCGAGAACCCGGATTCGACGCCCCGGCCGCCGGCCCCGCCGCAGGGCTATCCCCGCGAGCACGGCCCCGACCGGCGGGGCGGGCGGGACCGCGGCGGCCGCGGCCGGTTTTGATTTCTCCGGCCGTTCGCCTATAATCCAGGAGGCCCCCGCCCGTCGCGGCGGGCCGGGATGACGATGTTCCGCCAACACGACCGTCCGGGCTTCACGCTGATTGAGATGATCATCACCCTGTCGCTCGTGGCCGTCCTGGCCCTGTCGGCCCTGCCCCTCGGCAAGATGGCCGTCAAGCGCCAGAACGAGATCGAGCTCCAGCGGGCCCTGCGCCTGATGCGCGAGGCCATCGACGCCTACAAGAAACTCGCCGACGCCAAGAAGATCGAGGTCGAGGACGACGCCGAAGGCTATCCCCCCACTTTGGAGGCCCTGGTCGAGGGCGTCGAGGTCCGGGAGAAGGACAACCAAGGCCAGCCGGGAGCCCGGAAGACGGTCAAGTTCCTCCGCCGCATCCCCCAAGACCCCATGACCGGCTCCGCCGATTGGGGGCTGCGGTCCTATCAGGACGATTTCGACTCGGACGTCTGGGGAGAGGAGAATGTCTACGATGTCTATACGAAGAGCCCGGCCAAGGCCCTCGACGGGACGTTCTACAAGGACTGGTGAGGCCGGCTTCACCCTCATCGAGATCATCATCGTCCTGGGCATCATCGGGCTCCTCGTCGGCCTCGGCCTGCCCAACTACAAGTCGGCCACGGTCAAAGCCAAGGAAGCCGTCCTCAAGGAGAACCTGTTCATCCTGCGCAAGCTGATCGACCAGTACGCCCAGGACAAGGGCAAGTACCCGGCCTCCCTCCAGGCCCTGGTCCAGGACAGCTATATCCGGGCCATCCCGGTCGACCCCATGACCAGCCAGGCCACGACCTGGATCGAGGTCCGCGAGCTCCCCTCTCCCGAGGATCCCATGCTGACCGAGATCCCCGGGGTCATCGACGTCAAGTCCGGATCGGAAGGCAAGTCGCCCCTCGATGGATCGCCCTACAACACCTGGTGACCGGCCCGGCCGGCCGGGCTACGTCCTCATCATCCTGATGATGGCCGTCTTCGTCATCAGCCTCGGCTTCCTTCTGGCCGTGCCGGTCTGGCAGACCGAGCTCCAGCGGGAGAAGGAGGATGAGCTCGTCTTCCGGGGCCGGCAATACGTCGAGGCGGTCCGGCTTTACGTCCAGAAGAACCCGGGCCGCTATCCGGCCTCGTTCAAGGAGCTGCTCGAAAAGAAGTGCATCCGGCGGCTCTACAAGGACCCCTTCGCCCGGGACGGCCAGTGGAACGTCATCCTGGTCCCGACCCGGACGTCCGCGGCCCCGGCCAGCGCGCCCGCCGGCGGACCGGGCGCCGCGGCCGGGGGGACGGGGGCCCAGAGCGTCCAGGAGGTGCTGATCGCCCCCGAGCGCGTCCTGGGGGGCCTCAAAGACGTCCGCATCCTCGGGGTCGTCAGCACCTCGACCAACCGTTCCGTCAAGATCTACAACGACCAGGAGAGCCACGACAAGTGGCTTTTCTATTACGGGGCCGACCCCAAAAGACCGCCCCGGATCGTCTATTACGGCGAGAAGCGGTAGATCCGGACGTCCCGCGGTCAGGACGCCTTGACCAGCGGGACGAAGCGGACCCCGAGCAACGTCTCGCGCTCCCATCCCTTTCGCGTCCGGCGGACCCGGATCAGCTCCTGGAGGTCCGTCCCGACCGGGACGATCAGGCGGCCGCCAGGACCCAGCTGGCGCTCGAGCGCGGCCGGCAGCACCGGCGCCGCGGCCGTGACCATGATGGCGTCGAACGGCGCCTCCCCGGGCCAGCCGGCGGACCCGTCGCCGACGCGATAGCGGATGTTGGCGTAGCCCAGGCCGTCGAGGAGGACCCGGGCCCGCACGGCCAGCGGCGCGACGATCTCGACGGTGCAGACCAGGCCGGCGATCTCGGCCAGGACGGCCGTCTGATATCCCGAGCCCGTGCCGACCTCCAGGACCTTCTCCCCGCCCCGCAGGCCGAGGGCTTCGGTCATGTAGGCCACGATGTAGGGCTGGGAGATGGTCTGCCCGCCCCCGATCGGCAGAGGCTCGTCGGCGTACGAGAGGTCGCGAAGCCGTTCCGGGACGAAGAGATGGCGGGGCACTTTGGCCACCGCCGCCAGGACCAGCGGATCGCGCACGCCGCGGGCCCGGATCTGGAGGTCCGCCATATCGCGGCGCCGGCGCGCGAACTCGTTTTCCACCGGGGGCTCCCCCCTCGCCCGTCCTTCAGTAGGCGCGGGCGAAATAGGCCAGGGCCTGGCCCTTGGCCCCGCAGGCCACGCAGGGCTTGTCGGTCGCGGCCTCCTTGTCCTCGAGCGGGATGATGCGGATGGTGGCCATGGTCTCGGCCTTGATGCGGGCCTCGCACTTGGCGTCGCCGCACCAGGGCGCCCGGACGAAGCCGCGTTTCGTCTCGAGGATGTCCTTGAACTCGTCGTAGCTCGCGGCGTCCCGGATGTTCGCTTCGAGGAAGGCCCGGGCCTGGGCCATCAGCCCGGCCTGGATCTCGTCGAGGAGGGCCGGGACCCGGGCGGCCAGCCCGGCCAGCGGCACGGTCTCCTTGGCCCCGGTATCGCGGCGGACGAGGACGGCCTGGCCGGCCTTGACGTCGCGCGGCCCGATCTCGAGCCGCAGCGGCACGCCGCGCATCTCGTGCTCGGAGAACTTCCAGCCCGGGGTGGCCTCCTCGCGGGCGTCGAGCGCGACCCGCAGCCCGATCCCCCGGAGCGTTCCGACCGCGGCCTCGGCCGCGGGCAGAACGGTCTCCTTCCAGTTGCCGATGGAGATGGGCACGGCCACGACCTGGACCGGCGCGACGCGGGGCGGGAAACGCAGGCCCGAATCGTCGCCGTGGACCATGATCAGGGCGCCGATCGTCCGGGTGGTCATGCCCCAGGACGTCTGCCAGACGTACTGGAGGCTCTGGCTGCGGTCCTCGAACTTGATATCGAAGGCCTTGGAGAAGTGCTGCCCGAGATTGTGGGACGTGCCCATCTGCAGGGCCTTGCCGTCCGACATCAGGGCCTCGAGGGCGTAGGTCATGGACGCCCCGGCGAACTTCTCGCTCAGGGACTTGCGGCCCGCCAGGACCGGGATGGCCAGCTCGGTCTCGCAGAACTCCCGGTACAGGGCCAGGATCTTGAGCGTCTCGGCCTCGCCCTCCTCGGCGGTCTCGTGGCAGGTGTGGCCCTCCTGCCAAAGGAACTCCGTCGTCCGCAGGAACGGCCGGGTGACCTTCTCCCAGCGAACGATGTTGGCCCACTGGTTGATGAGGACGGGCAGGTCGCGCCAGGATTTGATCCACTTGGCGTACATGTGCCCGATGATGGCCTCGGACGTCGGCCGGACGGCCAGCCGCTCCTCGAGCTCCTCCTTGCCGCCGATGGTCACCCAGGCCACCTCCGGCGAGAAGCCCTCGACGTGCTCGGCCTCCTTCTTCAGGAAGCTCTCCGGGATGAAGAGCGGGAAATAGGCGTTGACGTGGCCCGCGGCCTTGATGCGCTGATCGAGGCCCTTCTGGACGTTCTCCCAGACGGCGTAGCCGTGCGGCCGGATGACCATCATGCCTTTCATGGGGGTGTAATCCGCGAGCTCGGCTTTCTGGACGATCTCGACGTACCAACGCGAGAAATCCTCGCTCTTGGGCGTGATCTGCCGCACCTGGCGTTCTGACTCTTTCACAGCATCTCCTTGAGTTTTAGCGTTTTAGGATTCTAGCGGCGCCACCGGGAATTGTCAAGAATCCCCCAGGGCTTCACCGTTAGGGGTGATTGACCGGCCCCGCGGGGCCTGCGATGCTGGTCTCGCCAATTTCGAAGGAAAAGGAAAGCCAGATGCTGAGCAGGCCTACGTGGGAGTCCAGACCCTTCCGTCAGCGGCCCGCCGAGAGGGGCTTCAAGCTCTCCCTGCCCATGACCGTCGAAGGGCCGGACCCCGGCGGGGCGTTCTTCCACGAGGAGACGACCCTGGCCTTCATGAGCCACCAGGGCGCTCTCTTCCCGCTGGCCAGCCCGGTGGCGCTGGGGTCCCGGCTGAAGCTGGCCATCGCCCTGCCGCCCAAGCTCGGCGAGGGGCGGAACCTGACCCTCGTCGTCAAGGGCACCATCGTCGACGTCGACGCCGGCGACGGGAACGGCGGGCCGCCCCAGGTGGCCCTGCGCCTGGAGTCCCGTTACCTCATCCAGGCGGACGCCGCCTGACCCCCTCCCGCGGGCCGGGCCCTCGCCGGCCCGGACGCTTAGCCGCCGCCGATGAGACGCCCGGCCCGAATTTGACCCCGCGATTCCCCAAGAGCGGCGATAGCCGGGCCGCGCCGGAGCGGCGACAATGGGCCCGATATGGAAATGGCCAAGTCCCTTCATGATCCCTCCTCCACTAAAGGCGCGGCCAAGGCCGGCAAGAGGGAACGCTCGTTCGAGCTCTCTCTGCCGGCCTTGGTCAAAGGTCTTGACGCCGCCGGCCGCCGCTTCGAGGAGCCGACGACTGTCACCGGCATCAGCTCGCAGGAGGTCTCGTTCCGCCTCAAGGCCCGCCTGACGATCGACTCGCGGCTGACCCTGTTCCTGGACGTCCCGCGGACGCTCATCCTCGAGAGCCCCCTGCGGCTGGTCCTGTCCGGGGCCGTCGTCTACGTCCGGCTGGAGGAGAAGGCCGAGAAGCCGCAATCGATCGTCGTCCGCCTCGACCGCGGCTTCCGCCTGCATCCGAACAGCCCCCTGCCGGCCTGAGACGCGGCCGCGGGGCCCCCCCTCGCCGGCGTCTCACCCCCCCTCACCCCCCCGCCTTGACAAGCCTCCGGGGATTGACTATCATTCCGGCAACTCGATGGATACGCCAACGAAATCCCCAAGACCGCCCAAAGGCGCCGAGGTCCGCATGGAGAAAAAGAAAGTCCCCGAAACCTCCGCTCCCAAGATCACCCTTCTCGTCTTCTGCCCGTCGGACATCATCCTCAGCGGCATCCTGCGGGCCCTCGAAGCCGATCCCGACCTGGACATCCTGAACATCGAGAAGAACACCATCGAGTCGTTCATGGACTCGATCAAGAAGCTCAAGCCCCAGGTCATCCTGTTCGCCCACATGGAGGCCCTGCCGAACCTCCGCGAGATCTGCAAGGCCATCCGCGAGATCGCCAAGAGCCAGGGCCGCGCCGAGCTGCTGCTGATGGGCAGCATCCCGGCCCACGAGGAGATCGTCAACCTCATCAACGCCGGGGCCCGGGGCTATTTCGACCTCAACGATTCCTCCTCCCAGCTGCCGGAGGCGGTCCGGGCCGTCCACAAGGGCGAGATCTGGCTGCCCCGCGACAAGATGTCCAGCATCATGGACCGCATCATCTCGGTCGTCGGCCGCGAGCTCAAGGAGAAGACCCTGGACCAGCTCACCCCGACCGAGTTCCAGGTCCTGCGCCTGATCGGCCAGGGCAAGAGCAACGACGAGATCGCCGAGCTGATGTTCATCAGCAAGAACACCGTCCGCTCGCACATCAAGAGCATCTACGCCAAGCTCGACACCCACAGCCGGCTCCAGCTGGCCCTCTACGCCATCAATTCGGCCCTGTTCTAGAGCGAGGAAACGAGGACGCCATGACCAAGAAAGCCGCCCCCAAAAAGAAAGCCGCCCCGAAGAAGAAAGGCCAGCCCGTGCCCGACGAACTGGAGATCAACCGCCGCCGCGAATGGCGTTTCGACTTCCCCCTGGACACGCTCATCGAGGGCAGCCTCGCCGACGGCGCCAAGTTCAAGGAAGAGACGCACCTGGAGAACATCTCCTCCGGCGGGGCCTATTTCACGCTCGATTCGGGCGTCGTCGTCGGTTCCAAGCTCAACCTCTTCATCGAGCTGCCCGAGAAGCTGGCCGACGGCAAGAGGATGCGGATGCGCATCGGCGGCATCACCGTCCGCCTGGAAAAGCCCGACGCCAGGGCCAAGCACCAGGGCGTCGCCGTCCGGTTCAGCGATGACATGTTCAAGGTCGTCCCGGTCAAAAAGCCGGCCGCCAAGAAGAAAAAATAGGGTCCTCCGCGTCGCTCTGACCGGGGGGATCGCCTGCGGCAAGTCCGTCGTCGCCCGCCTTCTCGCCGAAAAGGGCTGCGTCGTCTATTCCGCCGACGAGGCCGCCCACGACCTGATGCGCCCGGGCCGGCCGGCCTGGGCCGGGGTGGTGGCCCGTTTCGGCCGCTCCATCCTCCGCCCCGACCGGACGATCGACCGGGCCGTCCTGGGGGCCCTCGTCTTCTCCGATCCGGCCGCCCGGCGGGCCCTCGACCGCATCGTCCACCCGCTTGTCCGGGCCGACCAGGAGGCCGCCTTCCGCCGGGTCGTGCGCCGGGGCGGGACCGCCCTTTTCGTCGTCGAGGCCGCCTTGACCGTCGAGTCGGGCTACGCCCGGCTGTTCGACCGCGTCGTCGTCGTCCACTGCCGCAAGGCCGACCAGGTCCTGCGCCTGTGCCGGCGCGACGGGATCGGCCGGGCCGCCGCCCGGCGCAAGATCGGCTCCCAGATGCCCGGCCGCGAAAAGCTCCGGCATGCCGACTACGCCATCGACACTTCGGGGACGCTGGCCGAAACGGTCGAGCGGACGGAGCAGGTCTACGCCCAGCTGATGCGGGACGTCGAGACGGGAGCGGGGCTCGGAACGCGGCCGGTCCGGGCCTAGAGACCTACCCGGCTTCGCGGTCGGGGATCGGAATCCTCGTCAGCCGGCCTTGGTCTTGGAAAGGAGCGTTTTGAGCTCCTGGCCGGGCCGGAACTTGATGCGCTGGCCCTTCTCGATGCGGATCTGCTTCTGGCGGCGGATATCGCGGCCGAACCCGGTCTTTTTGGCCACGACCTTGAAGCTGCCGAAGCCCCGGATCTCGACCTTGTCCTTGTTGGCCAGCGCGGTCTTGAGGGACTCCAGAACGGCTTCGACGATCGACAGGGACTTGGCCCGATTGAACTCGGTCTTCTTCTCGATCGCCAAAGCGATATCGTTCTTGATCATCGGAGTCACTCCTTGGGCAAAAGCAAAGTCTATATTTAATTAATTGATAATAAAAAGTCAAGCACAAACTCGCCGCGTCCGCGCCGCGTTGACTTGCCCGGCCCGTGTTCCTATAATGAGGTCGCCGGGCGGGCCGGCCGGCGGCCGCTCCCCGGGGCCCGCCGCCCCGCTTTCGGGGGGCCCGGGGCGGGGGCGCGGCCGAAAGCGCTGGAATTTTCGGGGGCTTTCCCCTACGATAAGAGCCGGGAGAAAAAGCAGAGCCGATGAAGAATAAAGATTTCCGGGAGATCCAGGTCTCGAGCAGCCTGCTCGTCGTCATCTTTCTGGGCGTCCTCGCCCTGGGGGTGTTCATTTTCCTGCTCGGCGTCTCGGTCGGCAAGAAGCAAGGCGGCGGGACCGTCCCGACCCAGATCGTCACCCAGCAGATCCCCGAGCCCGTCAAAGAGCCGGCGGTCAAGCCGACCCCGATCGAAACGGCGCTGGGGACGGACGCCGACGGCGGGACGCCGCCGGCCTCGTCGCCGTCCGCCGCGCCGGCGGAGGGACCCGCGCCGAAGCCCGCCGCCAAGGAACCGGCCGCCGCGCCTAGGACTTCGGCGGCCAAGCCGCCCGCCGAGATCCAGAAGCCGGCCGCGGGCCTTTATTACGTCCAGGTCGCGGCCTTCACCGACCGGACCCAGGCCCAGGCCGCGGCGGACCGTTACAGGAAGCAAGGCTACACCGCGGTCGTGTCCGGCCCCAAGCCCACGGACGCCAAGACCTGGTACCGGGTCCGTCTGGGCGGCTACGCCTCCCGGGGCCGGGCCGTCGACCTTCTGGGCAAGCTGAACGCGGCGGCCGGCAAGAAGACCGACTTCCGCGTCGTCCAGGACTGATCGCCCTTATTTTCGAAGGAAGGACCCGCCATGACACCCGCCGACACCAAGACCCTCGACCTCAAGGCCCGCCGCGACGCCCTCTTCGCCAAGATCGAAGAGGTCCGAGGTTTTCTTTGACCTCGATCACAAGACCTCCGAGCTCGAGTCGCTGAACGCCCGTCTGGCCTCGCCCGAGGTCTGGCAGGACCAAAAGACCTCGCAGTCGCTCCAGCAGAAAAAGAAGCTTCTGGAGAAGGACCTCCAGTTCTTCAAGCGCATCCTCGGCCAAAAGGAGGACCTCGAGGTCCTGACCGAGCTCGCGGCCGAGGGCGAGAGCGTCGAGACCGAGACCGAGGCGGCCCTGGCCCGGCTGGACTCCGATCTCCAGGAAGCGGAGCTGCGGGCCCTTTTCTACGACCCCGACGATCCGCGCAACGCCATCCTGACCATCCACCCGGGCGCCGGCGGCACCGAGTCCCAGGACTGGGCCCAGATGCTGCTGCGGATGTACCTGCGCTACGGCGAGCGCCGGGGCTTCAAGGTCGAGACCCTCGACCATCAGCCGGGTGAAGAGGCCGGCCTCAAAAGCGCCACGGTCCGCTTCGAGGGCGACTTCGCCTTCGGCAACTTGAGCCAGGAGACGGGCGTTCACCGGCTGGTCCGCATCTCGCCCTTCGACGCGGCCAAGAGACGCCACACGTCGTTCGCCGCCGTCTTCGTCTACCCCGACATCGACGAGGACATCCAGATCGAGATCAATCCCGAGGAGCTGCGGATCGACACCTACCGGGCCTCCGGCGCCGGCGGCCAGCACGTCAACAGGACCGACTCGGCGGTGCGCATCACCCATATTCCGACCGGCATCGTCGTGGCCTGCCAGAACGAGCGCTCGCAGCACAAGAACAAGGCCATGGCCATGAAGATCCTCAAGGCCCGCCTGTACGAGCTCGAAAAGACCAAGCAGAACGAGAAGCTGGAAAAGCTCGAGGACACCAAGTCCGAGATCGCCTGGGGCAACCAGATCCGCTCCTACGTCCTGCACCCCTACCGGATGATCAAGGACATGCGGACCCGCGTCGAGACCGGCGACACGGACAAGGTCCTCGACGGCGATCTCGACGAATTCATCAAGGCGGCCCTCGTCCTGCGCAAGAAGGCCGCCGCCGGCCCAAGGAACCCGACATGACGACCGACCCCTACGACAAAACCCCCGGCCCGGGCCAGGGCCCGGACTTCCTCCCGCCGCTCGATTTCAGCTCCATCGTCATCCTGCTCTACTTCCCGGCCCTCGTTCAGCTCGGCCTGGTCGAGGACCCGGGCAGCGGCGAGCGGGCGGAGAACCTGGAGCTGGCCAAGCGCAATATCGACCTGCTCGACCTGCTCAAGGACCGGACCAAAGGCAATCTCGAGGAGGAGGAAGGGAAATTCCTCGACGGCGTCCTCGATCAGCTCAAGCTCGCCTACCTGAGGAAGGCCGAGATCGTGAAGATGTAGGCATGCGCGTTTACCGCGGCCTCGACGATCCCCGCCTTCGTCCCCGCCCGGCCGCCGTGGCGGTGGGCAACTTCGACGGCCTCCACCTCGGCCACCGCAGGATCCTGGACCGGCTCTGCCGCCTGGCGGCCCGGCGGGGCCTGCGGTCCCTCGTCCTGACCTTCGAACCCCACCCGGAGCGGGCCCTGGGCCGGCGCTCGATCCTGATGATCGACACGCCCCGCCAGAGGCTGGCCCGGCTCGGCGGCACGTGCGTCGACGCGGCGGCCGTCGTCCCCTTCGACGCCCGGTTCTCCCGGCTCGACGGGGCCGCATTCGTCCGCGACGTGCTCGTCGGCCGGCTCGGCGCCCGGGAGGTGGTCGTCGGGCGGGGCTTCCGTTTCGGCCGGCGGCGGCGGGGCGACACGGCGCTCCTGGAGCGCCTCGGGCGCGAGGCCGGACTGGGCGTCCACGTCGTGCCGCCCGTCGTCCTCGACGGCCGGACGGTCAGCTCGACGGCCGTCCGGGGCCTTCTGGCCGGCGGCCGGGTCGACGAGGCGGCCCGCCTCCTCGGCCGCCCTTATGAGATCTCCGGACGGGTCGTCCGGGGCCGTCGCCGCGGCCGGGGCCTCGGCTTTCCCACGGCCAACCTGGGCACCGAGAGCGAGATCCTGCCCCGGGGCGTCTTCATCACCGAGACCCGGGTCCGGGGCCGCCTCTACCCGTCGGTGACCAGCGTCGGCACCAACCCGACCTTCGGCCCGCATCCGCTGACCGTCGAGACCCTGCTCCTGGACTTCCGGGGCCGTCTCTACGGGGCCGGCATGACGGTCCGATTCCTGGCCAAGATCCGGCCGACCCGGAAGTTCTCCGGCGCCGGCCCCCTGGCCGCGGCCATCGCCCGGGACATCGGGACGGCCCGGGCCTGGTTCGCCCGGCGGAGTTGACATTTCGGCGCGGTTTAGGCATGTTCAGGGGACGGGGGCCGAGCGACCCGTCGAGGAGTCAGAGCATGGATGAAAAGACCAAAGCCCGCATCATGGACGCCACCCGGATCCGCCGCGTCCTGGCCCGGGTGTCGACCGAGATCATCGAGCGCAACCGGAGCCTCAAGAACCTGGTCATCGTCGCGGTCAAGCCGCGCGGCCGGGCCATCGCCCTCCGGCTGGCCCGCCAGATCAAGGACCTCGAGAAGGTCGACATCCCCGTCGGAACGCTCGATATCACCGCCTTTCGGGACGACGTCCCGGAGCGGGCCGCGGAGTCCCGGCTCCACGCCGCCAAGCTGGCCTTCCCCGTCGCCAAGAAGGACGTCCTCCTCGTCGACGACGTCCTGATGACCGGCCGCACCATCCGGGCGGCCATGGACGCGGTCATCGCCAAAGGCCGGCCCCAGTCGGTCCAGCTGGCCGTCCTGATCGACCGCGGCCACCGGGAACTGCCGATCAGCCCCGACTACGTCGGCAAGGTCCTGCCGACGTCGCGCCGCGAGCGCGTCCGGGTCCGGCTCCGCGAGACCGACGGCAGCGAGGAGATCGTCATCGCCGAGCCGGTCAAGATCGCCGGGGCGAGGAAGCGGTGATCCTCCTTCGCGGCGGCCGGGTGATCGACCCCTCGCGCGGGCTCGACGCCCCGCTCGACCTCCTCGTCGACGGGACCCGGATCGCGGCCGTCGGCCCGGGGCTGGCCGCGCCGGCGGCCCGGACCTTCGACCTGGCCGGCCTGGTCGTCGTGCCGGGCCTCATCGACCTCCACGTCCACCTCCGTGAGCCCGGCGACGAGGCCAAGGAGACCATCCGGACCGGTTCGCGGGCGGCCGTCCGCGGCGGCTTCACGACGGTCTGCGCCATGCCCAACACCCGGCCGGTCAACGACCGGCGGGAAACGACCGAGCGGCTCCTGGCCGAGGCCGGCCGGGCCGCCCTGGCCGACGTCCTGCCCATCGCCTCCGTCACCCGCGGCTCTGGCGGCCAGGACCTGGTCGACATGGCCGACCTGGCCGCGGCCGGCGCCGTCGCTTTCTCGGATGACGGCCGCCCCGTCGCCGACAGCCGGGTCATGCGCCGGGCCCTCGAGGCCGCTTCGGCGGCCGGCCGGTTCATCGACGACCATTGCGAGGACCGGTCGCTCGCCGAGGGCGGCGTCGTCCAAGAAGGCCGGGCCGCGGCCCGGTTGGGCCTGCCGGGCATTCCGGCGGCCGCGGAGGACATCGTCACCGCCCGCGACATCATCCTGGCGGAGGCCACCGGGGCCCGCGTCCACATCGCCCATCTGTCGACCGCCGGCGGGGTCCGGCTCGTCGGCGAGGCCAAGGCGCGCGGCGTCCCGGTCACCGCCGAGGCCACCCCCCATCACCTGCTCCTGGCCGACGAGGACATCCCCGGGCCGGACGCCGACTTCAAGATGAACCCGCCCCTGCGCTCGGCCGCCGACCGGGCCGCCCTGGTCGAGGCCTTGCGGACGGGCGTCGTGGACGCCGTCGCCACGGACCACGCTCCGCACACCCAGGCGGAGAAAGCCCGCGGCTTCGCGGCCGCCCCCTTCGGCATCGTCGGGTTGGAGACGGCGGTCTCCCTTCTGCTCGACCGCCTGGTCCGGCCCGGCGCCATTTCCCTGGGCCGGCTCGTCGAGCTCCTGTCGATCGGCCCGGCCCGCATCCTGGGCCTGGCGGCCAAAGGACGGATCGAGGCCGGCGCCGACGCCGACCTGACCGTTCTCGACCTCGGCCGCCCGGTCACGGTCGACAAGTCCCGCTTCGAATCCAAGGGCCGGAACACGCCCTTCGAGGGTTGGACGCTCACCGGCGCTCCTGTCCTGACCATGGTCGGCGGCCGGATCGTGTATCCCTTCGACGCCGCCGGACCGGAGGGCCGCCCGTGATCCGCGACGAGAAGCGCTTGACGCGGCTCGAACAGGCCGCGGGTCACGTCTTCCGCGACCGGGCGGTCCTCGAAAAGGCGCTGACCCACAGCTCCTACGCGTTCGAATCCCGGCCGGAAGCCCCCGTCGACAACGAGCAGCTCGAGTTCCTGGGGGATTCCGTCGTCGGCCTGGTCGCGGCCGAGTTCTTCCTTCGGGCCTTCCCGGAGCGCAGCGAAGGCGAGCTGTCGAAGCTCAAGGCCTCGGCCACGAGCACCTTGGCCTTGGCCCAGCTGGCCCGGGCCATCAAGCTCGACAAGGCCATCCGTCTCGGCCGGGGCGAGGAGAAGTGCGGCGGCCGGAAGAAGGTCTCCATCCTGGCCGGAGCGTTCGAGGCCTTGGCCGGCGCCGTCTACCTCGACGGCGGGTTCGAGGCCGCCCGGGATTTCGTCTCCGGCCTCCTGGCCCCTTCCGCCAAGCCGCTCAAGACCGGTTCCCAGACCATCAACAACGCCAAATCGGCGCTCCAGGAGATCTGTCAGAAGGCCGGGCTGGCCGCCCCTTCCTATCGTCTGGTCTCGGAGAAGGGGCCGGCCCACAAGCGGACCTTCGCCATCGAGGTCTGTCTCGACGGCCGGGTCCTGGCCCGGTCGAAGGGCGGGTCCAAAAAAACCGCCGAGCAGGCGGCCGCGGAGAAGGCCCTCAAGTCGTTCTTCGGCCGCAAGATCCGCCGCATTTCGCCGGAGGCGTTCGTCATCGAAGCCGACGATCTCGTCCTGCCTTGAGCCCGGGGCCGCCGCCTCACTGTCCCATCAGGACGGCCGCCGGCCGCAGGGCCGGGATGTTCTGGCAGACGATCCGGATGACCGCGGTCAGCGGCACGGACAGGATCATGCCGGGGATGCCCCAGAGCCAACCCCAGAAAAGCAGGGAGAAGAAGACCAGGAGAGGGCTCAGGTCCAGGCCCTTGCCGAGGACGCGCGGCTCGATGACCGTGCCCAGGATCTCGTCGATGCCCACGGTGATGACGAGCACCAGAAAGGGCGTCCAGAACGTCCCGAACTGGAAGTAGGCGAAACCCACCCTCAACAGGGTGGCGATGAGAGAGCCGATATTGGGGATGAAGTTCAGCAGGAAGGCCAGCAGCCCGAAGAGGGCGGCGAAATCGACGCCGAAAAGGGCCAGGACCAGCCAGACCTCCAGCCCGTTGGCCAGACTGATCAGGGTCTTGAGCACCAGGTATTTGCGAACCTCGCGATTGATGCGCTCGAGCAGCGCCCGGACGCGGGCCGAGCGCCCGTCGCCGAAGAACTTGATCAGCTTCGCCTCGGCCCGGCCCCGGCCGGCCACCATGACCGCCAGGAAGAGGAACACCAGGGCCAGCTTGCCGAGGAGGCCGAAGAACGGGCCGATGGCCTTGATCACGAAGCCCCCGACCTTGCCGATGTCCAACCCGCCGAGGGCCGACGGGACGTCGATCTTGAACGGGCCGATGCCCTTCTCCAGGAGGCGCGTGATCGCGCCCAGCCGGTCTTGATAGAGCGGCAGCTCGGCGACCAGGGCCTTGCCGCTCGAATAGACCAGGACGCCGAGGAGGTACAGGACGACCGACATCAGCCCCAAGACGATGACCACGGCCCAGGGCCGGGGACAGCGGCAGCCGGTCAGGAAGGTCAAGGCCGGATCGAGGATGTAGGACAGGAACACGGCCAGGATGAACGGCACGAGGACCGGCCGGGCCAGCTTCAGGACGAAGCCGGCCGCGAACAGAAGGATGACGGCCAGGCCGATCTTGAGGACCCGGTTCTCGTCCACGTCGGCCGGCCCCATGGCGGCGTCCCCTACTTGGCGTCCGCGAGGGCGGCGCGCAGGCCCTCGGCCAGCGCCCGGCCCGCCGCCTCGGCCCCGTCCGGGACGCGCATGGCCCCGCAGAGCACGCCCCGGACCCGGCCGATGACGAGACTCTGGCCGTACCGGTTCCGGGCCTCATACGTCGAGCCGGCCTTCCCGACGGCTTGCCCGTCCGCTTTCAGGGCCTCCAGGAGCTTGGCCAGCAGGGCCTCGGCCTCCCTTTCCGAGCCGGCGTCGACGAAAAAGCCCTCGAGGTCCCGGCCGCCGAACCGATAAGCCGCGACATAGCCGTCGTGGAGGAACTCGTAGCCCATGAAGTTCTTCTTGATGTACCGTTCGCTCCGGGCGACCAGGTCCCGGGCCGGGAAAGCCCGGACCAGGGCGGGCAGGCCGGTCGTCCCGCCGGCCTTGGCCACGGCCGAGGCGATCTTCCCGCCGGCTTCGAGCAGGCTCGCCTCCGCGGCCGGGCCCAGGCCGAAGGCCAGCATCTTGACGTAGTAGCGGCCGGCCAGGAAGTTCAGGGCTTCGCCTTCGATATAGCCGGCGTCCCCCAGGTCGACCGGCTTGTTTTCGGGGTAGCGTTCGGCGCCGAAGATGCCGAAGGCGTTGAGAGGCAGGCCCAGGTCGTAGATCTCCAGGGTCAGGGTGGCGTCGGGCCCCTTCTTCTCCAGGTCGACGACCAGAAGCTCGCGGAAGTCGTAGCTCAAGTAGCTTTCGGCGGCCCCGTCGATGTACTCGAACAGGTTGTCGGGGAAGAAGCTGCGGGGGGCTTCCGTGCGGCTCCAGCCCGGCATCTCGGGCGCCAGGGCGGCCAGGGCCGGGGCGGCTCCCCGTTCCTGGGCCGGCGCGACGGGCGCCAGGACCAGGCCGAGCAGGGCCAGGGCCGCCGCGATGGGCAGGATCTGCCCCGGTCGGACGCTTGTCATGGACAACCTCCTCGCGATCGCGGACGTGATTACTATATCGGAGGCCGGGCCCGTTATCAAGCCGGCGCCTCGGTTGACAGGTCCGGCCGAAAAGCCCATCATGGAAAAGTGATGTTCAAGGCACGCGTCGTCGTCGTCAGGTCCTCCCGGGTCTGGACGGCGGCGGGCGCTCCCGATCCGGCCGTCGTCGCCCGGATGTACGAGCGGGGTTTCGCCCGGCTCGGGACAGGGCTGCCGGTCCGCCCCGGCGACCGGGTCGGCATCAAGATCAACACCATCGGCGGCCGGGCCCTCAGCACCAGGCCCGAAGTGGCCCTGGGACTGGCCGGCCGGCTGGCCGCCGAAGGATTGCCGGAGAAGGACCTCTTCATCTGGGACCGGACGACCCGGGAGTTGCGCGAGGCCGGCTACTCCCCCAACGCCGGACGGTCCGGCATCCGGATCTTCGGCACGGACGCGGACGGCGTCGGCTACGGTCCGGACCTCGTCGCCCACTTGGGGGTCGGGAGCTTGTATTCGCGGATCCTGACCGAGTTCGCGACGGCCTCGATCAGCCTGGCCATCCTCAAGGACCACGGCCTGGCCGGCGTGACCGCCGGCCTGAAGAACTATTTCGGGGCCATCCACAATCCCAACAAGTACCACGACCATGGCTGCGACCCCCACGTCGCCGAGGTCTTCGACGCCCCCCCGGTGAGATCGCGCCACCGGCTGACCGTCGTCGACGCGCTCCTCGTCCAGTTCCACAAGGGCCCGTCGTACCATCCCCGCTGGGCCGCGCGCTACGGCGGCCTGGTCTTCGGGCTCGACCCGGTGGCCGCGGACCGCGTCGGCTGGACGATCATCGAAGGCCTGCGGGCCGGGGCCGGCCTGCCGTCGCTCGAAGAGGAAGGTCGGGCCCCGGGCTACCTGCGGACGGCCGAGAAAATGGGCTTGGGAACGGCCGATCCGGCCGCCATCGAGACGGTCGAGGAGGAGGTGGCGTGAACCGGCGGGGCTTCCTGCGCGGCGCGGCCGGGGCCGGCCTGGTCCTCGGCGGCGGGCTGCCGGCCGTCGGGCGCGGCCTGCGCGCGGCGGCGTCCGGACCGAACCTGTCCCGGGTCGAGGCCCGCCACTACGTCAAGCTGCCGGACCGGGAGATCGAATGCCGGCTCTGCCCCCGGCTCTGCCGCCTGGGCGACAAGGAGCGGGGCTACTGCGGCGTCCGGGAGAACATCGGCGGCGCCTATTACACTCTGGTCTACGGCAAGGTTTGCAGCCTGAACGTCGATCCCATCGAGAAGAAGCCCTTCTTCCACGTTCTGCCCGGCAGCCCGGCCCTGTCCCTGGCCACGGCCGGCTGCAACGTCAACTGCAAGTTCTGTCAGAACTGGGAGATCTCCCAGGTCCGGCCCGAGCAGATCGAGGCCTTCGACCTCCCGCCCGAAGCCGCGGCGGCCCGGGCCGTCGAAGCCCGCTGCCCGACGATCGCCTACACCTACACCGAACCGACCGTCTTTTTCGAGTATATGTTCGATACGGCCGTCCGGGCCCGGCGCCGGGGGGTCCGGAACGTCGTCGTGACGGGCGGGCACATCAATCCCGAGCCGCTCTCGGAGCTGCTCGAGGTCGTCGACGCCGTCAAGGTCGATCTCAAGGGCTTCACCGAGGCCTTCTACGCCGAGTACGTCCGCGGCGCCCTCAAGCCCGTCCTGGAGACCATCCGCGCCGTGGCCCGGTCCAAAGTCTGGCTCGAGATCGTCGTCCTGGTCATCCCGACGCTCAACGACGACCCGGCCACGATCCGGGAGATGTGCCGCTGGATCAAGGGCGAAGCCGGCGATCTCGTCCCGGTCCATTTCTCGCGCTTCCAGCCGATGTACCTGGTCAAGAACCTGCCGCCGACGCCCGTTCAAACCCTCGAAGCGGCCCGCGACGCGGCCCTCGAGCAAGGCCTGCGCTTCGTCTACGTGGGCAACGTCCCCGGCCACGCGGCCGAGAACACCTATTGTCCGGGTTGCGGCCGCGAGGTCGTCTCCCGGTTCGGGTTCAAGATCGAGGCCGTCCGGATGAAAAAGGGCAAGTGCGAGTCGTGCGGCACGCCGATCCCCGGCATCTGGGCCTGAAGCCCTGGCTGCCGCCCTTCCTCCTGGGCTTCCTGGCCACGTCCATCCAGGCCTACCTGATCCGGGAATTCGGGGCCGAGTTCTACGGCAACGAGCTGACCTTCGGCCTCGTCCTGGGCTGCTGGCTCCTGTGGGGCGGGATCGGCGGCCTCGTGCGGCCCCGGCGGGCCGGCGCGCCCGCTTCCCCGGACCTGGCCGGGCTCTACGGCCTGGCCCTGGTCCTCTTCGCGGCCGGTCTGGCCGGATTGAGGTTCTCCCACAAGCTCCTCGGCCTCCTGCCGGCGGAACTCACGGGGCTCCTCCCCGCCCTTGGTTTCGCTTTCCTGCTCGGCCTGCTGGTGAACTTCCCGCTCGGCCGGGCCTTCACCCTGAACGCGCTCGTCCTCGGCGGGGATGTGGCGACCGTCTACATCCTCGAATCGGCCGGCGCGGCGGCGGCCGGGCTGGTGGTCAGCTTCGCCCTTGTCCCGGGACTGTCGAACTGGCGCGGCGCGGCCGTCGTCATGGCCGTCACGGCCCTGGCGGTCCTGGCCGGCATGAAGCCGGCCCGGCGGCGGGCCCTTCCCGTCCTGGCTCTCGTCTTGGCCGCATTGCTGGCCGTCTTCGATTTTCCGGCCCAGAAGGCGGCCTGGGCCCCTCTCGAGCTGGCCGCGGCCGGCGATACGCCCTACGGCAAGCTGCAGGTCGTCCGGACGGGAAAGCAGATCACGGTCTACGACAACGGAATGCCGGCGTTCACCCATCCCGATCCGGGGGCGGCCGAGGAGGCCGTGCATTTCGCCCTGCTCCAACGGGACGGCCTCCGGCGGGTCCTGCTCGTCGGCGGCTGGGCCGGCGGCGGGCTGGCCGAGGCCTTGAAATATCCGGGCGTCCGCGTCGATGGCGTGGAGCTCGATCCGGCGGCCATCCGGCTGGCCAGGACCTGGCTCGACGGGCCGGACCGGGCGGCTCTGGACGACCCCCGGGTCCGCGTTTTCGCCCGCGACGGCCGGGCCTTCATCGCCGAGCGCGGCGAGCGCTACGACGCCGTCCTGCTCCATCTGCCCGAGCCGGCCACGGCCCAGATCAACCGTTACTACACCCGCGAGTTCTTCCTGCAGGTCCGCGAGCGCCTGACGCCCGACGGCGTTTTCGGCTTCGTCGTGCCTTCGGCCGAGAACTATATCAGCCCTTCGCTGGGCCAGTTCCTGGCCTCCCTGGCGGCCACGCTGCGCGGCGTCTTTCCCAACGTCCGGGCCGTCCCCGGGGAGAACTGCGTCTTCCTGGCCTCAGCCGGGCCGCTGTCGATCGATCCGGCTGGGCTGGGGGCGGCCATCGAGCGGCGGGGCCTGGAGCTTCGCTTCCTCGACCCGGGCCTGCTCCCGGCCCGTCTCGATCCGGCCCGCGTCGATTACCTGGCCAGGCGCATTGCCAGCCCCGCGCCGCGGATCAACCGCGACCTGGTCCCTGTCAGCTACTATTTCCAGGCGGTCCTTTGGGCCGGACAGTTCCGGGGTCTCGAAGCCCGGATGCTGCGGGCCGCGGCCAAGCTGGCCCCGGGTTGGGTCCTGGACGTCCCCCTGGCGATCTTCGCCCTCGGATTGACCGGCGTAGCCCTGTTCCGCAAACGGTCCCGGGCCCGCTTCCTCGTCCCGATCGCGGTCATGGGTTTCACCACCATGGCCCTGGAGCTGGCCGTCTTCATCGCTTTCCAGGCCCGTTTCGGTTTCGTCTACGGCCGCGTCCCGCTCCTCCTGGCCCTGTTCATGGGCGGGCTCGTCCTCGGGGCGGTCGCGGCCCGGGCCCGGCGGGACCCCGGCGGATCCGATCTCGTCGCCGTCCAGGGCGCCTTCGCGGTCCTTCTCTTCGCCGCGCTCGGGATCGTCGGCGGCGCCGGGGGCCAGGCCGGACCGTTCGCCGTTCTCTTCGGCTCGGGGGTCCTCGGCGGATATCTTTTCGTCGCTTCCAACCGCGGCCTGTCGCGCGACCTGGCGCACCCCGGCCTGGCCTACGGCGTCGACCTGCTGGCCTCCTTCGCCGGCGTCGTCCTGGCTTCGGCCCTGATCATCCCGCTGTACGGGGTCCCCGCCCTCATCCTCCGGCTGGCCCTCCTCAACGCCGTCTGCTTCATTTTCCTGTTCCTCTCCCCTTCTTCTTGAGCCCGCGGGGGCGGCGCCGGCCGTTCCGGGACCCGCCGGGGCCTGTAACGCTTCGGGGCGGCCCGGGATTGTAATATAATAGACCGGCTTATAACCATGTTCGAGGATTCCTTCGTCTCGCCCAAACCGGAGAAGCCGCCGTCCCGCGACCGGGCCCTCGGTCTCCTCGTCACCATCTTGGTCCACGCCTTGCTGGGCCTGGTCGTCTATTTCGGCCGGGTCACGGTCAGGATCTTCCCTTCGCCCAACGAGGAGGTCCGCAACGTCGTCCTCGTGCCGCCGCTCTCGGTCTCCGTCCCCAAGGTCGTCGGCGGCCGGGGGCTGGCCGACGTGCCTGACGGACAGCCCGGGACCCCGGGTCCGCGGCGGCCGGCCGCCGCACGGGAGGCGGCCGCCGGGGAAGAAGCCGGGGACGGCGGCGGTCCGGGCGGCGGAGGGGAAGCCGAGCCGGCGGGCGCGCCCGGCCCGGGCTGGCTGTCTCCCCCGCCGGGGGCCGGATCGGCCATCCCCTCGCTCTCCTCGAAGTTCCGGGACTCGCTGGCGGTACACGGCAAGTCCTCGTTGAACATCCCCTTGGCTCCGCCCGGCACGCCGCCCGGCCCGCCGGGCGTCGGAGGCGGCGCGCCCCTGCCGGATTTCTCCCGATACGATCGCGGCACCTACGGCGGCGGCGCGGGGGGTTATGGCCGGGGCCGGGGCGGGCGCGGCGGGGGTGGAGGGGGGGGCGGCGGCCAGCGGGTCGGCATGTCCGTCGCCCTTAAGGGCTACGACCTCCTGCCCTGGGCCACCAAGGTCATCGACCGCCTCCAGATCAATTGGATGCTGCCGGCGGTGCCGGAAGTGCCGGAAGGCGCCAAGATCGGCATGATCGTGGTCATCAAAAAGAGCGGCCAGCTCGATTCGATCGAGATCGTCGAGGGGACCGGCATCGAGACCCTCGACCGGGCCGCGCTCGATACCCTCCGGGTGTCGCTGCCCTTCCCGGCCCTGCCGGCCGACTTTCCCGGCGACCTGCTCGAGATCACCTTCGAGTTCGTTTACAATGATTAAGCGCATCACGGCGGTCCTGGTCCTCCTCCTGGCGGCGGCCGCCGCGCTGCGGGCCGACTGGAAGACCGATCTCAACGCCCGCCTCGGGGCCGGCCGGGACTACCGGGGGGCTTGGCTCTTCCTGGCCGGGGAATACGGCAAGCTCGAGGGCGAAGACCGGCACACGGCCGCCTTCCTCCTGCCCTATCTGGCCGCCAAGAGCGGGGACGCCGAAGCCGAGCGGGACCTGGCGGCGGATTATTTCGAGACCTACCAGGACAACGATCCCGAATTCGGCTTCCTCGATGCCGGTCCGCTGCGCGAGCTGCTGACTTTCTGGGCGCCCTGGAAGCGGACGTATCCCCTGATCTACGACGTCAACCTGCTCTCCTACTCGCGGACCCCGGCCACCGGCCTGCCGGCCTCGGTCGACGTCGGGCTCGAGCTGCTGAACGAGGCCCTCTACCGCATCTCGCTCGGGCCCTACGTCCTCGAGGGCGGCCTGTGGCCGAAGGGCTTCCACATCCTGACCATCCCGCTCCGGGGGCTCTTCGACCGCTCGGACACCTACGAATTCGTACTCGACCTCAAGGCCGGCGATATCGTCTGCCGGCGGCCCATCCGGGTCCGGGTGGAGATCGCCGACATGGGCAAGGCCGCGGCGCCCGTCCGGCGGGACGACGTCCTGGCCGCGCCGACGAGCCGGCCTCTCCGCCCCATCCGCGAAGGCGAGATCTCCCTCTATGTCGACGGCAAGCTCGTCCTGAAGAGCCGCAAGATCGCGGCTCGGGCCGCCCCGTTCACCTTCCCTCTCGGCGGTCCGCTCATGCGGGGCCAGAAGCCCTACATGCCGCCGCCGAAGACCGACCCGATGATGAGCGGGGTCAATGTCCTGGACGCCCTGGCCCTGGCCTATAAAGCCATCAAGGACCTGGTGGCCAAAAAGCCGCCCAAGCCCTCGCCGCCGTCCTATCAGAAGGTCTCCAGCCTGTCCTTCGCCTACGCCCGGACCACCTCGGCCGACCAGTCCGTTTCGGCCCGGGCCTCCATCTCCCTGCCGCCGTCGCGGGCGGTCATCCTGAAGGACGAATAACCTCCCATTTGACTTCGGACGAGGCCCTTTGGTATACCTTCGACCGGGGCGAAGGGGCTTCAAGAGAGGCCTGGCGCGCCGGGGCCGCGATCCGGCCCGAAGAAACGGAGGACCGCCATGGGTGAGAAGGACGTGGAAAAGCGGCTCTGCCGGAGGTTCCGGATACCCGGCGCGACCATCTCCTACCGGGTCCGGCGGCTCTTTTCTCCGGGCTCCCGGACGGAAGAGGAATTCTGTCCCCTCCTCGACCTGAGCCGCGGCGGCGTCCGCTTCCTGACCCAGAAACCCCTGAAATTCAGATCCCGCATCCGGCTCCAGCTGTCCGTGCCCGGCGAGCGGGTGACGCTCGACCTCTCCGGACGGGTGCGCTGGTCGACCTTCCACGCGGGCCAGAGCTACAAGTACCAGGCCGGCGTACAATTCGAGCCTTATGGGCTCGAAAAGGGCCAGAACGCGCCCCAGACCCTGGGAAAGCTGGTGATGCTCGAAACGAAGTTCGTCGAGCCCGATAACCCCGTCGGCCCGGCCGCGGGCGGCGGTCCGGCGGCCTGACCGGCGGCTTAACGCGAGCCCTTCGCCGGCTTGGCCGGCCTCTCCCCTTCGACGACGACCTGCGAATAGTCGGCCAGGCCCAGGAGCATCTTCGAGATCGACTGGAGCAGTCCCAGCCGGTTCTGGCGGACCTTCTTGTCCTCGGCCATGACCAGGACCTTGTCGAAGAACGTGTTGAGGACGGGCTGGAGCTTGAAGAGGATGCCCTGGGCCCGGGCGAAGTCGCCCCGGGCGATCATGGGCTGGGCGTTGCTGCCGACGATGGACAGCGTCGACGCCAGGTCGCGCTCCTCCTTCTCGACGAACAGGTCGGCGTTGACCTTGGCCGCCGGCAGCCCCTTGATGATGTTGTTGATGCGCTTGACCATCAGGATGAAGGGCTCGAACTGAGGGCTGGACGTCAACGCGGCCAGCGCCTCGACGCGGGCCTGGACGTCGGGGATCCGGTCCAGCCCGGGCCCCAGGGCCGCGGCGACGAGATCATAGCGATAGCCCTTTTTCTCCAGAATGAAGCGCAGGCGGCCGGCGAAAAAGTCGAGGCAGGCGGCCTTGGTCTCGGCCCGGGGCACGGTCAGGCGGTCGCCGTAGACGGCCAGTACCCGGTCGAGCAGGAGCGGGAACGAGAAGCGCAGCTTGCGGTCGAGGGCCACCTTGCAGACGCCATGGGCGTTGCGCCGCAGGCCGAACGGGTCGCTGGACCCGCTGACCTGGAGGCCGACGCCGATGCCGCCGACGATCGAATCCATCTTATCGGCGATCGATAGCAGGGCTCCGGCCGCCGTGGCCGGCGAGGCGTCCTCGAGGCTCGCCGGCTGGTAATGCTCGTAGATGGCCTGGTGGACGGCCGCGGGCAGGCCCTCGGCCCTGGCGTACAGGCCGCCCATGCGACCCTGGAGACCGGAGAACTCCTTGACCATATCGGTCAGCAGGTCCGCTTTGCAGAGCGAGGCGGCCTCGACGGCGGCTTCCCGGTCCTCGGCCGCCCCGACCCGGTCGCAGAGATAGCCGACGATCTTCTTCAGGCGCTGGGTCTTGTCCTCGTAGGTGCCGAGCTTCTCCTGGAACAGGACGTTCTTCAGGCCCTCGGCCCGGTCGGCCAGGGGGACGTTGCGGTCCTGGTCCCAGAAGAAGCGGGCGTCCTCGAGGCGGGCCCGGAGGACGCGCTCGTTGCCCCGGCGGATGAGGCCTTTGGCGTCGGCCGGCGCGTCGGCCACGGCCAGGAAATAGGGCAGCTGCTTTTTCTCGCGGACGACCGAGAAGACCTTCTGTCCCTCCCGCATGGCCGTGGACAGCACCTCGAGCGGCAAAGACAGGAACGCTTCCGGGAACGTCCCGAGAACGACCAGGGGTTGCTCGACGTTGTTGACCAGGTCGTCGAGGAGCCCCGGGTCCGGGTAGGTCCGGGCCTTGAGCGGGACCAGGGCCGCCTCGGTCTGGTCCAGGATCAGGCGCCGCCGCTCCTCCGGGTCGATGATCACGCCGCGCTCGGCCAGGCCCGCCCGGTAGGACGCGAAGTCCGCGACTTTGAGCGGGCCGGGAGCGGCGATGCGGTGGCCGACGGTCTCGTCGGTGGCCGGGAAACCGGCGAACGATGTGGCCACGGTCGCTCCCCCGAAAAGGCAGAGCAGGCCGTGGATGGGCCGGGAGAAGCGGAACGGCCTCTCGGCCCAGCGCATCAGCTTGGGGAAGGTCAGGGACCCGAGCACGCGGGGCACGGCCGCGGCCAGGATCTCCGCCGTCGGCGTGCCCTTGGCCCGCCGCCTGAATCCGAGGTACTCGCCTTTGGGCGTCCGGACGGCCTCGAGCTGCCCCTCGTCGACCCCCTGGGAGCGGGCAAAGCCCTTGCCGGCCGGCGTCAGAGCGCCGTCCGGCCCCTTGGCGATGGCCAGGGGGGGGCCGGTGACCAGCTCCTCGCGATCGGCCTGGCCCGCGGCGAGATCGCCGGTGACGATCAGGCGCCGCGGCGTGGCCAGGGTCCGAAGCGACCGGACCTCGATGCGGGCCTCGCCGAGCTCCCGGCGGAAGCCGGCCTCGAGCTGTTCGCGGGCCGAACGGATGTGAGAGGCCGGCAGCTCCTCGGTCAGCAGTTCGAGCAGGAATTCCATCAGGCGCCGTCCTTGCCGCCGGTGTAGCGGCGGGCGATGTCGTTGACCAGGGCGCGGATCTGGGAGATCATCTTGACCCGCTCCGTGACGCTGATGGCCCCGCGCGAGTCGAGCAGGTTGAAGTTGTGCGAGCACTTGAGGCACATGTCGTAGGCCGGCAGCAGGAGGTTCCTGGCGATCAGACGGCCGGCCTCCTTCTGGCTGGCGTTGAAGGCCTGCTTGAGCATGGTCACCGAAGCGGCCTGGAAGTTGTACTCGGAGAATTCCTTCTCTTCCCGGAGGCGGAGGTCGCGGTAGGAGACGTCGGCCGACCAATCGAGATCGTAGATGTCGGCCTT
>CAZNPB010000024.1:24696-40671 GCA_964574895.1 uncultured Eubacteriales bacterium
CTCCAGGAACATCTCCAGCCGTTCCAGGCCGTAGGTGATCTCGACGGGCACTGGCGAGAGGTCGATGCCGCCGCACTGCTGGAAATAAGTGAACTGGGTGATCTCCAGGCCGTCCAGCATGACCTGCCAGCCCACGCCCCAGGCGCCGATGGTCGGCGATTCCCAGTTGTCCTCGTCGAAGCGGAGGTCGTGGTCCTCGAAGGCGACGCCGAGCGAGCGCAGGCTCTGCACATAGATGTCCTGGATGGCCGCCGGCGAGGGCTTCATGATGACCTGGTACTGGAAGTGCTTCTGGACCCGGTTGGGGTTCTCGCCGTAGCGGCCGTCGTCGGGGCGCCGCGCGGGCTGGACGTAGCCGACCCGCCAGGGCCGCTTGTCCAGGACGCGGAAGAACGTGTCGGGGGTCATGGTCCCGGCGCCGACCTCGACGTCGTAGGTCTGGGCCAAATAACAGCCCTGCCCGGCCCAGAACCGGTGCAGTCCGAGGATGAGGTCCTGGACCGACATCTAGGGCTTCTTTTCCCAGCGCAGGACCGGGAACTTGGCCGCCCGCACCTCGTCCAGCCGGCGGACGTAGGTGCCATGGGGCGCGTCGTGGAGGACCTGGGGGTCGGCCTGGGCCTCCTGGGCGATGGCCTTCATGGCCTCGATGAAATGATCAAGGTCGCGCTTGCTCTCGGTCTCGGTCGGCTCGATCATCAGGGCGCCGTGGACGATGAGCGGGAAGGACATGGTCGGCGGATGGACGCCGTAGTCGATGAGCCGCTTGGCGATGTCGAGGTTGGTGACGCCGTGCTCCTTCTGGATCTTGTCGGAGAAGACGCACTCGTGCATGGAGGCCGTCTTGTACTTGAGGTCGTACTCCCCTTCCAGGCTCTTGCGGATGTAGTTGGCGTTGAGGACGGCGAACTCGGCGATCTCGCGGACGCCCTTCGGCCCCAGCGAGAGGATGTAGGCCAGGGCCCGGATGAGGACGCCGAAGTTGCCGTAGTAGGCCCGGACGCGGCCGATCGAGCGGGGCCGGTCGTAGTCCAGCGCGTAGCGCCCGTCCTTCTCGGTCACCAGGGGCAGAGGCAGGAAGGGCAGGAGCTCCTTCTTGACCCCGACCGGCCCGGCGCCCGGGCCGCCGCCGCCGTGCGGCGTCGAGAACGTCTTGTGCAGGTTGATGTGCATGACGTCGACGCCCATGTCGCCGGGGCGGGCGATGCCGGTCAGGGCGTTCATGTTGGCCCCGTCCATGTAGACCAGGCCGCCCTTGGCGTGGACGATCTCGACGATCCGGCAGATGTCGGACTCGAAGACGCCCAGGGTATTGGGATTGGTGACCATCAGGGCGGCCACCTCGCCGGTCATCTCCTGCTCGAGCGAGGCCAGGTCGATGGTGCCGCGCTCGTTGGACTTGATCTCCTTGACGGTGTAGCCGCAGATGTGGGCCGACGACGGGTTCGTGCCGTGGGCCGAATCCGGGATGAGGACGACCTTGCGGGCGTCGCCGCGGGCCTCCAGTGCGGCCCGGATGAGCATCATGCCCGTCAGCTCGCCGTGGGCGCCGGCCGCCGGGAAGAGCGTGAAGGCGTCCATGCCGGCGATCTCGCAGAGGCAGGCCTCGAGCGTCTTGAGGAGCTGGAGATTGCCCTGGACCAGGCCGGCCGGGGCGAGGGGGTGGGTGGCCGTGAAGGCCGGGTGGGCGGCCAGCCGCTCGTTGATCTTGGGATTGTACTTCATCGTGCAGGACCCGAGCGGATAGAGGCCCAGGTCGACGCAGTAGTTCTTCTGCGACAGCCGCGTGAAGTGGCGGGTGATCTCGGTCTCGGAGACCTCGGGGAAGCCGTCGATGCCGTCCCGCAGAGGCACGCCGGCCAGCAGGCCCGGCCGCTCCGGCACGTCCAGGGCGGGCAGCTCGCCGGCCCGCTTGCCGGCCGCGCTGATCTCGAACACCAGGGGTTCGCGGATCTCTTTGATCATGACAGGACCTCCCGGAGCGCCGCAGCCAGGCGGTCGATCTCCTCCTTCGTCCGCATCTCCGTGACGCAGACGAGGACCGCGTTCCCGAGCCCGGGATAATCGGCCTCCAGGCCGAAGCCGCCGAGGAGGCCCCGGCCCCGCAGCCCGGCGTCGACCGCGGCCCAGGGCTTGGGGAGCTCGAGGACGAACTCGTTGAACACCGGCCCGGCGAACTTCCTCTTGACGCCCGGGACGGCCGTCAGGCGCTCGGCGGCGTAGGCCGCTTTATGGGCGTTCTGCCAGGCCATGTCCCGCAGACCCTGCTTGCCCAGTGTCTCCATGAACATGGTCGCCCGCAGGGCGCAGAGGGCCTGGTTGCTGCAGATGTTCGAGGTGGCCCGCTCGCGGCGGATGTGCTGTTCGCGGGTCGCCAGCGTCAGGACGAAGCCGCGCAGGCCGTCCCGGTCGACGGTCTGGCCGGCGATCCGGCCCGGCAGCTGGCGCAGGTATTCCTTTTTGCAGGCCATGAAGCCGAGGTAGGGACCGCCGAAGCCGACCGGCAGGCCGAGCGATTGGCCTTCGCCGGTGACGACGTCGGCGCCCAGCCGGCCGGGCGCTTCGAGGAGGCCCAGCGAGACGGCTTCGGCGACGACGGCCACCGACAGGGCCTTGACCCCGTGGGCGGCCTCGGACACGGCCTTGAGGTCCTCGATGACGCCGAAGAAGTTGGGCGACTGGACGATGACGGCGGCCGTCTTGTCGTCCAAGGCCCGGCCCAGGGCCGCCGCGTCCAGGCGGCCGTCGGGGCCGTAGCCGACCTCGACCGCCTCGACGCCCAGGTTCTTGATGTACGTCCGGACGACGTCGCGGTACTGGGGGTGGATGGACGCGGCCAGGACGACCTTGTTCCGCCCGGTCACCCGCTGGGCCATCAGCACGGCCTCGGCCGTTCCGGTCGAGCCGTCGTAGAGCGAGGCGTTGGCGATGTCCAGGCCGGTGAGCTGACAGATCAGGGTCTGGAACTCGAAGATGGTCTGGAGCGTGCCCTGGCTGACCTCGGGCTGGTAGGGCGTGTAGGGGCTGACGAACTCGGTCCGCGCGCTCAGATAGTCGACGACGGTCGGGATGAAGTGCTCGTAGGCCCCGCCGCCGAGGAACGAGAGATGGCCGGGTCCGGTGTTCTTCCGGCCCAGGGCCTCGAACGTCCGCACCAGCTCGAGCTCGGACTGGGCCGGGGGCAGGTCGAGCGGCCGCTTCAGCCGCACCGCTTCGGGGATGCAGCAGAACAGGTCGTCGACCGAGCCGGCGCCCGTCCGGGCCAGCATCTCCGCTTTGTCCTTGTCGCTCAACGAGAGATAACTCATGGGAAAAACCTCCTGGCCGGACCGGGGCCTAGTGTTCGAGCCCCTCCAGGAACTTCTCGTAATCGGCGGCCGTCAACAGGCCCTCGAGGTCCTTCTTGTCCTTGATCCGGATCCGGACGATCCAGCCCTGGCCGTGGGGGTCCTTGTTGAGCAGGTCGGCCGTCTGGGCGAGGGCCTCGTTGACCGCGGTGACCGTGCCGGGGACGGGCGTGTAGACGTCCGAGACCGACTTGACGGACTCGACGACGCCGAGGCCCTGGCGCGGCCCCAGCTCCTTGCCGACGGGCGGCAGCTCGACGAAGATGATGTCGCCGAGCTGGTGCTGGGCGAAATCGGTGATGCCGACGACGCCTTCGTCGCCCTCGACCTTGATCCACTCGTGCTCTTTGGTGTAGCGGAAGTCGTTCGGATACATGGGGGCCTCCTTGATGACCGGATCGATGTTATTTCTTGGCCCTTTTGTAGAAGGGCGTGGGGATGACGCGGGCCTTGGTCCGCTTGCCGCGGATCTCGATCTCGAACTCGGTGCCGACGGCCGTGCCGTCGATGGGCAGGTAGACCAGTCCGAGGGCCTTCTTGAGCAGGGGCGAGAACGTGCCCGAGGCGACGTCGCCGACGCGCCCGCCCTTGTAGAAGACCGGGTAATGCGGCCGGGCGATGCCGGGCTCGGCCATCTCGAAGCCGACCAGCTTGCGGGTCAGACCGTCCCGCAGCTGCTTCTCGATGACGGGCTTGCCCAGGAACTCGCCTTTCTCGAGCTTGACGATCCACTTGAGGTCGGCCTCGAGCACGGTCGTCTTGTCCGAGATGTCGTTGCCGTAGAGCATCAGCTTGGCCTCGAGCCGCAGGGTGTCGCGGGCGCCCAGGCCGATCGGCAGCAGGCCGAGCGGCGTGCCCGCCTCGACGATGCGGGTCATGATGATCCCCGGGTCGGGGTCGGTCGTGTAGATCTCGAAGCCGTCCTCTCCGGTGTAGCCGGTCCGGGAGACCAGGCAGGCCTTGCCGGCGACCCGGCCCTTGGCCCAGTGGAAGGACTTCATGGCCGCGAGGTCGATGTCGGTCAGGGGCTGGAGGATGGTCTCGGCCAGCGGCCCCTGGAGGGCCAGCTGGGAATGGGCGTCGCTCTGGTGCTCGACCTTGACCTCGAAACCCTGGGTGTGACCGGCGATCCAGGCGAAGTCCTTGTCGTCGTTGGCCGCGTTGACGACCAGGAAGTATTCTTCGGGGCCGATGCAATAGACCAGCATATCGTCCACGAAGGTCGATTCGGGGGTCATCAGGGCCGTGTACTGGACCTGGCCCGGCTGGAGCTTGGCCGCGTCGTTCGGGGTCAGCCACTGGACGTATTTGAGGGCGTCCCGGCCGGTGACCAGGACCTCGCCCATGTGGCTGACGTCGAACAGCCCGGCCTTGGTCCGCACGGCCATGTGCTCGGGGATGATGCCCGAATACTCGACCGGCAGCTCCCAGCCGACGAACTCGATCATCTTGCCGCCGAGCGCCTTGTGGAGCTCGTTGAAGCGCGTCTTCTTCATTGTATCCATCCTTTCTCGGAACGAATGCCAAAATTATCACAACTCGAAGCGGGGTTCAAGGGAACGCGGCGGACGGCGCGGGCCGGAAAACGGAAACGTCCCCCTTTTTCGCCGGCTTTTTGTTATAATAGCCAGCCGAACATGCTGGCCTTCAAGTCCCGTCTCAAGAGCGAGATCTACGAGCGGCTGAAGACCGCCTACCCGCTGACCCTCGAAGACCTCGACATGGCCCCCACGCCCGACCCGAAGATGGGCGACTTGGCGTTGACCTTCCCCTTCCAGCTGGCCCGCAAGCTCAAGAAGGCGCCCCGGGCCATCGCCCAGGAGGCCGCTCCCCTGCTCCTGACGGTCCCCGGCGTCGTGGGCGCGGATGTGGCCGGCGGCGGCTTCGTCAACCTCCGTCTCGACAAGGCCGCCGTGCTGGCCGAGGCCGTGCGCCTGGCCGGACGCGCCGACCTGGCCCCCGAAGAGGGCAAGATCGTCATCGAGCACACCAACATCAACCCCAACAAGGCCGCCCATATCGGCCACCTGCGCAACGCCTGCCTCGGCGACAGCCTGGCCCGGGCCCTCCGCTACAAGGGCGAGACGGTCGAGGTCCAGAACTACATCGACGACACGGGCGTCCAGGTCGTCGACGTCGTCTTCGGCTTCCTGGAGATGGAGAAGAAGACCGCCGCCGACCTCGACGGCCTGCCCGGCCGGTTCGATTTCTACTGCTGGGACCTCTACGCCCGGGTGTCGGCCTACCTGGCGGCCCACCCCGAGGCCCAGGCCCGCAAGTCCGAGATCACCAAACGGATCGAGCACGGCCAGGACCCGGAGTACGGCCTGTCGCGCGACGTCTCGCGGCGCATCGTCCGGGCCCACCTGGCGACCATGGCCCGGCTGGGCATCTCTTACGACGTCCTGCCCTGCGAGAGCACCATCCTGCATCTGAAATTCTGGGACAAGGCCTTCGAGCTGCTCAAGGAGCGGCAGGCCATCTATCTGGCCGCCGAGGGCGAGAACAAGGGCTGCTGGGTCATGCGGCTCGAGGAGGACGAGGAACGGGAGAAGGTCATCGTCCGCTCCGACGGCACGGTGACCTACGTCGGCAAGGACATCGCCTACCAGCTCTGGAAGTTCGGCCTGCTCGGCCGCGACTTCTATTATGAGCCCTTCACGGTCCGGGACGGCCGGACGCTCTGGATCTCGACCGCCGCCCCGTCCGCCGCCGCCCCGGGCTTCGGCCGGGCCACCAAGGTCTACAACGTCATCGACACCCGCCAATCCTACCTCCAGAAGGTCGTCGTCCAGGGCCTGCGAGCCCTCAAGTACGAGGCCCAGGCGGCCAAGTCCGTCCACTTCTCCTACGAGATGGTGGCCCTGTCGCCGAAGAGCCTGAGCGAGCTCGGCTACGCCGCCTCGGACGAGGAGAAGGAGCGGGCCTTCCTCGAGGTCTCGGGCCGCAAGGGCCTGGGCGTCAAGGCCGACGACCTTCTCGACCGGCTCGAGGCCAAGGCCCTGGCCGAGGTCGAGAAGCGGGACCCGGACCGGCCCGACGCCGACAGGCGCAAGACCGCCCGCGACATCGCCACCGGGGCCCTGCGCTATTTTATGCTCAAGTTCGCCCGCAACTCCTTGATCATCTTCGATTTCGAGGAGGCCCTGAGCTTCGAGGGCGAGACCGGCCCCTACCTCCAGTACACGGCCGTCCGGCTGGCCGGCATCTTCCGCAAGCTCCGGGAGCGCTTCGGCGTCGACGAGGCCGACATCCGGCCGCCCGCGGGCGGCGCGCCGCTCATCCCGCCGGGCCTGACGGAGGCCGAGACGGCCGACTTCTGGGACCTCGTGCTGACGTCCGCCTCGCTCGAGGAGGAGGTGCTCCGTTCGATCGCCGCCCTGGAGCTGGCCCACCTGGCCAAGTTCGCCTTCCTGC
Organism: uncultured Eubacteriales bacterium; assembly: GCA_964574895.1. Classification (GTDB taxonomy): domain Bacteria; phylum Acidobacteriota; class Aminicenantia; order Aminicenantales; family Saccharicenantaceae; genus RBG-16-66-30. The sequence continues at coordinate 31,461 of CAZNPB010000024.1, forward strand.
TCTGCCAGAAGCTCAACGGCTACTACCACAAGTACCCGGTCCTGGCCGAGGAGAACGCCGATATCCGCTCCTTCCGCCTGCTCGTCCTCAAGACCGTCAAGGACCAGCTCCATACGGCCCTGGGGCTCATGGGCATCCCGCCGCCCGAGCGGATGTAACGCAACTCCTCCCGCCCGTCGGAGGTTTGAGTCCTTAATAGCGGAGGTGAACATGATCGAAGTTCGGGAGCTCACCAAGCGGTACGGTGAGCACGTCGCCGTCAGCGGCCTCGACTTCAAGGTCGAGGCCGGCCGGATCTGGGGCCTGCTCGGCCCCAACGGCGCCGGCAAGACGACGACGATGCGCATCCTGACCGGCTACCTGCCGGCCACGTCGGGCCGGGCCACGGTGGCCGGCTACGACGTGTTCGACCGGCCCGACGACGTCAAGCGCTCGATCGGCTACCTGCCCGAGGTCGTCCCCCTGTACCAGGACATGACGGTCCGGGCCTACCTGGCCTTCGTGGCCGAGATCAAGCAGGTCCCCAAGGCCAAGCGCCGGGGCGCGGTGGCCCGGTCCCTCGAAGCGGCCGGGCTGAAGGATCACGCCGGGCGGCTGATCAAGAACATCTCCCGCGGCTACAAGCAGCGGGTCGGCATCGCCCAGGCCATGATCCACGATCCGCAGGTCCTCGTCCTCGACGAGCCGACGATCGGCCTGGACCCGGCCCAGATCCGGGAGATCCGCGAGCTCATCCGCGGCCTGCGCGGCGGGCACACCATCCTCCTGTCGACCCACATCCTGCCGGAGGTCACCCAGGTCTGCGACGGCGTTGTCATCATCGACCGGGGCCGGCTGAGGGCCTCGGGCTCGCTCGAGGAGCTGGCGGCGTCGTTCGAGAAGGGCGACGGCGTCCTCCTCCGCCTGCGCCGGGCCGGGGCCGAGGAAGCGGCCCTGTTCGGCGGCCTGCCCGGGGTCGACAAGGTCGCCGTCGAAGGCGACGAGCTGCGGATCGAGTGGGCGCGCGGCCGCGACCTGCGCGACGACGTGGCCCGCCTGGCCCTCGACAAGGGCCTGGGCCTCCGGGAGATGCGCTCCGTGGCCGGCATCGAGGACCTTTACATGAAGGTCGTTTCGGGAGGGCTCGAACAATGACGAACGCCTGGTCCATCGTCAAAAAGGAGCTGCGGGCCTACTTCAGCTCGCCCGTGGCCTATGTCGTCATCTCCGGCTTCCTGCTGCTGGTCGGCTATTTCTATTACAGCCTGATCGTCTGGTTCAACGGCGCGGCCATGCAGATGGCCCAGAACCCCTACTACGCCCAGCAGATCAACATCAACGAGATGGTCTTCTCGCCGCTCTTCCACAACATGACCATCATCCTCATCCTGGTCGCCCCGCTGCTGACCATGCGCCTGCTGGCCGAGGAGAAGAAGGCCGGCACGGACGAGCTGCTCTACACCTCGCCCCTTTCGGTCGGCCAGATCGTCCTGGGCAAGTACCTGGCCGCCCTGATCATGTGGGCCCTCATGCTGGCGCTGACCGCCCTGCTCTCGATCTTCGCTTTCGCCTGGGGCAATCCGGAGATCGCCCCCTGGCTGACGGGCTACCTGGCCCTCTTCCTGCTCGGGGCCCTGTTCCTGGCCATCGGCCTGTTCTTCTCGTCGCTGACCGAGAACCAGATCGTGGCCGCGTTCCTGACGGTCGTCACCCTGCTCCTGCTCCTGGTCCTCAATTGGGTCACCGCGTCAGGGGGCGGCAGCTGGCGGTCGGTCGTCTCCTACATCTCGTTCTCCGAGCACTTCGAGGACATGACCCGGGGCATCCTGGACACGAAGGACCTCGTCTACTACGCCTCGTTCTCCTTCTTCGGCCTGTTCCTGGCCCACTCGGTCCTGCAGTCGCGGCGGTGGAGGTAAGCCATGGACGCCCTCAAGAAACACCTCAACGCGGTCGCCGGGGTCCTCGTCGCCGCCGGCCTCATCGGCTGGATCGTCTGGCCGCAAAGGAAAACGGCCGCCCTGATCGTGGCCGGCCTCGGCCTGGCGGTCCTGGCGGTCTACGCCTATTTCAACCGGGCCGCGCTCGGCCCCAAGCTGTCGCGCAAGTCCCTCCTCTATTCCGGGAACATGGTCCTGATCGTCCTCCTGGTCCTGGCCATCCTCGGGCTGGCCAACTATTTCCTGGCCAAGCACAACCACCGCTGGGACTTCACCGCGGCCAAGGTCCACAGCCTGTCCGGCCAGTCCATCGCCGTCCTCGAGGCCCTCAAGACCGATGTGGCCTTCAAGAGCTTCTTCCGCGAAGGCAACCCCGGCCGGGCGGCCATGGAGAACCTGCTCAAGATCTACGCCTATCACTCGGCCCGGGTTCGCTACGAGTTCATCGACCCGGACAAGAACCCCGGCTTGGTCAAGCGCTACGGCGTCACCCAGGACGGCACGACCATCCTCGAGGCCGGCGACAAGGAAGGCCGGGTCACCACGACGACCGAGGAAGACGTCACCAACGCCCTGATCAAGGCCACCCGGGCCCAGAAGAAGGTCATCTATTTCCTCGAGGGCCACGGCGAGGGCTCCATCGAAGGCACGGGCGACGACAGCTTCTCGACGGTCAAGACCGAGCTCGAGAGGCTGGGCTACGAGGTCAAGAAGCAGGTCCTGGCCTTGGCCGACCGCTTCCCGGCCGATTGCGCCCTGCTGGTCGTCGCCGGCCCCCAGAAGGACCTGCTGCCGAACGAATACGAGACCATCCGGGCCTACCTGAAGAACGGCGGCCGGGCCCTGGTCCTGGTCGACCCCGAGACGGCCACCCTGCTGCCGATCTTCCTGTCGGATTTCGGCGTCAAGCTCGAGAACGACGTCCTCGTCGACAAGGTCTCGCGGCTCCTCGGCGGGGACTATTTTTGGCCCATGGTCGGCGAGTACGACCCGGCCCACCCGATCACGGCCAAGTTCCCCTACCCGATCTTCCTGCCGCTGGCCCGGTCGGTCGACGTGGCCGAAGCCAGGCCCGAGGGGGCGACGCTGACGGCGCTGGCCAAGACCAGCGCCAACGCTTACGCCAAGGTCGCCTTCGCCCTCAAGGAGAAGATGACCCTGACGGACATCGCCTACGTATCCGGCAAGGACCATCCGGGCCCGATCAACGTGGCCGTGGCCGGCGCCTACAAGTTCCCGGCGGCCGCTCCGGTCGCGCCCGAGGCCCCGCCGTCTGGGACCGCCCCCGCGACCCCGCCCGAGGCCAAGGAAAAAGAAGCCCGGCTGGTGGTCGTCGGCGATTCCGATTTCGTCAAGAACGGCTATTACGGGATGGAAGGCAACGGGAATTTCTTCCTCAACGCGGCCAACTGGCTGACCGAGGAGGCCGACCTCATCGCCATCCAGCCCAAAACCCAGACGCCCCGGACGATCAGCCTGACGCCGTCCCAGGGCCGCCTGCTCTTCCTGGTCTCCATCGTCCTCCTGCCGCTCCTGGTCCTGCTGCTGGGCGTCTCCGTTTGGCTCCGGCGGAGGTCGCTGTGAAATTCAGGACCACGCTCCTTCTGCTCGCCGCGGGTCTCGCCCTGCTGGCCGTCGTTCTCTATTTCGACTCGCGGGGCGCCAAAGCCAAGACCGCCGAGGAGAAGACGAACACCCTGATCGACCTCCCGGCGGCCGACGTCCGCAAGGCCAGCCTGGTCCGCGGCCAGGAGACGATCGCCTTCGAACGCGACGAGGGCGGGCCGTGGCGCCTGACCTCTCCCCTCCAGGCCGCGGCCGACGAGGCCGAGGTCGACGGGCTGGTCGGGGCCCTGGCTTCGCTCCGCATCGAACGGGTCGTGGAAAAGGAAGCCAAAGACCCGGCCGCTTATGAGATCCCGAAGACCGAGGTCTCGCTCTGGGTCAAGGGCCGGGAGGAGCCCGTTCGGCTCCTGGTCGGCATGGAGAACCCTCTCGACCAGAGCCTTTTCGCCAAGCGGGCCGACGACCCACGGATCGTCCTGCTCGGCTCGTCGCTCAAGACGACGCTCGACAAGAAGGTCTTCGATTTCCGTGAAAAGGACGTCTTCAAGTTCGCCCCGGCGGACGTCAAGGGCCTGAAGGTCAAGGCCCGGGAGGTCGCCTGGCGGGCGGTCCGCGACGAGACCGGCTGGTCGCTCGAGAGTCCTGTCGCGGCCCGGGCCGCCAAGTCGAAAGTGGACGCGCTCCTGGATTCCCTGTCGGGGCTGCGGGCCAAGGCCTTCGTGGCCGAGTCCAAGACGCCGGCCGCCCTCAAGGAATTCGGCCTGGACCGGCCCGAGTACGAGGTCATCCTGTCCCTGCCGGCGGCCAACCGGGAGATCGTCTTCGGCCTTCACAAAGAGGGCGAGAACGCCTATGCCACGGCCTCGCCGTCGACCAAGATCGTGATCTTCGAGGGGACGCTGTTGGCCGACCTCGACCGCCAGGTCGACGAGATCCGGGAGAAGAAGGTCGCCGATATCTATTCCTGGGACGCGGACCGCGTCGCCCTGAAACGGGACGGGACGGAGATCGCGGCGGTCAAGGAGAAGACCGGCAATGCGGATCAATGGGTCCTCGAGGCGCCGGACAAGCCGGCCGCCGACCGGGCCAAGATCGAGGCCTTCCTCCGCAAGATCGAGGGCCTCGAAGCCGCGTCGTTCGTCGACGCCCCCGGCCCGCTCGCGCCCTACGGCCTCGAGCCCGGGGCCGAGATCAGGATCCGGACCAAGGACTATCAGGGGCGGACGAAAGAGACCGTCCTCCTTGTCGGCCGCGAGGACGCGGCCCTGAAGGAGGTCGCCATCAAAAGCCCCGGGTTGCCCTATCTCTTCCGGGTCGAGGCCTCGTTCCTCCAGGATTGGCCCAAGGAGGCCCGGGATTGGCAGGCGGCCGCGGCGCCGGCCGCGGAAGGCCAGTCCGATAAAAAGTAGCTTCGGGGAACGGCTCCTGGCCTGGTACGCCGTCCACAAGCGGCCTCTGCCCTGGCGCCGGACGCGCGACCCCTACAAGATCTGGGTCTCCGAGGTCATGCTTCAGCAGACCACCGTCCCGGCCGTTATCCCCTACTATGAGCGCTGGATCCGGACCTTCCCCGACCTGCCGAGCTTGGCCCGGGCGCCCCTGCGCCGGGTCCTCCGCGAATGGCAGGGCCTCGGCTACTACCAGCGGGCCCGCAACATGCACCGGACGGCCGCGCTCGTCGTTCGCGACCACCGGGGCCGGCTGCCGGCCGACGAGGCCGTTCTGCGGCGCCTGCCGGGCTTCGGGCCGTACACGACGGCCGCCGTCTCGAGCTTGGCCTTCGGCCGGCCCTCCCCGGTCGTGGACGCCAACGTGCGCCGCGTCCTGATGCGTTTTCTTGGCCTGCGGGGCGAGGCCGTGGCGGGGGTGGACCGGAAGCTGCGGCCCTTCCTCGACGCCGTCTTCCCGGCCGGCGCGGCGGGCGATTTCAACCAAGCCCTGATGGAGCTCGGGGCGCTCGTCTGCCGGAGCCGCAGTCCCCAGTGCCTGCTCTGTCCGGTCCGGCCGGACTGCCGGGCCGCCCGCGAGAACGCCCAGGAGATCATCCCCCGGCCGAAGAAGATGTCAGTGGAGAAGATCGAGGTCGTGGTGGCGGTCATCGAAAAGAACGGCCGGGTCCTGCTCCAGGAACGCCCGGCCGGGGGCCTCCTGGCGGGCCTCTGGGAGTTCCCCGGCGGCAAGGTCGAACCCGGCGAGGGGTTGACGGCGGCGCTCCGCCGCGAGGTCCGCGAGGAGCTGGGCGTCGAGATCGGGGAGGTGCGGCGGCTGACGACGGTCCGTCATGCCTACACCCGGTTCGAGGCCACCCTCCACGCCTACGGCTGCCGGATCAAAGGACCGGGCCCGGCCCTCGGGCGGACCCGGAAATGGGTGGCCTTAGGCCGTATTCGCCGCTATCCCCTGCCTTCCGGCAGCGTCAAGATCGTCGATTTCCTCGAAGCGCGCCGCCGCATGGCCCGATCCCGCTCCCCTTTATAAGATCCCGGCTTCCTTGTGCTTGGCGGCGATGGCCGCGGCCAGGCCGTCGAGGGCCTCGAGGTCGGCCGGCTTCGGCATCCCCTTGGCGACGACCGGAGCCAGCAACTCGACCTTGAGATTGGGCATGGCCGCCTTGACCGTTTCGACCATCCGGCCGGCCCAGCCGTAGCTGCCGATGATCGAGGCGAAGCGGACCTTGGGCCGCAGGGCGTTGGCCAGGACGACGGCGTTGAAGACGACCGGGTGCGGACCGACGTGCACGGTCGGAGCGGCGACGACGATCGTGGCCGCGTCGACCAGGGCCATGGCCAGTTGGCCGATATCGGCCGTGCCCATGTTGAACGGGTGGACCGTGATCCCCCGCTCGACCAGCGCGGCGGTCAACCGGTCGACCATCAGGCCGGTCGACCCGTGCATGGTCGTCCAGGGGATGACCACGCTGTTGTGGGGCTTGTCGTCGGTCCAATCGCGGTAGGCCCCGATGATGGAGGCGGGATCGCGGTGGAGGGGGCCGTGGCTCGGGGCGATGATGCGGATGTCGAGGTCCTTGATCTTGTCCAGGTCCTTCTGGATGATCTTGCGGAAGGGCATCATGATCTCGGCGTAATAGCGCTTGGCCTCGGCCATGATACAGTCGGCGCCGTCGACGAAGAGCTCGGTCTGGGCGATGTGCGAGCCGAAGAAATCGCAGCTGAACAGGATCCGGTCTTCCTCGAGATAGGTGGACATGGTCTCGGGCCAGTGGACCCAGGGAGTATAGACGAAGCGCAGTGTCTTGCCGCCGAGCTCGAGCCGCTCGCCGTCGGCCACGGTCCGGATCTTGGCCGGGTCGAGGCCCAGGTGCTCGACGAGCATGGGCTTGGCCGTCTCGGACGACAGGACCCCGATGTCCGGATAGCGGGCCAGGAGCCAGGGGATGCCGCCGGAATGATCCTGCTCGGTGTGGTTGGAGACCACGTAGTCGATCCGGGGCACGCCGGCCAGGTATTCCTCGAGGACGTCCAGCTTGGACGGCTCGACCGCGTCGATGAGCACGGTCTTGTCCCGGCCGCGGACGAGGTAGGAATTGTAGCTCGTGCCGTCGGGCAGGGGGATGAGGGCGTCGAACAGGCGGCGGTCGAAGTCGGGCACGCCGACGAAATGAACGCCGGGAACGATCTCGCGGGGCTTCATGTCCGGGTCTCTCCTAAGGGTTCGTTATGAATTCCTAGGTATTTTATAGGAATTGGCTCGAAAAATAAAGCCGCCGGCGGGCCGGTCCCCTCAGACGCCGGGGAATTTCCGTTTGGCGAAGTAGATGATCTCGGTGTGTTTGACGTAGCCGAGGGCCTGGAAGACGGCCATCGAGACGGCGTTGCCCTCTTCGATGAGACAGGCCAGGATGCCCAGGCCCTGGGACTCGAGCCAATCCTCGGCCGCCCGGACGAGCCGGGCCCCGATGCCCCGCCGCCGCAGCGACGCGTCCACGGCCACCCGGTTGATCCAACCCTTGCGGCCGTCGTGGGTGGCCAGCACGGTGCCGATGACCGGCCCGCCCCTCCCCTCCTCGGCCACCAAGAAGCGGACGTTGGCCAACCCGAGCTGGGCGGCGATCTCCTCCCGGCTGTCCCGGCCGAGGGGCTTGAGCGGCAGGCCGCCCTCCGTCCAGAGGGCCATGACCCGGTCGTAATCCTCGATCCGGAACTCCCGGATGACGAGGCCGTCGTTCGCGGCGCCATCTTCGGTCATGGGACGCTCCGCGGCCGCCTCAGCGGACGAAAAGGAGATAAAGGCCGATGGCCACCACCGCGGCCGCGAGGCCGGTGGCCACGGCCGCCGGACGGGACTTCTTGTGGACGGTCCGGGCCGCCCCGACGAACCGTCCGACCGCCCACGTCCCCGCCGCCGCGTAGAAGGCCAGATAGGCCGTCTGCCAGGGCCCCGGCTCGGACAGGATGTCCACCCATTCGGCCTGGCCCATGCCGACGGCGGCGAAGCCGGCCCGGACGGCTGAGGGCGCCCAGGCCAGGAGGAGCGGCCCGCCCCAGGCCCGGGAGGCCCGGACGAGCACGTCGCTCCGGTGGCAGCCCTTGGCGCCCAGGGCCAACAGGACGCCCGACGACAGGATCCAGACGGCCAGGACGAGCGGCAGGATGAACAGGATCTGCCAGGCGTAGTAGTTGTCGGGGCCGATCCCCGACAGGACCGGAGCGGTCGGGATGTCGCCGGTCAGGGCCAGGACGGCCGAGGTCAGGGCGTAGGCTAGGCCGGCCAGCCCGAGAGACAACGCGGCGCTCCGCAGGGGATGCCGCTTCCGGAACGCCTTCAGCCGGGCCTTCATGGTCTTCGCCGGGAGATTGGACACGCCGCCCTCGCTCACGTCACCAAGAGGTGCTTGCTGGCGAAATTGGGGTCGGTGGTCAGATTGATGCCGAACCGCCGCAGCCCGGAATCGTCCCCGGGGGTCGGGATGTGGGTGATGTGGACCTCGGCGCCCTGCAGCTCTTTCATCTTCTCCAGGGCCAGGTGGGCCATGGGATTGGTGGCCGCGTTGATGGCCAGGCAGGTCAGGACCTCGGACAGGTCGAGGCTGACGCTCTTGGCCCCGAAGACGCTCGTCTTCAGCCCGCCGACGGACTCGATGATGGACGGCGACAGGAGAGGGATCTTGTCGGGGATGCCGGCCAGGGTCTTGACCGCGTTGAGGATCAGGGCCGAAGCGGCGTGCATCAGGGGCGAGTTCTTGCCGGTGACGATCGTGCCGTCCCGGAGCTCCAGGGCCGCGCCGACGAAAACGCCCTTGTTGCCCTTGCCGGCGGCCCGGGCCTCCTCGGCGGCCTGCCGGGCGGCCACCACGACCGGCCGGTCCTCGGGCTTGACCCCGAGCTCCTTCATCAGCAGCTCGGCCCGCTGGACGGTCTCCTGCTCGACGAAGCCCAGCGTGTACTCGCAGGAGTAGCGGAAGTAGCGCCGGATGAGCTCCTGCTTGGCCGCCTCCCGCACCACCGCGTCGTCGCTGACGCCGAAGCCGGCCGCGTTGCAGCCCATGTCCGTCGGCGACTTGTAGAACGAGGGGGCGCCGGTGATCTTCTCCAGGATGCGCTTGAGGACCGGGAAGACCTCGACGTCCCGGTTGTAGTTGACGGCCACCTGGCCGTAGGCCTCGAGGTGGAAGGGGTCGACCAGGTTGAAGTCGCAGATGTCGGCCGTGGCCGCCTCGTAGGCGACATTGACCGGATGCTTGAGGGGCAAGTTCCAGATCGGGAAGG
>CAZNPB010000025.1:0-356 GCA_964574895.1 uncultured Eubacteriales bacterium
GAGCTGGGCATGGCCGAACACTGGATCGGCACCGCCACGCTGGCCGTCGCGTTCTCCCACAACATCCTGCCGCGGTTCGTCGATATGAGCCCGCTCGTGAAGAAGCTCGTCGCCGCCGCGTTCGTCGCCTTCCTCGGGGCCGTCAACTACGCCGGCGTCCGCTGGGGCTCCCGCCTCCAGAACGGCCTGACCTACATCAAGGTCGGCGCCATCGGCATCGTCGTCGTCGCCGTATTCTTCTTCGCCAAGGGCCAGGGCGAAGTCCGGAACTTCGTCGAGCCGTCCGCGGGGCCGTTCAACCTCGGCTTGCTCGGGGCCTTCGGGATCGGCCTGATCGCCTCCCTCTGGGCCTACAA
>CAZNPB010000025.1:366-798 GCA_964574895.1 uncultured Eubacteriales bacterium
CTACAAGGGCTGGGAGGCGGCGACCTACATCGCCGGCGAGGTCAAGAACCCGCAGAGGAACCTGCCCCTCGGCATCCTCATCGGCACGGTCGCGGTCATCGCCCTCTACGTTCTGGCCAACCTGGCCTACCTTTATGTCCTGCCGGTCGGCAAGATAGCCTCCTCCGAAGGCCGGGTCGCCCTCGACGTCATGGAGATCGTCACCGGGCCGTTCGGGGCCTCGCTCATCACCTTCCTCATCCTCTTTTCGATCCTCGGCGCGGCCAACCAGAACATCCTCTGCTCGCCGCGCGTCTACTTCGCCATGGCCCGGGACGGGATGTTCTTCAAGAAGTTCGCGGAGTGCCACCCGAAATTCCTGACGCCGCACGTTTCGATCGTCGCCATCAGTGCCTGGAGCATCCTGCTCACCCTGACCGGGACGTTCCGGGA
>CAZNPB010000025.1:808-8443 GCA_964574895.1 uncultured Eubacteriales bacterium
GTGGCCGCGGTCATCGTCCTGCGGAAGAAGCGGCCCGACCTCGAGCGGCCTTACAAGACCTGGGGCTACCCGGTGACGCCGGCCGTCTTCGTCCTGGCTGCCGTCGGCGTCGCGGGCTTCTCGCTCCTCAGCGCCTTCCGCAACGCCCTGTTCGGGCTGGGGATCATCTGCCTGGGCATCCCGGCCTACCTCTATTGGAAAGGCAAGCTCGGCAAAGCGGCATGAAGTACTTCGTGCTCGGCCCGACCTACGTCGTCCGGATGGATGCGGGGGAGCGGATCGTCGAGACGCTGAAGGCGCTCTGCGAGCGGGACGGGATCGGCGCGGGCTTCTTCAACGGCCTGGGCGCCGTCAGCGAGGCCGAGATCGGGCATTTCGACCCCTCGGCGAACGAGTACGTCTGGGCCAGGCTCTCGGGGCCCTGCGAGATCGTCTCCCTCTACGGCAACGTCACCGTCGTCGACGGCGAACCCTTCATCCACGCCCACGTCGCCCTGGGGGACACCGCCTTTGCCGTGAAGGGCGGGCATTTGAGGGAGGCCGTGGTCTCGGCGACCTGCGAGGTCACGCTGACCCGGTTCAGGGACGATATCGGCAGAAAAAAGGACGGGGCGACCGGGCTCTGGAAGCTCGCCCTCGAGCCGGACGGGGATTGAGCGCAAGGGCCGGAGAGATCGAAGAAGGACGAAGCCATCCGTCTTGACGCGATTTTCTTTTGACAGGACAGCCGTCTCCCGTTACCCTGTCCGTGGAGGGTCAGTGCCATGATCTCTATCCGTTCTCTCAAACGACGCGAATTCCTGAAACGATCTTCGGCGGCCGCAGCCGCGGGGCTGGCTGGAACGCTCGCCCGCCGGCCGCTCTTCGCGGCCCAGGACGGGATCGAGGAGGCTGCCGCCAAGGTCGGACGCCTGCCCCGCCGCAAGCTCGGGCCGAGCGGGCGCGAGATCAGCGTGATCATCGGCTCCGGGGACATGGCGTCGGCTCCCGCCGAGGCGGCCATCCTCTGCGGCGTCAATTACTGGCACAAGGCCAACGTCTGGGCCCGCGGGTCGGGCGCGCCGGCGGCCATCCTGAAGGACCGGGAGGCCCACTATTGCCAGGTCACCGTGGACAGGATCGGCGGGAACCACGAGACCGGGAAGATCGACGAGGATTCGCACTACGGTTTCGTCAGGGACATCCTGGCGCGCACCGGTTTGCGCTATTTCGACGACATGCAGCTGCACTACGGTTACCACAGCCGGGAAGAGCTGCGGGCCGAGCGGGGCTTCGTCCGGGCCTTCGAGCGGCTGAAGAAGGAGGGCCTGGTCAAGCACCTCTGCCTGTCCCAGCACGGATACGCCGGCAATGCCAGGGTGCCCGGCGGCGAGAGCGCGGCCGAGGTCCTGACGGCGGTGCTCGGGGACGGCCTCCACGAGCACGCCCAGATCATCTATTCCTACGGGCCCGATCCGGAGACCAACGCCTTCCTCCGGCTGGCCCGCGAGAAGGGGTTCGGCACGATCGCCATGAAGACCGCGAGAGGCCTCGGCCGGATGATCCAGGACAAGGACTTCATGGCGGCCCTTCCCGAGGGGACCGTGCCCCATCGCGCCCTGGCCCGTTGGCTGACCACGGAGACGGACCTCACGGCCGCCGTCATCCGGGTCCGCAACCTCGAGGAGTTCGCCCAGACCTTCTCCGGGGCGGGCCGGCGCCCGGGGGACGGGGACGCCCGGGCCCTGGCCATGATCGCGGCCCGGGCCGACGCGACGGCCTGCCGCCTGTGCACCGCGTGCCAGGCCTACTGCCCGAAAGGCATCCCGATCGCCGAGATCCTGCGCTTCGAACGCTACGCCCTCGACGACCACGACCGGAGGACGGCCGCCGCGCTCTACGGCGAACTCGACCGCCGGGCCGACGCCTGCGACGGGTGCGGCGCCTGCGTGGCCCACTGTCCGCAGGGCTTGGACATCCCGGCCAAGCTGGCCGCCGCGCATCCGCTCCTGTCGCCGTGAGCATGACCGATTGGTATTTCGTTCAAGGCATCCACAGGTCGGGGACGACCATTCTGGGGACCTGGCTCCAGGAGACCGGGGTTTTCCGGACGTTGACCCTCGGCGACATCCTCGACATCGCGGACGATCCCGGGCTCGCGCCCGAGTTCGCGATCGCCTTCGAAGGCGGGGAGAACGACCTTCAAACGCTGAAGCGGATCCTGGGGCAGACCACACGTCAGTTCGATCGCATCCGGGTGACCCGTGACATGTTCGAGGAATACTGCCATCTGACGATGAACCAGCCGCCCTTTTCGCGCGGCCTGAAGCTGTTCTCCTCGAGGCGGCCCTGGAAAGAGTTCCATCCGCGCCGCGTCTTCCGGCTCGGCCCGGACAACATCGAACGATTCCGGGCGCTCAGCCGCATTCTCTCCAGGAACGACCCGAGACCTCAGCTCTTCAAGAGCCCGTTCGACGTCTCCAATCCCTTCGTCGGCGGCCTGCCGGCCAGGCACATTTTCGTCTTTCGCGAGCCGGCGGACATCCTGGTGTCGATGCTGATGCAGGTCCGCGAGAATTACCGCCGGAGGAATCCCTACGTCGCCGCGGTCAGCCGCTTCTACCGGGAGTCTTACGGGAGCCTGTGGTACCGGGCCGCCTGCCTGTTGGGCTCGACCCGGGCCGGAGTCCGCGTCCTCGCCAACCGGATCGTCACAGACCTCACGGGGCAGCTGGACCTCATGGAGAGCCTCGGCGAGGGGCGATACGTCTGCGTCGATTACGATTACATGTGCCGGGACGAGGACCTGGCGCACGGCGAGCCCCACCCCCACCGCGACCGCGTGCTTGGTCGCATCCTGACCTCTTTCGGGCTCGATCCGGGCGGCATCCGGAACGTCCGGTCCCGGACGAAGAAGAGGGGCAATCACATCCCTCCCGCTGTCGAGGCGGTGCGGCCCCGCCTCGAAAAGCGCCTGGCCCGTTACCGCGGCAAGATGCTCGAGGTGCGGGACGAGCTCGAGAGGGGATCCCGGGAGCAGGCCTCGACGCCCTGACTCCTTCCCGGTCGCGCCCCCGCGCTCCCCGCCGGACCGGACCGGGGGAGGAGGGCCCTCACAGCCTAGTTCGCACCGGCGGGAGCGTTCTTGGGCTCCCGACGAACGGGCGCCGTTACGGCCCCGGCCTTCCTGATCCTGGGGATCGCGGCGACATCGCGGATGCGGTTGGATGTGGCCAGCCCCAGTTCGCCGCGCTCGGCGACGAGGGCGCGTGCGGCGTCGAAAGCATAATCGGGGAGCGTTTGGGGCTCCCCCTCGATCTTCATGCCGAGCATATAGGCCAGGGCCAGGTAGACCTGCTCCGTAACGGTGACGCTATAGAGCTGGTCGAGCGCGATCTTGGGCCCGCCCACGTGCACGGTGCCGAGCAGGATCTTGCGCATCGGCGGCGCTGTCGAGTCGTAGTCGAGGCGCAGGCCCGAGACCTGGGGAAAGTAGTCGCCGCCGAGATAAAGGGTCTTCTCCAACGCCTTGACGAGCTCGGAACCGGTCGAACGGAACGTGACCAGCCGCCAGGGCCTCGCGATCCGCACTCCCGAGACGGTCTTGAGATTGCCGTAGCTCATGGCCCGGAAGACATCCGCGCCGACGACCCAGCCCTCGGGCAGCGGATCGCCCATGAAGCCGAAAGGCTCGATGGCGATATCGGTCCCGGTCCAGGCCCGATAGGCGTCGGTGAAAAGATTGCCGAGCGCCGTGTCGCGCTTCGCGTTGTGGGGGTTCCATTCCATCGTGATGTCCCGCTCAGCCCAAGCCAGGGGCTGATGATAGATATCACCGTACCGCGCCACGATCCCCGTCTTGAGCGCATCGACCGCCGCCTGCACCGCCGGCGACGGCGGCGTGTCCGCGTCGGCCCCGAGGAGGGCATAGTCGATGAGGCCCACTTCGCCGCCCCCGAACGACAGGCGCAGGCGCCCGACCCAGCGATAGTGATGGCCGGCCGAGACGATGAACGTGGTGCCGCCGCCGGGACGCGCGATAGCCTCGGGTTGCTCCAAAACGGCGTTGTCGTGGCCGTTGACGATGACGTCGATGCCCGAGACGCTCTCCGCGAGGATCCGGGAGTTCTCCATGCCGAAGTGCGTCAGGCCGACCACGATCTGGGCGCCCCCCGCCCGCAGCCCGTCGACCGCCCCTTGGGCGATGGCCGGATAATCGGGCAGGATCACGACCGGGTCCGGATTGCACATGGCCCCGTCGTGGACCGTCAGGCCGAAGAGGCCCACCTTGACGCCGTTGACCTCCTTGACCAGGGTGGAGCCGACCCAGGGCAGGAGCGGATTTCCGGCCGGGATCTGGAGGTTCGCGCCGAGAACGGGAACGCCTCCGGCGGGCACGGCCCAGGCGCTTTGAAAGACGCCGGCCAGAACGTCGGGCCCGAAGCGGAACTCGTGGTTGCCGGGGACGAGGGCGTCGAGGCCGATCGACCGCAGCAGCTGGAGCTCGGGCACGCCGAGGTATTCGTTGAAGAAGATGTCGCCCTCCATGAAGTCCCCGGAGTGGACGAAGATCGCGTTCGGATGGGCCGCCCTCTCCGCGGCCACGAGGAACGCCGCCTTGGCGATCCCGCCCAGAGTGCCCTCGAGCCCGGCGTCCTTGGGGCCCCAGGCCGCCAAATGGGAGTGGGTGTCGTTGACGTGGAGCAGGGTGACCTCGACGGCCTGGGCCCGCAACGGCGGGGTCGCCGCCGCGATCAGGCCCAAGACGGCCAGGAGAACCGTCAACCCGCGGACCAGCCGCAGCCCTTTGTCTTTTCCCCCTCTTCCGATGACCATGTTCATCCTCCTCGCTGTGATCTTCGCGGCGATGGGGCTCGCGCAGGCGGCGGCCGCCGCCATCCGGCCGTTTCCCCTATCCCGACGTCTTATCCATAGGTTCCCGGCGGTCCCGTGTCCATGGCCAAAGGCTTGACATTTTGTTGTTTATTTCTTACTTTTAGGTCAACCATCAAGGCATCCCCTGAAAGAGGCGAAGGGCCGCCTTCGTTTCTCTCGTCATCATCAGGGGACGGAGGCCGCCGCGATGCCGGAGAAGGCTGGTTCGCGAGGGTTCGCCCGCTTCGGCGAGTTCGAGGTGGATCTTCAGGCCCGCCGCCTTTTCAAGCAGGGGACCGAGCTCCGGCTGCGCGAACAGCTGTTCATCGTCCTGGAGACCCTGATCGAGCACGGCGGCGAGCCCGTCTCACGGGACGCGTTCCAAAAGCGGCTCTGGCCGGACGGCACGCTCGTCGACTTCGAGATCAATCTCAACACCCTTGTCGCCAGGCTCCGTGAGGCCTTGGGGGACTCGGCCGAGAACCCCCGCTTCATTGAGACCCTGCCCAAAAGGGGCTACCGGTTCCTAGCGGAGGTTTCCGGAGGTCGGGCGCAAGACAAGGCTTCGTCCCCGCGGGTCAGGATCGCCGTCCTGCCGTTCACGAATATCGGCGGCGATCCGGCCGAGGAGTATTTCAGCGACGCGATGACCGACGAGATCATCACCGCCCTGTGCCAGATGGCGCCCGACCACTTGGCCGTGATCGCCCGCACAACGGCCGTGCACTACAAAGGTACCGAGAAGAGCGTGGCCCAGATCGGGCGCGAGCTCGACGTGAGCTACGTCGTGGAGGGAACCGTCCGCCGCGGCGACGATCGGGTCGCGATGAGCGTCCAGCTGATCCAGGCCGCCGACCAGACCCACGTCTTCGCCAGGAAGTACGAGACCGGAATGGGCGATCTCTTCAGCGCGGTGACCGACGCGGCTTCCGACATCGTCGGCCGCATCGTCCCCCCCGCGGCGCCGCGCGCCGCGCCGGCGGACGGCCCGGCCGGCGGACGGATCCCGCGGAAACCGACAGAAAACCTCGTGGCCTACAATGAATATCTCCGCGGCCGTTGCGAGATGGGCAAGTTCAACGCCGAGGGTTTCGTCGCGGCCCGACGGCACCTGGAAAAGGCCGTCGCCCTCGATCGAGAGTTCGCTTTGGCCTTCGGCGCCTTGGCGGAGGTCGATTGGCTGCTGGGCTATCTCGGCTACATCGAGCCGCGCCGGGCCTTCTCCGACGGCATCATGCGGGCGCTTCGCGCGCTCGAGATCGACGGCTCCCGGGCCGAGACTCACGCCCTGCTCGGCTCGTTCCACAAAGCCGTCGAATACAACTGGCCCGAAGTCCGCCGGGAGATGGCCGTCGCCCTGCGGCTGGACCCGGCTTCGCCCCTGGTCAGGCTCCACTACGCCATCAGCGAGCTGATGCCCCACGGACGCATCGAAGAGGCGATCTTCGAGATCCAACAGGCCCTCGAAGCCGATCCCTTGTCCCTGCTGGCCCAGGGCTGGCTGGGGATCATGCTCGTGCTGGCGCACCGGTGGGACCGGGCGCTCGAGCAAGGCCGCCTTCTCCTCGAGCTCTACCCGGGCGAGCTCTGGGGTCACTTCGTCAGCAACGTGGCTTACCGGGGGATGCGCCTCTTCGACGAAGCGGTTGCCGCCCAGCGCGCGGCCGTCAAGGCCTCCGGGGAGGCGTCCGGCCAGATCGGATGGCTCGGGCTCACTTTGGGTCTCGGCGGGAAGACCGCCGAAGCCCGCTCGCTCCTCGGGCGTCTTCACGCCAAGGCATCGCAGACCTATGTGCCCCCGACGAGCTTTGCCTGGATCCATATGGGGCTTGGGGAGACAGACGCCGCTTTCGAGTGGCTCGACCGGGCCGTCGACGGCTGCGATCAATTCATGATGCCGATCAAGAGCTACGAGTTCCTGGACCCGATCCGCTCCGATCCGCGCTTCCTCGCCCTCCTGCGCAAGATGAACCTGGAGCCGTGAGCGGGGCCGGCCGGGACGAAGAGGTTTCGGGTTCAGGGACGATATCGGCAGGAAAAGGGACGGGGCGACCGGGCTCTGGAAGCTCGCCCTCGAGCCGGCCGGGGATTGACGGTCAGGGTCGAGTAAGCCGCGCGCCGGCCGAGCCAGGCGAGGCGAAGGACGTAGAGCCGGGGACTCAGGCGGGGGGACATCAGCGCGGGGAGATCCTTCGGCCGTCTGCGACGACGACCTTCCCGTTCTTGATCACGGTCCGGACCGGGTTCCGTCCGGCGTCGTAAGCCAATGACACGTGGTCTGGGACGTCGCAGAGGACGAGATCCATCTTTTTGCCGGCTTCGAGGCTCCCGATCGAGCCGTGCCGCCCGATGGCGTAAGCCGCGTTCCCGGTGCAGGCCATGATGGCCTCCTCGACCGTCAGGCCGAGGGTGAAGACGCCGAGCTGGAGGACGAACGGCATCGAGCTGAGGTGAGAGCTGCCCGGATTGAAATCGGAGGCCAGGGCGACGGCCGCTCCCGCGTCGACAAGGCGCCGGGCCGGGGCCCGCTTGTCCATCATCAGGAAGAAGGGGACACCCGGCAGGAGGATGGCCGCGGTCGGGCTGGCGCCGAGGCGGGCGATGCCCTCGTCGGAGACGGCGATGAGGTGCTCGGCCGAAGTGGCCCCGACCTCGGCGGCGAGCTCCGCGCCGCCCTGCGAGACGAACTCGTCGGCGTGGATCTTGATCTTGAAGCCGGCGGCCCGGGCCGCTTCGACCAGCCGCCGTGTCTCCTCGATCGAGAAGACGCCGGGCTCCGAG
>CAZNPB010000025.1:8453-40571 GCA_964574895.1 uncultured Eubacteriales bacterium
CTCGGCCAGGCCGCTCTTCCCGATCTCGGGGATGATCGTCGTGATGAGCAAGGCGATGTAATCCCCCCGGTTGTCCCGGTATTCCGGCGGGACCTCGTGGGCGCCCATGAAGGTCGGGACGACATCGACGGGGTGGAGGGCGGCCAGATCGCGCAGGGCCTCGAGCTGCTTGATCTCGTCCTCGAGGTTGAGACCGTAGCCGCTCTTGGCCTCGACGGTCGTCGTGCCGGTGAGGAGCATGCGGTCGAGCCGCCCGAGGCACAGGGCCAGGAGATCGTCGAGGCTGGCCGCCCGGGTCGCCCTGACCGTGGTCAGGATGCCCATGCCCCGCTCGGCCAGCTGTTGGTAGGTCCAGCCCTGGACCCGGAGGCCGAATTCCCTGGCCCGGTCCCCGGCGAAGGGGAGGTGGGTGTGGGCGTCGACGAAGCCGGGCAGGGCGACCATCCCGCCGCCGTCGACCGTGACCGCGCCGGGCCCGGGCTCGACGCTCGCGAGGAACCCCTCCTCGTCGCCGGCGTAGACGATGACGCCCTGCGACGAGGCCACCCAGCCGTTCTCGACGAGGCCGATCTGCCGCAGCGCCGGGCCTCGCCGGGGGAGGGGCCCGGCGCAGGTCACGAGCTCGCGGCAGCCGGCGACGACGAGATCAGCTGATGTCATGGGGCGACTTTCTCACGGACGAGTGCTTGGTCCTCCGGATGAACGAGGGCGTCTCGTAGCCGTCCCACTGTTTCTCGCTGAGCGACGACGGCTCCCACAGGGGCGCTCCCGCTCCGGCCCCGCCGCCCGCGCCCTTGCCCTCGAAGAGATAGGGCGGCGTCTGGGGCATGACCGGGAACGGCGAGGCCGGCTTCCGGACCGCCGGGCGCGCGGGCGCCGGCTCGGCCGGCGTCGGGTCCGCGGCCTCGCGCTTTTCGGCGGGCTGGTCGAACCCGGTGGCGATGACGGTGACCTTGACCGTGTCCTTCATGGCCTCGTCGATGACCGTGCCGAAGATGATGTTGGCGTCGGGATCGGCCAGGCTGTGGATGAGCTGGGAGGCCTTGGAGACCTCGTGGAGGGTCATCGTCTTGCCGCCGGTGATGTTGATGAGGACGCCGTGCGCGCCCTCGATGGACGTGTCGATGAGCAGCGGCGAGGAGATGGCCTTCTCGGCGGCCTCGAGGGCCCGGTTGTCGCCCGTGGCCAGTCCGGTGCCCATGAAGGCCATGCCCATGCCCTTCATGACCGACTTGACGTCGGCGAAGTCCAGGTTGATCAGGCCGGGCTTGGTGATGAGGTCCGAGATGCCCTGGGCGGCCTGGCGCAGGATGTCGTCGGCCAGCCGGAAGGCGTCCTGGACCGAGGTGTTGATGTTGACCGTCTGGAGCAGCCGCTCGTTGGGGATGGCGATGACCGTGTCCACGGCCGACTTGAGCTCCTTGAGGCCCTCCTCGGCCTGGCGCATGCGGACCTTGCCTTCGAAGGCGAAGGGCAGGGTGACGATGGCGATGACCAGGATGTCGAGCTCGGCGGCGATGTTGGCGATGATCGGCGTCGAGCCCGTGCCCGTGCCCCCGCCCAGGCCGGTGGTCAGGAAGATCATGTCGGCGCCCTGGAGGATCTCGAGCAGGCCCTCGGTGTCCTCCATGGCCGCCTGGCGCCCGGTCTCGGGCCGGCCGCCGGAGCCGAGCCCCTTGGTCAGGAGCTGGCCGATGGGGATCTTGGTCCGGGCCCGGTTGGCGTTGAGGGCCTGGAGATCGGTGTTGACGGCGATGAACTCGACGCCCTGGACGCCGTGCTCGATCATGCGGTTGACGGCGTTGCCGCCGCCGCCGCCGAGCCCGATGACCTTGATCTTGGCCCCGAGCTGGTCTTCGACCAGATGGAATTTCAGACGGGATTCGTCGCTCATGAGGTCCTCCTTATCCTTCCTTGAACCAGTCTTTGAACCGGGCCAGCGCGCCCTTCTTGCGGTCCTTGGCCAAGCCGCGGTCCTGCCAGATGCGAAAGCCGTAGAGGATGAGCCCCACGGCCGTGGCGAAATCGGGGGTCGCGACGCGGTCGACCAGGCCGCCCACGCCGCCGGGGTCGCCGCGCCGCACCGGCAGGTCGAAGATCTCCTCGGCCACTTCCTCGAGGCCTTCGAGGAGGGCCGTGCCGCCGGTCAGCACGATGCCCGAATTGAGGGACTTGTCGTAGCCCATGCGCTTGATGTCGGAGTCGACCAGGCGGAAGATCTCCTCGGCCCGGGGCTGGATGATGTCGGCCAGCAGCTGGCGGGACAGGATCCGGGGCTTGCGGCCCTTGCCGACCGAGGGCACCTCGATCGTCTCCTGCTCCTCGACCGGCGGCCCGGCGATGCAGCCGAACTTCTTCTTGATCCGCTCGGCCTCGGGGATGGGCGTCCGCAGGCCGACGGCGATGTCGTTGGTGAAGTTGTCGCCGCCGATGGGGATGGTCGCGGTGTACCACAGGCTGCCGCGCTCGTAGATGGCCACCTCGGTCGTGCCGGCGCCGATGTCGATCTGGCCGACGCCGAGCTCGCGCTCGTCCTGGGTCAGGACGGCCTGGGCCGTGGCGATCTGGTTGAGGACGATCTCCTCGATGCCGATGCCGGCCCGCTGGACGCAGCTCTTGAGGTTCTGGAGCGAGGTCAGGGCGGCCGTGATGATGTGGACGTTGACCTCGAGCTTGATGCCGCTCATGCCGACCGGGTCCTTGATGCCGTCCTGGTCGTCGACGATGAACTCCTGGGGGATGATGTGGATGATATCCCGGTCCGGGGGGATGGGGATGGCCTTGGACTGGTCGACGACCCGGCGGACGTCCTCCCGGGTGATCTCCCGGTTCTTGCCCGAGACGGCCACGACGCCGCGGCTGTTGAAGCTCTTGATGTGGGCCCCCGAGATGCCGAAGAAGGCCGAGTCGATCTCGACGCCGGCCATGAGCTCGGCCTCCTCCTGGGCCTTCTTGATGGCCGCCGTGGTGGCGTCGAGGTCGACGACGACGCCCTTGCGCAGGCCGTGGGAATCGGCCGTGCCGATGCCGATGATCTCGATCTTGCGCTCCTCGGTCACCTCGCCGATGATGGCCACGACCTTCCGGGTCCCGATGTCGAAGCCGACGATGTAGCTGTTCTTGGGCATGCCTCAGTCTCCTTTGTCAGGCTGGGGGAGGTCGTCCCCGGCGGGCTCGGCGGGCGTCAGGTAGACCCGGCCGTCGTAGCTCATGTTGGCCAGCGCCAGCGTCCCGAAGCGGCCCTCCCAGCCGGCCCGGCCGGCCCGGAAGGCGGCCAGGCCCTCGGCCGGCGCGGCGGCCGCGACGACGATCCGCACCGGGTCGTCGCGGAAGGCCAGCTCGAGGGTGCCGTAGTCGCTGCAGCGGACGCCGACGAGCTGGCGCAGCTCGGCCGGCGGCAGGACCCGGAGGCAGCGCCGGGCCGCCTCCCATTTCTCGGCGAACCCGGCGGCGAAGCCGGTCTCGTCGGAGACGACGGGCAGGGCGTATTCGTCGGGTGAGAAGACCGGCTCCAGGGCCCGGCCCTCCTCGTCGGCCAGGCGCAGGCCGTCCCGCTCGAGCAGGGCGAACGGGGACCGCTCGACGACGGTGATGCGCAGGCCGGAGGGGAAGACCTTCTGGACGCCGGCGTCGCGGACCCAGGCCAGGCGCCGGACCTGCATCCGGACGGCCTCGAGGTCGCAGAGGAGGATGTTGCCGAGCCGGCGCCCGGCGTAAAAGGATTCGATGGTCCGCTGGAGCCCGGGCTTGGCGCAGACGACCGTGACCTTGCGGATGGCCAGCTCGTCCCAGGTGATGAGGAAGAGCCAGGCCTCGCGCAGGGCGACGAAAAAGACGGCCTGCAGGGCCAGCAGGACCAGGACCTGGCGGACCCCGAAGGCGCGGCGCCGCCGGCCCTTCCGCAGGGCCGGGGCCTTCTCGCCCGGGCGGAGCCCGAAGCGGCGGGCGAAGAGCGCCGGCTTGCGCGCCCGCCCCAGGTCGTCCATCACGGTCGCCATGTCAGTCCTTGGCCTCCAGGCGGGCGATGATGTCCGGGATGGTCCGGTTGATGTTCCCGGCCCCCAGGACGAGCAGAAGGTCGCCGGGGACCAGGATCGTCTTCAGCAGCGCCCCCAGGTCCTTCAGGTCGGGCTCGTAATGGACCTGCTTGTGCCCGAACTGGCGGATGGCCTCGTACAGGGCCCGGCCGCTGACGCCGGGGATGGGGTCCTCGCCGGCCGGATAGATCTCGGTCAGGACCAGCACGTCGGCCTGGTTGAAGGCGGTGGCGAAGACGGTCATCAGCTTGGACAGCCGGCTGTAGCGGTGGGGCTGGAAGGCGGCCACGACCCGCCGGGGCCAGCCGCGCTTGGCCGCCTCGAGGGTGGCCTTGATCTCGGTCGGGTGATGGGCGTAATCCTCGACGACCATGATGTCGCGGACGACCTTGCGCAGCTCGAAGCGCCGGCCCGTCCCGGTGTAGCTCTCGAGGGCCTCGAGGATCGTCGGGGCCGGGATGTCCAGGTCGAGCCCGACCGCGGCCGCGGCCATGGCGTTGAGGATGTTGTGCATCCCCGGCACCTGGAGCTTCAGGGCGCCCAGGCGCAGGCCCCCGGCATAGAGGGTCGAGGCGCTGCGGAACTCGTCGAAGGCGAAGTCTCGGGCGGTCAGGTCGGACTGGGCCGAGAAGCCGTAGGTGATGATCCGGCGCTCGATCTGCGGGATGATGCTCTGGAGGTTGGGATCGTCGAGGCAGAGGATGACCGGGCAGTAGAACGGGACCTTGTTGGCGAAGTTGATGAAGGTCGTCTTGAGATCGTCGACGCCCTGGTACTGGTCGAGGTGCTCCTCGTCGATGTTGGTCAGGACGGCGATGAAGGGCGAGAGGTAGAGGAACGACCGGTCGCTCTCGTCGGCCTCGGCGACGATGAAGTCGCCGGCCCCGAGCTTGGCGTTGGCGCCGATGGTGTTGAGGCGGCCGCCGACGATGATGGTCGGGTCGAACCCGCCGGCCTCCAGGACCAGGGCGGTCATCGAGGTCGTCGTCGTCTTGCCGTGCGTGCCGGCCACGGCGACGCCGTACTTCATGCGCATCAGCTCGGCCAGCATCTCGGCCCGGGGGATGACGGGGATGAGGCTCTCGCGGGCCTTGCGGACCTCGACGTTGTCCTCTCGCACGGCCGAGGAGATGACGACGACGTCGGCGCTCTGGAGGTTCTCGGCCCGGTGGCCGATGGCGATCTCGGCGCCCAGGCCGCGCAGCCGGCGGGTGGCCTCGTTCTCGCCCAGGTCCGAGCCGGAGACCCTGTAGCCCAGGTTGAGCAGGACCTCCGCGATGCCGTTCATGCCCGTGCCGCCGATGCCGACCATGTGGATGTGATTGAGCTTGCGGTAGCCTTTCTTGGTCACGACGCGGACTCCTTGGACGGGCGTTCCATCAGGGACAGGCAGAGCGCGGCGATGCGGCCGGCCGGGTCCTCGGGCTGCAGCCGGGCGGCGCCGGCCTCCAGGGCCGCGAGCTCCCGGGGCTGATCGAGGAAGCGGAGGATGCGGGCGGCCAGCGCCCCGGCCGTGGCCTCGGCCTCGGGCAGGACCACGGCCGCCCCGACCGAACCGAGCTCGCGGGCGTTGACGGTCTGGTGGTCCTCGGCCGCCCCGGCGAAGGGGACGAGGACCGAGGCCTTGCGGGCGGCGATGAGCTCGGCCAGCGTGGTCGCCCCGGCCCGGCAGACGACCAGGTCGGCCCGGCCGAAATAGGCCGGCATGTCGGGCAGGTAGGCGGCCACTTCGGCCTCCTCGAAGCCGGCGGCCCGGTAGGCGGCCGTCACCGCGGCCAGGTCGGCGACCCCGGTCTGATGCGTCAGCCGGAGCCGGTCCTTGGCCGCGGCCAGGAGCGGCAGGGCTTCGACGACGCGGGAGTTGAGGAAATGGGAGCCCTGGCTGCCGCCGAAAACGAGGACGTCCAGCCGGGGCCCCCGGGTCTTGGCCGGCAGCCGGTAGAACTCTTCCCGGACGGGGTTGCCCAGGAGGACGCCCTTGTCCTTGAAGGCCGGCAGGGTCGAGGGAAAAGCGACCACGGCCCGGCGGACCCAGCGGGCCAGCAGGCGGTTGGTGAAGCCCGGACGGGCGTTCTGCTCCAGGATGACCGTCGGGACGCGGAGCCACGAGGCCAACAGCACGATCGGTCCCGAGCTGTAGCCGCCGACGCCGATGACCAGGCCCGGCCGGGTCTTGAGGAGCAGGCCGAGCGACTGGACGAAGGCCAGCGGCAGGAGGGCCAGGCCGCGCAGGCTCTTGAGGCCGCGGCCCTTGAGGCCCTCGATGCGCATGGCGACGAAGCGGACGCCGTGGCCGGCCATGATCCGGCCCTCGACCTCTCGCCCCGTGCCGACGTAGGTCAGCTCGATCCCCGGCGCGAGGGCCGCCAGCCGGCGGCCGACGACCAGGGCCGGGTAGAGGTGCCCGCCCGTGCCGCCGCCGCTGATGATCACCCGGCGTCCCGTCATATCTTCACCGTTCCCCAGGTGTCGCCCCGCTTCTGGCTGATGTGCAGGAGGAGGCCGATGGCGGCCAGCGTGCACAGGAGCGACGACCGCCCGTAGGACAACAGAGGCAGGGGCGTCCCTTTGGCCGGTCCGAGGCCGAGGACGATGGACATGTTCATCAGGGCCTGGGCGACGATGACCAGCGTCAGGCCCGCGGCGATCATCTTGTAAGCCGGCCCCGGCGCGGCCAACGAGATCTTCAGCCCCCGCCAGAGGAAGAACAGGTACAGGCCGAGGGTGAGCAGGGTGCCGACGAGACCGGTCTCCTCGCCGACGATGGCGAAGATAAAATCGGTGTGGGCGAAGGGCAGGAAGTTGAGCTTCTGCGTGGACTGGCCGGGGCCGACCCCGATGACGCCGCCCGTGCCGAAGGCCAGCTTGGACTGGTCGACTTGGTAGCCGCTGCCGAGGACGTCCTTCTCGGAGGAGAAGAAACCCTCCAGCCGCTGGACCCGGTAGTCGGCCTGGACGAGATAGAAGCCGAACAGCGCCCCGGCCAGGACCCCGGCCGCGGCGATGTAGCGGAACTTGAGCCCGCCCAGGAACAGGACCATGGCCGCCAGTCCGGCCAGCAGGACGGCCGTCCCGAAGTCGGGCTCGAGGAGCACGAGGACGACCGAGACGACGATGACGGCCACGGGAACGGCCAGGGTCCGGACCTGGTTGAGGGTGTCCTTCTTGGCCTCGGCGTAGACGGCCAGGAAAAGGACCAGGCTGATCTTGGCCAGCTCCGACGGCTGGAAGCGCAGGCCCCCGAGGACGAGCCAGCGGTTGGTCCGGGCCACGCCGGGCATGGCCAGGCAAAGGGCCAGCAGGCCGATGGTCAGGCCGAGGAGGCCGTAGACGAACGCCGGCTGGAGGAAGAAGGACTTCTTGATCGAGACGAGGAGGGCCACCAGGCCCAGCCCGACCAGGGCCCCCAGGATCTGCTGGGCCATGAAATGGAAGGACTGGTTGTATTTTTCGCGGGCCATGAAGCCCGACGAGCTGAAGACGAAGTAGACGCCCAGGACGACCAGGACCAGGGTGACCGCCAGGAGCGGGACGTCGAAGGCGAAACGGTGCCGGGCGCTCATCGGCCCCGCCCTTTCGGCCGCAGGCCCGCGGCCAGCCGGCGGACCTCGCGCTTGAAGGTCCGGCCGCGCTCCTCGAAGTTCTTGAACATGTCCCAGCTCGTGGCGGCCGGGGCCAGGAGGACGATGTCGCCCCGCCGGGCCCGGGCGAAGGCCAGCCCGACGACCTCGCGGTAGTTCGCGGCCCGCTCGACCGGCGCCGCGCCGGCCAGGGCCGCCTCGATCTTGACGGCGGCCTCGCCGACGAGGACGACCGACCGGGCCCGCCGCCGGACCGCCGGGCGCAGGGGGGCGTAATCGCCGCCCTTGCCGCGGCCGCCCAGGACGAGAACGACGGGCCGGTCGAAGCTGGCCAGGGCCTTGAGCGTGGCGTCGACGGTCGTGGCCTTGGAATCGTTGACGAAGCGGACGCCGCGGACGGTCAGGACGTCCTCCAGCCGGTGCTCCAGGCCGCGGAAGGCCCGGATGGTCCGGCCCATCGAGGCCGCCGGCGCGCCGAGGAGCCGGCCGATCGTCGCCGCGGCCAGGACGTTCTCCAGGTTGTGGGCGCCGGGCAGCGGGATGCGGGCGACCGGCAGGACGCGCTCGGCCGCGCCGTCGCGGACGACGACCCAGCCGTTCTCGACGCAGGCGCCCCGGGCCGGCCGGCGGCGGCGGCTGAAGCCGTAAACCCGGGCCCCGATCCCGGCCCGCAGAGCCCAGACCCGGGCGTCGTCGCGATTGAGGACGGCCCGGTCCTCCGGCCCCAGGCGGGCGAAGAGCCTGGCCTTGGCCGCGACGTAGCCCTCGAACGAGCCGTGCCAGTCGATGTGGTTCTCCGAGACGTTGAGCAGGGCGGCCACGGCCGGCCGGAAGGAGTCGGCGTATTCGAGCTGGAAGCTCGAGAGCTCGACGACGTAGAGATCGTCGTCGCGGCTCTTGTCGACGAAGGAGATGAGCGGCGTCCCGATGTTCCCGGCCAGGCGGGCCCGGAACCCGGCCTCCTTGAGGATGAGGTGGACCAGGGTGGTCGTCGTCGACTTGCCGTTCGAGCCGGTGATGCCGACGATGCGGCCGCGCAGGAAGCGCCAGGCCAGCTCGATCTCCGAGAGGACGGGGACGCCGCGCTCCCGGGCGGCCCGGATCTCGGCCAGCGGCGGGACGCCGGGGCTGGGGACGATCAGGCTGGCGCCGAGGAAGGACTCGGGCCGGTGGCCGCCGGTCTCGAAGACGACGCCGCGGGCGGCGAACTCGCCCATCCGGGCCCCCAAGGCCTCGGCCGGCTTCCTGTCCGTGACCCGGACCCGGGCGCCGCGGTCGACGAGGAAGCGGACCAGGGCCTGGCCGGTCCGCTCGAAGCCGACGACGAGGACGTTGAGGCCGCGAAGCTCCATGTCTATCTCAATTTCAGGGTCGCCAGGCTGAACAGGGCGAAGATCAGGCCCAGGATCCAGAAGCGGACGACCACCCGGCTCTCCGGCCAGCCGGACAATTCGAAATGGTGATGCAGGGGCGCCATCTTGAAGATGCGCTTGCCCCCGCTGACCTTGAAGTACGAGACCTGGAGGAGGACCGAGAGGGCCTCCAGGATGAAGACCCCGGCCACGGCGAAGAGCAGGAACTCCTGCTTGATCAGCAGGGCGATGACGGCCAGCGTCCCGCCGAGCGACAGGGCCCCGACGTCGCCCATGAACATCTGGGCCGGGTGGCAGTTGTACCACAGAAAGCCGAGACAGGCCCCGGCGAAGGCGCCGCAGAAGACGGTCAGCTCGGCGGCCTGCGGCACGCGGGGGATGTTGAGGTAGACGGACCAGTTGGCGTGGCCGGCCACGTAGGTCAGCGCGGTCAGGGCCGCGGCGCTGATGAGGGTCAGGCCGATGGCCAGGCCGTCCAGGCCGTCGGCCAGGTTGACGGCGTTGGAGGAGCCGACCAGGATGAAGGCGATCCAGGGCAGGTAGAACCAGCCCAGGTAGGGGATCCATTTCTTGAAGAAGGGGAAGCTCAAGTAGAGGCTGAACTCGCCCCGCGCGTTCATCCAGATGAAGACCAGGCCGACGGCCGCGGCCACGGCGATCTGCAGGGCCATCTTCTGCCAGGGGCGGAGCCCAAGGGACTGTTTGCGGCGGAACTTGAGCAGGTCGTCGTACAGGCCGACCAGGCCGAACAGGACCATCGAGCCCAGGGCCACCCAGACGTAGAGGTTGGACAGGTCGCCCCAGAGGAGCGTGGTGACCGCGACGCTGAAGATGATCAGCAGGCCGCCCATGGACGGCGTGCCCTTCTTGACGAAGTGGGCCTTGGGCCCGTCGGCGCGGATCTCCTGGCCGATCCGGCCCCGCTCCAGACGGCGGATGAACCGGGGGCCGAGGACGAACATCAGGACCAGGGCGGTGATGCCGGCGGCGGCCGTGCGCACGGTGATGTAGCGAAAGACGTTGAACAGGAAGACGTCGCCGCTCAAGGGAACGAGGAGCCAGTACAGCACGGCCTACTCCTTTCCCCGGGCCCGGAGCGCCCGGACGACCCGCTCGGTCTTGACGCCGCGCGAACCCTTGACCAGGACCAGGTCGCCGTCGCGGACGATGTCGCCGATGGCGGCCGCCGCGCCCGCGGCGTCGGCGAAGCGGTGGATGGCCGAGGCGGCCAGCCCGGCCGCGGCCGCTCCGTCGGCGATGAGAGCGGCCAGCGGCCCGATGGCGACGAGGACGTCCCAGCCCGTCCGGGCCAGGGTCTCGCCGGCCCGGCGGTGGTATTCCGGGCCGCCCTGGCCGAGCTCGAGCATATCGCCCAGGACGGCCACCCGGCGGGCGGCCGGCAGGCCGCCCAGGCTGGCCAGCGCGGCCTCGAGGGCCCGGGGATTCGAATTGTAGGAATCGTCGTAGAGGCGCAGGCCGCGGTCCGCGGCCACCATCGCCCCGCGCATGGCCGAGGGGGCGAGCCCCCGGATGGCGGGCCCGATCTCGTCGAGGCCCAGGCCCAGCGCCAGGGCCGCGGCCGCGGCGGCCAGAAGGTTGGCCACGGCGGACCGGTTGACGCAGGGGAGGGCGAAACGGCCCGATTCCGCCCCGTACAGGAGCCGGAACTCGAGGCCGTCGTAGCCTTTGGAGGCGACGTCGTCGGCCCGGACCGCGCATTCGGGGGCCTGGCCGAAGAGGATCGTCCGGCCGGGGAAGCCGGCCGCCATGTCCCGGACCAGCGGGTCGTCGCCGTTGAGGACGGCCGTCGCGCCGAGCCGGGCCCCGTCCAGGATCTCTTTCTTGGCCCGGGCGATGTCTTCCAGCCCGGCGAAGAACTGAAGATGGACCGGGCTGACGTTGGTGATCACGGCCACGTCCGGCGGCGCCAGGCGGGTCAGGGCCAGGATCTCGCCGGGGGCGCTCATGCCCATTTCCAGGACGGCGAGGTCGTGGTCCGGCTCGAGGCGCAGGAGCGACAGGGCGAGGCCCAGACGGTTGTTGAAATTCCCTTCGGACTTGAGAACCCGGAACCGGGACGCCAGCAGGGCGGCGGCGAACTCCTTGGTCGTCGTCTTGCCGACGCTGCCGGTGATGCCGACGACCTTGACCGGCCGCCGGGCCAGGACGCCGCGGCCCAGGGCCTGGAGGGCGGCGACCGTGTCGTCGACCCGGACCAGACCGAAGTCCGGCGGCAGGCCGGCCACCGGCCGGCTGACGACCGCCCCCGCGGCGCCGGCGGCGGCCGCGGCGGCCACGAAATCGTGCCCGTCCCGGCTCCCGGCCAGGGCGAAGAACAACCCGCCCGGGGCGACGAGCCGCGAATCGATGGCGTAGCTGCCGAAGGTCAGCCCCGGCGCGCCGCCGAGCACGGCGCCGCCGGCCAGCCGGGCGATCTCGTCGAGCCTCAACGCGGCCATGGTCAGGCGGCCTCCGGCCCGCCGAGCGCGGCCTGGACGGCCTCGATGTCGCTGAAATGGACCGTCCGGTCCCTGAAGATCTGATAGGTCTCGTGGCCTTTGCCGGCCACCAGGACGATGTCGCCCTTGTTGGCCGCGGCCAGGGCCCGGCCGATGGCCTTGGCCCGGTCGGGCTCCACCTCGTAGGCCCGCACGCCCTCCTTGACGAAGCCCTTCTCGATGGCCGCGATGATGTCCCCGGGCTCCTCGGAGCGGGGATTGTCGGAGGTCAGCACGGTCCAGTCCGCCAGGCGGGCCGCGACGCGGCCCATGCGCTCCCGCTTGTCGCGGTCGCGGTCGCCGCCGGCCCCGAAGACGAGGACGACGCGGCGGGGCTTGAGCTCGCGGGCCGTGACCAGCAGGCTCTCCAGGGCCATGTCGGTGTGGGCGTAATCGACGACGACGGTCAGGCCGCGGCGGTTGGGCACCCGCTCGAAGCGGCCGGGGACGCCCGGGAGCGAGGCCACGCCCTTGACGATGTCGGCCGCGGCGACGCCGAGCGCCAGCGCGGCCCCCGTCGCGGCCAGGAGGTTGTAGAGGTTGTGGCGCCCGACGAGGGCCGACTGGAGCCGCATCGTGCCGCCCGGGTAGACGACCTGGGCGTCGAGGCCTTCGCCGGACGGGACGTAGCGCAGGGCCCGGACGATGGCCGCCGGCTCGAGCCCGAAGGTGACCGTGGCCATGGGCAGCTCGGCGACGAGCTTCTGGCCCCAGGGATCGTCCCAATTGACGACGGCCGCGCTCTTTTTGTGGTCGAGGAAGAAGAGCTTCTTCTTGGCCTCGAAGTAGGCGTCCATGGTGGGGTGGTAGTCGAGGTGCTCGCCGCTCAGGTTGGTGAAGACGGCGACGTCGAAGCCGACGCCCCAGACCCTCTTCTGCTCCAGGGCGTGCGACGAGACCTCCATGACGGCGTGGCTGACGCCGGCGTCCAGGAAATCGCGGAGCAGGGCCTGGAGGTCGGAGGACTCGGGGGTCGTCCGCGGCGCGTCCATCCGCCAGCCGGGCCGGCGGTACTCGATGGTCCCGATGAGGCCCGGCGACGCCCCGGCCTGCCGCAGGATGGCCTCGAGGATGAACGTCGTCGTCGTCTTGCCCTTGGTCCCGGTGACGCCGACGACCTTCATCCGGTCGGCGGGATGGCCGTAGAAGTTGGCCGCGGCCAGGGCCAGGGCGGCCCGGGGATCGGCCACCTGGACCCACGTCGTCGTCGCCGACGCCGGCCGGGGCCAGCCGGACAGGACGGCCGCCGCGCCGTTGGCCGCGGCCTCGGCCACGAAGTCCAGGCCGTTGCGGGCGGCCCCGGGCAGGGCGGCGAAGAGGAAGCCGGGCCGGACGGCTTTCGAGTTGTAGGCCAGGCCGGCGATCTCCTCGCCGCCGGCGCCATGGCGGGCGACGACGGCGATGTCGCGGAGGATGTCGTCGAGCGTCACGGGCGCTCCCCCTTCTTGAGGCCGGCCGTCAGGACCTCGGGCGGCACGGGCCGCTCCGGCGGGACCCGGAGGTAGCGCAGGACCTGCTTGGCGATGTCCCGGAACACGGGCGCGCAGGCCTGGCCGCCGTAATAGCCTTCCTTGGGGTCGTCGAGGACGACGATGATGGACAGGCGCGGCTCCTCGAGCGGCGTGAAGCCGACGAAGGAGGCGGTGTATTTCTTGGTGTACGTCTTGAGGACCGGGTCGAGCTTCGTGGCCGTCCCGGTCTTGCCGGCCGCGCCGTAGCCGTCGATGCGGCCGTCCTTGGCCGTGCCCTGCTCGACGACCTCGGCGAAGACGCGGTCGACCAGCTCGGCGGCGATCTTGGCGCTGACGGCCCGGTCCCTGCCGTCGCCGTCCTCGAGCGACGCGTCGATCGCGTCGCCGCCGGCGTCGCGGACGACGTGCGGCCGGACGCGCCGGCCGCCGGTCGCGAAGGCGTTCATGGCCACCAGGGTCTGGAGGGCCGTGACCTGGACCTCGTAGCCGATGGCGACGTGCGGCAGCGAGTTCTTCTTGTTCCAGCGGTCCGGCGGCCAGACGAGCCCCGGTTCTTCCCGCGGCAGGTCGATGCCGGTCCGCGCGCCGAAGCCGAAGGCCCGGATGGTCTCGTAATACTCCGGGATGGTCAGGCGCTGGGCGAACAGGACCGTGCCCACGTTGGAGGAGTGGATGAGGACCTGGGGGAAGCTCAGGACGCCGACGCGCTCGTGATCGGTGATGACCGTTCCGCCGACCCGGATGGAGCCGGCCGAGCAGTCGAAGAGCTCGCCGTAGCCGACCCGGCCCCGTTCGCGGGCCGCGGCGGCGGTGACGATCTTGAACGTCGAGCCGGGCTCGTAGCTGGCCTGGACGGCCCGGTTCATCCAGGCCTCCTTCGGGCCGGGGAACTCCCCGAGATCGTAGGTCGGCCAGTTGGCCAGGGCCAGGATCTCGCCCGTCGGGGCGTCCATGACGATGACCGAGCCGGATCCGGCCTGATGCTCGTCGATGGCCCGGGCCAGTTCCTTTTCGGCGATGTACTGGATGGTCGCGTCGAGGGTCAGGACCAGGTCCTGGCCGGGGACGGGGGCCTGGAGCATCTGGGCCTGGTAGTTGCGGCCGCCGCCGACCTCGTAGGTGATCTGCCGGCCCTCCTGGCCCTTCAGCCGGTCGTTGTAGCGGGCCTCGACGCCGGCCCGCCGCTCGCCGTCGGCGCTCATGCCGCCGACGACATGGGCCCCCAGGGCGCCGTGGGGATAATAGCGCCGCGTCCCCGGCTCGAGCTCGACGCCGGGGAGCTTCAGGGCCATGGCCCGGGCCGCGTCCTCCTCGGGGATGCGGCTCTTCACGTAGGTGTAGGTGGCCTTGTCGCGCAGGCGGCCGAGGACGCGCGAGGCCTCGCTGGCCGGCAGGTCCAGGGCCCTCTGGAGCCGGAGGACCTTGTCGCGTTCCTGTTCGGGGCTGTCTTTCTCCAGGTGCCGGATGGCCACGGAGGGGGCGGGCAGGCTGCAGGCCAGGACCTCGCCGTGGCGGTCGAAGATGCTGCCCCGCCGCGGCGGGACCTTGACCATGTCCCGGGTCTGGCGCCGGACGATCTCTTTGGCCCGGGCGTGGCCGAAGATCTGGATCTGGACGAGCCGGCCGGCCACCACCGCGCCCCAGGCGGCCAGGGCGAAGGTCAGGAGCTTGGTCCGGCGGCGGATGTCGCTCTCGTAGAACGATCTCATGGCCGCGGGCCTTGACGGGGCGCTGCCGGCGCTTTGTAGACGACGTCGCCGTTGGCCGGATCGGCCAGGCCCAGCTCGTCCCGGGCGATGCGCTCGACGCGGCCGGGATCGAGCAGGGCGGCCCGCTTCACTTTGAGGGCCTCGATGTCCTTCTCCAGCTCCCGGATCTGGGCCTCCCGCTTGTTGATGTCCAGGCCGAGCTTGACCGATTCGGTCTGATACCAGACGTAGAAGGTCAGGACGCCGACGGCCGCCACGGCGACCGCCGCGGCCAGCGCGATGCCTTTCGGGTTCCAGCGGCGCCGGACCATCTAGATCCTCTCCGCGGCCCGCAGCTTGGCGGAGCGGGCCCGGGGATTGGCGGCCACCTCGGCCTCCGAGGCCATGACCGGCTTGCGGGTCAGGATCCGGAGGAGCGGGGCGCCGTCGCCGCCGCCGGCCAGAGCCTGGTAGGTTCTCTTGACGATGCGGTCCTCGAGCGAATGGAAGGAGATGACGACGAACCGCGCGCCCTTCGGGGCCCGGCGGACCGTGTCTTCGATGAATCCGCCGAGGCCTTCGAGCTCGCCGTTGATCTCGATGCGCAGGGCCTGGAAGGCCTTGGCCGCGGGATGGATGCGGCCCCGCTGCGGCCGCCAGCGGTAGATCCGTTCGATCAGGAGGCGGAGGTCGCCGGTCGTCTCCAGCCGGCCGAGCTTGCGCAGATGGACGATCTCGCGGGCCAGCCGGCGGGTCTGATCGAGCTCGCCGTAGCGGGCGAACATCTCGGCCAGCTTGGGCTCGGGATAGGTGTGGAGCACCTTGGCCGCCGTCGTCCTGGTCCGGTCGTCCATGCGCATGTCGAGCGGCCCCTCGTGCATGTAGCTGAAGCCGCGCTCCGGCGTGTCCAGCTGGTACGAGGAGATGCCCAGGTCGGCCAGGACCCCCCGGACCTTGTCGAAGGGGATGTCGAGCCCGCCCAGCTCTTTGAAGTCGGCCTGGTAGAGGGTGACCCGGCGGGCGTACGGCTTCAGCCGTTCGCGGGCGATCTCCAGGGACTGGCCGTCGCGGTCGAGGCCGATCAGGCGGGCGCGGGGATTCCTCTCCAGGAGGGCCAAGGCGTGGCCGGCCAGTCCCAGGGTGCAGTCGATGTAGAAGCCCGCCCGGCCCGGGTCAAGGAATTCGATGACTTCGGTGGGCAGGACCGGGAGGTGTCCGTTCTCCGTCATTCCGGCTTTCCTCGAGGGATAAGGCGGGCGATGCTCTCGAAATCCTCGTCCGAGAGCGGTTTCTCCTCGAGAGTTCCGTCGAGAACGTCCTTGTTCCAGATCTCCAGATGGTTGGACAGGCCGAGGACCTCGACCTCCTCGCTCAGCCGGGCCTTCTCGCGCAGGGCCTGGCTGATCAGGACCCGGCCCTTGGAGTCGAGCTCGTGCCGCGAGCCGTGACGGTTGACGCGCAGCATGAACTTGCGGACGTCGGGGCGGAGGTGGAGGGCGCCCTCGGCGGCGAGGTCGGTCATGGCCAGCCAAACACCGAGCGGATAGACCTTGATCGAGTCGTCCGAAAGGGAGGTCACGAAGAGATCCTTGCCGTACACCTGCTCGATGACTTCGCGGAATTTTTCCGGGATCTTGATGCGGCCGCTGGCGTCGACGCGGGCCGTATAACTGCCGATCAAAACGTTCGCCATCTTTGCTTCGTCCCGGTTTGTCCCGTTTCGTCCCAAATATATGAGTAAAAACGGGGCTTGTCAAGCAAAAAAAGCCTGGAAAATGGCGAACACGCGGGGGCCCTAAAAGAGGGCCCGCGGCGGCGGCGGAATACCAGCGGTGGGGGGCGCGGCGGGCGGGGGGAGTCAGGCCTCGTCCGGCGGCCCGGATTCGTCGTCCGGAGCGGGCCGCGAGGCGACCAGCTCGCGGGCGGCTTCGGCGTCGGCGGCCGGGACGAGGACCTTGAATTCGGCCATCCCGTCGACGGTCAGCGGATAGACGAACGGGGCGGTGCGGCCGCGGACGATGGAGGCGATGCCGTGGCCTTCGAGGAAGTTCTTGATCAGGTCGGCTTCGAACGGGCCGTAGACGCGCGCGACCTCGACGAGGTCGGCGTCGTCCGGCGCGCGGCGGCGGTCGTCGTCTTCGGGCATGGGCGGGCCCCCTTCCTGGATGTGAGATAGTCGTCGAGGATGCGGCGATGGTCGAAGGCCAGCGGCCGGCGGCGGTCCCGGGGATCGACGACGATGGCCCGCCGGGCGTCGTCGGCGCCCCGGGGGCGGCCCGTCGCCCGGGCCAGGAAGACCGTCGAGATGGTGTGGAAGCGCGGGTCGCGGGCGGGGTCCGAATAGGCCCCGAGCTGGCCGAGGAGCTCGACGTCGAGCGAGGTCTCCTCGCGGGCCTCGCGGACGGCGGCCGCTTCGAGCGTTTCGCCGTAATCGACGAAGCCTCCCGGCAGGGCCCAGCCCGGCGGGGGATTGCGGCGCTCGATGAGAACGATGCCCCGCCGCCGCCGCCCGGCCATGATCTCGATGACGATGTCGACGGTCGGGAACGGATTGCGGTACTTGCGGCGGGGCATGGCGGCGGACCTTCTCCCGCCATTGTAGGGGCCCGCTCCCGGCCCTGTCAATGGACGAGGCCGGCGGGCCACTGTCACCCATTTCACGCTCGGGCCGCGGTATCGTCCTCATTCGGGGACGATCGGGGCCCGGTCGCCCTCGATCTCCAGGCGGGGACCGTGGCATGAAAAATGCAAATATAATGACGTCAATCGCCTTCGATGAGGAGAACGGCCATGAGAAAAAGGGGGGTGGGGATCGCGGTTCTCTCGGCCATCCTGCTCGCGTCCGGCGCGGGGTTGCGGGCGGCCGACCATTACAGGGTCCTCAACGGTCCGAAGGATCTCTATTTCGGCCACATCAGCTTTATCGAGCCCGGCCCCGACGGGGCCGCGCCCATCGTCCTGCGGGAAGGGAGCACCCTGCCGGAAGAGGGCGTGCTCAACCTGCCCATCGGGCCCGGCGACCGGGTCCGGACGGCCGGCGGGCGCCGCTGCGAGATCCAGTTCGACAGCGGCACGATCATCCGGCTCGATGTCGACACCGAGATCAAGGTCGAGACCATCCTGGCCCAAAGCCTGAGCAGCCCGGACGAGCTGTCCGTCGTGTCCTTGCCCAGGGGCCGCGTCTACGTCATGTACAAGGAATACGGCCGCCGGGAGCTGTTCCAGGTGATGACGCCCAACGCGGCGCTCAAGCTCAGGCCCAACGCGGTGGCCGTCGTTTCCGCGGCCGCCGACGGCGCGACCGAAGCGCAGGTCCGCTACGGCCGGGCCCAGATGCTGTTCGGGCCGGCCGCCGACCGCCTCGTGAACCGGGCCGTCCGCAAAGGCGAGCGTCTCGTCGTCCTGGCCGACCATCAGGCCCAGCTGGCCGCGGCCCTGGAGGATTCGGCCTTCGATCTCTGGAACAAAGATGTCAACGCCCATTTCGAACAGCTGCACGAGGGCCTGACCCCCCTGCCCAAGCCGGTCCAGAAGCTTCCCCCGGCGGTGTTCTATTTCGCCCAGACCTACGGCAACCGCTACGGCGAGTGGCTCTGGGACGACCTTTACGGCTACGTCTGGCGCCCGTTCATCGACAACGGGCGCTATCCCTGGGGCTGGAGCCCTTACTATTACGGGCGCTGGTCGTCCACGGGCGGCCAGATGTTCTGGGTGCCCCAGGAGCCCTGGGGCTGGATCCCCTATCATCTCGGGATCTGGCAGTGGGACAAGAAGCGGGGCTGGTTCTGGCTGCCCGGCTCGATGTTCTCCCCGGCCTGGGTGACCTGGGATTTCTATTTCGGTTACGCCTGCTGGCGGCCCTGGAGCCTGTTCGACTGGATGTCCGGTGATCCGTACATGTACGGCTCCGATCCTTACTGGAACTCCCATTTCCGCTACCTGGACGGCGCTTGGCAATACGACTGGCCCTACGGGACCGGCGGAGACGGGGCGCCCCTCACCCTCGTCAAGACCGTGATCCGCAAGAACGAGCTGAAGCAGCCCGCCGCGGGCGCGCTCCCTCTTCCCGCCGAGCTCCGTGGCATCGTCAAGAAGGTGGTCTCGGCCTACCGGGCCGGCGACGTCCGCGTCCGCGAGAGCGCGGCGGCGGTGCCGGGCCAGCTGGTGTTCGTGGCCAAGGGCGATCTGGCCTCCGGGGTCGTCCACGAGAAAGCCCGGACGTGGGACAAGGTGCCGAAGTGGGACGCCCCGGCGGCCGTCGGGTCCGCCGGGACCCGGCGCATCGTCGATCCGCGCCGCGAAGCCGTCCGCGTCTATCGCCGCGCCGACATCCCCGGCCCGGTGTCGAAGCCGAAGGCCCTGCCGGCCGCCCCGGCGGTCCGGGCGTCGGCGGCGCCGGCCGTCCGGCCCGTCGCTCCCCCCGTCCGCTTCCGCGACTGGAACCCCGACATGCGCGTGGCCCGCGAGCTCGGCGTCCGCATCGAATACTCGAGCCTGCGGAACGAGGTCCGCTGTCCCGAATTGCGCATCACCTCGCGCGACCGCGACCGGGCCGGCGGGCCGTCCGTCCGCATGACCCCGCACGGCGTCGTCGCCAGCCCCGGCGTGTCGGCGTCCGGCGGCTCCTCGACCGGCTCTTCGGGATCGGGCGCCTCGACGACCTCGACGGTCTCGGCGTCCCCCCGCGGCGCGGCGCCCGAGCGGGCTTCGGGCGGGGGCCAGTCCACCAAGGGCGGCGGGAGCGAAAAGATCAAAAACTGACGGCCGGCGCGATCCGCAGCGTCCGGACGATCTCGGGCAGCTGCAGGGCCACGTTCAGCCGGGCGACGCTCTTCTTGTAGTCCTCGAGGAATTCCTGGCGCAGGGGATCGGCCGGCTTGAACTTGTGGCCGAGCGGGTTGACCGGGCTGCCGTGGACGTAGATGCGGTAGTCGAGGTGCGGCCCGGTCGAATCGCCCGTCGACCCGACGTAGCCGACGATGTCCCCGCCCTTGAGCGAGGCCCCGGTCCGGACGCCCGGCCCGAAGCGGCTCAAATGCAGGTAAGCCGTGGCATAGGCGTTCTTGTGGCGCATCTTGACCACGTTGCCGGACCCGGACTCGCGGCCGGCGAAGGCGACCTGGCCGTCGGCGGTGGCTTGCACGGGCGTCCCGATCGGCGCGGCGTAATCGACGCCGTAGTGCGGCCGGTAGATCTTGTGGATCGGATGGAATCGGCTGGAGGTGAACCGGGAGGTGACCCGGGCGAACTTGAGCGGCGAGCGGAGGAAGGCCTTGCGCCGCGAGCCGCCGGCCTCGTCGAAATAATCCGAGGCCCGGGTGTCGGGGTAGGTGAAGCGGTAGGCCCGGTAGACGCGCCCCTCGTTGACGAACTCGGCGGCCAGGATGTCGCGGTAGCCGGCGAAACGGCCGTCGAGGTAGCGCTTCTCGACGAAGATGCGGAAGGTGTCGCCCTGGCGCAGGTCGGTGTGGAAATCGATGTCCCAGCCGAAGCAGCGCTCGACCAGGTCGATGGCCAGCGCGTCCTCCTCGCCGGCTTCGTTCAAGGCGGCGATCAGGCTGTCCTCGATGACCCCGGCGACCAGGGCCGTCTTGAACTCGATCGGCACGAACTGCATCTCGGCCCGGACGCCGTCCCCTTCGCGGCGGACGACGAGGAAGCGCGTCTCGTCGACGTCGTATTCCAACCGCCGCCACGTCCCGTCGGGGAGCCCCGCCAGCCGCAGCTCCTGGCCGGCCCGGATGCGGCCCAGGTCGTAGACGGGTTTGACCGCCTCGCGGAGATCGTGGATCTGGCGGTCGGTGAAGCCGCGGCGCTTGAGGAGGTCGGCCAGGGTCGAGCGGGCCGGGACGACGATCTTCTCGACGGCGAGCGCCGGCTCCGGCGGCGGGCTGGTCAGAACGGGCCCGGCCGGCCGGGGCTCGAACGGCGCCGGCGGCGCCGGCGGAAAGACGACCCGGGCCAAAAGGACGAGCGCGGCGACCACGGCCGCCGCCGCGGCGACGGCCGCCGCGAGGCGCGCCTTGCGGACCCGGGCCCGCGGCCTGGCCGGACCGGCGGGCGGCGCTCCGAGGGTCATCCGGCCGCCGGCCCTCCGCCCGGCGGGGCCGTCGCGGCCGGGCCGTCGGCGCGCGGCTTCCGGCGCGGCGCCTTCTTGAGGGCCTTGACCAGGGCCACGGCCGGGCCCGAGAGGACGTTCAGGCCGAAGAAAAGCAGCAGGAAATAGCGGGCGTAGAACAGCACGCCGAACAGGACGATGGCCACGATCAGGCCGGTCCGGATACTGACCCGGCGGCCGATGAAGGCCTTGATGAAGTTCTGGTAGGGGAAGGTGCTGACCATGAACAGCGAGACGACGAGGGTGACGACCGCGATCAGGAAGCCGGACTCGCGGGCGGCCAGCGGGACCGGATGGAAGTTGACGATCGAGGCCATGAAGATGGCGGCCGAGGGCACGGTCAGGCCCTGGTAGTGCTTGCGGTCCGAGGGGACGTGGCTGCGGACGTTGTAGCGGGCCAGCCGCAGAACGCCGGCGCAGAGGAAGACAAAGCCGAAGAAGACGGCCGGCGGCCCGGCCATCTCCATGCCCCAATAGTAGAGCAGGAGCGACGTGGCCAGCCCGAAGGAGATGGCGTCGGCCAGGGAATCGAGCTCGATGCCGAAGTCCGACGGCGTGTGGGTGGCCCGGGCGACCAGGCCGTCGAGGCCGTCCATGAGGGCGGCGATGATGATCAGGATGGCCGAGGAGCGGTAATGCCCCTGGAAGGTCAGCAGGATGCTCATGAACCCGAAGAACAGGTTCGTCAGCGAGAACAGGCTGGGCAGGACGTTGAGGCCGTAGATCGGCTTCTTCTGTTTCATGTCCGGACCTCCCCGAGGACGGTCGTGCCGCCCCGGACCTTGTCTTGGGGGCGGACCCGGACCTCCACCGCCGCCGGCAGGGTCAGCTCGACCCGGGAACCGAAGTACATCAGGCCGATCCTTTGGCCGCGCTCCACGGCGTCGCCGGCCTTGACGAAGGCCTTGATGCGGCGGGCGGCGACGCCGACGCTCATCTTCAGCACCAGGTCCGCGGCCCCGCCTTGGAAGACGAGCGTCCGGGACTCGTTCAGCTCGCCGGCCTCGGGCCGGGAGGCCTTGAGGAACCGGCCGGCCCGGTATTCGGCCCGGGCCACCGTCGCCGCGAGCGGGGCCCGCACGAGATGGACGTCGAGCAGGGACAGGAAGATGGTGACCTTGGTCGGCGGCCCGGCCAGATCGGGGTGGCCGGGCAGGGGCTCGACGCCCAGGACCAGGCCGTCGGCGGGCGACACGAGGAGGCGCTCGCCGGCGGGCGGCCGGCGCTCGGGATCGCGGAAGAAGAAGGTGAAGGCGGCGGCCAGGAGCAGGGCCGGGAGCGTCAGCGGCCACCAGCCGAGCGCCAGGCCGGCCAGCGACGCGGCCAGCGAGCACAGGATGAACGGCAGGCCTTCCTTGGCGACTCTCATGCCCTTTCCTAGCGGTCGGCCCAGGCGAAAGCGGCCAGGAACGCCAGCTTGGCGGCGTCGGCCGTGATCTCGGGATTGATCCGGTAGATCGTGTCGCCGGTCTGGTGATAGGCCAGGTGGGGGCCGTTGGAGCCCAGGCTGGCGGCCGGGATGCCCTTGAGGAAGAACGGGGCGAAGTCGGAGCCGCGGACGCCGACGCCGCGGATGGTGCCCAGGCCGCGCAGGACCTTGACGATCTTGTCGGCCTCCTCCAGGGTCTGGCCGAACCCGGCCGGCTCGGCGCCGGCGGCGCCCCAGAGGCCGTCGCCCTCCCCCGTCATGTCGAAGTTGTACATGCCGGCGACCTTGTCGAAGGGGCCCGGGACGTGGCCGGCGAACCAGGTCGAGCCCTGGAGGCCCAGCTCCTCGCCGCCGAAGAGGGCGATGACGATCGACCGTTTGGGCTTGCGGGCCAGCCCGGCGAAGGCCTTGCCGGCCACCATGGCCGTGGCGCTGCCGCTGGCGTTGTCGTCGGCGCCGGGGAAGAGGAGGCCCATGTGCGCGCCGGAGTGATCGAAGTGGCCGCCGATGATGACGCACTCGCGGCGGAGCTTCGGATCGGAGCCTTCGATGTAGCCGACGACGTTGTAGCCGACGGCCTGGGGGAAATGCCTCGACCGGACGGTCAGGCGGATGCGGGCCCGGACCGGGAAGGAGATGGGGCGCTTATAGGCGGTCAGGGCCTTCTTCAGGTCGGCGGCCGTCGCGCCGGTGTCCTTGAGGATGGCGTCCAGGACCTTCATGCCGACGATGGCCGGGGTGAAGCCGGCCAGGAAATCCCCGTTCGGGTTGGAGGCCACCTCGTCGTCGGCGTAGACGTAGACGATGCCCAGGGCGCCTTTCCCGAGGGCCGTCTTCATCCGGGTGCGGTGCTCGTCGTAGGGCGTGTATTTCGGGTCCCGGTCCGGCGTGCCGCGGAAGCAGAGGACGAACTTGCCCGCGACGTCGAGGCCGGCGTAGTCGTCGTAGCCGAGCTCGGGCGCGGCGATGCCCCAGCCGGCGAAAACGGCGTCGGCCGTCCGGTCGCCGCTGTCGGAGTAGAGCAGGGGCAGGAAGTCCTTCTCCGGGACGAGCTTCATCTCCTTATAGGCCGGGGGCTTGGCCGGGTCGGGCGGCCCGTCCGGCAGCAGCACGGTCATCTCGGCCTGGTCGATGACGGTGTAGGGCGAGGCGTAGGGCTGGAGAAAGCCGTCCCGGCCGGAGACGGGCTTGAGGCCCCAGGCGGCCAGCTTCCTGGCCGCCCACTGGGCCGCGGCGGTGTAGCCGGGGTGGCCGGTCAGGCGGCCGGCGTATTCCGGCCGGGCCAGGGTCTTGACGATGTCGTAGGCCTCGACCGGGCTGATGGCCGCCAGGCCGTCCTTGAGGTTCTTGTCGAGCGCCTGGGCCGCGGCCGGCGACGGGGCGATCAGGGCGGCCAGGGCGAAGAGCGCGGCGGGGACCGATAGGCGGGTTTTCATGCCCCGATTCTAGCCGCATCCCCCCCAAAAGTAAATCGGGGCCGGGCCGGGCCCCGAAGGGACCGGGCCCCGGGAGGGAGGCCGCTCCCGTTTCAAGGCCGGGAGAAGCGCCGTCCGGTCAGCGCTTGTCCTTGAGGGCGCGGCGGCGGGCCAGTTCCTTCTTCACCCCGGGGTGGAGGAGAAAGACGTAATAGATGGCCAGGAGGACCATCAGGACGCCGAAGCGGGGGACGTTGCCCCGCGCCAGCGAGACGAAGGCGTAGACGATGACGGCGAGGAGCGCCCCGAGGTGCAGGAACGGAAAAAGGGCGTTGAACACGCCTACTTGACGATCGTGGCCGAGAGGATCGTGATCGGCTCGAGCGGCACGTCGCGGTGGCCGCGCTTGCTGCCGGTGGCCGCCTTGGCGATGACGTCGACGACGTCCAGGCCGGCCACGACCTTGCCGAAGGAGCAGTACTTCATCTCGTCCAGCCGGAAGTTGTCGACCAGGTTGATGTAGAACTGGCAGGTGGCGCTGTCGAGCTCGTTCGTCCGGGCCATGGCCACCGTGCCGCGGGCGTTGGTCAGCCCGTTGCCGGACTCGTTCTTGATGGTCCCCAGGGACTGCTTCTCGTGCATGTCGGCCGTCATCCCGCCGCCCTGGACCATGAAGCCCGGGATGACGCGGTGGAAGATCGTCCCGTCATAGAATTTGTTGTTGACGTAGGACAGGAAGTTCTCGACCGTGATCGGCGCTTTGGCCGGGTAAAGCTCGAGGGTGATGTCGCCCAGGGTCGTCTTGAGCAGGACCTTGGGATTCGCGGCCGGGGCTTGGGCCAGGGCCAGTCCGCCGGCGAAGATCATCGCGGCGGCGAGGACGGGGAGAAGGTTGCGGGTCATGGGTGCCTCCTGACATGCGCTCCGAGAAGGCCAAAATAGCAGAATCGGCCGCCCGAAGCAATCGGCCCGGCCGGAGGCCGTCGCCGCGGCTTTGACTTGCGCGGCGACCGGAACGTAGAATAGGCTTACGATCCGATCCCTAGGAGGATGCCCATGATGACGTCCTGTTCCCGCCGTTGGGCGCCGATCGCCCTTCTGACCCTCTCGCTGGCGGCCGCCGGCCTCCCGCTGGCCGCCCAGCCGGGCCGCCCGGCCGCGGCGCCTCAGACCGACGAGGCCAAGCTCCTCTCGGCCATGCACCTCATCCAGAGCCAGCCCCTCTACAACTACGTCGCCGAGCTCGTCTCCGAGAAGTACGGCG
Organism: uncultured Eubacteriales bacterium; assembly: GCA_964574895.1. Lineage (GTDB taxonomy): Bacteria > Acidobacteriota > Aminicenantia > Aminicenantales > Saccharicenantaceae > RBG-16-66-30. Next base: position 33,329 of record CAZNPB010000025.1, read on the forward strand.
GCCGCCTGACCGGGACCAAGGAGTACGAAGCCTGCGTCGCGTGGGTCGAGTCCCTGCTCAAGAGCTGGGGGGTCCAGCCGGGCGGGGAGAACGGGACCTACCGCCAGCTCTTCCCCAATCCCTATACCATCGTCTTCCCCGGCGGCGTCTGCGAGATGGACGTTCCGGCCGGGAAGGGCGGCGTGATCAAGAAGTCCTACCGGTACGAGGACGAGTTCATGCCCGGCGGCACGACCGGCACGGGCAAGGTCACGGCCGAGGTCGTCTACGCCGGCTACGGCATCACCGCGCCGGAGCTCGGCTACGACGACTACCGGGGCGTCGACGTCAAAGGCAAGATCGTCCTCCTGGAGAGCGAGGTGCCGGTCTCCCCGGCCGGGAAAACGCTCGAGCTCTTCAAGAAATGGCGGCCCTACTCGTTCCACCAGTACAAGCTCAAGAACGCCGCGGCCCACGGCGCCGCGGGCCTGATCTACAATTACGGGCCCATCGGCAACCCCAACAACGCCTACGTCGAGGGCTTCGTCTACCATCATGTCGGCCGGGCCGTCGTCGCCGACGTCTTCGCCGGCACGGGCCGGAGCCGCGACGACCTGGTGGCCCGCATCCGCAAGGAGCTCAAGCCGCAGTCGTTCGCCACGGGCAAGACCATGACCATCAGCAACACGAGCGAGCACCACCCCGACGGCGTGGGCATCAACCTCCTCGGCAAGATCGAGGGCACGGACCCGGCGCTCAAGGACGAGGTCATCATCGTCGGCGGCCACCTCGACCACCTGGGGCGGCTGTGGAAGCTCCTGCCGGGCGCCAACGACAACGCCACGGCCGTGGCCGTGACGCTGGGCGTGGCCGAGGCCATGGCCAAGTGCGCCGTCAAGCCCAAGCGGACGGTCGTGTTCTTCTTCTTCGGCAGCGAGGAGCAGAGCGAGGACCAGGGCACGGAAGGGTCGCACTACTACACCGACCACCCCATCTATCCGCTCGACAAGACGGTCGTCTTCCTCAACATGGAGGGACCGGGGAGCGGGGACCGCATCGGGGCCTCGGGCGGGACGACCTATCCGGCCTTCTGGAAGTTCGTCGAAAAGGCCAACACGGGCTACATCCACCGCGGCTTAAGCACCTTCCCGGCGTCCTACCCGGCCCGGCCGCGGCAGGATTCGGCCTGGTTCTTCTGGAAGGGCGTTCCCTCCCTGACCTTCGGCGCCGACGGCGGGCCCGAGCCGCCGTACCCGACCTACCACAACACGCGCGACGCGATCGACCTCGTCACCCCGGAGATCATGGAGGACCTGGCCCAGCTGCTGTTCATGACCATCATGGACGTCAGCGACGAGCCGGCGCTCGATTTCCGGCATTGACGAGAACGGGGACACGGACCGCGACGTGTCCCCGTCGGATGCCCGTCAGATGTGGAGCTCGACGACGTCCTCGTCGGCCAGGACGCAGTCGCGGTTGACCCGCAGCCCGTCCAGTCCCGAGGCGTTCCAGACCCGGGCGTAGCGGAGCTTGTCCGCGAAATCCTTGTGAACGGCCCTGGCCATGTCCATGACCGTGCTGCCGGTCTTGAGCGTGAAGGGGGAGACCTTCTCGGCCTTCTGGCCCGGGATCTTGCTGTAGACGCGGACGACCCGGAGGAGGCCGAAGACGGCCCGCCGCAGGGGCTCGAGGCCGCGCCCCGTTTCGGCCGACACGGCCAGCCGCTCGAAGGGCCCGTCCAGGAACGCCTGCATCTCCTCGAAAGCCCGGGGCGCCCCGGCGGCGTCGATCTTGTTGGCCGCGAGCAGGGTCCTCTTGCGGAACGGGAAGTAGGGCGGCGGCACGTCGGTGTCGGCCCGGACGAGCTCGATCCGGCGCTCTTTGAGGCGGCCGGCCAGGCCGTCCGCGATCGCGGCCGCGTCGGGGTCGGTCAGGTCGGCGACCAGGACGAGGGCGTCGGCCATCTTGACCATCTCCGGGAACCAGGTCTCCATGAGCTCGCCGGTGACGGGGGGCGTATCGATCAGCTGGACCTTGACGTTCTCGAAGGGCATCATGAAGGGGGCCGGCTGACGCGTCGTGAAAGGGTAGTCGGCGACCTCGACCGCGGCTCCGGTGAGGGCCCGGACGAGGCTGGATTTGCCGGCGTTGGGCGGCCCGGCCAGGACGACCTGGCCCGCGCCGGTCCGCTCGATCTTGTGGGTCGGGGCGTGCTTGGCCGTCGAGGCCTGGCGCTCGCCTTCCTCGCGGGCCTTGGCGATCTTCTGCCGGTACATGGCGATCAGCTTGTCGGTCCCCTTGTGGTGGGGGATGACCGCGATCAGCCGCTCGTAGACGTCGATCTTCTCCTCGGCCGTGCGGGCCTCACGCAGCTCGGCCTCGATCTTGTGGTATTCGGGGGGCAGGTTGGCGGGCACGATCCGATTATAACAAACGGTTCTCCGCCGGGGTAGGCGGGGAGAGGGTCAAACCTACATCCGGGAGCGGATCCCGAGGAGCGACCGCCGGAAGTCCGGCGGAGCAGCCCGGAGCCGGGCTTCCGGGAGAAATAGAAAAATGGGCTTGGCTTTGGGTAAAAAATAGGTTTGACCCCCTCTTGGACCGGCCGGCCGCGGGGCTCCTAACTGTGAGAAAAAAACGCTCCGGCGGGCGTCTTTTTAAAGGGTCGAAGGAAACGCTCCCGGCGAAGGTCCCTCGACGGCCCTTAAGCAACAGATAAAAAATGAATTAAAATTCATGAAAAGAGAAAAAAAGTCTTGCCTTTTAGGCCCCTTTTTTGCTACAATAATGTCCTGGAAAATGGTCCCCCGGCCCGTGAGGCGAAGGCCCCGGGAGCGGGCATTTTTTTATCAGTGAACGGACATGACACAAGAAAAGTATACCGCTGAGAGCATCAAGGTCCTCAAGGGCCTCGAGGCCGTCCGCAAGCGGCCGGCCATGTACATCGGCAGCACCTCGACCGAGGGTCTCCATCACCTCGTCTACGAGGTCGTCGACAACAGCGTCGACGAGGCCCTGGCCGGCTTCTGCACGGAGATCAACGTCTTTATCCACGTCGACAACTCGATCACCGTCATCGACAACGGCCGCGGCATCCCGGTCGGCCTGCACAAGAAAGAGAACAAGTCGGCCGCCGAGGTCGTCATGACGATCCTCCACGCCGGCGGCAAGTTCGATCAGAAGAGCTACAAGGTTTCGGGCGGCCTCCACGGCGTCGGCGTCTCGGTCGTCAACGCCCTGTCGAAGCGTCTCGACCTCGAGATCAAGCGCGACGGCGGCATCTACACCCAGAGCTACGAGCGCGGCAACCCCGTCACCAAGCTGAAGCAGATCGGCAAGACCAAGAAGACGGGGACCAAGATCACCTTCTGGCCGGACGAGGAGATCTTCGAGGTCACGGAATACAGCTTCGACATCCTGGCCCAGCGCCTGCGCGAGCTGTCGTTCCTGAACAAGGGCCTCAAGATCACCATCGCCGACGAGCGGACCAACAAGTCCCACGACTTCCAGTACAAGGGCGGCATCCGGGAGTTCGTCGAGTATCTCAACCAGAGCAAGCAGACCATCAATTCCAAGCCGGTCATGTTCGAAGGCGAGCGCGAGGGCGTCGGCGTTGATCTGGCCATCCAGTACAACATGTCCTACGCCGACACCATCCTGTCGTTCGTCAACAACATCAACACGACCGAGGGCGGCACCCACGTCATCGGCTTCAAGGCCGCCCTGACCCGCTCGCTCAACACCTACGCCAGCGGCCACAACCTCCTCAAGGACCTGTCCGAGAACATCACCGGCGACGACTGCCGCGAGGGCCTGACCGCGGTCCTGTCCATCAAGCTCCACGACCCCCAGTTCGAGGGCCAGACCAAGACCAAGCTCGGCAACTCCGAGGTCAAGGGCATCGTCGAGTCCATCGTCAACGAGCAACTGGCCGCTTATCTCGATGAGAACCCGACCGTCGCCAAGAAGATCGTCATGAAGATCATCGACGCGGCCCGGGCCCGCGAGGCCGCCCGCAAGGCCCGCGAGCTGGCCCGCCGCAAGGGCGTCCTGGAGTCGACCTCCCTGCCCGGCAAGCTGGCCGACTGCCAGGACCGCGACCCGGCCTCCTCCGAGATCTTCATCGTCGAGGGCGATTCGGCCGGCGGCTCGGCCAAGCAGGGCCGCGACCGCCGCTTCCAGGCCATCCTGCCCCTCCGGGGAAAGATTTTGAACGTCGAGAAGGCCCGCTTCGACAAGATCATCAAGAACGAGGAGATCGGGGTCATGTTCGCCGCCCTGGGCATCGGCATCGAGGAGAGCGAGGACAAGCTGGCCAAGCTGCGCTACCACAAGGTCATCATGATGACCGACGCCGACGTCGACGGGGCCCACATCCGGACCCTGATGATGACCTTCTTCTATCGCCAGGCCGCCCAGCTCATCGAGCAGGGCCACCTCTACATCGCCCAGGCGCCCCTCTACAAGGTCACCCGCGGCCGGGACGTCCAGTACATCAAGGACGAGCGCGAGTACGAGAAGTTCATGGTCCGCAAGATCTCGGAGGAGTTCAAGGTCCGGGCCGGGAACCGCAAGGAGGTCCTCGAGGGCGACAAGTTCCGCAAGTTCTTCCGCAACCTCATGGCCAAGAAGAGCTACGCCCAGTTCTTCGAGCGCAAGAACTACCCGCTCCTCCTGATCGACCTGCTCATCAAGAACGGCGTCGACGGACAGGAATTCCTGAGCTCCAAGAAGAACGTCGAGCGAGTCATGAAGCTGGTGGCCGAAAAGGGCTTCACGACCGAGCTCGGCCGGGACGAGGAGTACGGCGTCTTCGAGATCGGCTTCTCCTACCAGCTCAACGGCCTGGCGGCCAAGGGCAAGATCGGCATGGACCTGGTGACCTCGGCCGAATACAAGAACCTGTTCCGCATCACCAAGGAGCTCGAGGAGGTCCAGGGCCCCTACGCGGTCCTGACCAACGGCGACGGGGCCGAAAAAGAGACCCTGGAGAACGAGAACAAGCTCCTCGACTATCTCTTCGAGCGCGGCAAGAAGGGCATCGCCATCCAACGCTACAAGGGCTTGGGCGAGATGACCCCGTCCCAGCTCTGGGAGACGACCATGGACCCGGAGCGGCGCACCCTGCTCAAGGTCTCCGTCGTCGACGCCGCCGAAGCCGACCGCATCTTCACCATCCTCATGGGCGACGAGGTCGACGAACGCAAGAAGTTCATCGAGACCAACGCCCTGGAAGCGCTGAACCTCGATGTCTGACGACGCCGCCAAGAAGCCGTCCCGCGCAGGAGTTCCCATGGACAGCGACAAGCCGAAAGAGCAATTCCCGATCGCCGGGCTCGAAGAGGAGATGCGCCGGTCGTACCTCGACTACGCCATGAGCGTCATCATCGGCCGGGCCATCCCCGACATCAAGGACGGCCTCAAGCCGGTCCACCGCCGCGTCCTCTACGCCATGTACGAGAGCGGCACCTACTACAACAAGCCCTACAAGAAATCGGCCCGCATCGTCGGCGACGTCATCGGCAAGTACCATCCCCACGGCGACCAGGCCGCCTACGACACCCTGGTCCGCATGGCCCAGGACTTCAGCCTGCGCTACCTGCTGGTCGACGGGCAGGGCAACTTCGGCTCGATCGACGGCGACCCGCCGGCGGCCATGCGCTACACCGAGGTCCGGCTGAAGAAGCTGGCCCACGAGCTGATGGCCGACATCGACAAGGAGACCGTCAACTTCATCCCGAACTACGACGAGAGCCTGACCATGCCCGAGGTCCTGCCCTCGAAGTTCCCCAACCTCCTGGTCAACGGCGGCAACGGCATCGCCGTCGGCATGGCCACCAACATCCCGCCCCACAATCTCTCGGAGATCTGCGACGCCGTCGTCCACCTCATCGAGCACCCGGAGGCGACCCTCAAGGACGTCCTCAAGTACGTCCAGGGGCCCGATTTCCCGACCGGCGGCATCGTCTACGGCCGCCAGGGCTTCCTCGACGCCTACAAGGAGGGCAAGGGCATCCTCCACCTCCGGGCCAAGACCGTCATCGAGCGGGCGGCCAAGGGCGAGAAGGACAAGATCGTCATCACCGAGATCCCGTACCAGGTCAACAAGTCCCGCCTGCTCGAGTCCATCGCCCAGCTGGTCAACGAGAAGCGGATCGAGGGCGTGGCCGACATCCGCGACGAGTCCGACCGCGAGGGCATGCGCGTCGTCATCGAGGTCAAGCGCGGCGAGCTGGCCGAGATCATCCTCAACAACCTCTACAAGCACACCCAGCTGCAGATCTCGTTCGGCATCATCCTGCTGGCCATCGTCGACAAGCAGCCCAAGACGCTGAGCCTCATCGAGATGATGAAGTACTTCATCGCCCACCGCAAGGAGGTCATCCTGCGGCGGACGCGCTTCGAGCTGCGCAAGGCCGAGGAACGGGCCCACATTTTGGAGGGGCTGGTCATCTGCCTCGACAACCTCGACGCGGTCATCAAGCTCATCCGGGCCTCCAAGACCGTCGACGAGGCCCGCAAGGGGCTCATGGAGAAGTTCGGCCTGACCCTCATCCAGGCCCAGGCCGTCCTGGAGCTCCAGCTCCAGCGTCTGAGCCAGCTCGAGCGGCTCAAGATCCAGGAGGAATACGCCGCCCTCAAGAAGCGGATCGCCGAGCTCAAGCGCATCCTCAAGGACGAGCGGCTCGTCTTCGCAATCATCGTCCAGGAGCTCCGGCAGATCAAGGAGGAGTACGGCGACGAGCGGCGGACCGAGATCCGCGACGAGGCCGTCTCGGAGCTGCGGCCGGAGGACCTGGTCAAGGAAGAGGACGTGGCCATCGTCTACACCTCCGGCGGCTACATCAAGCGGACCTCGCTGACGTCCTACAAGTTCCAGGCCCGGGGCGGCAAGGGCCGCCGGGGCATCGACATGAAGGCCGAGGACATCGTCGAGGACCTCTATGTCTGCTCGACCCACAGCTATCTCCTCGTCTTCACCAACCAGGGCCGGCTCTACTGGCTCCGGGCCCTGGACGTCCCCGACGTCGGGGTCTCCGGCCGGGGCAAATCCATCGCCAACCTGGTCGAGTTCCAGCCGGGGGAGAAGCCGGCCTCGGTCGTGGCCGTCAAGGAGTTCAGCGACCAGGAATTCGTCGTCATGCTGACGACCGACGGCATCATCAAGAAGACCCGCCTGTCGGAGTTCCGGAACGTGCGCAAGGGCGGCATCCTGGCCATGAACATCCGGCCGAAGTCGGAGCTGTTCTCGGCCCAGATCTCG
>CAZNPB010000026.1:0-40138 GCA_964574895.1 uncultured Eubacteriales bacterium
GCGTACTCGGGCGTCGCGGTCTTGCCGTCCTTGGCCATCAGGCCGAGGATGTCGAGGACCTTGTTGGTGTTGGCGACGTAGCCCTGGTAGAGCGTGAAGTGGTTCTTCAGGAGCGTCTCGCTGAACCCGGGCGTGCCGAGGAGCTTGGAAAAGTCCTTCGCCGTGTAGTTCATGTCCCGTCCCTCCTTGTCGGCGGATCGAGGCCCGGTCGCGGGCTTGCCGGACGGGAGCGTCCGCGACACCGCGAAGGCGGTGCCGCCGATCCCGGCGTATTTGATGAATTCCCGGCGCCGCAACATGGCCTCGTCCCTCTGCGCCTAAATCCTAGCATAATCGTCGGATTTAGGCAAGGAGCGGCGGGCTATTTCGCGGCCGCCTTCTCGGCGGCGTTCGGCGCGGCCCCGAGCCCGACCTTGGCCCGGACCTCGGCTTCGAGCTCGGCGGCCAGCTTGGCGTTCTCCTTGAGGAGCCTCTTGACGTTCTCCCGCCCCTGGCCCAGCCGTTCGCCCTTGTAGGAATACCAGGTGCCGGTCTTCTCCAGGAGGCCCAGGTCGAAGCCGGTGTCGACCAGGTCGCCCTCCCGGGAGATGCCCTCGCCGAAGATGATGTCGAACTGGGCCTCCCGGAAAGGCGGGGCCATCTTGTTCTTGACGATCTTGACCTTGGCCCGGTTGCCGACGACGCTCTCGCCGTCCTTGATCACGGCCAGCCTGCGGACGTCGACGCGCAGCGAGGCGTAGAACTTGAGGGCCCGGCCGCCGGTCGTCGTCTCGGGGTTGCCGATGAAGACGCCGATCTTCTCCCGGAGCTGGTTGATGAAGATGAAGCAGGTCTTGGACCGGGCCACGATGGCCGTCAGCTTGCGCAGGGCCTGGGACATCAGCCGGGCTTGGAGGCCCATGTGGGCGTCGCCCATCTCGCCTTCGAGCTCGGCCTTGGGGACCAGGGCGGCCACGGAATCGACGACGATGACGTCGACCGCGCCGCTGCGGACCAGGACCTCGGCGATCTCCAGGGCCTGCTCCCCGAAGTCGGGCTGGGAGATGAGCAGGTTGTCGATGTCGATGCCGATCCTGGCCGCGTATTCGGGCGACAGGGCGTGCTCGGCGTCGATGAAGGCCGCCTGGCCGCCGCGCTTCTGGGCCTCGGCGATGACGTGGAGGGCCAGGGTCGTCTTGCCGGTCGCCTCGGGGCCGTAGATCTCGATGACCCGGCCGCGCGGGAAGCCGCCGATGCCCAGGGCCAGGTCGAAGGAGATGGAGCCCGTCGGGATGGCCTCGATGGGGACCGCGGCCCCCTTCTGGCCGAGCTTCATGATCGAGCCCTTGCCGAACTGCTTCTCGATCTGGGACAGGGCGGCGTCGATGGCCTTGTGGCGGTTGGCCTGCTTCTCGTCGCTCTCGGCGCCCCGGGCGGGCTCGGATTCGCGGCCGGCGTCCTTTTTCACCATGTCGGTTCGCTCCTTGTCGGTCTCTTTCTTGGCCATGTCGCCCCTTTCGTGAGAACAGAGTTTACCCGGATTGCGCCGGGCTTTCAAGGCTAACGCGGGAAGCCGTTGAACATCATATCGTAATCGTCGATCAGCCCCTGGTCGGCGAAGCTGAAATAGCGGTTGCGGCCGATGATGATATGGTCGAGGACCTTGATCTGGACCACCCGGGCGGCGAAGACGAGGTCCCGGGTCACGTCCCGGTCGCAGAGGGACGGCTCGGGGTCGCCGGAAGGGTGGTTGTGGGCGAAGATGAGGGCCGAGGCCTCGTAGCGCAGGGCGTCCCGGATGACCTCCCGCGGGTAGACGGCGCTCGAGTCGACCGTGCCCTCGAACAGGGTCTTCTCCTCGATGACCTGGTTCTTGGGGTCGAGGAAGATGACCTTGAAGCGCTCCGTCTTCAGGTCCCGCAGGGCGTGGCAGAGGTAGTCGTGGACCTCCTGGGAGGAATGGCAGACGGGCCGGCTCATCATCCTGTCCTTGAGGAAGCGGCGCGAGACCTCGTGGATGAGCTTGAGGCCGAAGACGTTCCGGGCCCCGATGCCGGGGATGCGCTGCAGGTCCTCGGGGCGCGCCTCCAGGACGCCGCCGAAGGTCTTGAACTCCCGGAGGGCCTGCCGGGCCGGCCGCTTGCAGTCGCGCCGCGGCGTGCCCAGGGTCAGGAGCAGCTCGACGATCTCGTAGTCCAGGAAGGCCGCCAGGCCGCCGTTGAGGAATTTCTGGCGCAGGCGGTCCCGGTGCCCGGCCCCGTCCGGGGCCGCGGCCGGGGGCCCGCCCGGCCCCTCGCTCCGTCCGTTCTCCCGGTCGTCCATGGCGTCCCTGTTATAAGAGACGCCGCGGCGGCCGGCTTTTTCGCACCGGCCCGAATTTTCAATGGACCGGTGCTCCCGCTTTCTATCCGCCCCGCCCGCTAGCATTAAACCTTAGTACTTCTCCCATTCCCGGGACTCCTTCTCGAGGCGGCGAGGGGATTATCCTCGCAGATCCCCGTGGTGGAGGGGGGACCGGCGGGGAGCGGAGTCCTCAAAGCGACCATCAGAAGCAGGGCGGAGCGACTCGGAGTCCTGCTTCTGGGAAATATCGGAAGAGCTTTTCTCCGATATTTCGCAGGATCATAGCCTCGAGTACTCGGCTACGAACCTGCCCGGTCGCTCCCAAGAGTCCGCTTCCCGTTGCCCGAGCACAGCCTAAGAGAAGGACTTCCCGGGATCGGGAGAAGATCCTTAATCTTTGTAGAGCAGGTCGATCAGCGGCTTGAAGACCTTTTCGACGATGTGCCGCTTGACCTTGAGCGACGGCGTCAGCTGGGTGTCGGCGTCGAAGTCCTGCTCCAGGAGGACGATCTTCTTGATCCGCTCGTAGGAGGCCAGGTTGGGGGTGGCCCGGTTGATCTCGGCCAGCATGAAGCTCCGGATCTCCTCCCGCTCGACCAGCTCCTTGCGGTTGGCGAAGGGGATGCCCTTGGCCCTGGCGTAGGCCTCGAGCTTGTCGAAGTTGGGCACGATCAGGGCCGAGATGAACTTGCGGCCGCCGCCGACCAAGACGGCGGTCCCGATGTAGGGATTGGTCTTGAGCTGGTTCTCGATGGGCTGCGGGGCGATGTTCTTGCCGCCGGCCGTGACCAGGATGTCCTTCTTCCGGTCGGTGACGACCAGGAGGCCCTCCTGGTCGAAGTGCCCGATGTCGCCCGTCTTGAACCAGCCGTCCGCGAAGGCCTCGGCCGTCTCCTGCGGCTTCTTGTAGTAGCCCTTCATGACGTTGGGGCCTTTGGCCAGGATCTCGCCGTCCGGGGCGATCTTGATCTCGACGCCGGGAACGGGCGGCCCGACCGTGCCGAACTTCATTTTGTCGAAGGTGTTGCAGCAGAGAACGGGCGAGGTCTCGGTCAGGCCGTAGCCCTCCAGGATGGTCAGGCCGATGGCGTAGAAGAACTCGGCCACGTCGGCCGAGAGCGGCGCGCCGCCGGAGACGAAGAAGTGGGCCCGGCCGCCCGTCTTCACGAGGATCTTGCCGAAGACGAGCTTGGCCGCCAGGCGGCGCCGCAGGCCGAGGGCCCAGGGAATGGGCTGGCGGCGGATCTTGCGGGCGCCGTATTTCTTGCCGACGGCGACGGCCCAGAAGAAGATCTTGCGCTTGAGGGCCGATCCCTCCAGGACGCTGTCCATGACCTTGGCGTAGATCTTGTCGAAGAGCCGGGGGACGCTGATCATGATCGTCGGCCGGACTTCGAGCATGTTCTCGGCCACGGTCTCGATGCTCTCGGCGTAGTAGATCGAAGCGCCCTTGTAGATCCAGGAGAACGTCGTCATCCGTTCCAGGACGTGGGACAGGGGCAGGAAGGAGAGGATGGTATCCTTGACGCTGAAATCCGTCACCGCGTCGAGGGCTTTGGAGTTGGAGACGAAGTTGGCGTGGGTCAGCATGACCCCCTTGGGGACGCCCGTCGTGCCCGAGGTGTAGATGATCGAGGCCACGTCGTCGGGCTTGACGGCCAGGGCCCGCTTCTCGAACAGCCCGGGCTCGGCGGCCTCGATGGTCCGGCCGCGGGCGGCGATCTCGGACAGGCTGACGACGCCCTGGGGGCCCTCCTCCTCGATGAGGACGAAATGGTGGACGTTCGGCAGCTCCGACCGGACGGCCTCGACCTTGAGCCAGAGGTCGCGGTTGGAACAGACGACGATCCGGGCGTCCGAATCGTTGATCATGTACTTGATCTGCTCCGGCATCAGGGAGGTGTAGATGGGCACGGTGATCGCCCCGGCGCAGAGGACGGCCATATCGGTGATGGTCCACTCCGGCCGGTTCTCGGACAGGAGGATGAGCTTGTCGCCGGGGCCCAGGCCGAGGTCGGCCAGGCCCAGGGACAGGTGGCGGACCCGGCGGGCGTACTCCTCGGTCGGGATGGGGACGTAGTGGCCGTCCTTCTTGGCCGCCAGGAGATCGGGCTTGTCATAGGTCTTGACCGTATTGAGGAACAGCTGACTCAGGGTTTCGACCATGGGAAATACTCCTTACGCTCGAGTGCGGGCCCTATTGTATATCTATCGGACCCGGGGTCAAACGAAAAGTCCGTCCCGGCCCTCGTGCCGGAGGAGCCATTCTTTGCGCCACAGGCCGCCGCCGTAGCCCGTCAGGCGGCCGTCGCTGCCGACCACCCGGTGGCAGGGGACGATGATGGAGACGGGATTGCCGTGGTTGGCCCCGCCCACGGCCCGGGTGGCCGCCGGGCGGCCGACGGCCGCGGCCAGGGCGCCGTAGGTCGTCGTCCGGCCGTATTCGACGCGGAGAAGCTTGGACCAGACCATTTTCTGGAACTCGGTGCCGCGCAGGTCGAGCTTGACCGTGAAGACGCGGCGGTCGCCCCGGAAGTAGCCGTCGAGCTGGGCCAGGGCGGCCGCGACCGGGGCCGGGGGACGCCCTTTCGGCTTCCGGGCCGCCTTTTCCTCTTTGATGTCGACGAAATTCAGGCTGGAAACCCCCGCCTCGGTGCCCACGATCTCGATCGTCCCGATGGGCGATTCATAAAGGGCCGCGAAGGCGCCGGCTTCGGGCTCGGCTCCGGGTTCGGGCATGGCCGCCTCCCTCCGGGCAGGATAGCCCATTCCAGGCCGGCCTTCAAGAAGAAGTCGATTCGACCTCTTCTTTGCGCGTTGACCGCGCCGGGACGCTGTGCTAAAAGCGGGGAGGACGATCGAGGAGAGCCCATGAACGGAAACATCCCCACCCTGGCCGTCTCGGGCCGCACCCTGCCCGAGGCCTGGGAAAAGGCCGTCCTGGCCTGCTGGAGCGAGGGCGTACCCATCAAGACCGAGTACGACAAGCCCGGCGACCCGCCCAGCCGGGACTGCACCATGCTTTGGACGGTCGAGGACCCCTTCGCCGAACCGCGCATCCACCGGGCCTTCCCCGGCGGCCTGGAGGACCTCGAGGTCTACCGCCAGGAGGTCGTCGACGGCGTCCACGACCATTGGATCTGCCCCGAAGAAGGCAAATGGACCTATACCTACCATAAGCGGCTGTTCGCCTACGACATCGAGGGCCGGACGATCGACCAGATCGCCGCGGCCGTGGACCGGCTGGCCAAGACCGGGCACACCCGCCGGGCCCAGGCCATCACCTGGAATCCCCTGCTCGACGCCCCGACCGACGACCCGCCCTGTCTCCAGCGGCTGTGGTTCCGCGTGCTCGAGGACGACCGGGGCGGGCTGGTCCTGAACATGAACGCCCACTGGCGGTCGCGCGACGCCTACAAGGCCGCCTATATGAACGTCTTCGCCCTGACGGACCTCCAGCGCGTCGTGGCCGGGCGCATCGCCGCCAAGACCGGCCGGGCGGTCCGGGCCGGCCGCTACGCCGATCTGGTCGACAGCTTCCATATCTACGGTTCGTATTTCCACGATTTCGAGGGTTTTCTGAAGATGGTCGAGAAGCGGTCGTTCGAAGACCGGACCTGGTCCAGCGCCTACGCCGAAGCCATGTTCGAGGAGGCCCGGGAGCGGCTGCGCCGGGAACGCCAGGAGGGGAAATGAACGCCCCGGATGTTCTCCGTACGGCCGTCCTGCCGGCCGGCGCGCTCGTCGCCGCGGTCCTGGCCATCTGGTCCCAGGTCGGGGACCGCAAAAAGGTCCATTACGTCGCCAAGCCCCTGGCCACGGGCCTGATCATCGCCGTGGCCGCGCTCGCGCCCGTGCCCGTGCCGGCGGCCTACAAGACCCTCATCGTGGCCGGGCTCGTCTGTTCGCTCCTGGGGGACGCGGCCCTGATGTTCCCGGACAAGTGGTTCACGGCCGGCCTGGCCGCGTTCCTGGCCGCCCAGGCCCTCTACCTCCTGGCCTTCAAGCCGGGGCCGGGGCATCCGGCCACCGTGGGGGTCGTCCTGCCCTTCATGCTCTACGGCCTGCTGATGTTCTTCATCCTGGCCCCGGGGCTCGGCCCGATGAAGCCGCCGGTCTTCGTCTATGTCGCGGCCATCACGGCCATGGCCGGCTTCGCCGCCAGCCGGTTCGTCGCCCTGGGCGGGACCAAGCCGCTCCTGGCTTTCCTCGGAGCGGTGCTGTTCCTCATCTCGGATTCGGTCCTGGCCTACGACCGCTTCGGCCGCAAGTTCAAGTTGGCCCGGATCCTGGTCTTGGGGACCTACTTCCCGGCCCAGCTGCTGATCGCCCTGTCGATCTAGCCCGCGTCAGGCCCCGGCGGCGATCGCGCCGTCGATGCCGACCACGACCTTCCGGACCTCGAGGGGGACGCCCGCGCGCTCGACCGCCAGGCGGACGATGCGCTCCAGGCCCGAGCAGCAGGGCACGGTCATGATGGCCACCGTCAGCGACTTGAGCTCGTTGCGCCGGATAAGCTCGGCCAGCTTCTCGACATAGCCCTCGGTGTCGTCGAGCTTGGGGCAGGCGATGACCAGCTTCTTCCCCTTCAGGAGCCGGTCGTGGAAACCGCCCAGGGCGAAAGCGGTGCAGTCCGCGGCCACGAGCAGGTCGGCCCCCTCGAAATAGGGCGCCAGGGGCGAAACGAGGCGCAGTTGGACGGGCCATTGGCTCAAGCGGGACGCGGCCGGCCCGGCCGGCGCCGGCGCGGGCTCCGGCCCGCGGACGATCTCCCGGGCCCGGCTGCCGGGGCAGCCGCCGCCATGGCCGGCGTGGCCGTGACGGCCCGGACCGGCCTGGCGCCGGGCCGCGTGGGCGGGCCCCTCCTCCGCGCCGTGGACCCGGGCGGCCGCTTCGGCGCCGCGGGTCTTCAGGACATGGTCGAAGGCGGCCCGCGCGTCGTACCCATCGCTATCGCGCTCGACGACCTTCAGGGCCCCGGTCGGACAGACGTCCAGGCAGGCCCCCAGGCCATCGCAGAAGATCTCCCGCACCAGGACGGCCTTGTTCTCGCCGTCGAGCGCCAAGGCCCCCTCGGCGCAGGCCGTGGTGCAGAGGCCGCAGCCGTCGCATTTGTCCCGATCGATCTCGACGATCTTCCGTTTGGCCATGATCCTCTCCCGGGGGCTTATTTCCTACTATTATACTAGGAATTGGCGCGAAGAGGAAGGGATCACACGGACGCGGGAGGGACCCCGGGGACGCGGCGGACCGGCGTCCCGCCGACGAACCAGTCGCGGGCGTCCCGTCCCAGGAGCCCCGAAAGGACCACGCCGCCGATGATCGTGCCGACGGGGACGGCGAAAAGATAGAGAACGGCCAGGACCAGGCCGGCCATCCGGGCCCAGGGCCGGCCCTTGGCGATCCCGGCCGCGACCACGAGCGCCGCCACGGCGAAGGCGACAAAGATCGCGGCCAGCAGGATGCCGGTCGCGCCGAGCAGGGCGTTGCCGAGGAGCGAGGACCGTTCCGTCCCCCATCCGACCAGGGCGGCCCCGGCGAAGAAGATGAAGAGGAGCAGGGCGGCGGCGGCGAAGTCGAGCCCGGCGGCGACGATGAAAGCCATCCTGGTCGTCTTGATGCTGTTCGGCATGTTCCCGCTCCTCGTTTCCCGGCCATTTTAGCATATAATGGCCCCGGGAGCGCGCCATGGACAAGATCATCCGCATCAACCCCCTCATCGAGGCCCTGCGGTCCGCCCCCGAGCGGGTCAACAAGGTCTTCGTTCAGGAGGAACGGGGCCACGCCCGCATCGGCGAGGTCATCCGCGAAGCCAAAGCCCGGCACGTGCCGGTCGTCTTCGTCCCGGCCAAGCGGCTGGACCAGGTCGCGCCCGGCCACCAGGGCGTCATGGCCGAGGTGACGCCCAAGGGCTACGCCTCCCTCGAGGACATCCTGGCCCGCTCGCCCAAGCCTTTCGTCGTCCTTCTCGACGAGATCGAGGACCCCCAGAACTTGGGGGCCATCGTCCGCAGCGCCGAGGGGGCCGGAGCCAACGGCCTGATCCTGCCCGAGCGCCGTTCGGCCGGCCTGTCGGAGACCGTCGACACGGTCTCGGCCGGGGCCCTGGAGCACCTGCCGGTGGCCCGGGTGACCAACCTGGTCCGGGCCATGGAGGAGCTCAAGGAGAAGGGCCTCTGGCTGGTCGGGGCCGAGGGCTCGGGCGACAAGCCCTGGTACGCGTTCGATTACACCGGGCCGGTCGGCGTCGTCCTCGGCTCGGAGGGCAAGGGGCTGCGCCCCCTGGTCCGCAAGACCTGCGACGAGGTCCTGGCCATTCCCCTGGCCGGCCGGGTCGGCTCCCTGAACGTGGCCGCCGCCGCGGCCGTGTTCTTCTTCGAGGTCGTCCGCCAGCGCCGGGGTTCCCGATAGGCCCCCCGGGTTTCCTTGACTTAGCCCCCCCCGGCCCCTAGAATAGGCCCGTATCCACCCTAAAAGAGAGCGGAGAATGGACAAAACGGCCGAATTTTATACCCTCGAGAAGGGCATTCTGTCCCTGAAGGAACAGATCGACGCCCTGAACGAGACGGACGACCTCGGTAAAAAGGACAGGATCGCCGCCCTGCGGGCCGAGATCGAGAAGGAGTGGGCCGAGATCGCGCCCCGGCTCTCGACCATCAACATCGTCCAGATCGCCCGCCACCCCAAGCGCCCCTACACCCTCGACTATATCGCCTTCCTGTTCCAGGATTTCCTGGAGATGCACGGCGACCGCCGCTTCGCCGACGATCCGGCCATCGTGGCCGGCCTGGCCTTCTACAAGGGCCGGACGGCGGCCGTCATCGGCCACCAAAAGGGCCGCACCACCCGGGCCCGGATCGACCGCAACTTCGGCCAGGCCAACCCCGAGGGCTACCGCAAGGCCCTGCGGGTCATGCAAGAGGCCGAGAAGTTCGGCTTCCCGGTCATCACCCTCATCGACACCCCCGGCGCCTACCCCGGCATCGGGGCCGAAGAGCGGGGCCAGGCCGAGGCCATCGCCTACAACCTCAAGGTCATCGCCCGGCTGAAGGTCCCGATCATCAACGTCGTCATCGGCGAGGGGGGCAGCGGCGGCGGGTTGGGCATCGGCTACGGCGACCAGCTGATGATGCTCGAACACTCCTTCTACTCCGTCATCTCGCCCGAGGGCTGCGCGGCCATCGTCTGGAAAGACCAGAACGCCGTCGAGGAGGCGGCCGAGAACCTGGGCCTGCGGGCCCAGACGCTCCTCGACCTGGGCATCATCGACAAGATCATCCCCGAACCGCCCGGCGGCGCCCACATCGATCCGGAACTGACCTTCAAGACCGTCGACAAGCACATCTACCAGGCCCTGAAGAAGCTCGAGGCCCTGCCCGTCGAGGACCTTCTCGAGGCCCGCTACAAGAAGATCCGCAAGATCGGGGTCTTCGAAGAGCGATGAGCGAAGACGCCGCGGCCAAGAAGGAGCTCGCCGCCGTCAAGGGCACCCGCGACATCCTGCCCGGCGAGGTCGAGAAGTGGCAGGCCCTCGAGGCGCTGGCCCGGGCGACCTTCGAGCTCTACGGCTTCCGCGAGCTGCGGGCCCCGGTCTTCGAGGCCACGGAGCTGTTCGAGAAGGGCACCGGGGCCACCTCCGACGTCGTGACCAAGGAGATGTACACCTTCGTCGACAAGGGCGGCCGCTCCCTGACCCTGCGGCCCGAGTACACGCCTTCGGTCGTCCGGGCCATCGTCGAGCACCGGCTGGACCTCGAGGGCGCGCCCATGCGCTACTACTACATGGGCCCCATGTTCCGCTACGACAAGCCCCAGAAGGGGCGCTACCGCCAGTTCCACCAGGTCGACATCGAGGTCTTCGGCGAGAAGGACGCCGCCGTGGACGCCGAGATCATCGAGATGGCCCACGCCCTGCTCGGGAAGCTCGGCGTCACGGGCGCCGAGACCCTGGTCAACTCGGTCGGCTGCCGGGCCTGCCGCCCGGCCTACAGCGCCGCCCTGCGGCAGGCCGCCGGGGCCCGCAAGGCCGACCTCTGCCCCGACTGCCAGCGCAAGGCCGAGACCAATCCCCTGCGCATCTTCGACTGCAAGGTCGAGTCGTGTCGGGCCATCGCCGCGGCCTTCCCCAGCATCCAGGACTACCTCTGCGAGGAGTGCCGGGAGCATTTCGCCAAGCTGCGGGCCGCCCTGGACGCGCTCGGCATCGCCTACACGGTCGACCCGCGCCTGGTCCGCGGCCTCGACTATTACACCAAGACGACCTTCGAGATCGTCTCGTCGCACCTCGGGGCCCAGAACGCCCTGCTCGGCGGCGGCCGCTACGACGATATGATGAAGGACTTCGGCGGCCCCGACCTCTGCGGCACCGGTTTCGCCATGGGCATCGAGCGCGTCCTGGCCAGCGCCGAGATCGCCGTGCCCAAGCGCAAAATGGTCTACCTGGCTTACCTCGGCGAAGCGGCCAAGACGGCCGGCCTGGAGCTGGCCCGCTGGCTGCGGGCGAACGGCGTCGCCTGCCTGGTCGAGTACAAGGACCGGGGCATGAAGGCCCACTTCGGCCGGGCCAACAAGCTCCAGGCCGACTGGGTGCTCATCATCGGCGAGAACGAGATGAAGTCCGGCCGCTTGGCCTTGAAAGACATGGCCACCGGCCGCCAGGTCGACGGCCCCCGCGAGGAGCTCCTGGCGCTCCTCGGCGGGAATTGACCGCCCGGGGATCCCCATGAACACAGCGAATCCGACCGCCACGTCCCTGAAACGGACCGACTACTGCGGCGCCCTGCGGGCCGCCGACGAAGGCCGCGAGGTCGTCCTCTGCGGCTGGGTCCACAAGACCCGCGACATGGGCCACCTCGTCTTCGTCGACCTGCGCGACCGCGACGGCCTGGCCCAGGTCGTCTTCCAGTCGGACCGGCCCGAGCTGGCCGAAGAGGCCAAGAAGCTGCGCGGCGAGTTCGTCGTCGGGGTGCGCGGCACGGTCCGGCGGCGCTCCGCCGTGAACAAGGACATGGCCACGGGCGAGGTCGAGGTCGAGGCCAGGGAACTGAAGATCTTCGCCGCCTCGAAGGTGCCGCCGTTCGTCGTGGCCGACCCGCCCCAGGCCTCGGAGGAGCTGCGCCTCAAGTACCGCTACCTGGACCTGCGCCGGCCCAAGATGCAGCGCCACATCCGCCTGCGGCACGAGGCCGCCCTGGCGGCCCGGAACTACTTGAGCCGCCATGGCTATCTGGAGATCGAGACCCCCATCCTGGCCAATCCGACGCCCGAGGGCGCCCGCGACTTCCTGGTCCCCAGCCGGATCTTCCACGGCCGCTTCTACGCCCTGCCCCAGTCGCCCCAGCAGTTCAAGCAGACTTTGATGGTGGCCGGCTGCGACCGCTACTTCCAGATCGTCCGCTGCTTCCGGGACGAGGCCTTGCGGGCCGACCGCCAGCTCGAGTTCACCCAGATCGACATCGAGACGAGCTTCATCGACCGGGACGAGTTCTTCGCCATGAACGAGGGCCTGATGGCCGCCCTCTTCGGCCTCGTCGGCCGGAAGGTCGAGAGCCCGTTCCGCCGCATCCCCTACGCCGAGGCCATGGAGAAGTACGGCTCCGACAAGCCCGACCTGCGCGTGCCGCTGGAGATGCGCGACCTGACCGCGCTCGGGCGCGAGGGCGCGTCCGAGGTCCTGAAGAACGTCGTCGCCGCGGGCGGCGAGGTCAAGGGCCTGCTCGTCCCCGGCGCCGGCTCGCTTTCGCGCAGCCAGCTCGACAAGCTCGGCGAGAAGGCCAAGGCCCTGGGGGCCAAGGGCCTCATCTGGATCAAGAAGCAGGACGGCTGGAAGTCGTCGCTCAAGACGGCCGAGGCCGACTACGAGAAGGTCTGGTCCATCCTGGGCGGAGCTGACGCCGACCTGGCCCTCCTCGTCGCCGACAAGAAGGACACGGCCCTCAAGGCCCTGGGCGAGATCCGCCGGACCTGGCCGATCGGGGACGCGGCCCGCCGCGACCGCCTGGAGTTCTGCTGGGTCGTGGATTTCCCGCTCTTCGAGTGGAGCGAGGAGGAGAAGCGCTTCGTCTCCATGCACCATCCCTTCACGGCGCCCTACGAGGAGGACCTGCCCCTTCTCGAGACCAGCCCCGACCGGGTCCGGGCCAAGGCCTACGACCTGGTCCTCAACGGCACCGAGGTGGGCGGCGGCTCCATCCGCATCCACGAGATGGACGTCCAGCGCCGCATCTTCAAGGCCCTGGGCCTGACGGACGAGGAGACCCAGGTCAAGTTCGGCTATTTCCTGGACGCCCTGGGCTACGGCGCGCCGCCGCACGGCGGCATCGCCCACGGCTTCGACCGCCTGGTCATGTTCCTGGCCGGCGAGGAGTCCATCCGCGAGGTCATCCCCTTTCCCAAGACGACCGGCGCCCTCGACCTCATGACCGGCTCGCCGTCGGGCGTGGACCAGCGGGCCCTCGACGAGCTGGGCCTGAAGCTCAAGGGCTGAAGAGACGGCAGGTCCCGGGCCCTCCCCAGCCCCGGACTCGCCCTTGGATCCTGTCGGATGGGCCGGTCACATAAGCCGGGCGGGCCTCGGGAAAACGGATGATCCTCATAAATCAGGCGGTTTCCCGATGGACGCGCTCCACGGCTTTCCGTACCCTGCCATGAAGGGCGAGATCGGCAGGCCTTGACGCGGGGTCTGTGCGCCCTCTTCGATGGCTGGAAGATAGGCTCCCCCCTAAAATGAGATAAAAGGCCGGGTCAGGCCGCGATCCCGATAGCATCAAAGACGGGTTGACTTCGACTGTCGATTAGATTATCGATTGTCCGTGCTTAAAAAAATCATAACGTACGGGATCTCTTTATCACTGCTGACCCTGTCCGCTTGGGAAATCGGGTCCGCCCAGACGGCGGGCCCGGCGACCGAGATCGGCTTCTTCGACTCGAACGGCGTCAAGATCCGGTATACCGCGGCGGGCGAAGGAGAACCGGTCGTGCTGGTCCACGGCTGGATGTCGGATGCGACCATGTGGGGGATAGACGCCGCCAGGAACCCGAAGCTGAATCCTCCGCCGGGCTTCCGGGTGATCGCGCTGGATTGCCGGGGCCACGGGCAGAGCGACAAGCCCCACGATCGCTCGCAGTACGGGACGGAGATGGCCATGGACGTCTTCCGGCTCATGGACCATCTGAAGGTCCCGAGGGCGCACATGGTCGGGTACTCGATGGGCGCCTTCATCGTCGGCAAGATCGCCGCCAGCCGCCCGGACCGGGTCATCAGCGCGGTCTACGGAGGCCAGGTCCCGCTGGTCGTCGGCGCCCCGCCGTCGGGCTCCCGGGAGACCGCCGTCTTCGCCAAAGCCGCCGAAGAGGGGAAGGGCATGGGCCCCTACATCCTCGAGGTTCTCCCCGCCGGGTGGACCAGGCCCACCCTGGAACAGGCCAACGTCCTGGCGGAGTTCATGTTGAGGGGCAAGGACCCGAAGGCGCTGGCCGCGGCCGGCCTCAGTTTCGACGATCTGCAGGTCGAGGAGAAAGACCTCGCCGCCTGCCCCGCCCCGGCCTTGTTCATCTACGGTTCGCTCGAATCGGAGCACTTGAAAGGCCGGGTGGAGGCGCTGCGGAAAGCCCTGCCAAAGGCGGAAGTCGTGGTCATCGAGGGCAGCGACCATATGACGACCCTGGTGCGCCCCGCGTTCGGGACGGCGATCCGGGAGTTCCTGCAGAAGAACAAATCTTGACCCCCCGCCCCGACGGGATACGCCGCAGGGACGGGCCCATTCGCCGCGGCAATAGAGCCCTTCGTTGCCGCCTCGATCCGGCGTGAGCGGGACGGGGCGGCGAAAGCCGGGGACTCGATCGGATCCGTGGATCAGCGCGGCGGTCGGGTCTCGGCCATGAACGCGCCGGGGATCCCCAGGAGCGCGAAGACGAACGTCTTCCAGAGGACGCCCAGGGCCGCGGACCCTTCGACGGCGGCGGGCGCGGCGGCCGCGGCCAAGCCGGGGAAGAGCGGGGCCAGATAGGCGTTGATCATACCGTAGCCGAGCCCGACCAGGGCCCCGGCGACGATGCCGGCGGCGATCCGTTTTCCCATTCTTCGGCCTCGCGACCATAACGAGGCCAGGAAGCCGGCCAGGATGGCCGCCGGGAAGACGGCCCACCAGATGTCCTTTAAAGCCGGGATGCGCCCGGCGGAGCGGACGAAGAGGAACTCGGCGGCCCCGGTGAGGAACAGGCCGGTGAGCGCCGCGGCCGGAACGGCTCCCCATCCCGGCTTCTTCGCGGCCGCCAGCTCGTCGCGCCGGCGGATCCGGATGCCCAGGCTCAAGGGGTAGTTGTAGAAGGCGTCGAAGACGGCGTGCTCGAGCCAGGCGCCCCGCTCGCCGAAGACGGGCACGATGTGGACCGCCTCGGTGGCCCAGTGCCCGGCCATGAACCGGGCCAGCTCGGGGAAGCGGTAGGCCATCTGCAACGGGAAGGCCAGGTAGCCGATGATCTTGAAGAAGCCGACCGGCAGGGCCAGCCGGTAGTCCCTGAAGTTGCGTTCCTTGACGCACAGCCCGAGGGTGTAGAAGCCGCGGACGAGAGAGCCGGGCGAGACCGGCAGGAGATTGAAGGCGCCGATCATGATCGCCGCCCGGGCCGTGGCCTCGGCCCAGCCGAACTCGGGATGTCCGAGGACGTAGATGATCGCGATCGTCAAAAAGACCGTCTCCGAGACGAACAGCGTGGCCATGTGGACGGCCAGGCTCTTCAGGTATTTCTGGATGAAGGGCTCGTCGATCTGGGCCAGGATGACGGCCGCGTCCTCGGAGGTGAGCATGCGGTTCTTGCGGCCTTCCCCGACCATGTCGCGAAGCCATTTCTCGCGAACGGCCGGCTTGAAGTAGAGCTGGACCGGCTTGACGAACATGAGGTAGAGCCGCTCCTTGAACGCGGCCTTGTCGGTCAGGAAACGATGGACGCCGGCCGGCAGAAAGGCCAGCGGCCGCTGGGCCGCGTAAAGCCAGGGACGGCCGGCGATGGCCAGGGCCCGCGCCTCGCTCGCCCGGCCCGAGCGGACCCAGCCGACCAGGCGCTCGGCCACGTGGCCGCGGAAGGCCCGGCCGAGATAGCCCGCCCTGGTCAGGAGGGCGGCGGCGTGGCGGCGGATGTCGCCCCGGCCCCAGAGCTTGCGGACGAACGGGCCCAGGAGCGGGGCCAGCCACAGGGCCCAGAGGCCGATGGACCGGCCCGGGAAATCGACGAGGAAGAGAACGGGCGTCAGGACGGGCAGGAGGCCGAGGAGGAGGAACAGCGCGGCGGCGGGCCCGCTCGCCGCCAGCTTCGCGGCCGCCTGGTCGTCGGCCAGGCGCCGGATGCCCCAGCCCCGGGCCCAGGCCTTGTGGATGGCCGTCCAGAGCCGCGGCCGGACGAGGAGCTTGAGGTGATGGTGGGCGATGTCGATCTGGGAATCCCGGTAAGCCGCGTCGGCCGTCTTGAGCTCGTCGAGCGCGCCAGCCATGCCGGCGAAGGCCTCGGGACGCTCGGCGACGTAGCGTTCGAGAGCGGCGACGTCGCCCCGGTCGAACTGGACCAGGCTCCCTCGCCGGAGGCCCTGGCCGATCAGGCGGAAGTCGGCCGGGCTCTGCGGCAGGAAGGGCAGCAGGGCCATGCCGGCCCGGAAATCGACGGCCACCAGGCCGCGCTCCGGATCGGCGTCGGCCTCGGTGCGCTTGAGGGCGTTCGGCTGGCTCTTCAGCGTCCACCACTCGTACTGGCGGGCCAGCTCCGGCGCCCCCATGTCGTGCAGGAGCGAGACGAGGTCCCGCATGAAGGTCCGCTTGGCCCGGTACTCCCGCGAGCCGAGGCCGTCGTCGGGACGCCCGGGTTTCCAGCCCAGCCGGGCGAAGAGGTTGTCGTCCACCTCGTAGCGCCACAGCCGGCCGTCCACCCACTCGCTGATCTCGCCGCAGCTGGCGAGCTCCGGGTCCACCAGAGTGGCCAGGACGTCGACGACGGCCCTCTCCGTGCCGAAGCGGGCCGCGGCGCCGCGGCGAATGAGCTTCTGCCACAGGGCCCCGGCCCGGGCGGCGTCCGGATTGGCCTGAAGGGCGAACGGGGCCTGGAAGCCGATCCCGTAGAAGGCGTTGCGGATGAAGCGCCCGAAACCCGAGACCGGGACGAGGACCTTGAGCGCGTACGTCCCGCCGGCCGACAGGCCTTCGATGGGCCCGCCCGGCGCGACGATATCGAGGACCCGGACCCGGTAGACCTGGCCGGCGAAGCCGCCGCCGACATGGCGCTCGACCTCGAGGCGGACCCGGCCCTCCCGGGCCGGCCAGAGGCCCCGGACGTCGTAATCCAGGACCTGGCCGGGCTCGTGCCTCCGGACCCGAAGGGGGCGGAGGAGCCCCTGGGCCCGGAAGCGTTCCTCGAGCTGGCGAACGGTGGCGGCGGTATCCATCATGGTTAAAGGGAGTTTAGTCGGGCGAGGGCGGGGCCGGCCCCGGCCCCGTGAAAGATGGGGACGTTTCTAATTTCCCGCCCCTAAGGCTGGGAAGAATAGAAACGTCCCCATGATCCCCTCCCCCTTCTTCGGCGATCCGGTTACTTGATCTCCTGTCCGGTCATCGGATCCGTCAGGCTGACGCGGTGGATCTTGCCCAGCTTGTCGAGCGGGCCGGGCCACTTGTCGCCGCCCTTGTTGCAGGGCTCCCAATCGCCGACGATCATGAGGGCCATCTTGTCCGGGTGGATGTACTTGTTCGCGACCTCCTGGACCCGGGCCTTGGTCACGGCCTGGATCCTGGACCGGTAGGTCTTGTAGAAGTCCATCGGCTTGCCGACCATCTCCAGGTTGGCGAAGTTCATCATGGTCGCCTGGGCGGACTGGAAGTTGTCGGCGAAGCTCTCGAGGTAATAATTGAGGGCCGTCTCCATCTCGGCGTCCGAGACCGGCTGGCTGCGGATGCGGTCGAACTCGGCCAGGATGAGGGAGATGGCGTAGCCGACGGTCGAGGACTTCGTCTGGACGTAGCCGGCGAACGTGCCCGGCAGGCCCCAGCGATAGGTGAAGCGGCTGCCCTGGTTGTAGGACAGACCTTCGTCCGAGCGGACCTTGGTCGTGATCCGCGAAGTGAAGCTGCCGCCGCCGAGGATGAAGTTCATGACCTGGACGGCATAATAATCGGGATCGGTGTCCTCGAGGCCCAGGTGGCCGAGGCTGATGTAGCCCTGGTTGATGGCCTTCTGGATGAAATAGACGCCCGGCTCGGGGCTGGGGAACGACTTGGGCAGGGCCGGGATGGCCGGCGCGCCGCCCTTCCAGCCGGCGGCCAGCTTTTCGATCTTGGCCTTGAGGGCGGCCTTGGAGAAGTCGCCGGAAACGGCCAAGATGACGTTCTTGGGCGTGAAGTACCTGGCGTGGAAGGCCTTGAGGTCGGCCGCCGTCACGCTCTCGTAGGTGGCCTTGGTCGGCTGCCAGGTCACGGCGTTGTCGCCGTAGAGGAGCTTCTCGTACTCGCGATTGAGGACGGCGCTCGGCTGGTCGTTGGCCTGGCGCAGCTGCTCGACGAAGCGGGCCTTGGCCAGCTTGAGCGGCTCCTCGCGGAACGCCGGGTTCCGCAGGACGTCGAAGAACGTGGCCAGGCCCTCGTCCATGTCCTTGGCGAGGACGGACAGGCTCAGGGTCGAGGTCCTCTCCCCGACGATGAAATTGAGGGAGCCGCCGAGGAAGTCGATGCGCTCCTCGATGGCCGGCCCTTCCTTGGCCATCGTGCCGCCCTTGATGAGCTGGTCGCCGAGGACGGCGCCGAGGCCGGTCTTGTCCTTGGGCACGTAGAGGCCGCCGCCGTTGACGATGGCCATGATGTTGAAGAGCGGCAGGCTTTTGTCCTCCTGGACGTAGGCCCGCAGGCCGCCGGCGTAGACGACCCGGTAGGCGGCCGGGCTCGGCGGCTCGTACTTGAGGGCCGGGTAAGCGAGCTCGGACGGGTGCTTGGCCTGGGCCAGGCCCAGTCCGGCGCAGACGAGGGTGAGGGCCAGGATGGCGAAGATCTTTCTGTTCATGGCGTCCTCCTTACCGGCCCGACTTCCGGGTGTAGATCGCCGTCAGGCTGTTGTCTTTGACGAAGTACTTGGCGGCGACGCGCTTGATGTCGTCGTTGCCGACCTTCTTGAGGGCGTCGAGGTCGGTCAGGATGGACCGCCAGCCGCGCATGAGCTCGGCCCGGCCGACGCGGGAGGCCAACCCGGCCGTGCTGCCGAGGCTGCGGACGAACATGGCCTCGCCCTGGTTCTTGGCCTTCTGGATCTCGTCCTCGGTCAGGCCGTCCTTCTTGACCTTGTCGATCTCGGCCCAGATCTCCTTCTCCAGGTCCTCGGGCTTGACGCCCTTGTCGAGGCGCGGCGTGGCCCGGAACTGAAAGGCCCCGACATACCACTGGGGCCGGCTCGAGGCCGAGGCGCTGACGGCCATCTGCTTGTCGCGGACCAGGGTCTTATAGAGGCGGCCCGTGCCGCCCCCGCCGCCCATGCCGCCGCGGAAGCCGCCGCCGCCGGAGCCGAGCGTGCTGGCCAGGATGGACAGGGCCGGCCCGTCCGGATCGCCGTCGGGCGGCGTGTGGAACATCATCTGCAGGCTGGTCGGGGCCGGGCCCTCGCCGTAGAACCGCTTTTCGCTGTACTGGGGCGGCTCGCCCGTGCGGATGGGCTCGAGGTCCGGGCCCTTGGGGAGGCGGCCGAAATACTTCTCGGCCATGGCCGCGACGGCCTGCGGGTCGAAGTCGCCGACGTAGATGGCCACGGCGTTGTTGGGAACATAATAGGTGTTGTGGAAGGCGACCAGGTCTTCCTTGGTCATCTTCTTGAGGTCGTCCATCCAGCCGATGACGTCCCAGTGGTAGGGCGAGGCCGTGTAGAACGCGGCGTCGACCTGCTCGCCGAAGAAGTAGCCGGGCTGGTTCTCGCTCAGGCGCCGCTCCTCCATGATGACGTCCTTCTCGGAGTAGAACTCGCGGAAGCGGGCGTTCATCAGCCGGTCGGACTCCATCAGCATCTGGAGCTCGATCTTGTTCGAGGGCAGGGTGACGTAGTAGCCGGTCGTCTCCTGGCTGGTCGAGGCGTTCAGCCCCGTGCCGCCGTTCTTCATGTACTGCGTCCAGAGGTCGTCCTTGATGATGTAGGCCTTCTGGGCCTTGACCAGGTCGTCGACCTCCTTCTGCCAGGCCGCGATCTTGGCCGGGTCGCCGTCGGTCTTCCAGAACTTCTCGCGGTAGACGAGGCCCATGAGCTCGTCGATGCGGGCGTCGATCTTGGACTCGGCGGCGTAATCGGTGACGCCCATGACCTCGGTGCCCTTGAACATCAGGTGCTCGTGGACGTGGGCGCTGCCGGTGATGCCCGGCCGCTCGTTGATCGAGCCGACCTTGAAATAGATGTGGCAGACGACCCGGGGCACGCCGGGCTTGGGGATCATGAGGATCTTCATGCCGTTGCCGAGGACGTGCTCCTGGACGTTCAGGGTCACGTCGGCGGCGGCGGCGAAGGCCGCGAGCAGGAACAGGGCCGCGGCCAGGACGACGATGCGCTTGTTCATTGCCGACACCTCCTGGAAATTGACGATCCGACGTTTAGACGTAGCGACGGTGCGCTTTCTTCTTTTTCAGCCTCTCGACGACGTCCTTGACCCGCTGGTCGCTGGCGGCGGCGCTAACGAGCAGGGCGTCGCCGGTATCGACGATCACCAGGTCGCGGACCCCAACCAGCGCGGTCAGCCGGCCGGGATTCCAGACCAGGCAGTCCTTCGAATCGACGGAGACGGCCTCGCCGCGGACGGCGTGGCCGGACGCGTCACGGGGCCAGATCCCGGCCAGCGTCGACCAGGCCCCGACGTCCGACCAGCCGAAATCGCCGTCGGCGACGACCACCCCGCCGGCCTTTTCCATGAGGGCGCAGTCGATGGACAAGGCCGGGGCCAGCCGAAAGGCGGCCTTGAGCTTGGCGGCGCTCCCCGCCCGCAACGCGGCGACCAAGGCCCGCCAGGCGGGGACGAGCTCGGGGGCGAAGCGCTCGAGCTTGTCGGCGAAAACGCCGGCCCGCCACAGGAACA
Source organism: uncultured Eubacteriales bacterium (assembly GCA_964574895.1). Lineage (GTDB taxonomy): Bacteria > Acidobacteriota > Aminicenantia > Aminicenantales > Saccharicenantaceae > RBG-16-66-30. Next base: position 20,399 of record CAZNPB010000026.1, read on the forward strand.
TGCCGCAGTTCCAGGCATAGTCGCCCGAAGCGAGATAGTCTTCGGCCAGGGCCCGGCCCGGTTTCTCTTTGAAATCCAGGACCGGGAAGAAGGAGGTCCGGCCGACCCGGCGGCCGGCCGCGCGGTCGTGGCGGATGTAGCCGAATCCGGTGGCCGGATAGTCGGGCAGGACGCCGAACGTGACCAGCGTCTCGCCGCGGGCCGCGGCTTCGGCGGCGTCGACGAGCCGGCGCAGGAAGCGGTCCCGGTCGCGGACGAGGTGGTCGGCGGGCAGGACGGCCACGACGGCCTCGGGGTCCTCGAGCCAGATCCGGGCCGTGGCCAGCATCAGGGCCGGCGCGGTGTTGCGGGCCTCCGGCTCGACCAGGAAGCAGGCCGGCGGCAGCTTGGGCAGCAGCTTGCGGGCCTGCCGCGTCTGGACGGCGTCGGCCACGAGGGTCAGCCGGCGCGGCGGGACGAGCGGCCGGACCCGCCGGACCGTCTCCGTGAGCAGGGGCTCCGAGCCGGCGATCTTCAGGAACTGCTTGGGCCGGGCCTCGCGCCCGAGCGGCCAGAAGCGGGTGCCTCGGCCGCCGGCCAGGATGACGACCCGGATGTCCCGACCCTTCATGACGCTCCGAGATTGTTGATGACCTGCTGGAGGACGCCGCGGACCTCGGCCTGGATGGCGGCCAGGTCGGCCTCGGTGTCGGCCTCGAAGCGCAGGACGATGACGGCCTGGGTGTTCGAGGCCCGGACCAGGCCCCAGCCCTTCGGGAAGATGGCCCGGACGCCGTCGATGTCGATGACCGGGTAGCGGGCGGCCAGGACGCGGCGGACCTCGTCGACGATCTTGAACTTGACCTCGTCGGAGGCGTAGATGCGGATCTCCGGCGTGGCGAAGGTCTTCGGCAGGCCGGCCATCATGGCCGAGAGCTTGTCCTTCGAGCGGGACAGGATCTCGATCAGGCGGGCCGAAGCGTAGATGGCGTCGTCGAAGCCGAACCAGCGGTCGTTGAAGAACATGTGGCCGCTCATCTCCCCGGCCAGGGGCGCGTTCTCTTCCTTGATCTTCTGCTTGATCAGCGAATGCCCGGTCCGCCACATGATGGGCCGGCCGCCGAGCCGCTCGATCTCCTCGTACAGGACCTTGGAGGCCTTGACCTCCGAGATGACGGCCGCGCCGGGCCGCGAGGGCAGGATGTCCCGGGCGAAGATGATCAGCAATTGGTCGCCCCACAGGACCCGGCCCGTGTCGTCGACGACGCCGATCCGGTCGGCGTCGCCGTCGTAGGCGATGCCGGCCTCGGCCCCGGTCTCGCGGACCTTGGCCACCAGCTTGTCCATGGCTTCGGGCAGGGTCGGATCGGGATGATGGTTGGGGAAGCGGCCGTCCGGCTCGCAGAAGATGTCGACGACCTCGGCGCCCAGCCGGCGCAGGAGCGGCACGGCCACGACGCCGCCCGCGCCGTTGCCGGCGTCGACGACGACCTTGACCGGCCGGGCGAAGCGGACGTTGCCGGCGACGTAGTCCTGGTATTCGGAGACGATGTCGAGCGGCCGGACCCGGCCCTGGCCGCGGGGAAAGACGCCCTTGCGGACGATCTCGTAGAGGGCCTGGATGGTCTTGCCGTAGAGCGTCTCCAGGCCGGACATCATCTTGAAGCCGTTGTGCTCCGGCGGATTGTGGGACCCGGTGACCATGACCCCGGCCGGCATGTGGTCGTGGAACACCGAAAAGTAGAGCAGCGGCGTGGGCACGACGCCGAGGTCGGCCACGTCGCAGCCGGTGGACGTCAGGCCGCGGATGAGGGCCGCGGCGAAGGCCGGCGAGCTCAAGCGGACGTCCCGCCCGACGGCGGCGTCGGCCTGGCCGCGGCCCAGGAAGAACGTGCCGATGGCCCGGCCGAGGATCTCGACGGCCGGCTCGTCCAGGTCCTGGCCGGCGATGCCGCGGATGTCGTATTCCCTGAAGATCTTCGGATTGATGTCCACGCCCCCTCCTCGGTCGCGAGCTTTACTCTATGTTCACGTCGATGATCCGGCTCCTGCTATGCGGCCGGCCGGCCCGGCCCCGTCCCCTTGGCCCGGCCTTCCCGCCGCCGGCGATCGTAACCGGCCCCGATGAAGGCCTTGAAGAGCGGATGCGGGGCCAGCGGCTTGGACTTGAATTCGGGATGGAACTGGCAGCCCAGGAACCAGGGGTGGCCGGGGACCTCGACGATCTCGACCAGGCCGTAGTCCGGGTTGATGCCCGAGAAGACCATGCCGGCGTCGGCCAGGGCGTCCTGATAGGCCGGATTGAACTCGTAGCGGTGGCGGTGCCGCTCCGAAATGTGCAGCGACCGGTAGGCCTTGTGGGCCAGAGAGTCCTTTTTCAGGTCGCAGCGGAACTGGCCCAGCCGCATGGTGCCGCCGATGTCGGCGTCCAGGGCCAGCTCGCGCCAGCGGACGATGACCTTGTGCGGCGCGTCGGGCACGAACTCGGTGCTGTTGGCCTTCTTCAGCCCGGCCAGGGAGCGGGCGTACTCGACCGAGGCGCACTGCATGCCGAGGCAGATGCCGAAGAACGGCACGCCGTTCTCGCGGGCGTAGGTGACGGCCCGGATCTTGCCCTCGATGCCGCGCTTGCCGAAGCCGCCGGGGACGAGGACGCCGTCCTTCCCGGCCAGGACCTTGGCCGGGTCCTCTTTCTCCAGCGCCTCGGCCTCGATCCAGTCGATCTTGACGCAGAGCTTGTGGGCCAGACCGCCGTGGATGAGGGCCTGATTGAGGCTCATGTAGGAATCGTGCAGGCCGGCGTATTTGCCGACCAGGGCGATCTCGACGACGTCCTTGGGGTGCTCGAGCCGTTCGACCATGGCCTCCCAGGCGGCCAGGTTTTTCTTCCGGCGCGGCAGGTGGAGCATCTTGAGGATGGTCGCGTCCAGGCCCTGGTCGCCGTAGAGCAGCGGGATCTCGTAGATCGTCTCGACGTCCCGGGCGGTGATGACGGCTTCGACCGGGACGTTGGTGAAGAGGGAGATCTTGGACTTGAGGTCGGCCGAGAGATCGCGGCCGGTGCGGCAGAGCAGGATGTCGGGCTGGATGCCGATGGCCCGCAGCTCCTTGACGCTATGTTGCGTCGGCTTGGTCTTCAGCTCGCCCGAGACGCCGACGAACGGGACGAGCGTCAGGTGGATGAACAGGGTCCGTCCGGGGCCGAGGGCCAGCCGCATCTGCCGCGTCGCTTCGAGGAAGGGCAGGCTTTCGATGTCGCCGACCGTGCCGCCTATCTCGCAGATAACAATATCGTTACCGTCGGATACGGACTCGACCGCGGACTTGATCATGTCGGTGACGTGGGGGATGACCTGGACCGTCTTGCCGAGATACTCGCCCTTGCGTTCCTTCTTGATGATGGATTCGTAGATCTTCCCGGCCGTCCAGTTGTGGGCCCGCGTCGTCTTGGTCGACGTGAAACGCTCGTAATGGCCGAGATCGAGGTCGGTCTCCGCGCCGTCGTCGGTGACATAGACTTCGCCGTGCTGGAACGGGCTCATGGTCCCGGGGTCGACGTTGAGATACGGATCGAGCTTGAGGATGGTGATCTTGTAGCCGTGGCTTTCGAGCAGGCGCCCGATCGAGGCGGCGGCGATGCCCTTGCCCAGACCGGATATGACCCCGCCCGTGATGAAGATATACTTGGTCATAAAGCTCTCTTCCCGGAATGGAATATCGCCCCGATTATATCCCGGCCGACGGTCCCCATCAAGGCCGGAGGCGCGGAAATTTTCGGCCCAGATCTAGTTCCCGGCATCCCTCTTTTGGGCATAGCTCAGGGTATCCCCATCGCCGCCACGAGAGGGATGCCGAAAAAAACGAAGAGGACAGAGATGTCACCGACGAGCGCGAAGGAGAAGGGGCCGCGTCAGACCGCGGCGGGCTCGGACGAGGCGGCGGCGCCGCGCCGGGGCTCGCCCTTGGTCTGGCAGGTCGCCTCGAGGTAGGCGCCCTCTTCGACGACGAGCGTCGGCGCCAGAAGCGTGCCGAAGACCCGGCCCTTGTCGTGGATCTCGATGCGCTCGGTCGCCTGCAGCGTGCCGCGGATCTCGCCGTTGATGACCAGCTGCCCGACCTTGACGTCGGCCTCGACCTTGCCCCGCTCCCCGACGACGAGGAGGGAGTCCGAATTGATGGTGCCCTTGAAGGTACCCTCGATCCGGAAGGAGCCCTTGAAGGTCAGGTCGCCCTTGAACTCCGAATCCATGTCGATCAGGCCGGCCAATTTGGTCTCGTTGAGCTCGCGAGGCTTGTCTTTCATGCGTTTGCTCCTTTGATCCTATCATAGATCCGATTGAGGTCGTCGAGCGAGAAATAAAAGATCTTCAGGACGCCCTTGTTGCGACTGCCCGTGACCAGGACCTTGGTGCCCAACAGCTTGAGCATCTCCTCCTGCAGGGCGTGGAGGTCGGGATCGGACAGGCTGCGCTGGGTCCGGGGCGCCCGCTTCTTGAGCCGGTTGACCAGGGACTCGGCGTTGCGCACCGACAGGCCCCGTTCGGTGATCTGCTTGCAGCAGAACAGCTGCGTCGCGGTGTCCTCGAGGGCCAATAGGGCCCTGGCGTGGCCCATGGAGATGTCCCCTTCGGTCAGCCGGTCCTGGATCTCCTGGGGCAGCTTGAGCAGGCGGAGGTAGTTCGTGACCGAGCTGCGGTCCTTGCCGACCTTGTCGGCCAGCTCGTGCTGGGCGTAGCCGTGATCGTCGATCAGCCGCTGATAAGCCTGGGCGATCTCCAGGGCGTTCAACTCCTCGCGGTGGATGTTCTCGATGAGGGAGACCTCGAGCTGTTTGTCCTTGGGGATATTGCGGATGAGCACCGGCACCTTGTGCAGGCCGGCTTTTTGGGCGGCCCGCCACCGCCGCTCCCCGACGATGATCATGTAGTGATCTTCCTCGGGAACGACGATGATCGGCTGCACGATGCCCGACTCCTTGATCGACTGGGCTAGCTCGTCGATCGTTTGGTCGTCGAACTTGGTCCGCGGTTGAAACGGGTTCGGGCGGACGTCCTCGACCTCGAGCTCGGCGAAACGCTCGTCCTTGAGGATGCCGAATTCGTCCGGGATGAACGCTCCCAGACCTTTTCCCAGGGCTTTCTTGCTCATCGGCGGATGATCTCCTCGGCCAGGTTGATATAGGCTTCGGCCCCCTTGGACTTGATGTCGTAGAGGACGATCGGCTGCCCGAAGCTCGGGGCTTCGGCCAGGCGGATGCTGCGCGGGATGACGGCTTCGAACATGATGTGCTTGAGGGATTTGCGGATCTCTTCGGCCACCTGCTTGGACAGGTTGGTCCGCTCGTCGTACATGGTCAGCAGGATGCCTTCGATGGCCAGTTTGGGATTGAAGTAGGTCCGCACGGTCTCCAGGGTCTGGAAAAGGTCCGGAATTCCTTCCATGCAGAAGAATTCCGTCTGGACCGGGATGATCAGAGAGTCGGCCGCCGACAGGGCGTTGAGGGTCAGGAAGCTGAGCGACGGCGGGCAATCAATGATGATGTAGTTGAAAAAGCGCCGGGCCTTTTCCAGGGCCGTGATAAGGCGCTTTTCCCTCTGGTCGGCCGGGTAAAGCTCGGCTTCCACCCCGGCCAGCTCAGGCGAACAGGGACAGAGGTAGAAGTTCTCGAGCTCGGTCCCCAGGATGCAATCCATGAGGTCCCGGCCGTTCATCATGGCCTGGTAGATCCCCTTGCCGGCTTCCTTGGGCTTGGCCAGGCCGAGGGTGGACATGCCTTGCGGATCGAGGTCGATCAGAAGCGTCCGGCGGCTCTTGAGCGCCAGGCAGGCGGACAGGTTGATGGAGGTCGTGGTCTTGCCGACCCCGCCCTTTTGATTGGCTACGGCGATGATCTTGTTCATGACTCGTCGTCAGGGCCCGTTCCACGTGGAACGGGAGGCCCTTGAGCGCCCCTTTTCCTCTGGATCTCCAGATGGAGGCCGATATTCTGGATAGCGGCCGGGGTCAAGCCGGGGATCTTCCGGGCCGCGCCCAACGTGTCCGGCCGTTTGGCTTCGAGCTTTTCGACGGCTTCACGGGTCAGCCCCGAGACCTTCCGAAAGTCCATTCCGTTCGGGATCTTCATGGCGTCGATCCTGCCGGCCTTGGCGATCTCCTTCTCCTGCTTCTTGATGTAGCCCTCATACTTGACTTCCGATTCGACGAATCGCGCCTCCTCCCGGTTCAGCTCGACCGGGAGCGGCTCATATTTTATCACATCCCCGAGGGCTATTTCCGGCTTTTTCAAATATTCGAACAGGGTCGGACGATCGCCGGGATCGATCTTGATCCGGTTCTTTTTCAAATAGACCATGGCCGTCTCGATCCGCCCGTTCTTCTCCTGGAATTCACGCCAGACTTCGCCGGGGACGAGTCCCAGCTCGCGGCCGTAGCCCATCAGGCGGCGGTCGGCGTTGTCGATGCGCAACAGCAGGCGGTGCTCGGCCCTGGCGGTGAAGAGCCGGTAAGGCTCGTCGATGCCGGTCGAAACGAGGTCGTCGATCAGGACGCCGATATAAGCCTCGTCGCGCCGCAGGGCGAACGGCACTTTCTTCTTGATGGCCAGGGCCGCGTTGATGCCGGCCATTAAGCCCTGGGCGGCCGCCTCCTCGTAGCCCGAAGTGCCGTTGATCTGACCGGCCAGGTAAAGGCCCCCGATCCGCCGCGTTTGGAGCGTCGGCAGGATCTCGACGGGGGAGACGGCGTCGTATTCGATGCCATAGGCGGGCCGCAGGATCCTGGCCTTATCCAAACCCGGAATGGTCGACAGGATCTCCCTCTGCACATCATAAGGCAGGCTGGAGGACAGCCCGTTGACGTAAGTCTCGGTCGTCTCCAGCCCCTCCGGCTCCAGAAAGAACTGGTGGCGGGCCCGCTGGGGGAACTTGACCACCTTGTCCTCGATGGACGGGCAGTACCGGGGGCCGATGCCCTTGATCTTGCCGCTGTACAGGGGGGACTTGTCGAGATTCCGACGGATCACGGCGTGAGTCGAGGCGTTCGTATAGCCCAGATGACAGACGACTTTGTTCTCCAGCCGGATGCGGGTCCGATAGGAGAAGGGGACCGGCTCGGCGTCGCCGGCCTGGGGGTCGAAGCGGCTCCAGTCGATGGTCTCCCGGTCCAAGCGCATGGGAGTGCCCGTCTTCAGGCGGATCGTCCTCAGGCCGAGCCGTTTCAACTGCCCGGCCAGTTCGATCGACGGCGGCTCGTTGGCCCGGCCGGCCGGGTAGCTCTCCAGACCGATATGGATCAGGCCGTCGAGGAACGTCCCAGGGGTCAGGATGACGGCCTTCCCACCCAGGAAAGCGCCGTCCAGGGTCCGGACACCCCGGACCGCGTCGCTGGAGACGACGATCTCGGAGACGATGCCCTGGAAGAGCGTCAGCCCGGGCTGCCGCTCCAAGCGCCGCTTCATGGCCTGTCGATAGGCGGCTTTGTCGCATTGGGCCCGGGGGGCCTGGACGGCCCCGCCGCGGCTGCCATTGAGCAGCCGGAACTGGATGCCTGTTTCGTCGGCGAGAAGGCCCATCAGCCCGCCCAGGGCGTCGATCTCCCGGACCAGGTGGCCTTTGGCCAATCCGCCTATGGCCGGATTACAGGACATCTGGGCGATCGTATCGAGATGGATGGTCACCAGGCAGGCCCGCAGCCCCATGGCGGCGACCGCCGCGGCCGCCTCGCAGCCGGCATGCCCGGCCCCGACGACGACGACGTCGAAATCGCTTGCCCGCGCCATGCCCGCCCCCTATTTCCCGACGCAGAAGCGGCCGAAGATCTCGTCCAGGACGTCCTCGGTCCGGACCTCCCCGACCAGCTCCCCGACGTGGTCGAGGGCGGCCCGGAGCTCCTCGGCCGCGACCTCTTCGGCGCCCCCGCCCGCCAGGAGGACAAGGGCCCGCCCCAGAGCTTCGTGGATATCCCGGAGCCGGTCCCTCTGCCGGACGTGAAGGACGATCTCCTCCTCCTTGTCCAGCCCCGGGGCAAAGAAGGACCGCAGTCTCGAGCGCAGGCGGCCGATATTCCGGCCTTTCAAGGCCGAGGCCTCGATGATCGGGCTCGGCCCGGCTTGCTCCCGAACCCTGGGCAGGGAGATCTTACGGGGCAGGTCGGATTTGTTCAGGACGATGACGGACCGTTTTCCCCGGTAATCCCGGATCAGGCGGAGGTCCTCCGGCCCTTCCCGGCGGGAGGCGTCGAACACAATGATCAGTCCGTCGGCCTGCCCCGCGATCCTGCGCCCCTTGGCCATGCCCGTTCTCTCGACCGGATGGGCGGGGCGGCCCAGGCCGGCCATATCGACCAACTGGAAGGCCAGGCCGTCGATGACCAGGCGCTCCCGCAGAAAGTCCCGGGTGGTGCCGGGGAAAGGCGTGACGATGGCCCGGTCTTCCTCGAGAAGGGCGTTGAACAGGGTGGATTTTCCGACGTTGGTCCGGCCGACAATGGCCAAGGAGACGCCCTCCGCCAGGGCCCGCCCGGTCTCGTAGCTGGCGACGAGCCGGCCGACGTCTTCGATCAGGGCCTGGAGCGTCTTGCGCAGGGCCGCGGCCCCCGTCCGGACGCCCTCGTCGGGGAATTCGAGGCCGGCCTCGACCCTCGAGAGCAGACCGACCAGGCGGTCCTTGAGCCGGAAGACGCGCCGGGACAAGCTGCCGCCGAGCTGGCGGGACGAGATCCGGGCCTGGGCCAGGGAGACCGACCGGACGAGATCGTCGACGGCCTGGGCCTGGAGGACGTCCAGACGGCCGTTGAGATAGGCCCGCAGGGTGAATTCCCCCGGCCGGGCCGGCCGGGCCCCGGCTTTGGCGCCCATCTTCAGCACCGCCTCGAGAACGGCCGGACTGCCGTGGACCGAGAGCTCGACCACATCTTCCCGGGTATACGACCGGGGCGCTTTGAAATAGGTCAGGAAAGCCTCGTCGAGGCCGCCTTTACCGTCGGGATCGGGGATGGTTCCGAAGATCGGCCTCCGCTCCGGGATGGCCCGGCCCTGGCCCCCCTTGGGTTCGAAGGCCCGCCGGGCCACGGCCAGGGCCCGCCGGCCGCTGATACGGACGATGCCCAAACCGCCGGAACCGGGCGGTGTGGCGATGGCGATGATGGTGTCCTCGAGCATGCTGGTCCGGTTCCCCATTCTAGGGGACATGCCGGCCGATGACAAGCGCCGCCCGTTGCCCGAGTGCCTGCATACTAGACCTGCCATCAGCAGCGGGGAATATTTGCGGCCGCCGGAAAGGGGACTGAGGGGAATCGTCGGAGTGAGCATAAAGCGGTGATCTAGCCGGCATCGGGACGGAGACGGACACGTCGGCTCCGGACCGTGACGGCGTGAAGGAGCACCGCAGCGAACGGAGATGATCCCCGAGGTCCCCCGGGCGGCCGCCAAGAAAGAAAGGGAGTACGCCGAGGTCAGCGCGGGGCCTTGAAGATCCTGACCTTTTTCAGGAACCCGTCGCCGAGGCTCTCGCTGGTGACGCCGGCCGTCTCGTTGGCGACGATGTGGACGATGCGCCGCTCGTACGGGTTCATCAGGTCGAGGACCTCTTCGCGTCCCGAGTCCGCCACCTGGCGGGCGACCCGCTGGGCATAGTCCTTGAGCTTCTTCTCTTTGCGCTTGCGGTAGAACTCGCAGTCGACCTGGACCTTGAGCGGCGAGATCTTGTTGAGGACGTGCTGGATGGCCAGGAGCAGCGAGCCGTCGTTGCGCAGCAGGACGGTCTTGTCCGGGCCGTCGAAGACGACGAAGAGGATGTCGGCCCGCTTGCGGACCTGGTAGGTCAGCTCGAGCGGGAAGACGGTCATGAGCCGGGCCAGGAACCGCTCGACGACGTTATCGGCGTCTTCGTCCTTGGGCCAGGCCCGGATGACGATCTCCTTGCTGCCGAAGAGCCGCGTCTTCTCGGTGACGATCTCGTAGTTGAACTTCTCGCGCGGCAGCTTGAGCCGGTGCTCGGCCAGGCTGATGGCGTCCTCGAGGTTCGGCCCCTTGTATTCCGGCCGCTCGTCCGCCGGTCGTCCGTTCGCGGCGCCGTTCGCGGCGCCGTTTGCGGCCGGGGCGGCGGGCTGGCCGGTCTCGATCTTGGTCTCGTTGTCCATTAGGCTCTCGCTTTGGCGGGCTTGGCTTTGGCCTTCTTCATCATGTCGTTCATGATGGCCTGCTGGATGATCTGGAGGACGTTCGTGGTCAGCCAGTAGAGGACCAAGCCGCTCTGGAAGTTGATGAAAAATATGGTCATTACGAACGGCATGATGAGCATCATCTTGGCCTGCGACGGCGGCGCCGTGGAGGGCGTCATCTTCGTCGAGATGAACTGGGTGATGCCCATCAGGATCGGCGTGACGTAGTAGGGGTCCTTGACCGACAGGTCGGTGAGCCAGAGCGCGAACGGCGCGTGGCGGAACTCGACGGCCACGACGAGCATGCGGAAAACGCCCCAGAACACGGGCAGCTGGATGAGCAGCGGCAGGCAGCCGCCGGCCGGGTTGATGCCGTGCTCCTTGTAGAGCTTCATCATCTCTTCGTTCATCGCCTGGCGCTGGGTGATGTCGGTCTTGGACTTCTTGTACTTGGCCTGGAGGGCCTTGACCTTGGGCTGGATCTCGGCCATCTTGGTCATCGACTTCGTCGAGCTGTAGGTCAGCGGGAAGAAGAGGAGTTTCAGGGCGATGGTCAGCAGGATGATGGCTACGCCCCAGTTCGGGATGAGGGCGTGGAAGTACCGCGTGGCCACCAGCAGGATCTTGGCGATGAAGCCGAACATGCCGTAGTCGATGGCCTTGTCCGCGTCGTGGCCGAAGGCCTTGAGGGCCAGGGAGTCCTTGGGCCCCAGGAAGGCCTGGGTCGGCTCGGTGACGTAGATGAAGTACGCCGGCACCGGACCGCCGGGGATGTCGCCCGATTCCTTCTGGAACACGGCCTGCCCGCGCTGGGGCGGCAGGAGGAACAGGGCCATGAAATAGTTCTCTTCGTAGGCGGCCCAGTCGACGAAGTTGTAGGCGTTCTGGCCGGCCTTGAACTTGCGCTCGTTCATGCGCACGACCTTGCCGCCGGTGTAGACGGCCGAGCCGCGCAGGGCGCTGTAGCTCAACTTGGCCTCGTCGAGCGTCATATTGCCGATGCCGGGGCCCCAAAGGACCGAAGCCGTGGCCGGCTGGCCGTCCTTCCAGACCCTGATCTCGGTGGTCAGGGCGTAGCTGCCGCCGGTGAAGCCGAAGGCCTTTTCGGCCTTGAGGGAGCCGTCCGAATAGACGAACCGGATCTCGCCCTTGGCCCCCTCGGCCAGATCCAGCCCCGGCGTAGAGGGCTCGAAAAGGGCCCCGTTGAGACGCCCGGCCAGGGTGGCGTCATCGAGCCCCAGGGAGAAGGGGTAGCGCCCGATCTCGGCGGCCAGGGCCGGGACCAGCTCCAGGTCCTGCTTCTGGCTGTTCTTGTGCTTCTTGAGGATCCAGCTCTTGAGGACGCCGCCCTTGTTCGACCAGACGGCCCGGTAAAGCGGCGTATCGACGACGACGTCCGTCTCGGCCTGGCCGGTCACGGGCGCCAGGTCCTGGGCCGGGAGGGCCGCCGCGGGAGCGGTCTTGGCCTCGACCGGGGCCGGCTTGGGCGCTTCGGGGGCCCCCGCCGCGGTGCCCGGCACGGCGGCGGTTGTCGACGGCGCGGCCGTGGTGACCGGGGGGTTCAGGCGGGCTTTCTCCGGCTTGACGAAGAAATACTGATAGCCCATCAGGACCAGGAAGGACAGGACGATGGCCACGATGAGTCGTTTTTCCATGGAACTCTCTCTCAGGGTACGGGGTCGATCCCGCCCGCGTGGAACGGATGGCAGCGCAAGAGCCGCCGGCCCCCCAGCCAGAGGCCCCGGAAGACGCCATACTTGGCGATGGCCTCATGGGCGTAGGCGGAGCAGGTGGGGTGGTAGCGGCAGTGGTTCCCCAGGAGGGGGGAGAGGGTGGCCTGGTAGAGCCGGATCAAGGCCAGCGCGACGGCCTTCACGATGCTATCCGTTTACGCATAATCGTTGTCAGCGACGAGCAATACGAGTCCCGAAGGTCGGGCCAAGCGGCCTCCCCGGCCTCCGGCCGGGTCACGACGATCAGGTCAAGCGGCGCCCCCAGGAGCGCCTTGTTCCGCCGGAACAGCTCGCGGAACCTCCGTTTGACCCTGTTCCGGACGATCGCGGAGCCGACCTTCCGGCTGGCGACCACCGCCAGGCGCGAATGGTCCAGGCCGTTGCCCCGGAAAACCAGGGTGAAATATCGTCCCCGGAAGCGGCTGCCGTCCCTGTAGAGGCTCGCGAAATCGTTTTTCTTACGGATTCTCTCGACAGGCGTCAGGCGCTCGTTCATCCGAGAGAAACGCGCTTGCGACCCTTACGCCTGCGGCTCTTGATGACTTCCTGCCCGCCCTTGGTCTTCATGCGGACCCGGAAACCGTGTGTTTTCTTGCGTCTTCGGTTGTTCGGCTGAAACGTTCTCTTCATGGTTGTCCAACTTTAATAAAGGGGTATGTTACCCGAACCCCCCCGGCCTGTCAAGGCCGGCGTCCCCCTGGAGCTTTGACACCCCCCCCTGATATCGGGTATAATGGAGGGACATGAAAGCACTGAAGATCGGCGATAAGGTCATCTATCCCAATCAGGGCCTTGGCGTCGTCGAGGCCATCCGCGAGGAGGCCTATAACGGGGAGAGGTTCACGGTCTTCAACCTGCGGATCATCTCCAACAACACCCTGGTCACGGTCCCCAGCTCGACCGCCCTGGAGCTCGGCATCCGGCGCCCGATCGAGGAAGACTGCGTCCGCAAGCTCTTCCAGTTCATCGGCGACGGCGACGTGGACGTCACGACCGACTGGAAGGGCCGCTACAAGGAGCACCTCAACCTGATGCGGTCGGGCACGCTTCTGGACATGGCCACCGTGCTCAAGAGCCTGTTCTATCTGAGCACCCAGAAGCCGCTCTCCTTCCGGGAGAAGAAAATGCTGGAGCGGGCCAAAGAGCTGATCGTCTCCGAGATCTCGGAAGCCGCCGACGCCCCCTGCGCCAAGATCGAGGAAAAGCTCCTGGACACGCTGACCCGGTCGTTCAAAACCGCCAAGACCCGCGTCTCCGCCTGACCGAAGGTCCATGGTCCTCACGGGGATCCTCCTGTTCGCTCTTTGCCTGGTCTTGTACGCGTTCTTCTCCGCCGCCGAGACCTCGTTCATCGCGGCCAATCCGTTCGTGCTCCAGTCCCGGGAGAAAGCCGGATCCAGGCGGGCCGGCGTCGTTCGCGCGATGCGCTCCCGGACCGGCGAGTTCCTGGCGACCATCCTGATAGGCAACACCCTCGTCAACGTGGCCGCCTCAGCCATCGCGACGTCCGTCTGCTTCATCCTGATCCCCGACCAGGGCAAGGCGGTCCTGGTGGCCACGCTGGCCACGACCCTGATCCTGCTCGTCTTCGCCGAAACCGCCCCCAAGACCTTTGCCGCCCAGAACCCGGTGCGGACGTCCATCGCCCTAAGCTATCCGGTCCGGGCCCTGATGTTCCTGCTCTACCCGCTGGTCAAGGCCCTGTCCTTCGTGACCGGGCTTCTCGTCCCTTCCTCGCGCCGCAGGGACGCCTACGCCGCCTCGCAGCTCAACGACGAGGAGACCCGCATCGCCCTCCGGGCCGGGGCCAGGAACCTGTCCTCGCTCCGCCGGCGGATCGTCTCGGGGGCCCTGGACATGGGCTCGCGGCCGGTCAAGGAGGTCATGGTGCCGCGGCCCGAGATCAAGGCCCTGGCGATCGAATCCGGCCGCGAGGCCATCCTGGCCGCGATCCGGTCCACGGGCTACTCGCGCTATCCGGTCTACCGGACCCGGCTGGACAACGTCGAGGGCGTCGTTCACAGCAAGGACATCATCGGCTATCTAATTGACAATAAAGATTTTTCTATCAAGGACGTGATGCGCCGGCCGATGTTCGTGCCGGACCTGGCCTCGCTCGAGAAGGTCCTGCTCCAGATGCAGGAGCAGGCCGTCCACATGGCCCTGGTCGTCGACGAATTCGGCAGCGTCGACGGCCTGGTGACCCTCGAGGACATCATCGAGGAGATCGTCGGCGAGATCCAGGACGAGCACGACGGGCAGGCCGAGGCCTGGTTCACGCGCCTGGAGGGCGGCCGTTTCCTGGTGGCCGGCGCCGCGCCGGTCAAGGACGTCGACGCCCTCGTGCCGCTGGGCATCCCCGAGACCCCCGAATACACGACCCTGGCCGGCTTCTTCATCGACGAGTTCGGCCGCCTGCCGCGGGAGAAGGATTCGCTCGAGTTCGGCGGCTACCGCCTGACCGTCGAGAAGATGACCAAGCGCCGCATCGCCTGGGTCGAGATCGCCCCGGCGGCGGCGCCGCCCCGGACCGAGGCGTCATGAAGAACCTGGCCCTCAACAAGACCGTCGGCCACGATTACATCATCCTGGAGACGTTCGAGGCCGGACTGGCCCTGGTCGGCAGCGAGGTCAAGTCGGTCCGGGCCGGCCGCATCAGCCTCAAGGAGAGCTACGCCGAGGTCCGCAACGGCGAGGTCTTCCTGGTCAAGAGCCACATCAGCCCCTACGAAGCGGCCAATATCTTCAACCACGATCCCCTCCGCGAGCGCAAGCTCCTGCTCCACCGCCGCGAGATCAGGCGCCTGGCCGGCAAGACCCAGGAACGGGGGCTGACCCTCGTCCCGACCCGGGTGTTCATCGGCGACCGGGGGCGCATCAAGCTGGAGATCGCCCTGGTCCGGGGCAAGCGGGAGCACGAGAAGCGCGAGGCCATCAAGAAAAGGGACACGGACCGCGAGATCCGGGCCGCGCTCAAGAACCGGTCGCGCTGAAGGCCGCGGCCAGACGGACCGCCTCCTCCATGCTGCGGGCGTCGGCGACGCCCTTCCCGGCGATGTCGAAGGCCGTGCCGTGGTCCGGCGAGGTGCGGACGAAGGGCAGCCCGAGCGTCGCGTTGACCCCGGTGGCGAAGGCCAGGAGCTTGAAGGCGATGAGGCCCTGGTCGTGATAGAGGGCCACGGCCACGGCGTCCCGGCGGCCGCGGGCCTCGAGGAACACGGTATCGGGCGGGTACGGCCCGGAGACCGGCAGGCCTTCGGCGGCCGCTTTCTCCAGGGCGGGACGGATCTCCTCGATCTCCTCCCGGCCCAGACCGCCGGCCTCCCCGGCGTGGGGGTTCAGGCCGGCCACGAGCAGCCGGTAGGGCCCCCCGGGAACGCGGCCCAGGCCGCGATGGAGGACCCGCAGGAAATCGGCCAGGGCGCCGGCCCGGACGGCGGCCACGGCCTCCCGCAGGGGCCGGTGGTGGCTGAACAGGGCGACCTTGAGATCGTCCGACCAGAAGGTCATGACGGCTTCGGGGTAAAGCCGGGCCAGATACTCGGTGTGACCCCGGTAGGGATGTCCGGCCAGGGCCCAGGCCTCTTTGGAGATGGGGGCCGTGACCACGGCCCGGAGCCGGCCGGCGCCGGCCGCGTCGACCGCCGCTTCGAAGGCCCGGAACGACGCTTCGCCGCTCCCGGCCGTCGGGAGGCCCGTCACGGGGGAGGCTTCGGGACCCGGCACCGCGGCCAGGAACACCCCCGGCTCCGCGGGCCGGTCGGCCCGCCATTCCCGGCGATCGATCCGGACCCCCAGCCGCGCTTCGGCGGTTTCGATCACCCGGGGGTCGGCGAACAGGACATAAGCGGCGGCCGGCAGGGCGCAGGCCCGGGACAGGGCCTTGACGGCGACCTCGGGACCGATGCCGCCCGGGTCGCCCGCGGTCACCCCGATCGCGGGGACGGTCATTTGCGGACCGGTTCGGCCCCCTCGGTCTCGGGGCTCTCGCCCACCTTATAGATGCAGCGGATGCTGGACTTGTAGATGAGCAGGTTGGGGGCGCCCTCGCGGTTGAGCTTGATGCAGCCGCGGTCGTACCACTCGACGTAACCCTCGACGATCTCGCCGTCCGTGAAGACGACCGCCATGGGCGTCTTCTTGTTCATCTGCTTGAGATAGTAATAGCTCTCGGCGAAGGTGTCGGTCGGGGGATGCATCCGCTTGCGGGGACCGTCCTTGTCCCGGTCGTGGCCGCGATCGTGGCCGCGGTCCCGCTCGCGCTCCTTTTCCTGGCTCATGCGCTCCTTGATCTCGGAGAGATCCGGCCTGATGAGTTTTCTGTTCATAGATGTCTCCAACAGCTGGGTTGGATCGGGTCGATGACCCCTTGTTCCGAAGGATAGCACAGGCGCCGGCCGAATGCAAGTAAACCGTTGAGTGTCAACAGGAAGGGGGGGCCGGGCCGGCGGGCGCCGGCCCGCCGCAGGCCCGGGGGTCCTTCCTTTCGGCGCGGCGATCGGTCCCGCCGCCGCGGCCTTTTTAGCGGCTCTCCGGGACGTAATCGGTCAGCTGGATGTTCCGCGACTTCAGGTTCGTGCCCATGGACTTCTCCAGCGCGGCGATGGAGATATTATAGGACACGATGGCGTTGAGCTCGGAGATCCGGGCCGAGGCCAGGTCGCGCTGATAGGTCAGGACCATGTAGTTCGTGCTCATGCCCACCCGGCGCTTCTCCTCTTCGGCGGCCAGCTTCTGCTCGGCCAGTTCCCGGGCCTTGGTGTAGGCCTGGATGCGCTTGTAGTTGGCGTCGACCGAGCGGACGGCGTTCTTGATCTCCAGGTAGACCTGGTCCTTCTGGTTCTCCAGGTCGAGCATGGACTGGCGCAGGTTCAGCCGGGACTGGGCCAGGGCGGCGCGGGAGAGGATGTTGGACAGCGGCAGGCTGAAAGTCAGGCCGAGGTTCCAGTTGGGGTAGGTGAACTTCGTGGCCTGTTTGATGGCCCCGCCGATGCCGCCGGGCACGGTGTAGTCGACGACGTTGTCGAGGGGGTTGCCGATATAGTAGATGCGGGTGCCGTCGATGCCGGGGCTGGAGTAGGACGCCGACAGGCTCAAGTCGGGCAGGGTCTGGTTCTTGGCGAAGGACAGGTTGAGCCGGTCGGTCCGCAGGCCGATCTCGGCGATCTTGAGGTCGGTCCGGTTCTGGAGGGCCGCGGCCAGGGCCTCTTCCAGGTTAACCTCGTGGACGACGTACGTCGGCTTGTCCTTGGGCACCAGGGACGTCAGGCCCTGCTCCTCGTTCCCGGTGATGCGAAGCAGGAGCTTGAGCTGGTCCTCGTTGCCCTGGATCTGGGTCTCGGCCTGGATCAGGTCGGCCTCGCGGGTGGCCACCTCGGCCTGGGCGCTCAAGACCTCCATCGGGGCCAGGGTGCCGACCTCGACCGAGCGCTGGTTCTTGTCGAGCAGGTCTTTGGCCAGCTGGAGGGACTGGCGGCGGACGTCGAGGTTCTCGATGCTGTAGACCAGGTTCCAGTAGGCGGTCTCGACGTTATAGACCGTCGTCATCAGCGTGTTCTTCAGGGTCTCCTCGGAGACGCCCAGATTATTCCGGGCCACCAGGATCTCCCGCTCGTTGACCTTGAGCCCGAAGTTCTTGAGCAGGGGCTGGGTCAGGCTGAAGGCCAGCGTCGTCCCGTAGCGGGGGTTGATGGTCTGGCCGCGGGTATTGGTCGAGGTCCGGTAGCCGGTGAAGTTGAGGTTCAGCGAGCCGCCCGTCGGCAGGGCCTGGGTGGCCGTCAGGAAGTTGTAGTTCTGGGTCCGGTTGATGCTGCTGTCGCCCGGCGAGTCCAGGTAGGAGAAGGCCGCGTTCTCGGACTTGCGCGACTGGACGCTCAAGCTCAAGGTCGGGATGTATCTCTCCTGTGCCTGGCTCAGGGCCTGGGACGAGATCTCGGGGCCGAGGACCTGGATGGCCACGCCCAGGTTGTCCTTGAGGGCCTTGGCGATGCACTCGTCGAGCGACATCGACAACGTCCCGGGGGCCTGTTGGGCGAGGGCCGGGGCCGCCGCCAGGAGGGCGACGGTTATCAGGGGGAGGATGGCTTTCGTTCTCATGTCGATCTCCTTATCGTGACCGGGCCCGCGCCGCGGGCCGGGCGGTCCTTTATTCGTAGCGCAGGGCCTCGATGGGGTCGAGCCGGGAGGCCTTCCGGGCCGGATAGAAGCCGAAGAAGATGCCGATCGCGGCCGCGAAGCCGAAGGCCAGGATGACCGAGTCGAGCGACACGACCGTCTTCATGGAGGCGAACATCTTGATGTTCTTGAGCAGCTTGGACACCCCCACGCCGACCCCGATGCCGATCAGCCCGCCCATCAGGCTCAGGACGATGGCCTCGGACAGGAACTGGAGGAGGATGTCCTTCTCCCGCGCCCCGACGGCCAGGCGCAGGCCGATCTCGCGGATCCGCTCGGTCACCGAGACCAGCATGATGTTCATGATGCCGATGCCGCCGACGAGCAGCGAGATGCCGGCGATGCTGCCGAGCAGGACGGTCATCATCTGCGTCGCCGAGGCCGCCGTTTCGGCGATCTCGGACATGTTGCGGACGGTGAAATCGTCCTCCGCCCCCGGCGCGATGCGGTGGCGGTTGCGCAGGACCTCCTGGATCTCGGAGGTGGCGCTGACCAGGGCCTCGCCGGAGACGGCCCGGACGTCGATGGACTGGATGTAGTCGATCCCCTGGAGGCGGCGCATGGCCGTGGTGTAGGGGATGGTGATCATGTCGTCCCGGCTGCCGAAGCCGCCGGACTCGCCGCGCTTCTTCAGGACGCCCAGGACCTTGAAGGGGATCTTCTTGATCCGGACGACCTTGCCGACGGCGTCTTCGTCCTCGAACAGGTTCGTCTTGACGTCGGCGCCGAGGACGCAGACCTTGGCGGCCGCCTTGACCATGGCGTCGTCGAAGTAGGAGCCGTACTCGACCTCCCAGTTGCGGACCTCGGGGTAGTGCGACCCGGTGCCCGAGATGGAGGTGTTCCAGTTCTTGTTGTTGTAGACCGTTTGGGCCCGGGCGCTGACCGACGGGGAGATATACATGACGGAGGGGCAGAGATCCTGGATGGCGAAGGCGTCCTCCTCCTTGAGGGTCGTCATGCTGCCCCAGCCGCCGTGGACGCCGCGCTGGTTCTGGCTGCCGGGCGAGACGAACAGGAGGTTCGTGCCCATGGCGGCGAAGCGGTCTTCGATGCCCCGCCGGGCCCCCTCGCCGATGCTGATCATGGCGATGACCGCGCCGACGCCGATGATGATGCCCAAGGCCGTCAGGAAGGACCGCATCTTGTTCCGGCCCAGGGCCCGGAAAGCGATCCGGAAGGTCTTGCCGATGTGCTTCAGGCTTCGTTTGATCATGACAGTTCCTCCGCCGCGGGCGTCGCCCGCTTCACGAGGTCTCCTCGCGGACGATCTGGCCGTCCTTGAGATAGATGCGCTTGCCGGCCCAGGCGGCGATGTCGGGCTCGTGGGTGACCATGACCATGGTGATGCCCTTGTCCTCGTTCAGGGACTTGAAGATGTTCATGACCTCGGAGGACGTCCGGCTGTCGAGGTTGCCGGTCGGCTCGTCGGCCAGGATCAGGGACGGGTTGTTGAGCAGGGCCCGGGCGATGGCCACCCGCTGCTGCTCGCCGCCGGAGAGCTGGTTGGTCTTGTGGTGGGCCCGGTCCTTGAGGCCGACGGCGGCCAGGGCGGCCAGGGCCCGTTCGGTCATGTCGCCGACGTCGGAGGACGAATAGAACAGCGGCAGCTCGACGTTCTCCAGGGCCGTCGTCCGGGACAGGAGGTTGAAGCTCTGGAAGACGAACCCGATCTTCTGGTTCCGGATGCGGGCCA
>CAZNPB010000027.1:0-39306 GCA_964574895.1 uncultured Eubacteriales bacterium
TCTCGGGATCGCGTCTCCGAGCCGCTCCGACGCGCTCCCGACGGTCGCTCCGAAGACTCCGCGACCGGATGTAGGTTTGACCCTCTCTTATTGAGGCCGGGTGGGGTTTTGCGATATTGTGAGCGGGAGGGACCGCCCGAAGGAGGACCACGATGCGCATAACCCGAATGGGCTCGATCATCCCGGCCGCGGCCGCGGCGCTGCTTCTCGCCGCCGTCCTGGCCTGCGGCCCGGGCGGGGACAAGGCCAAAGCCGGAGCGGAGCGCGATCGCGCCGCGGCGGGGACCGGCCAGCCGGCGGTCTTCGCCCTCGAGGAGGCGACCATCGCCCAGCTCCAGGACATGATGACCTCCGGCCGGGCGACCTCGGAGGGCCTGGTCAAGCTCTACCTCGACCGCATCGCCGCCGTCGACCAGGCCGGGCCGAAGCTCAACGCCATCATCCAGGCCAACCCCGACGCCCTGGCCATCGCCCGCGAGCTCGACCGCGAGCGCCAGGAGAAGGGCCCGCGCGGCCCGCTCCACGGCGTCCCGATCGTCATCAAGGACAACATCGACACGGCCGACGCCATGGAGACGACGGCCGGTTCGCTGGCCCTCCTCGGCTCCAAGCCGGCCAAGGACGCCTTCGTCGTCGAGCGCCTGCGGCAGGCCGGGGCCGTCATCCTGGCCAAGACCAACTTGAGCGAATGGGCCAACTTCCGCTCCTCGCGCTCGACCAGCGGCTGGAGCGGCCGCGGCGGCCAGACCAAGAACCCCTACGCCCTCGACCGCAATCCCTCCGGCTCCAGCTCGGGCACGGGCGCCGCCGTCTCGGCCAACCTGGCCGCGGCCGGCGTCGGCACCGAGACCGACGGTTCGATCGTCTCGCCGTCCTCGTGCTGCGGCCTGGTCGGGCTCAAGCCGACCGTGGGCCTGGTCAGCCGCTCCGGCATCGTCCCCATCGCCCACTCCCAGGACACGGCCGGACCGATGGCCCGCACGGTCGCCGACGCGGCCACGCTGCTCGGGGCCATGACCGGGCCCGACCCGGCCGACCCGGCCACGCAGGCCAGCGGCGTCCGTCTCTTCCAGGATTACCGCGAGTTCCTGAAGCCCGGCGGCCTGAAGGGCGCCCGCATCGGCGTCCTGCGCTCGCGGTCCTTCGACTTCGCCAAGATGCTCGACCCCATCCTGCAGAACGCCGTCGAGGCCATGAAGCGCGAGGGGGCCGAGATCGTCGACCCGGTCGAGTTCCCGACCCTGGGCCAGGCCGACGACGCCGAGTACCAGGTCCTGCTCTACGAGTTCAAGGCCGACCTGGAGGCCTATTTCGCGGCCCGGCCGGGCGCCGCGGTGCGGACGCTCGACGACCTCGTCGCCCTCAACGCCGCCAACGCCGGCCGGGAGATGCCGTTCTTCGGCCAGGAGACGGTCGAGCGGGCGGCCAAGATGGGCCCGCTCACCGACAAGGCTTATCTCGACGCCCTGGCCAAGTGCCGCGAGCTCATGCGCGACAAGGGCATCGACGCCGTGCTGGCCAAGGACCGGCTGGACGCGCTGATCGTCCTGACCAACGGCCCGGCCCACATGACCGACCTCGTCAACGGCGACTCGTTCTCGGGCAGCTCGTCCTCGCCCGCGGCCGTGGCCGGCTACCCGACCATCACCCTGCCGGCCGGGTACGTCTTCGGGCTTCCCGTCGGCGTCTCGCTCATCGGCCGGGCCTGGAGCGAGCCGGAGCTCATCCGCCTGGCTTGCGGGCTGGAGACGGCCCTGGGAATGAGAAAGGCGCCGCGGCTGCTGCCGACGGCCGAGCTGCCGACGGCGGCGGCGATGACGGCGGCCCCCCCGGCCTGGCCGGCGAAATGATCGAGAGGAGCGGCGAAGGATCGCGAAGAAGGGGAGGGTCGGACATGAACGATCGCAATAAGAGGACGACGATCGGCCGCGGCGCGGCCGCCATCGCGGGCATCATCGCTGTCGCGGCGTCCGTTCTGGCCGCGGCGGGCCCTCTTGCCGCCTGGGACGCCGCCGCGGCCCACGACCGGGCCGGCGCCGACGCTTTTGCCGCCGCCCACGCCGCCAAGACCGCGCCGCCGCCCTTCGCTTTCATCTACGGCGGCGAGGCCTCCTCCGGCTTCATCGGCCGCTGGACCGTGACCGCCGAAGACCGCACGGACGGGGCCAGGCTCGTCCGGACGGTCGTCTACGCCGATCCGTCGACGGGCCTGCGCGTCACCGCCGTTTACACGCTGTACCGCGACTTCCCGGCCGTCGAATGGGTCGTCCGCTTCAAGAATGCCGGCCGGACCGATACGCCGGTCATCGAGAAGGTCCGGGCCTGCGACGTCTCGCTCGGGCTGTTCGCGGCCTCGGCCGCTTCACCGGTCCTGATCTACCGGGCCCGGGGCAGCTCGGCGGAGCGCTCCGACTTCGCCCCGATCGAGGAGACGCTGGCCGCGAGGGCCGAGGTCCGCTTCGGCCCGACGGCCGGCCGGTCGTCGGACACCAGCGCCCTGCCGTTCTTCAACGTCGCCGCCGACGGGCACGGCGTCGTCGCGGCCGTGGGTTGGAGCGGGCGCTGGCAGGCCGCCGTGGGGCGCAAGGGCGCCGACCCGCGCGCCGTCGGGATCGCCGCCGGCATGGCCGAGACGCACTTCCGTCTCCGGCCCGGCGAGGAGGTCCGCGCGCCGTCCGTGGCCCTGGTGTTCTGGAAGGACGCCGACCGGATGGCCGGGCACAACCTCTTCCGCCGCTTCGTCCTGGCCCATCACATGCCGCGGACGGCCGGCTCCCTCGTCGGCGGGGCCGGCGCCGGCGCGGGCGATGCCGCAGGCGGCCGGCCCGTCGCGCTGCCCATCGCCCATGGCGTCGGGTTCGGCGGGCCGCTGCCGTGCAACGAGTACGTCTGCGCCACCGAGAGCTACGCCATCGGCATGATCGAGCGGCTGCACCAGTTCGGCATCGAGCCGGACGCCTGCTGGATCGACGCCGGCTGGTACGAGAATAGAACCCCGTATTGGTGGTCGGGCGTGGGCACGTGGACGCCCAACCTCAGGAACTTCCCCCGCGGCCTCAAGCCGGTGACCGAGGCGGCCCGCAAGTACGGCCAGGCCTTCGTCGTCTGGTTCGAGCCCGAGCGCGTCTACGAGGGGACGTGGCTCGACCGCGAGCACAAGGGCTGGCTGATCTCCCTGCCCGGCAACCCGAACCGCCTGCTCGACTTGGGCAACCCCGAGGCCCTGGCCTGGCTCATCGACCACGTCTCGAATTTCCTGCGCGACGAGGGCGTGACCATCTACCGGCAGGACTTCAACTTCGACCCGCGGCCGTATTGGACGGCCAGGGACGCGCCGGACCGGATCGGCGTCGCCGAGATGAAGCACATCGAGGGGCTGTACAAGTTCTGGGACGCGCTCCTCGAGCGCCGGCCCGGACTGCTCATCGACAACTGCGCCTCGGGCGGTCGGCGGATCGACCTCGAGACGACGAGCCGGAGCATCCCGCTCTGGAGGACCGATTACACGTACTGGGAGCCGAACGGCTACCAGTGCCACACCTACGGGCTGCACTTCTTCCTGCCGGCCAGCGGCACGGGCAACGGCGACCCGCGCAAGTACTGGTTCCGCAGCGCCGCCGTCGGCGGGGCGGTGGTCATGGGCTGGGAGCTCACGTCCGGCTTCAATGTCCGGGCGGCCGTCGAGGACGTGGCCGAGTTCCGGGAGCTGCGCGATTACGCCTACGGCGACTACTACCCGCTGACGGCGTATGGAACGGGCGACGATGTCTGGACCGCCCTCCAGTGGGACCGGCCCGAGGCGGGCGACGGCATCGTGGTCGCTTTCCGGCGGCCGCAGGCGCCGCAATCGGCCATCGCGGCCAAGCTCGGCGGGCTCGACGCCGGCGCGGATTACGAGGTCGACTATGTGGATTACGGCGTGACCGTGGTCAAGAGCGGCCGGGAGCTGGCCGAAGGGTTGACGCTCAAGATCGCCGAGGCCCCCGGCTCGATGCTGATCAAGTACCGGCGGGTGCGCTAAAAGAGGGGATCGAAGAGAGGGAGGACCGCGTGATCGAGTTGACGAACGTTTCCAAGAGCTACAATCGCGGCCGGATCAAGGCCGTGGACGACCTCTCGCTCGCCGTGCGGCCGGGTGAGATCTTCGGCTTCCTGGGCCCGAACGGGGCCGGCAAGACGACGACCATCAAGATGATCGTCGGGCTGCTGCGGCCGGACGCGGGGCGGATCACGGTCGAAGGGTTCGATACCGCGAAGGACGGGCTGCGGGCCAAGCAGGTGACGACCTACGTGCCGGACACGCCGGAGGTCTACGAGCGGCTGACCGGGCTCGAGTACCTGAATTTCATCGGCGACGTCTACGGCGTGCCCAAGGCCGAGCGGCTGGAGCGGATCGGCAAGTGGCTGGAGATCTTCGAGCTGGCCTCGGTCGTCACCAACCCCATCCAGAGCTACTCCCACGGCATGAAGCAGAAGATCGTGCTCGCGGCGGCGCTGCTGCCGGCGCCGCGGGTCATGGTCCTGGACGAGCCGCTGGTCGGGCTCGATCCGCGGGCGGCCCACCAGATCAAGGAGATGTTCCGCGGCCACTGCGACGCCGGCGGGACGCTCTTCTTCTCGACCCACATCATGGAGGTGGCCGAGAAGCTGTGCGACCGCATCGGCATCATCCACAAGGGCCGGCTGGCGGCCTGCGGCACGATGGTGGAGCTCAAGGCCATGGACCGGACCGAATCCGGTCCCTCGCTCGAGGAGATCTTCCTGGAGCTGACCGACAAATGAGCGGGAGAGAGGCGGGCGCGGGGCGGGGCGTGGGGGCGCGGCGGCGGCTGGCGGCGGTCGTGCGCGCCGGGCTGCGGTCGAACTTCGGGCTGGCGACCCTGAAACACCGGCTGTTCCGGGAGAAGAAGGACCGCTGGCTCGTGCCTCTCGTCGGGCTGGCCGCGGTCGGCGTCGTGCCGATGTTCTACGGCGTCGTCCTGCTCATCGAGAATATCTATCTCGTGCTCAAGCCGATGGGCCAGGAGCGGGCCCTGCTGTCGTTCGGCGTCCTGGCCGGGCAGATCCTGATCCTGCTCTTCGGCATCTACTACGTCGTCGCGGCGTTCTATTTCTCGCGCGACCTCGAGATCCTCGTCCCGCTGCCGCTGCGGCCCGGCGAGGTCATGGGCGGCAAGTTCGCGGTCGTCGTCGTCAACGAGTACCTGACGGTCGCGGCCATCGTTCTGCCGGTCGTCATCACGGTGGGGGTGCTGGCCCGGGCCGGGATCGGCTACTGGGTCAACGCGGTCCTGGTCTACCTGGCCTTGCCGGTCATCCCGCTGGGCATCGTCTCGGTCGCGGTCGTCGTCATGATGCGGCTGATCAACGTCAGCCGGAAGAAGGACGCCCTCATCCTCGTCGGCAGCCTCGTCCTCATCGGCCTGTCGTTCGGCCTGCAGATCGGGCTGGGGAGGTCGGCCGGGTCCGGCGGTCCGGAGGCGAGCGCCGAGGCCCTGGCGGCCTTCTTCACGTCGCCGGACAGCCTGCTCTACCGGATCGGGGCCGTTTTCCCGCCGTCGATCTGGGCGACCAAGGCCATCGCCGCGGGCTTCACCGGGGAGGGGCTGGCCAACCTGGCCCTGCTCCTGGGCGTGTCGATCGCCGTGTTCGCCGGGATGATCGTCGTCGCCGAGAAGCTTTTCTATCGCGGCGTCATCGGCCTCGGCGAAGCCACGGGCAAGAGGCGGCGGCTGACGAGCGGCGAGATGACCCGGCGGGTGACGTCGGGGCGGCGGGCCTTCGCGGCCATCTTCGGGCGCGAGTGGAAGATCATGAACCGGACGCCCATCTTCCTGCTCAACGGCGTGCTCGTCAGCGTGTTCGTGCCGGCCCTTTTCGTCATCATGGCGACCTTCGATCGCGGGACCGGGGGCGCCGGTCAGGGCGGCGATCCCATGGCCCTGGTGCGGGTCATGCTGGCGGCCGACCCGCTCGTGGTCATCCTCGGATCGGCCCTGTTCATGACCATCTGCGGCGGCATCAACGGCACGGCGTCGTCGACGTTCTCGCGGGAGGGCCGCCAGTTCTGGATCTCGCGCGTCGTCCCGGTCGCGCCGCGGGAGCAGGCGGCGGCCAAGTTCCTGCACTCCTACCTCGTGGCCACGCTGGGCACCGTCACGGCGACGGTCGTGGCGGGCGCTTTCCTGCATCTGAAGCCGGCCCATCTCGGGCCCGCGTTCGTCCTGTCCATGGCGGCCGGGGCGCTGCTGACGGCCGTGGGCATGATGATCGACCTGGCCAGGCCGCTCCTCGACTGGACGAACCCGCAGAAGGCCATCAAGCAGAACCTCAATGTCCTGCTGGGCCTGTTCGCCGATATCGGCATCCTGACGACGATGTACTTCGGGGTCCGGGCGCTCATCGAGACGGGGTTGCCGACGGCGGCGGTGCTGGCGATCCTGTTCGCGGGGTTGGCGGCGCTCGCGGCGGCGAGCTACGCGGCGCTCCTGAAGTTCGCCGACCGGCGCTACCCGGCCATCGAATAGGAAAAGGAGAGGGTCAAGTAAAGATGATCTGGCCGCCGGCGGAGATCTCGTAGAACCTGCCGACGTTGATGATCGAATCCACCTGCGGCGCGAAGTCCTCCTTCTTCAGCTTGAACATGTCGACCGTGGCCTTGCAGGCGTAGAGCTTGCAGCCGGCGTCGGCGCACATCTCGATGAACTCCGGCACCGGCGGGATGTCGATCGCGTCCATGGTCTTCTTCATCATGGCCGTGGCCATGGCCGAGAAGCCGGGGATGATGCCGACGAGCGAGGGCATGTGCAGGCCCGGGTTGCCGACCGTGGCGATCTTGATCTTGCCCATGCGCTTCCTGGTGATGGCGTCGAGGCCGAAGAAGGTGAAGAAGAGGTTGGCCTCGATGCCCTCCATGCGGGCGCCGTTGGCCATGATCAGGCCGGGGTAGACGCCGTCCAACCCGCCCTTGGAAATGACGATCGAGACTTTCTTGATCTTGTCGTCCATTGCTGGCTCCTTTTCAAGATGGGGTCAAACCTACAATTTTCGAAAAAATGTAGGTTTGACCCCGTCCGGATCAGACGCAGCCCTCGGGCTTCTTCAGGCCGGCGATCTTGGCCGCCTTTTTGGCCGGGCCGCCGGGGAAGAGCTCGTAGAGCTCCTTGGTGCTGGCGACGCCGCTCTTGTTGAGCCGGCGGATGGACGGCGCCTGGCCGCTCTCCTTGAACTCCTTCTGCATGAACTCGAGGACCTTCCAATGAGCCGGCCCGAGCTCGCCGATCCCTTCCTCCTTGGCGATGGCCGCGGCGATCTCGCGCGTCCACTGCGCCAGGTCGGTCATGTAGCCCTCGGCGTCGACCTCGACCGTCGCCGTTCCGTACTGTTTTTGCGGCATGTCACTCCCTCCTTGCGTGCGTTCGTCGGCGTCTTCGTCTATCGCGCCGCCGCGGCGGGCGTCTGCGGGCGTTTCTTGCCGGCCGTCTTCATGCGCGAGGGGACGAACGGGATCGGCCGCCCCGGCAGGAGCAGATGCCAGTAGATCCAACGGAAGGCGGCTTTCCCGAGGTGGTTGATCCGGCTCGGCTTGAGGAGCGGCATCGGCCCGATGACGGGGAACGGGAAGCGCCCGGGCAGCGGCTCGACGTCGTAATTGAAATCGATCAGGATGGCCTTGCGGTGGCCGGCCTCGATGAAGCAGTTCGAGTGGCCGTCGAAGGCCGGCTCGAGCGCCTGTCCGGCGATGGACCGGAGCAGGTTCCCGGCCAGGATCTCGGCCTGGAAATGGGCCACCGACCCGGCCTTGGAGGCCGGCAGGTCGGTCGCGTCGCCGATGGCGAAGATCCGCTCGTGCTTCTTCGAGCGCAGCGTGTGCGGGTCGGTCGGCAGGAAGCGGAACTCGTTGCCCAGGCCGGACCGCTCGATCAGGCCCGACCCCATGTTGGTCGGCACCGTGACCAGGAGGTCGTAGGGGACTTCGCGGCCGTCGTAGCCGACGATCTTGCGGGCCGCGGCGTCGATGCGCTCGGCGTTGAAATCGGCCACCATCCGGATGCCCTTCTCGTCGAGCATGGTCCCCAGCACGGCCGAAGCCACGGGCTTGGTGAAGGCCCCGGGCAGGGGCGTGACGAAGACGAGCTCGATCTTGTCGCGGCGCTGATGGCGGCGCAGGCAGTCGTCGCAGAAGAACGCGAACTCGAGCGGCGCGACCGGGCACTTAATGGGCGTCTCGTTGACATGGATGACGAGCCGGCCGCCCGGGAAGTCCTTGAGCTTCGCGGCCAGGGCCGCCGCGCCGTCGGGGGTGTAGAAGTCGAAGATCGTGTCGCGCCAGCCGTCGAGCATGCCGGGCGTCTCGGCCGGGGCGATCTCGGCCCCCGTGGCGACGACGAGGTAGTCGTAGGGGAGGTCGCTGCCGTCCTGGAACACGATCTTGCGGGCTTCGGCGTCGATGCGGTCGGCCTCGGCGACGATGAACTCGACGCCGCGGGGCAGGAACTTGGCCCGCGGCTTGACGATGTCCTTGAGCCCGTAGAAGCCGAACGGGACGAACAGGAAGCCGGGTTGGTAGTAGTGCTCGTTGTCCCGGTCGATGATGGTGATGGCCCATTCGGCGCGCGGCAGCCGCCGGCGGAGGAGGTTGGCCATGACGGTGCCGCCCGTCCCGGCCCCGAGAATGGCGAGTCGCTTCATGATGGCTCTTTCCTGGCGTTCCGAATTCGATCTCCCACGGCCCGTGAATATAAATACTAGCATTGTTATAGACTTTATTCAATGGGGCGGCGGCGGGACGCGGGCCGAACCGATGGCCGGGACCCGGGCTGAGCGGCGACCGGCCCTCCAGCCGCTGCGGGATGGCCCTCCCCATGAAATAAAGCATTGATCATCAATGAATTAGTATGGCGGCGGAGGGCGGCAGGCCGCCGCGGGGCAGACCGGGCCCGGCCGTCCGGAAGCGGTTGAAGGCCCGTCCGGCGCGCGCCGGTCCGGGAGCGCAGCCGGTTCCGGTTGGCGTCGTTTTGGGGAGGGGCGGATCGCGGCGAACCGCCGGGGCCGTCGACGCGTCTGCCTAAATACGATAGAATTTATCTGAAAGGAGGGGGACATGCTGCCCATCGGTCCTTTGATGACGGAACACCGGATCATCGAGCGGCTGATGCCGGCCCTGCGGCGGGCGGCCGAAGACGGGCGGCGGACCGGGACGATCGATCTCCGGTTCGCGGACCTGGCCTTGGATTTCTTCCGGACATACGCCGACCGCTGCCATCATGGCAAGGAAGAGGACATCCTCTTCCGGGCCCTCGAGCGCAAGCCGCTGGCGGCGGGCCACCGGGCCATCCTGGACGAGCTCGTCGAGGAGCACCGGCAGGGGAGACGGCGGGTCGGCCGGTTGGCCGAGGCGATCGAGGCCTGCCGCTCGGGAAGCGGCGGCGGCGGCGGGGGCGCGTCCCCGGCGGCCGGGGAGGACGCGGAGAAGGCGCGGGGCGCCGCGGGCGAGGAGCCGGCGGTCCGGCCCGACCTCGTCGCCGCGGTCGCCGAAGGCCTCGAGTGGCTGGCGGCGTTCTATCCGGCCCATATCCGGAAGGAGGACGGGGCCTTTTTCCTGCCGGTCATGGCCTACTTCGACGACGCCGAAAAGGACGCGCTGGTCGCCGCGGAGAGGGAGTTCGACCGCTCGTTCGTTGACACGCTCTACCGCGAGAGGGTCGCCGCGCTGGCCGCGATGGTCCCGGCCCTGGCGCCCGATCGCCGGCCGCCCTCGGCGGCGGGTGGCTGGGCCGGCGGGACGTCGACATGATAAGATGCCGGCGGTGAGGTGACGCATGCCCGAAAGGACGAAGAGGACGAAGCCGTCGAAGGTCGGGACGAAAGCCGCGTGGGGGCCGGAGAGGCCGGGGGACCCGAAGGGCCGGACGGGCCGGGACCGGACGCGCTGCTGGGGCGAGCTGGCCGATCCGCTGATGCGGAGCTACCACGACCGCGAGTGGGGGAGACCGCTCCACGACGATCGCAGGATCTTCGAGTTCCTGGTCCTCGAGGGCATGCAGGCGGGCTTGAGCTGGAAGCTGGTGCTCGACAAGCGCGAGAACTTCCGGCGCGCCTTCCGCGGCTTCCATCCGGAGAAGGTGGCCAAGTTCGGCGCCCGCGACGTGCGGCGGCTGCTCGGCGACGCGGGGATCATCCGCAACCGCCTCAAGATCCTGGGCGCGATCAACAACGCCAGGAGGTTCCTCGAGGTCCGCGAGGAGTTCGGCTCTTTCGACAAGTACATCTGGGGGTTCGTTGGCGGAAAGCCGCTGCGGAGCGGCCTGACGTCGTTCGCCGACATGCCCGCCCGGACGCCGCTGTCCGACGCCATCAGCCTGGATCTCAAGGCCCGGGGCTTCAAATTCGTCGGCTCGACCGTTGTGTACTCGCACATGCAGGCCACGGGCATGGTCAACGACCATTTGGTGAGTTGTTTCAGGTACCGTGAAATCAATGATTTAGAGAGGGTCAAACCTACATTTTTCGAAAAAATGTAGGTTTGACCCCGTCCCCGCTTTGTTATAATGGCCGGCAACGGCCATGACAAGTTCCATCCACCCGCTGCGATTCGTCACGGACCAGTACGTCCGGGCCTATCGGGGTCTGCCGCGGCGGGCCTGGATCCTCTTCGCCGTCAATCTGGTCAACTCGTCCGGGTCGATGGTCTTTTTCTTTCTGTCCCTGTATCTGACCAGGAAGATCGGGCTCACGACGGCCCGGGCGGGACAGGTCCTTAGCCTCTACGGATTCGGCTCGCTGGCCGGGGCCTTCGCCGGAGGGTGGCTGGCCGACAGGGCCGGATCGATCCGCGTCCAGAAGGCCAGCCTGGCGCTCTGCGGCGTCCTCCTCATCGCCTTGGGCCAGGCCCGGACGGTCGGCGGGATCATGGTCCTGCTGTTCAGCATGGCGTTCTTCGCGGGCATGCTGTTCCCAGCCAACGCGACCTCGATGTCGAAGATCTGCCCGCCGGAGCTTCAGGTCAAGGGTTTCGCGCTCAACCGGTTGGCGGCCAACCTCGGGGCGACGATCGGCCCGGCCGTTGGCGGGCTGTTGGCTGTCCGCAGCTACGGCTTGTTGTTCTGGGCGGACGGGCTCACTTCTCTAGCGGGGGCCGCCGTCTTCGTGCTGCTTTGGAGAGGAGCGACGGAGCATAGCGCCCGAGAGGGCGAAGCCGCCGCGAGCGCGCCTGGCGCTGACGGAAGCGTACTCGTTCCCCGGGAGCCGGCGGACAGTGTGGCTCCCCTAGGCCCCGAGTCGGTCGAGGACTCGAGGTCCGTCTCCCCCTGGCGCGACGTTCCTTTCCTGCTCATGATGCTCATCTTTTTCGTTTGGAGCGTCGTCTTTGTTCAGGTCCTGACGACCTTCCCCATCTACATGCGAAACGTCTACGGCCTGGCCGAGAACCGGATCGGCCAGATGTACGCCGTCAATACCGTATTGATCGTGCTCCTCGAGATGATCCTGATGGAGAAGATCCGGAAGTATCCCCTGACCCGGATGATCAACGTGTCGTTCGTGCTCCTGGGCGTCGGTTTGGGGCTGATGCCCCTCGGGCGCGGGTTCGCCTTCGGGGCCCTGACCGTCGCCATTTGGACCTTCGGCGAGATGTTGAGCATGCCCCTGGTGACCGCCCTGATCGCCGGGCGGGCCAACGACACGAACCGGGGCCGCTATCTGGGTTTGAACAGCTTCTCGTTCTCGTTGGCCTTCATCGTCGGGCCGCCGATCGGCACCGCGATCTACGACCGTCTGGGCCCGGACGCCGTCTGGTATGTGTGCGCGGCGACGTGCGCCCTGATCGCTCTGGCCTTCTCGGCCCTCCGCCCACACCTGGAGAAGCCTTAAAGAGGGGGTCAAACCTACA
Source organism: uncultured Eubacteriales bacterium (assembly GCA_964574895.1). Taxonomy (GTDB): domain Bacteria; phylum Acidobacteriota; class Aminicenantia; order Aminicenantales; family Saccharicenantaceae; genus RBG-16-66-30. The sequence goes on from CAZNPB010000027.1 coordinate 11,891, forward strand.
ATTTTTCGAAAAATGTAGGTTTGACCCCATCTTTTGCGAAAATCCGGCAGTCCGGGACGTCTCTTGGATATGTCAACGCAATTTGAGAGCCGGCTCGTATGGCCAGACAGATCAGGATCGAATACCCGGGAGCCTTTTATCATGTTTTTTCGAGAGGCAATCAGCGGCAGCCCGTTTTCGCGGATAACGCTGACCGGATGTTGTTCATCGATCGCCTGCGTTTGGCGCACGGACGTTTCGGGATCATCGTCCATGTCTATTGCCTGATGCCCAACCACTTTCACCTCCTTATCGAGACGCCGCATGGGCATTTGTCGCGCATGATGCATTTCCTGATCACGAGCTATACCGTTTACTTTAACAAGAAGCACGACCGGCAGGGCCACCTGTTCCAAGGCCGGTACAAATCGATCCTTGTCGAAGCCGTCAATTATGCCCGAGGGCTATCCAGGTACATCCACCTGAATCCGGTGGTCAAAGGCCTGGCCCGGTTCCCGGAGGATTATCCGTGGTCCTCGTGTGGATATTACATGGGGAAGGCCGTGCCCGAGCGCTGGCTCGATATCGGCATGATCCTCCGGCTCTTCAGCGGTGACCTGGCCAAAGCGAGGAACGCCTACGCGGATTACCTCCGTGAGAAGATCGGACGGGATGAAGCGAGTCAGCTGAAGGGATCGCCAAAACGGGGCATCCTCGGCAGCGAGGAATTCGTAGCCCGAGTCAAACGGGAGTGGCTTCAAAAGGACCTGGGCCGGCCCGATCGCGAAAAACCCCAGCTCCGGAAGCTGCGCGACAGGCTGGACATGAATAAAGTGTTATCGGTTTGCGAGGACGTGTTGGGACCTCGCGATAAGCGCCTCATTCTCATCGCCATGCTGATCAGCCACGAAAATACGGCCTGGAAGCTCAAGGACATCGCGGCGTTCTTCGGTACGAGCATCTCGTCGGCCTCTTTGGCGCAAACTAAGGCCCGGACCGCTATCGCCGGCGACGCTGCTCTGGCCCAAGCGGTGGAAGAGATCGGGAAGAGGCTGGTTTAGAAGGGCTGGATGGGGTCAAACCTACATTTTTTCGAAAAATGTAGGTTTGACCCCATCTTGTACGTCCTCAAAAGGCTACAGGTTCCACCTGTAAGATACCTTGAGCAGGAAGATGTTGTCCCCGGGGGCGCTGAAGAGATCGCCCAAGTCCCGGCCCAATCTCAAGTCCCCCGGATTGGCGAAATCGGCCCGGTTCTGCGTCCAGACGAAGTACAGGAGCGACCCCGGCCGGTACTCCCACCTCAACACCACCGTCCCGCGCAGGGACTTGTAGTTGAAGTCGGGGTTGCCGAAGGTGAACGGCGCGGCCGCGCCCCCCGCCCCGTCCGGGTCGACCGTGTAGACGCGGCTTCCTTCGTCGTACGCGATCGTCGAGCCGTTCGCCCCGCCGCCGGCGCCTCCTCCGCCCGCCGCGTCGTCGCCCCATCCGCCCGCCCCGTACATGTTGTAGGCGAACGAGCTGCCCCGGGCCAGTTCCTTGAACCGGTCGTAGCGCCCGACGGCCAGGTACGGCTGCAAGTACGCCTGCAGGGTCAGCCGCGGCGTGAACGTCCAATCGATCCGGATCTCGCTGCCCAGGACCTTCTGGTCGATCCGCCCGAACACGTACCGCTGCCCGTAGGTCTCCGTCATCAGCGCGTCGTCCACCTGCCGCACCCACTGGATCTCGCTTTGCGACAGCTCCAGCGTCGGCCCGACCGACAGGCTCAGGTTCGACATCGGCTTCCATTTCGCCGCGAGCTGCCCGCTCCATTCGTCCCCCGCCCGAGGCCGCCGGTACATCGTCCCGAACAGTTCGAACACGACCGGCTTGCGGCTGTCGGTGTTGACGGCCAAATTGACCTGCCACCCCGACGGCATGACCGCCAGCGGCCCGCCGCGGGTCAGGTTCTTGCTCATCGTGTCGGGGTTGTAGGCGAACATGACGTCGACCATCCAGAAGTTCCGCAGCTGCCCCTGGAACTCGGCCAGGCCGCCGTCCCAGTTCTTGTTGCCCCCGAAATCGTAGTTGCGGAACCAGCCGCCGAGCACCAGCGCGTACCGGAACACCTTGCCCGGCTTGGTCCATTGGTAGCCCGGCAGGACCTGCAGGTTGATGATGTCGGAGGCCCCGTATTGGAACCCGACGTCGTTCGGGTCGAACCCGGGCGAGATGGCCCCGACGTTGGCCAGGAAGAGGAGGCTGCCGTTCTGCTTGGCCAGATTGATCCGCCCCGCCCAGCCGCTCAGGCTGGTCGCCGTCGGATCGACCTCGACGTGCGTCGCGTCGGGCCTCTGGAAATAGTGCATGGACGAGTTCTGCAGCCGCAGGATGTCCTCGGCCGTGCCCTCGACGCGCGTCGCCCCGGCCCAGCCGCCGACGACCCAGTTCTTCTTCTTGTCCAGCGAGAACCAGCCGTCCGCGGCCAGCGAGAACGCGTTCTTGTTGAGGAGCCCGGCCAGCATCGCTTCGCCGCTGTCCGCGCTCCCCGCGTCGCCACCGCTCCCGCCCGCGCCCGCCGCGCCGCCGATGTCGCGCAGCACGGTCGTGGCCAGCAACCCGATGCCGCTCCGCCCCTCGTCGATGTCCTTCTGCACGCGCAGCGCCCCGTAGTACGACAGCGGCTCGACCTTCTGCCGCAGCCGCGTACCGAGCTGGTCGATGGCAGCGAACTCGTTGCCGGTGACCGCGTTGAGCCAGCCCACGTTCCAGCTGCCGCCCAGCTGGCCCGTCAGCTTGGCCGCGCCCAGGATGGCCGTCCGGTCCGGCATGCGCGCGTACCCGTCCTCGGTGACGTAGCCCTGCGGCTCGCGCCCGATCCGCCGGCTGTAGAAGAACTGCGGCTGCGGCCAGTTGATGTTGGCGTTCATGAACACGCCGCCGCGCCCGAAATTGTTGAACATCGACGCGCCCTCGATGAAGAAGGGCCGCTTCTCCTCGTAGTAGGTCTCGTAGGCCGACAGGTTGAGGACGGCCGGGTCGACCTCGACCTGCCCGAAGTCCGGATTGACCGTGGCGTCGAGCGTCAGGTTGCTCTTGAGCCCGACCTTGAGGTCGAAACCGGCGCTTCCGAGCGCCCGGCGGCCGGTCTCGAAGGGGTTGCCGTCCTGGGCCGGCCGGAACTGGGCCTGGGTGACCGCGTAGGGCATGAACTCGATCCGCCCGCCCGGGCTGATGCCGCGCAGGCCTTCGAGCGGGGCGAAGCGCGACACATAGGCCGACTCGTCCTTGGGCACCCAGCTGAAGCTCGTCTTCTCGTTCTTGCGCTGCACCAGGCGCCGGAAATTGACCCCCCAGACGTACTCGTCCTTCTTGGGGAAGCGGATCTGGTTGAACGGGATGCGCATCTCGACCGTCCAGCCGCCGCCGTTGACCGCGGCCTTGGTCTCCCAGACGCCGTCCCAGGAATCGTCCTCGTTGATGTCGTTGGACAGGGCCGCGTCGGTGATGGACCCGGCCGGATTGGCGTAGAAGGCGTAGCCCGAGCGCTTGTCGAAGTAGGGGTCGACGGCGACCATGAACCAGTCGGAGTCGGTCTCGGCGTCCCGGCGCCCGAGGCGCTTGAGGATCTTGGCCGGGTCCGAATCATGGCAGAACGCCGCGACGTAGAGGGCGTGGTCGTCGTAGGCCACCCAGACGTCGGTCGGCTCGGTGGCGGGCTGGCCGTCCTGGGGGTCGTTCTGGATGAAGCCGGCGGCGGCCGGCGCGCCCTTCCAGGCCGCTTCGTCGAGGCGGCCGTCGAGGGTGATGGGCTCGGCGGCCCGGATGGCCCGGACTGCCCTGGCCGACGGCGCGGCCGGCTTGGGCATGACGGCGGCCGGCTTTTTGGCCTTATGGGAGGCAGCGGCCGGGCCGCCCGGGGAGAAGCCCGGGGAGGAGCCGGGGTCGGCCGCGACCAAGGCGCCTGCGCATAACAGGACGCATCCCAGGGCCAGAACCTGGAGGACCGGCTTTTTCATCGCTGTCTCCTGATGGCCAACGGTCGAGTAACTGTTATGCTAAGGCCCGCGGACCGGATATTCTTTATAGCCAATCATAAATACGCACGCGCGGACGCGAATGTTGCTGTCACCAAAAAAGGACATTCTGAGAGGGTCAAACCTACATCCGGGAGCGGATTCAGAGGAGCGACCGGCAGGATCGGGGCTGAGCGCTCGAGGCCCGGATCCTGCGAAGTATCTTAGTCGAGTTCTTGGGAGGGCTTTGCTTGCCGCCGGTTTGACCCCCTGGGAAGGTTGAGCTAAGATAGCGCCAGATATGGAAACACGATTCGCCAAATTCATCAGGGACTTTCCGGGGCGGCTGGCCATGCCCCTGTGCGCCTATTCCGGCCTGGCCATCACCGGGGAATCGGTCGAGGACCTAGTCAGCGTGCCGGGCACCCAGTTCAAGGCCGTCATGGCCCTTCAGGAGCGCTACAACACGCCCGTCCTCGTCACCGCCTCCGATACGACCGCCGAGGCCGAGGCCTATGGCGCCGAGGTCAAGTTCTCGGCCCGCGAGCTGCCCTCGCTCGTCTCCCGGCTCATCACCGGACCCGCCGACCTTCCCTCGCTCGCCGATCCCGTGCCCGGCGACGCCCGGACCCGCGTGCCGCTCGAGACGGCCTGGCGCCTGACCGCCGAGGTCGGCGAGTCCGTCCCCATCCTGGGGACCATGCTCGGCCCGTTCACGTTGGCCACGCACCTCTTCGGGATCAAGGAAACCCTGGACGCCGTCTCCTCCGATCCCGACACGATCGAATCCATCCTCGACACCGTCACGGGCTTCCTCTGCCGCTACGCCCTCGAGTTCCGCGAGACCGGCGCCTGGGGCATCGTGGTCGCCGAGGGCGCCTCCGGCCGCCTCTCGCCCGATGGCCTGGCCCGCTTCTCGACGCCCTTCGTCAAACGCATCCTCAAGGCCATCGAGACGCACGACTTCACCGTCGTCCTCCATAATTGCCGGGCCTCGAACACCCACCTGGACGCCGTACTCGACTCCGGCGCCTCCGTGCTCCACCTCGGCGCCCACGTCGATCTCGCCGCCGCCCTTTCTCGCGTTCCCGCCGAAACGACGCTCATCGGTAACCTGGACGCCGTCAAGCTCTTCCAGAAGGGCTCGCCCCAGGCCGTTGGCGATGCCACCCGTTCGCTGCTCGAGGCCACCCGCCCCTATACGAACTTCGCCATCTCTTCCGGCTGCGAGCTCCCCCCGGGCTCGCCCCTGGCGAACCTCAATGCCTTTTTCCGCGCGGTCGCGGAATTCAACAAGGGCAAGTAAGTACGGGGAAGATGGGGTCAAACCCTTATTTTTTCGAAGCTTTTAGGTTTGACCCCATCTTAAACAGGTCCCGAGCTTTTTTTGATTATCTCCCAGAAGCCCGGCTCCGTGTTGCTCCGCCGGGCATCTGGCGGTCGCTCCTCCGAATCCGCTCCCGGATGTAGGTTTGACCCACTCTTAGAACGCGAAGCGCGCGCCCAACCTGACCACCCGCGGGTTCAGGACCTCGCTCAAGCGCCTGTACGTCGCGTTGTACGAGTTGTCGACTTCGCCCCCCGGCGACCCGTTCCAGATCGTGCTCCCCATGTACGCGTCGTAGGCCCGGTTGGCCACCGACGAGTTGAACAGGTTGAAGACGTCGGCCATCAGGTAAAGCTGCCCCGTCCCGACCGCGATCCGCTTCTCCAGCCGCAGCGTGACGTCGAGGAACGTCGGCAGGGCGTCGTCGGCGACGTTCTGCGTATAGATCCTGGCGCTCGCATAAGCCGCGTTCGGCACCGCCCCCGGAGCCAGCTCCATGTCGAAATAATGCGGGATCTTCCATCCTTCGCGGGCGTTGACCGTCCCGGCCACGTCGATCCCCCACGGCAGCTGATACAGTCCGCTGGCCTTGGCCATCCAGCGCGTATACATGGCCACGGCCACCTTGCCGCTCATGGCCCCGCCCAGCTGGGCGAACGCCCGGCCGTCGAGCGCCCAGCGGTTCGTCGGGTCGACGTCGTCCCCGCCCAGATAATGCCGCTGCTGCTGCAGCGTCACCGAGGCGTTGGCCATCCAGCGCTTCGACAGCCGCTTGTTCAGGGCCAGCTCCAGCCCCAGATAATTGCCGTACGCGTTGCTCTTGCGCAGCACCGAATACGGCGTCCCCGTGGCCGGGTAATACGCGGCCGGCAGATAGTACGGCCGCCCCCCCGCGCCCCCCGTCGAGTAGGTCACCTTGCCGGCCCCGCCCCACGGATAGACGGCCGACCCGTCGGGATTCCGCGGATAGTCGATGTCGATGGACCCCGGGATCGTCCCGGCCTCGACGTACCACGGCCCCTCCGCCGGCGGCCGTCTCGGGTCGATGATCAGGCCGCCGAGCGCCAGCCCGTTGGCGTCGACGACGCCCCCGAACACGCTCTCCGGGTAGTACGGCAGGAACTGGTCGAAGCGGTCGTAGCGCCGGTAGATCCCGGTGACCGACCCGACGAATCCCGGCCCGATCTCGCGCTCGAGCGCCACCAGGACCTCCCGCGTCCGCGTCGACGCCTGGTCTCCCCGGCTCGCCGTCCAGAAGCTGGGCTGGCCGTAATCCAGGGCCGTCTTGTCGTTCCAGCCGTAGCCGCTCAAGTTGCCCGCGAGATACGGATCGCTGCCGTAGCCGTTGGCCTCGAGGTCCGCGAGCGTCGCCGCGTCGATGCCGCCTCCCTCGTCGAACACCGGGTAGGGGACATACCGCACGCCGGCGGGCATGGTCCCGTTGTGCATCCAGTAAAGCTCGTCCAGCGTCACCCGCCCGTCCGCCGCGCCCACCCGGCCCCAGCTGCCGTCCTGCCTCCGGCCGTAGCCGCCGTCCATCCACCAGAAGTTGGCCGCGCCCCCCGTCCCGACCGGGAAGACCGTGTCGTAGCCCCCGGCCATGATATCGCCGTACTGCGACAGCGCCAGCTTGGCCACCGTCCGCCCGTCGCCCCCGACGTCCCAGGCCAGCCCGAGCCGCGGCGACCAGGTGCTCCAAGCGTAAGGATGCAGCCCGCCGCCCAACAGATAGGGATTGCCCTTGACCTCCTGTATCGTCACGCTCGGCAGGATGTCCGACATCCGCGCCTGGACGTCCGGTTCGAAGATCGACCACGGCGCCGGATCCGGGGCCGCTTCGACGCCGGCCGCGAACGCGTATTCGCCCAATCCCGGCACCTGCCGGTCGAAGCGCAGGCCGACCGTGGCCGTGAACCGCCCCTTGCTTATGGTGTCCTGGAGGTAGACGGCGAACTGATCGGCGATGCCGATATACCCGACGTCGCGATACCAGTTGATCCGCTGCCACCCCGAGCCGGCCATCTCGGCCGCCGTCCGGCTGCCGTCCCGGTCCGTGTCCAGGGCCGCCGTGTTGTAGTTGGTGACGATGTCGAAGCCCTGGAAATTGCCGAACCGCTCCTCGGCCCTCCGCCGCGTCACCTCGACCCCGGCCTTGACCTCCTGCGACAGCCCGAGCAGCGTGTCGTTGAAGTAGCCGGCCAGGACCTGGTAATTGTGGCGCAGCCCGGCCCCCAGATAGGAGCTGTAGCTCGTCGCCCCGTACCCGTAGCCGAAGGGGACGTACTTGGCGGCCGTCTGATCGTAGACGACCGGCATGGCCAGCCCCTCGTCGGTCGTGGGCCGGTGCATGAGCCCGGTGTCGTTGCGCGAGAACTTCGCCGCCGCATATAAGCTGTTGCCGAACGTCTGCTCGTCCTGGACCACGATGAGCGGATTCCCCCAGTGATACCGCCCCATCTGGCGGCTGCCCTCCGGCTTGGCCGCCGTGGCGTTGCGCCCGAAATTCTCCTTGGCGCCGACCATGATCGAGGCTTCCAGGCGGTTGTTGGGCACGAGCTGGGCGTCGAGCTTGAAGTTGTAGTTGCTCAAGAGCGTCTGGTTCCTGGTGCCGTAGATCGAATAGACGAAGATGTCCTGGACGCCGTAGGCCCCCCAGGCCCAGAGCTTGTCCCGGACGACCGGCCCGCCGGCGTCGAAGCCGTAGTCCTTGATCTGCTGGATCTTATTGGTGTCGACGATGCCGTTCCGCCGCAGGTCCGCGGTCAGGTTGCGGGCCTGGAGCCCGCTGTCGGTCAGGTAGAACCGGCCGCCCAGGCTGACGCGGTTGCCGCCCCGCCGCGTGACCATGTTCAGGACGATGCCGCCGGTCTGCACCGTGACGTCGGCCGCCCCCCCGGTGGTCACCGTCAGCTCGTCGAAGGCGTCGAAGTCGTAGTAGTGCGAGGACAGCCCGACCGAGACCGGGTCGGTGACGTCGACGCCGTCGAACATGAACAGGTTGTTCCAGCCGGCCAGGCCGCCGAAAGCGAAGGCCGGCCCGCCGGCCATGTCGCCCCGGGCCAGGACGATCGACTGCTGGCCCGACTCGTTGCCGCCGACGTTCTCCCGGTCGATCATGATCCCCGGGGCCAGCTGCAGGATGACCCACGGATCGCGGGCCGTCGGCGCCGTTTGGAGCCGCTCACGGCCGAAGGTGGCGGCCACGGTCGTCTTCTTCGGATCGACGGCCGGGCTCGGCGCCGTGACCAGGACCTGCTCCTCGACCGGGCCGGGCTCAAGGACCAGGTCGATCGCCACGCTGGCCCCGATCGTGACCACGACGGCCCCGCGCGATACTGTCCGGAATCCGGACAGACCGGCCTCGATCGCATAGTCGTCACCCGGCAGAACGGCCGGGAAGCGATAGATGCCGGCTGCCGTCGTGACCGTGGTCAGGGGCGCCATCTGCGGACCGCGCAAGACGACGCCGACCCCGGCCAGGGCGTTCCCCCCGAGGTCCGAGATGCGGCCGTAGATGTTGCCGGTCCTGACCTGGGCCGTCACCGGAACAGCCAGGAGGATCGCCGCTAGGACGGCCCTGGCCGGGAAGCCGGCGGCCGAAGAACCGAGACGCCAACCGGAAGAAAAGATCCTTTTCATGCCCATCTCCCAGACTGCCCGACAGGAAACGGAGCCCGGTTCAGGAAAGGATTTGTTCCCTTATAAAAACTAAATATGTCCAAAAACGAGAAAAGTCAAGCCTCAGCCGGGCGCACGCTGTTCCACGCCGGCCGCGGGCCGGCCATTCCGGGGCTCATCGCGCGGCCACGACGCCCTCGAGCCGGGGCCTCGAGCCGGGGGCCTTGACACGGGTCGGCCAGTCTATCTATCATGCTCTCCGCGGGTGAAAGCAGGAGCCGTCGTGCGTACTGCACCGATGGACGAGGGTCAGGTTCTCGAATCCTGGAAGGAGATCGCCGCCTTCCTGGGCCGCGACGTGCGCACCTGCACGCGCTGGGAGCGGGAGCTCGGCCTGCCCATCCACCGGCTCGAGGGCTCGCCGAAGGCCCGCGTCTTCGCCTTCCGAAGGGAGCTCGAGGCCTGGCTCGAGACCAAGCTCCACGGGCACGACGGCGAGCGCGGCCCGGCCGCCTTGTCCTCTTCCTTCGCCGGGACGCCCCTGCGGCGCCTGGCCCTCAAGCTCGGGCTGATCCGGATCGTGCCGCCGCCGCCCCGCCGATCCGCGCCGCCGCCGGCCCTCACCCGGGTCCCGCCGCTTTCGTCCCGGCCCGCCCGGATCGCCTTCCGGCCGCGCTTCTTCGTCGCCGCCTCGGTCCCCGCCCTGGCGGCCGCCGCCATGGCCTACCGGGCCATCGTCCCCATGCCGCCGCCGGCCCTGACGGCCGATTACGTCGCCCCCGTCCTGGCCGTCCTGGCCTTCGAGAACAAGTCCGGCGACCCGGCCCTCGATCACTGGCGCGACTCCCTGGCCGAGCTGGTCGCGGCCCAGCTTTCGCAGTCGCGGTACATCCGCGTCGTCACGGCCGACCAGATGCTGACCGCCCTGCGCCGCCTCGGCCTGGCCGACGCCCGCGTCTACTCGTCCGACGAGATCGCCCGCATCGCCCTGAAAACCCACGCCGGCCACGTCCTCCGCGGCAGCTACGTCAAAGCGGGCCCGGCCCTGGCCATCACCGTCGGCGTCCAGCATGTCAGCCCGGTCCGGCCGGCTTCGCCGTCGTTCGAGGTCGTGGCCCATTCCGATTACGACGTCATCGCCCAGGCCGGCAAGCTGGCCCGGGCCGTCAAGAAGTCCCTGCGCCTGACCCGCTCCCAGATCGCCTACGACCTGGAGAAGGAGGCGTCCGAGGCCGTGACCGCCTCGCCGCAGGCCCTGCGCCTCTACGTCGAGGGCCGCCGGGCCCAGCTCTCCAACCGCTGGGAGGACGCCGTCGCCTCCCTGGAGCGGGCCGTCGCCGTCGATCCCGGCTTCGCCATGGCCTATCGCGCCCTCGGCGTCACCCTGCGCGACCTGGACCGCTACCCCGGGTCGCGGGCGGCCATCGAAAAGTGCCTGGCCCGCCCCGACCGGCTGCCGCCCGGCGAGGACCGCTTCATCCGGGCCCAGACGGCCTTTTTCGACCAGGACTACGCCGCGGCCATCCCGCTCCTCCGCGGCTTCCTGGCCGAGCACCCGGGCCGCCTCCGCGCCATGTGGTATCTGGCCTCGGCCTACAACAACGTCGGCGACATCGACAAGGCCATCGAGGTCCAGACCGTGGTCGCCGGCGAGCGCAACTCCGTGCTTGACGTCCGCACCCTGGCCCTCTTCCTCCAGCGCCGGGGCCGCTACCAGGAGGCGGCCGATCTCTGCCTGTCTTTCCTCCGCAACGTCGAAGAGGCCTGGAACGTCCGGGAGATGCTGGTCTCCTGCTACGTATTCCTGGGCGAGTTCGACCTGGCCGTGGCCGAAGCCCGCCAGAATTTCCGCGACCGGCCGGACGCGGTCCGGAGCTTCGCCGACACGACCCGGAGCCTGGCCGAGGTCCTCGTCTACAAGGGCGACCTGGACGCCGCCGAGGCCGTCGGCGGGCCCCGGCTGTGCGCCCTGGCGCGGGGCCAGTTCGCGGCCCATGTCGAGGACCGGCGGCGCGCCGTCGGGACGGCCCTGGCCGGCGGCCAGGGCCCGGAAGTGGTCTCGGCGCTGTGGTGGCTGGCCCGCGGGCTGGAGAAGGCCGGGCTGTATGCGGAGGCCGCGGCCGCGTTCGCGGACTATCTCAAGGCGGCCGGCCCGGCCGGCTCCGGCAACGAGACGGTGACCGCGACCGGGACCGGCTTCCCGTATTTCCCCAGCCAGCGCAAGTGGGACCTCACGTTCCAGGCCCGCCTCGAGGTCGAGAGGGGGGACATCGCGGCGGCGGAGCGGACGGCGGCCGAGCTGAAGTCGGTCGTTGACGCGGGGGCCGTCGAACGCGACGCGCGGTTCCACGATTACGTCCTCGGCCTGATCGAGCTGGCGCGCCGGAACGCGGCCGGGGCGGCGGGCCATCTGGACCGCGCCTGCGCCCAGCTCAATTTCGAGGACCACCTGGAGTACGACGACTTGCCGGCCGTCCTCTACGACGGGCTGGCCCGGGCCCGCTTCGAGGCCGGCGACCTGGAGGGGGCGCGCCAGACCTACGAGACGATCACCCGGCTGACGACCGGGCGGCGCGACGACGGGGACATCTACGCCAGGGCCTTCTACTGGCTGGGACGGATCGCCGAGCGGCGGGGCGAGGGAGCGGCGGCGCGCGGCTATTTCCGCAAGTTCCTGGGTCTATGGAAAGATGCGGACGCGGGACTGCCGGAAGTCGCGGACGCTCAGGCCCGACTTGGGGTCTGACGTGTTTTTTTCGCCCGTTTTGGCTCACGAGCGAAAAAAACAGGTCTGACCCCGTCTTGTTCTTGGGCTTTACTCGCCGATCGCCACCGCCACCAGATACCAGGCCGCGTGGGGCAGCCACTGCTCGGCCCAGCGCCAGTCGTCGTCCCTGCCGGTCTGCGAGTAGCGCAGCCCGAAATCGATGCCCTCGACGTCGCCTTCGCCGTACCCCCCCGTGATGCCGTTGCACATCCCGCCGGGCGCGTTGGTGTACTCGTAGGAATCGAAGAACATGTAGGCGATATTGTTGCGGCCGTGGCCGTGGAGCATGCAGGCGTCGTAGGGGTTGAGCCCCAGGAGCCAGTCGAGCTGGGCCCGGCCGAAGGCCTTGACCTTGGCCGCCAGGGCCGCGTCGCCCGTGGCGCCCGTGTCGGGCCCGCCCCCGGACCCCGCGCCCCCGCCGAGCGCCCGGGCCGCCAGCGCCGCCGCCGCGGCCATCGAGCCCAGCCGGGCGTTCTCGCCCTGCCACCACGGCGCGGTCTCGGTGTCGTGGGGGAAGAAGAAGGCCGACCGGCGCGTGGCCGCCCCGTCCTTGCTCTGGACGAGCTGGCGGCTGTAGCCGAAGGGGTTGGCCACCTCGGCCGTGATCCCCAGCTCGAAGGCCATGGACTTGCGGACCGCCTCGAGCGCCCGGGCCCGGCCGGCCTCGTCGGCGATCTCGGAGTAGACGGCCAGGGCCACGACCGGCAGGCCGGCGTCGACCGGGTGGAAGAAGGGGCGGTCGCCGCCCTGACCGTCGGCGCGCCAGTAGCCGTCGTAGGGCGCGCCGTTTGCCGCCTGTCCCGATATGAGGCGCCCCTCGAGCGAGGCCGCCCGCCGGTCCGCGGCGTCCTTGTAGAGGGCCTTCCCGGTCGTCCGGAAAAGCTCCGCCGCCGCCACCAGGGCGCAGTAGTCGTCGACGATGTTCTCCCGGCCGTCGTTGGTGAAGGCCAGATTGTGCCGTTCCAGGAAGGCGAAGGCGTCCTCGGCCGCCTTGAGGTACTCGGCCGCCCGGAAATCCCCTTCGCCCCGGCTGACCCCGTAGCCCTCGCTTCCGGGCTGGCCGTCCTTGCCGCCGCGGGCCGCGGCCATGGCCAGGGCGGCGATCGAGAGCCCCGCGCCTTCGCGGTAGCCGGCCTGATAGGCGGCGTCGCCGGCGATCTTCTCCCGGCCGTAGTCGCGGAACTTGTCCTTGGTCTCCGGCGTCAGGATGATGTGCCGCTCGGCCTTGGCCGCGATGCGGCGGTCCTCCGGTTTCTTCTCCGGGCCGCGGCCCGAGACGGTGATGTAGAACGAGCCCCGCGGGTCCTTGCTGCGCACCAGATAATCGGCCCCGAACAGGGCCTCGTCGAGCAGACGCTTGCGGTATTGGAGGAAGGCCGGGTCGCCGCGCCGCTCCAGCTCGCGCAGGGCCGTGAACAGCCCCCAGGCCGTCAGCGAGACCTGCTGGGGATTGAAGAAGCTCGAGTACGACAGGTGCGAGAGGTGCTTGCCGTAGTCGCCGGAGGCGTCGAACCAGCCGCCGCGCATGTCGACGACGCCGGGCCGGCCCTCGAAGGCGAGGCGGCGGTCGGCCTTGTCCCACAGGCCCGACGAGCGCTGGCCCTTGAAGTAGTAGACGACGTCCGAGAGCGTCGCCCGCGTCAGGGCGTTCTTCCGGACCAGGACCGGATGCGAGCGGAGAGGGGAGGGGGAGGCGGCGGAGGCGCCCGGGCCGGCGCCGGAGGAGGCGGCGCACTCGATGACGTACGCCCCTTCTTTATCGACCGCCGTCCAATCGATCGTCCAGAAGTCCCAGTCCTTCCACTTGGCCACCGGACCGTCGTGAACGGGCGTCCCGGCCAGCACGACCTCGCCGCCGGGGTAGGCTTTGACCGCGAACGAGGCGAACGCGTCCCCGGCTTGGCCCTGGATCACGGCCTTCTTGGCCCCGCCCGGCTCGTACCCGACCTGGTTGGTCAGGATGCGGGCGGGCGAGGGGAGGACCGCGGAGGGCGCCGTGTCGGCCGCGGGCTTGCAGCCGGCGGCGAGCAGCACGAGGGCGATGATAACCGTGATCTCACGGGCCGTCCGCTTCATGGGCTTCTCCTTAGGGGGTCATGCTTACCTTTTTCACCCTTCTTTATCCTATGGGTGAAAAAGTAGGCTTGACCCCTTCTTAATTCTTGCTCCTGCCATTTCTCTTGCTCTTCTCTTTTCTTTCCTACTTCTTTGCTTCGAACAGCGTCCAGGGCTGGGCCTTCATGTCCCTCAAGTACGGCTTTTGCCAGGCGAACTCGGGGCGCTTCTTCAGGAACTCCGCGGCGATGAAATCCCGGCCGCAGGGGTGGCCCATGTGGGCCCACATCTTCATCTCCTTGACGAGCGCCGTCGAGGTCACCTTGCCCTGGACCGAGCCGGCCGGCGAGAACGGGGCCCAGCTGAACTCGGGCGTGCCCTTGGGGTCCTCGTCGACGTGGCCGCACAGGACGTTGCTGTTGAAGCCCTCGCGGCCGGTGGCCACGTCGACGTGGTCGGCCTCGAAGAGCTTGCCGTCCTCGACGTCGATGTAGCCCTTGTACTCCTCCATCAGCTGTTCCCAGCGGGCCTTGCGCACCAGCACGGACTGGCCTTTGTTCGAGGGGTCGAAGGTCGTCTCCTCGGCGATGACCTTGTCGTCGCCGGGGAAGTTGGCCCCGACGAAATATCCGTCCGTCGTCCGCCACAGCCGCTGGTTCTTCAGGCCCAGCTCGTACTTGGCGATCTCGCCCGTCTTGGTGTCGCCGACCAGCCAGTCGTTGGCGTAGGCGCCGTTGTTGTCCTCGGTCATGAGGCGCACGAAGTCGTCGATCGAGGCCGCGTACTGGGCCGCCCGCCGGGCCCTCGCGAACTCGGGCCTGCCGCCCTCGCGGAAACCCTTGAACGTGCCCATGGTCGTCTCGGTGTAGACGAGCCCGGCCGCGTTCAGGACGAAGTCGTCGCCGCTGTGGATGGCCCCGGGCAGGCAGTCCATCAGGAAGCGGTGCCCGGCCGCCGGCACGACGTCGGCGACGACGTTCCAGCGCGAGCCGATGATGTAGTCGACCCAGTTATTGTGGCCGATGACGATGCCGCCGCCCTCGGTCCAGCTGCCGGCGGCGATGAAGCCGCTGCAGTAGCCGGGGGCCTTGTTGTCGCCGGCGCCGGCCTTGGCCAGCCCGTCGAGATAGGGGACATAGTACCAGGCCAACTCGATCCAGCCGTTGAGGGCGGTGATGTCGATCCGGTCGCAGGTCGAGCGGGGGAGCCTGGCTTTGAGCCCGGCCGCGATGCCCTCGATCTCCTCCCGGTACTCGGCCTCCAGCTTGGGCCAGAACATGCGCTCGCTGGCTTCGCGGAAGAAGGCCCAGTCCCGCTTGGTCGAGCCCTTGAGGAAGACGTCGAGGGCCTTCAGCAGGTCGTCGATCTCCGGGGCCAGGAGCCAGCCGTGCTGGAACCCGATCTCCCGCGGCGTGCCCTCGAGATGGACGTTGATCCAGCCGTTGGCGTCGACGCGGGAGGCCTTGGCTAGCTCGGGGTGCGCTGAAGAGGAAGAGGAGGAGGCCGGGTCTTGAGCTTTCTTCGAGCAGGCGGGGAAATGAAGGACGAGGATCGCAGCAACAAGCACTATAAGGAATGTGAGCGCGCCCGTCTTACGTGAATTGAGATCCATGAGTCCCTCCGATCCGAGCCAAGCGATATCGAGGCGGGGGCATCAGGCGGGAGGTTATCACTGACAGGAGCCCCGGTTCAGGGTTTCTCACGCGCCCTCCCGTATGACGTGGATACGGCACTACAACTGATTTAGCGGACGATTACCGGGACGAGAATATAACGCCGGGAAGCTCAATTCAAGATACAAGTGAAATCGACAAAAAAGGCGCCCCGGGCGGGAGATGATCGATAAGGGCCCTAAGAGACTAATCTTCTCTAGCGTAGTGGTAGTATTGGCGGGCGTGATAGCCGTCTTGCTCGACAACATCAACGCCATTAAGGATAAGCCCCAAGCATTTTAACCTGTGGGCGTCCAGTTTCTGCTTGGCCTGTTTCAGGGCAGGTATCGGTGTTCTTCCGCCCCTGGCCACCAAGATAATTGCATCGGCCATCGGTCCCATCGCCAGCGCATCGGATACCGCCAGGACAGGCGGAGTATCGAACAGGACATAATCATAGGAGCGTTTGAGGTAGGCGACAAGGCTGTCCATTTTTTCAGACGTCAGTAACTCGATTGGATTGGCTGGCAATGGGCCGCTTGGGATCAATGCCAAGTCACGAACCTTCGTCGGCCGGATGACGTCTGCCGGCTCAATATTTGAGCTCAGATATCGGCTTAGTCCAGGTCCGCTGTCGCCGTTAAGTCCGAAAATCCAGGCCTGCTTCGGCCTTCTCAGGTCGGCATCGATGATGACAACGTGCTTGCCGGCTTCGGCCAGCGTGATCCCGAGGTTCGAAACCGTCGACGATTTTCCTTCTTTTGCGAGGGGGCTCGTCAACAGCAGAGCTTTGACTTTTCCTGGAGGGGAGGAAACAAGGAGCGTGGTGCGAACGGACCGGTAGCTCTCGGCTTGGATCGATTGAGGCTCTCTCAACGCGATGAGTTCAATCTGGGGCGCGTAATCCGAGCCGTCCACGCCCGCCCGGGCCCGAATTGTCTCATCCTCTCCCCAGAGGCTGCGCCTGGGACCCTCATTGGTTCCGCGGCGTCCTTTGCGTGCTTTCTCATCTTCCTGAAAAAGGAGGGATCGCAACCTCGCAAATTCCCTCAAGGGCCCTCTAGACCGGTTTTCTCCCTCAAAAGCCGGGATGGTGCCAAGCGTAGGCAATCCGGCGGCCGAGGATGCGTCACGGGACGTCTTGACGGTGTGATTTAGATACTCGATTCCCAAGGCCAATCCGGCCCCGCCGGTCAAACCCAGGAGAAATCCGAGAAGTATGTTCTTCTTCTTTTGGGGGAAGGCCGGATTGAGCGGAATATCGGCTCTATCCACGATCCAAACATTGAGGGCTTCGAGGCCTTTGAGCCGCGATGAGACATCCGTCTCGCTTTGCCGCCTGGAGAGCGATTCGAGGAGGGATTTGCGGTTCTCGAGCTCTACTCTAAGGCTATTGTAGATAACCGAGTTGCTGTTGGCCTTGTATGTTGATGTCTTTAGGCCCTCCAATAGACCTTGAAGCGACTGCTCCTTTAACAAGGCTGCCTGGTAATCATTCAACGCATTTCGGATAAGATTTTGCATCTCCGCTTGCAGGGCCTCAGCGGCCGCATCCAGCTCCGACTTGAGACGCTGCATATCCGGGTACTCGGGCCTGACGGTCGCCAGCCTGTTTGCATATTGGCTCTTCAGCGCCACGTACTGCTCCCTTAAGCGCTGTATGAGGCTGCCTTGTGCGCCTTCGGGGATCTCGCCAAGCGGCGCAGATTTCAGTTGGTTGTAATAATTGAGCTTGTTGACCCGGTCAAGGGTCGCTTCGGTAAGGGCCCGGCTGACGTCCGCGATGCGTGTGACGGTCGGAGCTTCCGCAGCCGCGAGCGGAAGGATGTCTTTTTGTGAGCCATATTCGTTGAGCGACTTCTCCCGCTCCGCGATCTCCGTGCGAAGCTCCGAGATCTGACTGTTGAGGAATTCAGAAGCCTTTTCCGAAGCGGAATACCTCTTTTTGACGATCAGGTCGATATAGCCGTCGAAAAGAGCGTTTAGGATGTCCGAGGCTAGTTTGGGACTGCGGCTGCTGAACCTGACATCCACAAGCTGCGATCTCTCTACGGACGAAACCGAGAGGTCATTCAAGAAATCCTTAATCAGGCGTTCCCGGAATAATGAATCCGCGAAATCCTGAGTCGCTTTGCCGGCGGCTTTGAGCCGGCCCACGATAAGGGGATTTTCGTAAAGCTTGAGTTTTTCGATCGTTTCCGCCGCCAGAGTCCGGCTTTGAAGAAGTCGCGCCTGGCTTTGCAGGTTATTGGCTCCCCCCATGGATTGGACCTGCTCGAAGGGCAGGATGTTGGGCTCGTCTTCGATCCAGAGCACGCCGCTGGCCGTATAGGTGGGGGGGACGAGGAAGCTTAACGCGGCCGCTCCGGCCACGACGACAAAACAGAAAAGGCCGGCCGTCCATCGCCATTTTAAAAGAACTCTCCAGTAGTGCCGGAGCTGAGTTAATACGCCGGCGCCGGATTCTTGCTTGAGTTCGGGGGCCATCGCCTCGTTCCCAGCCCTTGTCTAGGGGACGATGACGACATCGCCTTCTTCTAGAACGATGTCGGAATTATTGCCGCTGATCAGGTGATTGAGATTGACTCGGATCTTGATCTCCTTCCCGGTTCTCTTATCCCTTCGTTTGATAACGATCTTGGATTTCTTGGCCCATTCCGTTGTCCCCCCGGCCTGAGCGAGGGCCTGAAGCAGAGTGATCTTCTTGGAGCTGAGATAAGGGATAACGCCCGGGGTCCTGACCTCTCCATAAACAAACACATTGACGGTTCGATCGATCGGGATCGAAATGACATCCTTCGGCTTCAGTTCGAGATTGAATTCCTCTTTCCCATTCGCCAGATCCTCAAGGCGAATGGTGATGATGGATTGCCGGCCATCCGGAGACTGCCGATAGACAATGATTTCGTCCATGGCCTGATCGGTCTGCCCGCCGGCCTGTGCGATGATTTGGAGAAGTGTCGTGGGTCCGATGAGCTCATATTGCCCCGGCCGGCCCACAGCCCCAAGGACGGCGACCTTTTGAAACTCTTTGACAAAGACCGTTACCCGGGCGTTCTTGGTGTATTGCTGATCCAACAAGGCGGCCAGCTTCTTTTCGAGTTGCTGGGCGGTCAAACCCGAGGCCTCCACGCGACCCAAGAGAGAGAAGGAAATGGAGCCATCTTCGGAAACCCGGACGGTCTGGCTCAACTCCGGCAGATCGAAGACGGTGATCTCTAAAAGGTCCTTTGCGCCGATCACGTAATCACTGGTCGGCCGATTCTGGGTTTCTTGGGCACAGGGGAAGGCCAAAAGTGCCGTGAATGTGCAGATAACAAAAAGAACCAAACAGAGATTCCGCGAGGCCATATCCTTCCTCGACGACCGGTTATTATAATTCATGACAGTCAAGGAAATCCAGCGGCCGCCCGTTCTCATCTGATGAGGGCCCTTTCAGGGGTCAGGATGGACTGCGGCGGTACCCCGTAGATGAAGCTCAGCCCAAAGAAGTTCCGAGCCAGCCAATCAGGCTCACCCTCTATCCTTCTTTTGGCCAAGATCCCGAACAACGACAATCCAACTAACCGGGTGAATTGGACACGCAGGGTCAACTCATGCGTGACATATCGGAAATCCCGCCCAGGAGCCGAGCCGCCGTCTGAGGCAGCCGGATAGCGGCTTCCATTGAATGTGAGATCGTAGGCCAGAGACGAGTGCCTTGACAGCAACCGCATGAGGCCGGCCCCGTATGTAGTCGAATCGAAGAACGTACTTCCCGGATAGACAGAAAAGGAGAAATCCCGGCTGAAAAGAGCCCTCCCGACGGTTCTGCGGAAAAGCCCGACCGTCAAATCCACGGCTCCGACGAGTCCCGCCCCGTCCTTGAGAGCGGGGTTGATGATATCGAACCGCTTGTAGCCGAAGCTTATCCTGCCCTGAGGCGGCGGCGTGGCCCGGCCTTCATCTTCACGCGGGGTGAAGAAGATCCCTCCATAAACGGCATAGCTGCGGGTATCCCGCGATGAAGCCGACGGACTGGAAAACGAATAGGATCCGAATTGCCCATCGATGAAGAAACGGGCCCGGGGATTCGGCTGAACATAGGTCACGACGTCGATGTGACGCTCGGTCCGATTGAGGGCCTCCCCGATATTGATCGCCCCAAAAACCTCGTTCCCGTAATCGTACTCGGCGATCTCCCCCACCGCGGCAACGGACGTTTTTCGAGAGGTCTGCCACAGGAATGTGCCATCGACATATCTTCGTTGTTCGCGGAAATTGACGTTCAGTTCCGGATCGAGTCTCTGGCGGACGCTGGCGGCTCCGATGCCGGCTTTGGCGTATATCCGTTCGAGCGCGAGATGCAGTTGCCCCCGGAAAGCGTTGTTCCAGGCCCTCTCGGATCTTGTTTTGAGGTAGAAGGCGTATTCGGGATTTTCAAAAATGTCGAGAACGACGTTCTTGCCGAGGGGCAGGAAGACCTGGATCGGCAGGGACGCCGCGGCCGTCAGATCGGGCTTGGGACTGTCCAAGAAGCCATAAAAGATATCACTGTCGTAACCTGCGTTCAGGAGAGAAAAAGCCGCGTTGATCCTCAGGTTCTCGATTCTCCAATGCGTGCCATTGACGGTCTCCATGAGGCTTGCGCCTGCCCAAGTCCTTTCCTGGCACGGCGTTGGGACCGATATGACCATGAGAACGCCGATGGCGATAGCGACCGAATAGGCTAGCTTCTTCATAGTTTTCAGCATTTCAGAGGGCGAGGTTTCGCGACTCCTATCTCCGTCCTAATAGGCTCCGATGCCAAAAATGACCACGGGTACGGTCTTTAGCAGGATCTTGGCGTCGAGCCAGAGGGACCAATTGTCAAGGTACTCGAGATCCAATTTCATCCAATCCTCAAAACCGATATTGTTGCGCCCGTTGACCTGCCAGAGACAGGTGATGCCGGGTTTCATCGAAAAACGCCTTCGTTGCCAATCCTTGTATTTTTCGACTTCGTCCGGAACCGTCGGCCTCGGGCCGACAATGCTCATATGCCCGATGAAGACGTTAATGAGCTGGGGCATTTCGTCGATACTGAATTTCCTCATAAAACGCCCGATGGGGGTCATCCAAGACGTCTTCTTTTCCTTGAACTCCGGTGTGGTCATGGCGTTCAGATCGCTGACGTCCGAAAGGACTTCGTGTGCGCCCTGGCGCATGGTCCGGAATTTGTAGAGCGTGAAGCGCCGCCCTGATAAGCCCAGCCGGTTCTGTTTGAATAAAACCGGCCCTCTCGAAGTGGCCTTTATCAGGACGGACATGACGAGAAAGAGGGGGGACACAACGAGGAGGCCAAGGCCGGAGGCCGTAAAATCGAAGATGCGCTTGATCAGCAGCTCCCATTCTTTGGCGTGTGTCGTCCTGAAACGGAGGAGGGGCAGACCATCGAGCTCGGAGACCGAAGATCGGGCCAACTTCGTGTCGAACAGATCGACGGCGATGGTGACGACAACGCCCTCGGTCTCGCAGTCGTCGATAGCGCCCTGGAGGGCGTTGAGGCGGGAGCGCGGAACCAGAAAGACGACCTCGTCGATAGCGTCCCTATGGAAGATCTTGGGGATGTCCTCGAGGGCACCGACCACATTCAGCCGCCCGACCTGATGAATACCACGGCCCGGCTCGTCATCAATGGCGCCCAGGAGCTCGAAGCCCCACTCGGGGTGATGATCGACCCTCTTGATGAAGTCGATGGCTCGTTTTCCCGTCCCAACGATGAGAAGCCGGCGCGTATTGAGACCCTGACGGCGGACATAATGGGAGCCCATGAAGATGATCGTCTTCTCGAACCAGATCAAGCCAAAGCCGAAAGCCATGAACAGAAGGAAGAACTGCCGGCTCATGAAGGTCAGCTTGAACATGAACAAGAACGTCCCCAGGAGCAAGAAGGTCACGACCGAAGACTTCGTGACGGCCCAGAAGATCTCAAGATAGGACCGCGTCCGTGAAGAGTTGTACATCCCGTTGGCATAAAGGGCTAGGCCCCAATAGGGGATAGCGAAGGCCAGGGTCAGTCCGTACTTGGTAACGGCGATAGACGAGTCCGAGAGGAGGTGATGGAAGCCGAAGGCAAACAGGTACGCCAGTACGATCACGCAGGCATCTGCGAAAATGAGGAACCTGCGGAGAACGCTCTCCCGCTCCTTAAGCATTGGTCATAGCCCCGCTCTTTTGGAAAGCCCCCTGATTATCTGTTTTTTTTCGATCTGGCGCAAGACCTTGGCCGGATTGCCCGCCACGATCGTCCAGGGGTCGACGTCCTTGGTGACCACGGAGCCCGCCCCCACGATAGCGCCCTCGCCCACGGACACGCCGGCCAGGATCGTGGTGCTCGAGCCGATGGAGGCCCCTTTCCTGATGAAGGTCGGGACGACCCTCCAATCAGCCTCAGTCTGAAGCCCGCCGCCCTCGACGGTGGACCGCGGATACAAATCGTTGATGAACGTAACGTTGTGGCCGATGAAGACGTCGTCCTCGATGGTCACCCCCTCGCAAATAAAGGTGTGCGAAGAGATCTTGCAGTTGGCGCCGATGAAGGCGTTCTTCTGGATCTCGACGAAGGTGCCGACCTTGGTGTTGTCGCCGATCGTACAGCCGTAGAGGTTGACGAAGGCGAAGACCTTGACGCCCTGGCCGAGCTTGACGTCAGGAGATATCCTGCAGAATTCCATTTGGGTTCCTTACAGCGCGACGCGCCGTCCGCCGTTTTTAATGGATTTGTCCGCGGCTTCCAAGAGACGGACTACCTGGAGCCCGGATTCGCCGCCGTTGAAGGGTTCGCACGCGTTTTCGATGCAGTTGACGAAGTACTGGGCCTCGGCCTTAAGCGCCTCGGTCGTTTCGATCTTGGGGATGTGAACGTCGCCCGAACGGTAGCTCACGAGCAGCTCGTGGATATCGCCGTTGGTGATCTTGAAATCGACGCCACGGTCGTAGATCTTGATCTTCTCGTCGGCGTTGAGATCGTCCCAGACGAGCATCCTTTTGTCGCCGCTGATGAGAGTTTTGCGGACCTTGACCGGGCTGAGCCAATTGACGTGGAAATGGGCGATGAAGGCGTTGCCCTCAAACTCCGCCGCGACGTAGGCGATGTCCTCGAGGCCGCCCTGATAGTGCACCGAGCCATGGGCCGAGATCGCCACGGGCTTCTGGTTTATGACATGGGACATGATGGACAGGTCGTGGGGAGCCAGGTCCCAGATGACGTTGACATCGTGCTGGAAGAGGCCGAGGTTGACCCGGACCGAGTCATAGAACAGGAGCTTGCCCAGCTCGCCGCCTTCGATGAGCTCCTTGATCTTCTTCACCGCTCCGGTGAAGAGGAACGTGTGGTCGACCATGATCCGGAGCTCCTTCTTGCCCGCCAGATCGACCAGTTCCTGGGCCTGCGCACTGGTCGACGTGAAGGGCTTTTCAACGAAAATGTGTTTGCCCGCGTGGAGCGCCGCTTTGGCCAGCTCGTAGTGGGCGAAAACAGGCGTAACGATAGCGACCGCGTCGACGTCAGTCGAGCCGATGAGCTCCATGGGATCCTTGACGGCCTTGATAAACGGGTAATTGGCCTGAGCCACGCCGAGGCGCTTGTCAGATAGGTCGCTGACCGCGATCAACTTAGCCCCCGCCGCGGAGTGGAAGTTCCGGGCCACGTTGGGCCCCCAATAGCCGTAACCGATGACACCGACGTTAACCACGGTAGAACTCCTTGATGGATTCTGCCACATGAGCGATCATCGCTTCCGAAAGTTCGGGGTACATAGGGAGCGAGAGGATCTGTTCCTGGCAGGCGTAAGCGACCGGGAAATCTGCGGGCGAGTGACCGAGATATTTATAGGCCGGCATCAGCGGCAGGGCATAGGGATAATGAATGCCCGTCGCGATCCCTCTGGCCTTGAGGAAGGCGGCCAGATCGTCCCGGCGCTCGGCTCTGATGACATAGAGGTGGAAAATGTGGAACGCTTCGGGACGGAGCTTGGGGACCTGGATCTGGTCCACCCCCGACAGGAGCTCATTGTATTTCAGAGCATGGCTGTTTCGGGCCCTGTTCCAATCGTCGATATGGCCTAGTTTGACCTTAAGGACAACGGCCTGGAGGCAATCGAGGCGGCTGTTGACGCCTTCGATCTCATGGACGTATTTTTGGAGCGATCCGTGGCAGGCGAACATCCTGGCCCGGCGAGCGAGATCGTCGTCATTGGTGATGATCCCCCCGCCGTCCCCGTAGGCCCCGAGATTCTTGCCGGGGTAGAAGCTGAATGTCCCGGCGATGCCGAAGGTGCCGGTCGGACGACCCTTGTAGGTCGAGAAGTGGGACTGGGCACAGTCCTCGACGCAATGGAGCCCATGTTTGATGCAGATGGCCCTAACCGCATCGAGGTCCGCCGCCTGCCCGAAGAGATGGACAGGGATGACAGCTTTCGTCCTGGGTGTGATGTTGGCCTCGAGCTTGGACGGATCGATATGAAAATAATCATCGATGTCGACGAAGACGGGACGGGCACCCGCCTGACTAATGGTCTCGGATGTGGCAATGAAGCTATTCGCCACGGTGATCACCTCGTCCCCGGGTCCGACGCCCAGGGACTTGAGGGTGATGTAGATGGCGTCCGTGCCATTGGCACAACTGACGCAGTGCTTGACGCCGAATTTTTCGGCGAAAGCTTTCTCGAAGCCGTCCACGTACTTCCCGCCGACAAAGGCGGTCTCATTGAGCACGGTCTGGAGGGCGGGATCGATCTCCGCCTTGATGGACTGGTACTGAGCTTTTAGGTCGACAAAGGGCACGTTCATGGCAAGTTCGCCTCTCTAAACGGCGGTTAATTCGGATTTAAGCCGTTCGACTGCGATAATAGTGGAATCAGTTCTCGGTCCAATCATCCTGAGGGGTTATTTCAGGGGTGGTATTCTATAGTTTATTTCACCCCTAGGGGTGAGGTGAAAACAGGACGGTTAAGGTCAAATCGACCTCAATCTATCATTTGTCTCTGTAATAGCTCCGCAGTCAACAATCGATGCAGTTCCGATGTATAGTTGGCCGTTCCCTTAATATGCGATAAGACCGCTTTCTCGAGGTCGGCACCGTTCACATAGGGCCTTTTCTTGGCCCTTGGGTCCAGCAACACGCCTTTAAGATATTCTGCTAGCTCGTCCCGGTACCAAATACGAAAATGGTGGAACTTGTGCCGACCTAGAAAGAGCCGTTCCATATGGAGGGGTTTAGCGGCTCGATCCAGTCGGGCGAGCCAATCGGGCATGCCATAATCGTAGGCGTATTCCGCCTTGAATGTGAATTCCTGAAAAAGCCGTCGGGCGCTCGTCAGGAAAGGGACCCTTTTGTAGGAGACCGCCCGATCGGTCCCCAGTTTTCCGAGCGCCGGGTTCCCTTCCGCTATCAGCCTCATCTGCATTTCGACCGTTGTCGCCGTTGTTCGCGGAGCGCGAAAAGCCAGGCCTACGAGTTCATTATCCAGATAGGGCGATCGGAGGGTCAGTTGAGAGAGTTCAAGCGAAAGTCGGCAATAGTGGAACCACGAAAGCTGCTTGAACGCGGCGAAACTCAGGGGGTTCCTTGTGAGACTCTGTTGATAGGTTATCTTGGTCACATCCATAAGGGCATGGAATTCCTGATCGAAGATCCGTTTTTCCTGTGGCTCCGGCTTCATGGCGATGGCGCCGCGAAGCAGCTCCTGTCCATAGTTGCCGGTGACCCTGATGGGCGCGATCCCCCTGGCGATCCTATTCACATAGAGGTCCGCCGCCCCGCTCACGTCCATGGCCCCGTCGGAGATATCAACCGTTCGTTCTGCCCACCGGGGGAACTCCTTGAGGAATTCCTGGCCCAGGGTGATCGTCTGATAGGGTTGCCCGCAAATGCCGGCTACGGTCCTGGCCAACTTGAGATCCGCGCACTCCCGATACATTCCGCCGAAGGTATAGCAGGGAAGAGTGCCGGAGGGCGCGCCACTCCAGGCCATGATCATCCGGCTGTCTTTTCCACCCGTGAGAGAAATGGCCACGGGCTCGGTGTCATGGAGATAGCGGGGAAGGATCCGGATCCAAGTCCTTTTCAAGTTCTCATAATATTCGTCGGGCTCCAGTGGTTCCTGCTCCTCCCAATCCCGGGGCCGGAAATAGGAATTTTTTTTTACGAGCGCACCCGGTTCGACTAGCCAGGCAGATCCGCCGGGGAGCAAAGAAATCCCGGAGAATAAGGTCCGGTTATCGAGCGCGCATCCCGCCGAGAACATCTCGGCAAGCCCTCTGTTGTCCAAGCGCCTCAATTCAGGCAATATGCTCAACAGGGCTTTCGCTTCAGAGGCAAAAAAGAGCCCCTTTTCGTTCTCATGATAATAGATGCGATTGAGGCCGAACCGGTCGTTGAACAACACGGCCTTCCGAGAGCGGAGGTCAAGAACGAGCCCGTGGAACCGTCCGTTCAACAATGTGAAGAAGGCGTCGCCGGCCTCCTCATAGAGATGAACCAGATAACTCGCGTCCTTCAGATCAAAAGAATGACCACGCTCCTTGAGCTTGCGTATCTCGCCAAGGTCCGTAAAATCTTCGCCTGAAAAGACAAGAGCGATACTCCCGTCTTCATTCTGGACCGGCATAGCCCCTGGCCGGAGATCGCTATCAGAGACCCAGCCGACGGCGAGACCCAATTCCGGGTGGCACAAGTGGCCCGACCTATGGAAGGGTTCATGGAGCATGGACCGGGTCATGCGTCCGACAAGGTCGTCCGCATCCCGGTCAAGCGCCGAAACGAAAAAGCCCGCTATCCCTGGCATCCTATCCCCCGGGGTAAGAGTTCCTGGAGCCGGCGGGAGGAATTGAACACTCCATCTGCTGAATACTTTTCAGCCGCTCTGGCATTGAGCTACACCGGCGGAACGCGACTAATTTATGGGTTAGCGCCTGCCGAGTCAAGCTCCTTGCTTACGTATCTGCGGCGTCCGATTCCCCGGGGGGCGTTGGAGAAGATCCCCGGCGATGAGCGAGCAACGAGGGCCTCGATCGATAGAACGCGGCCCGGATCTTCCATAAAATGGAGATTATCGAAGGCGGGAGCAGTCCCAGAATCCCCTTGTGAAGCCTCAGTTTAACGGCTAATCCGCCCTTGTGAGTAAGAGGCACATAATAACGCGGGAAATCCATTTTAACGAATCCGTTTCGTCTCTTGAATTCCGCCAAAGGGCTCTCGGTTTTATTGCCATAGTAATAATTGCCATAAACGAGATAAGACGCGCCGCGTTCAAGGCTGACCTCTACCGCTTTGGCGATCAAGGCGTTTGTCGGCCTCTTGTCATAATGCGCGTTCTTAGAAACAATATGAAGAATACTGGCGATCGGCCCCATAAAGACGAGCTTGATGAAGCCGATGAGATCCTCGCCAAAATAAGCCCCGATGAACTCGCTTCGATCCATCAGCGTTGAGGTCTCGACTTTGATCCTTTGGAAGTCTTTGCCGAAGTGAGGGAATCTCTTTCCCTGCCGAACGGGAGTCTCGTTATAGATTTCCGTGATCCCTTTGATCAGCGAATCGCTGAGTTCAACCCGTCTGACGACGACTCCTCTTTTTGCCGACCTGCGAACGTTCTTGCGCGTGACCTGCGTAGCGAGATTTTCCCACCATTCCTTGAATGTCGACAAGGGGATCGCGGCGACGTTGTCCCATTCGAAATAATAGGGATATCTTGGCTGCGTGTCAGGGATCTTTTGTGCGAACGTAAAAATGTCCGCACGATTGGCGCAGGCCTTGAGCCGGTCGAGGAGATCCGCCGGGTTCTGGACGACTTGCCCCTCGGTCCAGACTTCGTCGTAAATGGACGCCGTTTTGAGGAACCCCCCTTGGACCGCTATTTTTAGGCCGCTTACGATCTCTTCACCCATCAAAAGACGTCCCTTCTAGTATCCCCTCGGGGGAAAATAGGAAAGTCCCATGCTCGGCCCATTTTCGAAACGGACCTGGGCGGGGATCTTGTTGACGTTGTTCGGGTCGA
>CAZNPB010000028.1:0-39105 GCA_964574895.1 uncultured Eubacteriales bacterium
AAAGTGAACGGAGCGCGCCTGGCCCGATTCGAACGGGCGACCTGCGGATTCGAAGTCCGACGCTCTATCCAACTGAGCTACAGGCGCGGGTCGGGGCTATTCTAACACAAACGCGTCCGAGGGAGCCCGAGCGGCCCGGCCGGGCCCGATGTCCGCGCCGATGCGGATCCCGTCAGTCGAAGAACGGGAAGAGCCGCTTGATCTCGGCTTTGTCCGGCCGGCGTCCGTATTCGCCGATCTCGAAGGCCTCGGCGAACCGGACCCGGGCCGCGCGCTCGGCGCCGTACCAGGCCTCGATCTCTTTCCGGAACCGGTTGGCGACATCTTCCCCACGCTCGACGAAGTGCTCCCGCACGGCCTGCCAGCGGGCCTTCTGCTTGGCCGGATCGGTCGTCAGCAGATCGGGCGAGCCGTCGACGCCTCCCTCGAAGAACTGGGAGACCATGCCCAGCAGGACCTCCAGCTTCTTGTCCATGACGGCGTCGATGTCGACGACGATGTCGGCCTGCAACGGATAGGGCTTCTGGAAACGGTCCGAGAAGTAGAGGAAGACGGGATTCGTTTTCAGGGCCGGGACCTCGGGGCAGAACTTGGGCACGGTGACCATGTAGGCCGAGTCCTGGACCAGGACGCTGGTGTAGCGGTGGTCCGGGTGATAGTCGTTCGGCCGGTGGGTGACGACGACGTCGGCCTTCCATTCCCGGATGAGCCGGGTGATGGCCCGCCGGTTCTCGAGCGTCGGCTGGAGCTCCCCGTCGTGGTTGTCGAGGACCTCGAAGTCGTAGCCGACGATCCGGGCGCCGTTGGCGACCTCCGCCAGGCGGCGCTTGGCCAGCTCCGGCCCGGATTCTTTCCAGTGGCCGATGTCGCCGTTGGTCACGGCCACGAACTTGACGTGATAGCCCTTGGCGATCCAGAGGGCGGCCGTGCCGGCCGCGCCCGATTCGGCGTCGTCCGGATGGGCGCCGATGCAGATGATCCGGGGCCGGCCGTCGCCCGCACCCCCGGATCGATCGGCCGGGCCGCCCCGGGCCGGGCCCCAGCCGAGAGCCAGGAGCGCGGCCGGGATCACGACCCCCATGAGGATCCGGGTCCGTCCGGCATTTCGCAGTATTTTCATGATCGGTCTCCGTTCAGAGCGCCGTTGCCGTCCGCGCGCTCCCCTACTTCGCCGCTTGGCCGCCCTTCGCCGCGGTCGGCGCGTTCCAGTCCGGCGGCTCCCGGCCGAGGATGTTGCGGATGAAGAAGTCGTACATCTTCCGGGTGCCGTACTCGCCGCCGATGCCGTGCCCCGCGCCGGGGACGACCAGGAGGTCGAACACCTTGTCGGCCTTGATGAGGGCGTTGACGACCTGCATGGTCGAGGACGGGTCGACGTTGGTGTCCATCTCGCCCAGGATGAGCAGGAGCCGGCCCTGGAGCCGGGGCGCGTTGTCGACGTTGGACGAGGCGGCGTACTCGGGCCCGATGGGCCAGCCCATCCACTGTTCGTTCCACCAGATCTTGTCCATGCGGTTGTCGTGGCAGCCGCAGCCCGAGACGGCGACCTTGTAGAACTCGGGGTGGAAGAGGAGGCCGCCCAGGGCGTTCTGGCCGCCCGCCGACACGCCGTAGATGCCGACGCGGCGGATGTCGTACCAGGGGTATTTCGCCGCCGCGGCCTTGTGCCAGAGGATGCGGTCCGGGAAGCCGGCGTCGGCGATGTTCTTCCAGCAGACGTCGTGGAAGGCCTTGGAGCGGTTGCTGGTGCCCATGCCGTCGCATTGGCTGACGACGAAGCCGAGCTCGGCCAGCGACCGCATCGCGTTGTAGGCCTGGAAGGACTTGGGGACGAAGGAGTCGTGCGGCCCGGCGTAGATGGACTCGATGACCGGGTACTTCTTCTTCGGGTCGAAGTTCGAGGGCCGGAAGATGACCCCCCAGATGTCGGTCCGGCCGTCGCGGCCCTTGGCGACGAAGACCTCGGGCGCCTTCCAGCCGGCCTTGAGGAGGCCGGCGATGTCGGCCTTCTCGACGGTCGTCACGAGCGAGCCGTCGGCGGCGCTCCGGATCTCCGTCGTCGGGGCCAGGTCGACCCGCGACCGGGTGTCGACGAAGTAGGCCAGGTCCTCGGAATAGGCCACGGTGTGGTTCGCCCCGGCCTCGGTCAGCCGGACCAGGCCCGTGCCGTCGAGGTTGGCCCGGTAGGCGTCGACGAAGTAGGGGTCCTGGCCGGGGACGACGCCGCTGGCCCGGAAGTAGACCTGGCGCTTGGCCTCGTCGACCTTGTCCACGGCGCGGACCACCCACTCCCCTTGCGTGATCCGGTTCTTGACCGCGCCGGTCGCGCCGTCGATGAGGTAGAGGTGGTTCCAGCCGTCGCGCTCCGACATCCAGACGATCTCCCGGCCGTCGGCGAGGTCGTGCCGGTACTTCTTGCCGCCCCACTCGCTGTAGGTGAAGAAGGTCTTCGTCACCTCGTCGACGGCCGCCCGGGCCGCGCCCGTCGCGCCGTCGACCTCGACGACCCGGAAGACCTGGTGGCCGCGCTGGTTGTATTCGAAGGTGAAGGCCCGGCCGTCCTTGCGCCAAACGGGATCCGAGATCTCGTAAGGATTGGCGAACAAGGCGTTGTCGACCTCGATGGCCGTTCTGGCGTCGATCTGGAACAGGACGGGGCGCTCGATGTCCAGGATGTCGCCGGGCTTGGCATATTCCATCTCGTAATGCTTGGGTTGGAGCTGGTCGGCCGGCGACGACTCGACGTAGTGGACGACGCGGTGATAGCCCCGCAGGCGGCGCTTGGCGGCCAGGCGCTTGGAGTCGGGCGACCAGGAGATCGAGTCGAAGGTGTAGTAATTGCCCTCGGAGCCGTCGCGGGACAGGAAGACCTCGTCCTTTTGGCCCTTCTCGCGCAGGGCGACGTTGTAGTTGCGGATGAGGGCCTCCCATTTCCCGTCGGGCGAGGCCTTGGCCTCGGGCGAAGAGGCCTGCGGGGCCGGGCCCTGCTCCCACATGGTCCAGTCGATGCCGCCGCGCGGCCGGGGGCCCGGTCCGCCGGCGCGCTCGAGCTTGGCGATGGCGTAGGCGGCCAGGTCGCAAGTCCAGCGGCTGCCGGCGGCAAAGAACTCGAGCGTCTTGCCGTCGTCGCTGAACCTGGGGTCCAGGAGCGGCAGGGCCAGGGGCTCGATCTTCTGGCCGGAAGCGGCGGCCAGGGCCGCGGCCAGTTTGGCGTGGTCGAAGGCCGGGGCTTTCGCCCGGCTCGAGGCGTCGACGATCCAGAACTCGTTGCCGCCGGCGACCGATTTCCGGTACCAGTAGCGCGGGGTCTTACCGATCCAGCCGCCCCGGTCGACGACGTTCAGGGCCAGGGCCGCATATTTCGCCCGCAGCCCCGTCGCCCGGTCATAGTCGGCCTTGGCGACCTGGGCCGGGACGAGGGCCGGCAGAATGATAACGGAGATCAGGATCATCGATGCCAGGGACATCGCGCGGCGACGATTCATGCGACCTCCTTGATCCGAAAGATATCGCGAGAATACCCCATTGCGCATTTTGAGGGAAGAAGCCAATAGGAAGGGCATTCCCGCGCCGGGAGCCGAGCCGCCGGGCGAAAGCGGGTCCGGGCCGGCTAAGGGACCGGGGGCGCTCTCCGGCCCGAGGGCCGGGATCAGCCTCCCGACGGGCGGCTCAGCCGGTGACCTGTTTCCAGACGCGAAGGAAATTGCCGCCCATGATCTTGCGGACATCCTCATCCGAATAACCGCGACGCTTCAATCCCTCGGTAATATTGGAATAGTCCTGGGCCCCCCGGATGCCGACGAGCGTCGGCGTCCGCGGGTACATGTCGGCGCCCAGGCCGACGTGGTCCACGCCGGCGATCTTGACGGCGTGATCGATATGATCGAGAAGGACCTCGATCGTGGGCAGTTCATCGAGGGGCCAGTCGCGGCCCGCGTCGAGGTGCTCGACGGCCACGCGAAGGTCGTAGTCCTCGATGACGGGCACCTTGGCCAGAATCGGCCGGGAGATGGCCCGCAGCTCGTTGCGGGCCTGGCCGTAGGCGCCCGAGATGAAGCCCGGCTCGAAGACGATGCCGATGACGCCGCCGTTCGCGGCCAGGGCCAGGAGCATCTCGTCCGTGACGTTCCGCCGGTGAGGGTTGACGGCCCAGCAGCCCGAATGCGAGAGGATGACCGGATCGCGGCTCGCCTCGAGGGCGTCGAAGAACGTCTCGTTCGAGGCGTGCGACACATCGACGACCATGCCCAGCCGGTTCATCTCGGCGACGACGGACCGCCCGAGATCGTTCAGGCCGCCCCAGCGGGGCTGGCCCGCGCTCGAGTCCGCCCAGTCGTGGCTGAGGTTATGGGTCAGGGTCATCGACGAGACGCCCATCTCGTGGAACTTGCGCAGGAGCGCCAGGTCGTTCTCGATAGCGTGCCCGCCCTCGATGGCGAACGGCATGGCGATCTTCCCCGCGGCCGTGATCCGCTCGATATCGGTCCCCGTCCGGGCCAGCTCGACGTCGGCGGCGTTCGCCGTGATCGTTTTGTGCATGGCCTCGAGGAGGGCGAAACACTGGCGGGCGGCCTTGTCGGGATAGAGGTAGTTCTGGATGAAGAGGGCGACCACCTGGACGTCCACGCCGCCTTCCCTCAGGCGCGGGATGTCGACCTGGCCTCCGGGAAGCCGTTGGCCGATATCCAGCCCTTCGTAGAGCACCCGGTATGACAAGTCATTGTGACAGTCCCAGACCAGGGCGCTGCGATGGAGCTCGGCGATCCGTTCGACTCGGGCGGCCCCGTCGGCCGGGACGCCTTTGCCCGCGCAAGCCGACGCCGCCAGAACCGCCAGGGCCGTTAGGATGAACTTCCATGTCCTTTTCACGTCTCTCTCTTTTCCCGGGCCTCGAGCCCATCCGGCCCGTGCCCGGATCAGATCCTGCGACCCGCCTCGAGGTCGGCGGGCGCGAGGGAATCGTAGCACTCGAAAGGCACGCCGATCTCCCCGGCCAGGGCTTTGAGCTTGCCCAGGTGATCGCCCAGAGCCGTGATGGGGTGGTTGGTGTTGAGGCGCCATTCGATCCGGCCGCAGAGCCGGATGTACCACTGCGGCCATTCCGGATTGCAGCGGAAGGAACGCTCCCGGGCCTCCGCCTCGTCCGGAACGTCGGTGAGGCCGCGGCCGGCCGCGAGGTAGATCCTATTATCGCGATAGGAGAACCTGGCCCACGTGACCACGCCGGGCGTCCGGGCCACGAGCGAGCACGTTCCGCCGCCTTCCTTGAAGTACATGTAGGTCTGCCGCTCGGACCGGGATCCCTCGAGGGTATCGTGCCGGCCATGGGCGAAGAACGGGGCCAGGGCGCCCGAATTGACGAACCAATACAGGCCTTGTTCGTCCCAACAGCGGAAATCGTTGAATCCTACGGGATTTCCGCCATTGAGGAGCTTCAGGGCCTGCATGGTCAGGGCCGCGCCGTCGTCGGCCTCGGTCGCCGACACGACGGTCTCCCCGTCCGATTCCGGACGAAGCCGGTTGTTCAAAAGTCCCAGGGCCAGATCGGTGGCCGGATAATGCTCGATCCAGTCGAGCTGGTCCTGGACGCCAAGATAGTCGAGCCCGAACTGGCTCTTGAGCTCGAGCAGGGCAAAATAGACCTTCAGCTGGAAGAGGACCATGTCCTTGGTCAGGTGCTGACGCGGATCGGGGCCGAATTCGAGCCGCATTCCTTTGTCGATGAGGAAGCGCAGGGCCGCCTCAGCCCGCGCCCGGGGAACCGCTTCGGCCATCTTCAGGAGCCGGAGGCCGTCGAATCCTTCCCTGGCCGCGCCGAAGGTCCGCAGGAAATCCGCCTCGGAGACCTTGTTCCACATCCCCATGGACCGGGGCCCGACGGCGCCGTAGATCGAGCCGCGCAAGGCCTGCGCCGCCGCCCGGGCGGCGCGGCGGTCCTCGTCCGTCACCGGCACGTCGATGGCCGGCGGCAGGGCCGGTTCATAGGTCCCGGTCCGGAGGAAGGCCTCAACGGCGTCCGCATAGGAGGATTGGTCGGCGAAATCCTTGACGAAAAGCCGCGAGGTCTTTATGCCGACGTGGGCCGTTCCCGATGCGGCCGCCAGCAAGCCGACGGCCCCCGGGACGTCCCGGATGGAGCTGCCCAACATCAGCTTGGGGACTTCCGCAGGAAGCTGCCACATCGGGCTAACGGAGAAATCGGGGTAGGTCCATCCGGCCACGAAATTGACGAACCGGTCGCCCCGGGCCCGCCGGATGACGGACATCCCTTCGGCGACGCTGGACACGAACTTGTCGGGATTGAGGACATTGGGTCGGCCGCCGCAGCGGCGAATGACGTCGACAAGGTCCTCGAGCTGGCGCGCGGCCATGGGCCAGACCTCGGCGTTCGGTTCGGGCCGGCCATCCAGGGGCAGGTAGATATCGACGATAGGCTTCATAATGGCTTTTCTCCTGTTCTTGGGGTCATCCCTCCGACCGTACTGGACGGCTGTGTAGGAACAGCTTCAGTCGTCCCTCAACAGCTCGCCGCCGCCGGCCGCGTTGTCCGGCGTGAACACCCGGGAAGCCAGTGTGATCTCCTTCGGCACAGTCACTCCGGAGAGGATCTTCAATGCGGTCTCGATGGCCTCGCGCCCTCCCGTCGGGTACTCGAAGCTGGCGGCCAGGACCCCTTGCCTGACATAAGCCTGGCCCTCATGGGCCAAGCCGTCGATCCCGACGAATTGGATGTCCTTCTCGCGCCCGGCGGCGACAGCCGCCAAGTAGGCTCCGTGCGCTCCCGGATCGTTGTGCGCATAGACGAGATCGATCTCCGGAAAGCGCGCTAAGGCTGATTCCATCTCCCGGCGGGCGTCGGGTTCGAGCCATTTCATGTCCGCTTCGAAGATGATCTCGATCTCGCTGCTCTTGATCCCTTCACGGAAGCCCCTGTGCCGGTCCTGGCCCGGCGTCGAGGTCATGAGGCCCTCGAGTTCCACGACCCGGCCGGACCCGCCAAGGCGCTTGACGATCCATTGGCCGGCGGACCGGCCGATCCGGACATTGTCGGCGCCGATGAAGCAAGTGTATCCGTCCCCCAGGATGCGGCGGTCCAGGACGATCACCGGGATACCCTGGCGGCAAGCGGCGGCGACCGGGGCCGTGAGCGGAGCGGCTTCCTTGGGCGAGACGATGATCAGATCGACACCGGCGTTGATGTACTCCTCGATCTGAGACGTCTGGCGGAGCGAGTCGTTCTGCGAATCCTTGAAAACGACTGCGATCTCGGGATGCTTGCCCGCCTCGTCGCGGATATCCTGGTTCATCTGGACGCGCCAAGGCTCGCCAAGATTGCACTGGCTGACGCCGATCGTCCACTTGGCGCCGCGGGCCGGCGACGGGCGCTGGCCCTGGCCGCAGCCGACGAGGCCCCCGGCCAAGAGGAGCAGGCCGAGGGCCGGTCCGAGAAAGGTCTTCGTCTTCATGGGTCCTCCCGTATGCACGCGATGCGATTTCATTTCCTCCGCCTCTGAAAGAGCACGGCGCCGACGATGATCAAACCCGTCAGCATCAGCCGGGTGGCTTCTCCGACGGCATTGATGCTCAATATCTTCTCCAGGTAGCCGATGGTCATCGCGCCGATCAAGGTCAGGCCCATGCCGCCCTTGCCGCCGCTCATGCTCGTCCCGCCGATAACGACGATGGCGATGGCCGTGAGCTCATAGGTCGAACCCGCCTCGGGATCCCCCTGTTGTTCCTGGACCGCGTGGCAGATTCCGGCGACCGCCGAAAGGAGGCCGCACAACCCGTAAGCAAGGAGCTTCGTCCCGGACACGGGCACGCCCGAGAGGCGGGCCGCTTCTTCGTTGCCGCCGACGGCGTAGAGATAGCGTCCCCATCGGAGCTTGGACAGGAGCACATAACAGAGGAGGATGCAGCCCAGGAAGATGAGGGTGACGACGGCGATGTTCTCGCCGAAGATCTTCGAGCCGATCAGCTTGAAGACCGGCGGGGCATCCCGGTACTCGAATCGGCCGTCGGCCAACTGGACGGCCGTGGATATCTTCCGCCCGCCCGAGAACCACTTGGCCAGCCCCCGGGCGAAGACCATCATGGCCAATGTCGCGATGAACGGCTGCAGCTTGAATCTCGCGACGAGGCCGCCCGACGTCAGGCCGCAAACCGCTCCGGCCAAAAGGACGACGACGCAGGCCAGCCAAGCCGGCCAGCCGAGATGAAGGGAGAAGATCGAGAACAGGACCGCGGACAAGCCCAGGACGCTGCCCACAGCCAGGTCGATCCCCGAGGTGATGATGACCAGCGTCATGCCGCAGGCTAGGATGCCGAAGACCGAGATATGGCGGAGCATGTCCCGATGCGTATGCCAGCGGAAAAACGTCCCATCCGCATTGAAGGCCGCGCCGATGAGGACGACGAGAACCAGGGCCGCCAAGGCCCGGGCCGTGGGAGATCGGAGCAGCCGGCCCGCCAGGGAATCGTCGGCAATCCGCAGGGTCATTCTCATTTCTCCTTGCCCATGGCCGCCCGGATGACCCGTTCTTGAGTCGCCTCGCGGCGGTCGAATTCCCCCATGAGCCGTCCCCGATGAAGGACGAGGATGCGGTCCGAGAGGGCGAGAAGCTCCGGAAGCTCTGACGTGATCAGAAGGATGCTTTTGCCGGCCGAAGTCCACTCGTTGAGCAGCCGGTAGATCTCATTCTTGGCTCCGACGTCGATGCCGGCCGTCGGCTCGTCCAGCATGAGGACCCGAGGAGCCGTCTCGATCCAACGCGCCAGGAGAACCTTTTGTTGGTTCCCCCCGGACAGGGTCTGCACGTCCTGTTCGGCCGACCGGGCCTTGATGCCTAGCGCGTCGATGTGAAGCCGGACCGATGCGGCTTCCCTGCGGCCTCTGATCCAGCCCGACGGGGATAGGGCTCGCAGCGAGGCCAACGAGATGTTGCGGCCCACGCTCATGGTCGGGATGAGACCCGAGGCTTTACGGTCGTTGGTCAGAAGGGCCAGGCCGCGGCGAAGAGCCGATCGCGGCGACCGGGGGACGTAGTCCTCCCCGGCTAGCCGGATCCGTCCTCTGACGCGCCGGCCGGCGGCCCCGAACAGACCGTAAAGAAGCTCGCTCGCCCCCGATCCCCGAAGGCCCGCGATACCCAGGACCTCGCCTTCTTTGAGGGAAAAATCAAGGCCTTCCACGGCCCAGGGCCGGATACCGCTCGGATCAGGGACGGAGAGCCCCTGGGCCCGGAGCAGAAGATTCCCCGCCCTCGCGGCCCGGGGAGGGAACAACCCCGCGATCTCGCGACCGACCATCCGCTCGACGAGTTTTCCGGGATCAAGGTCCTTGGCCGGGTAAGTGCCGACGAGCCGGCCATCCCGCAGCACAGAAATCCTGTCCCCGATCCGGTAGATCTCTTCGAGGCGGTGAGAGATGAAGACGATGGCGCGGCCTTGGGCTTTCAGGTCGCCGATGATCTCGAACAGCCGGTCCGTTTCCGCCTCATTGAGGGCGCTCGTCGGCTCGTCCATGATGATGACCTTGGCGTCGTTGACGAGCGCCTTGGCGATCTCGATCAACTGTCTGACCGACAGGGGAAATTCCTCGAGCGGCCGGCGCAGATCGACTTTCAGCCCGAGCCGCTCCAGGATGGTCCGGGCCCGGGCTTGTTCACGCCCAAAGAGAACCCCGCCGCGTCTCCCGGCGATCTCGCGGCCCAGGAAGATGTTGTCACGAACGCTCAAAGTGGGCACGACCGCGATATCCTGATGGATCGCGGAAATGCCGTGCTTGGCGGCGTCCTGGGGGCCCCGGAACCTTATTCGGCGGCCCGACAACTGGACGTCCCCGGCGTAGTCGGTGTATACTCCAGCCAGGATCTTGATGAATGTCGTTTTCCCGGCCCCGTTCTCTCCGGCCAAAATATGGACTTCGCCCGGCCTGAGGGACCAAGAGATGTCTGCGAGGACGGGGATCCCCAGGAAGCTCTTGCCGATGCCGACCATTTCGATCAGCGAGAGATCGGCGGGCGGCACGCTTGTTCGGGGATGTTCGATTATCATGAGACAGCTATCGTTCTCTCAGTTGCATGAACAGAACCTCGGGAACCGACGGGAAACAGCCTTAGCATAGCACAGAACAATTGTTTGCGCCAATCGTTTATTCTCTTTGAGAGGGGATGCCTAATATGAGCATCAAGAGGATTCAAAAGATCACGGGCTTTTCCTATTCGACGATATCCCGGGTCGTAAATGGGAAGTCCAAGGAATTTCGGATCTCCGACAAAACCCGGGAAGCTATTCTCAAGGCGGCGGCGGCCATCCATTACAGGCCGAATATCCTGGCCCGAAGCCTCCGGATGAGGAAAACCCTCACGATCGGGCTCCTCGTTCCCGATATACAGAATCCGTTCTTCGGCGAGCTTGCCTGGCGGATCGAACGCCAT
Organism: uncultured Eubacteriales bacterium; assembly: GCA_964574895.1. GTDB lineage: Bacteria > Acidobacteriota > Aminicenantia > Aminicenantales > Saccharicenantaceae > RBG-16-66-30. The sequence continues at coordinate 10,440 of CAZNPB010000028.1, forward strand.
CTCTATGAACGCGGCTACAGCACGATCCTCTGCAATACCAATGAAGTTCAGGAAAATGAGGAGTTCTATCTCAAGGTCCTTGTGGACAGACAGGTCGACGGCATCATCATCGCGCCAGTTCACACCAAAGAGTGGCCCGGGATGGAAGAGATACGCCGGGAACGATCCGTCGTCCTCATCGACCGGACCTTTTACAGGGCCACTCTCCCTTCGGTCACCAGCAACAACGAAGAGGCCGCCGAGGAGGTAGCGACGGTCCTGCTGAGGATGGGCCATCGCCGGATCGCTTTCCTCGGAGGAACGCCAAAGACCTATATCAACTCGACGAGACTGAAGGGCTACCGGAGCGCTTTCAACCGGGCCGGCGTCCCGATCGATGAAAGCATCGTCTTCCAGGAAGGGTACTCTCCCGAAGATGGAGAAAAGATGATGGCAGCCCTGATCTCCAAGGCGCCGGACATCCAGGCGGTCTTTTGCGTCAATAACCTGGTTTTCATCGGGGCGATGAAGGTCGTCCAGGACTATGAGATCCGAACGCGCCGCTCCATCCTTATGGCCGCCTTCGATATTGCCGGCTACTGCGACATTTTCAAGCGGCCGCTGATCTGCGCCGGTCAGAACCGGAAAAAAACGGCCAGCACGGCTGTTTCGTTGCTCATGAAAGGCATCGAGGACAAGGCGGGATCTTGTGACCGGATAACGATCCCCATCAAGGTCACCAAACACCGCATCGGCTGAGCAAGGGAGCCGACAGCCGCGTCCCGCCAGATCGTCCGCCCCGCGATAGGGAACTCGATCGAGGGGCGGAGATCAATCGCGTCCCGAGATCTTTTTCAGGACGATGCTGTCCAGGCCCAAGCGGAAGCCGCTCGACGCAGCGTTCTTGGAATTGACCGCGAACTGGAATTCATTCGTTCCCGCTTTTAACGCCACGTTCGAGAACACGGCCTCTTTAGGCGGCCAGATCGGCCGGCTCAGTTCGTTCACCTTCATGAACGTATCGACGGGCTCCCCCGCCGTCTGGCCGTTAACTCTAAGCTCGACGATGCCGTAATCATCGGCCCGGACGAAATGAACGCTGACGTCGTAGAGCCCGGCTTCGGCCGCCGTAACAGCCAAGCCGAACGCCCCGTCACCACCGGAATCGAAGCCCAACATGCGGTCGCCGCTTAAGTTCGGCATAAGGAGGACGGGTTCGGGCCGGGGACCATAATGGAGAAGGGATCGTTCGGCCTCCTTGCTTTCCGTCGTCGGGCCGATGGGCTCTGGCGTCCGACGGTCTTCAACGGCCCTGCTCCGGGACCACAGAATGCCGAGGTCCTCCGCTTCAAGTGCGCCGGGCGTGTGCCAACGCCCCATAGCCGGGTCCCAAGGTTCGGCCGAAATGATCCTTTCAAGACGCGGCCAGGGCTTATGAAGCCCGGCTTGATACCAGAACGAGAGAGCGGAGAAGTAATCCCGCCCCGTATTAGGCCAGGGGCTGAACCATGGCCAATGCTCGATCTCGAATTTGAGGGACGATCGGAACGGAATAGGGTCCGCGATGTGGAATCGGTAGGCGCTTAGACGGTCTCCGATGTTACGGCCTTCATAGACGGGGACACCGTGATAGAGCGTACTGAACACCCGGAAGCCCCATGCATCGCAGAAATAGTCCTCCGTCCCCGTGCCCGCAAAGGAGAGCCGGCCGTCAACGGTGATGAGATCGTCCCCCTCACCGAACCAGGCCTGCGTACGCGCCCGCTGGCCCATGACCACACCGACAAAATGACCGCGGCCGACGATGTCGGCCAGCGTGACGAGCCGGCCGCGCTCAGCGGCTTCCGTCTCGAGGAACCGGGCATGGAAATGGGCGATCCCGGCGTCGGGCTTCCCGTAGCGCCTGTAGTCGATATAGTAGTAGAGTGTCAGGTTTTTCGCCCCCGGAGTTCCGCGGGGGACGACGTTGCTCGCCGTGATCCGGGCCGATCGGTTGAACGGCATGAGCCACCAGCAGTTGCGCGCCCGGCCTTCCGAAGTCGCCTGGATGGGAAAGCTGTCGATGTCGGCGTTGACACCCATGGCCACGCCGAAGAAATCGCCGATGGGGGCCTCAACGCTTGGGTGATCGCTCCCCTCCCAATAAAAACGGAGAATGACGTCCCGACCGCGACCGCCGAAGGTCGTCCAGATGTGGGTGATGGCCCCCGGGCCCGGGATTTCGGCCAGCGTGACTTCCTCGCCGCCAAGGGGTAGGGTAATCGTGTCAAGGTTGCCGCCGTTCCGGGCGAATGAGCTGACCCGGGACGCGCTATAGTCCTTGATCGCGGCCAGTTGAGCCATCGGTCCGTCGGGCTTGGCTGCAACATCAGCCGGGCGGACGGGACCCGGTTCGGCAAAAAAAGCCGGGCCGTCATGAAACGGCGGTTTGAGCCGGCTTTCTTGCGTATACGCGGCATAAGCGAGGGCCAGGCCCATCAACACGAGCCCCGTTTTATTCCAGGCCGGTCGTCTCATCATCATGATCCTCCTCGGCACATCCCCGATCGGGGGCATGGCCCTCTTAGACCCACCGCCGCGGCGGCCCTTCGGGGAGGGGCTCCCCATCGGGAAGCCCCTCCCCGTTCAGATGGGGCAATCATCTGTAAAGCAGGGGCGCTTTCCGCCAATCCTTGTCTTTGTCGTGTCCGAAGGCCGTGACCCGCGGCCGCCGTTCCAAAAGCCGGACAGACTCGACCGCGCAGGCGTACCCGGAGCTTTGAGGGCTCTTGCCGACGCATTCGAATCGCAGGGTGTACGTGCCCGGCTCCGGCCAAAAATCGAGCAATTGGAATTCCTGGTTGGCGGGCCGTTCGGCATAGAAATCGATGGGCTTCCCGATCTTAACTCCATCAAGAAGCGGCTGGTAGCGGCCGCCGTCCGGCATCATCAGGCCTTTAACGATAAGGTGGAGGGGCTCTTTGGCTTTGACCGTGATCGGGATCCCCATCCAGGCACCGGACTGCCGGGCTGGCTGGTATATCGCCACGTCGCCCCGGAAATACGAGTTGGGTTGTCTGATCACCTTTCCCGGCCCGTGCCGTTCGGCGCCCATGAAATCGCGGGCATAGGACGTCTCCCGAGCCAGGTCGGCAAGCCGCCGCTCGGCGGCATTGGGGGCCCGGGCCGAGAACGTCGGTTTGCCCGACTGATACCAAAAAGCGACGCTGGAGTAGTCATCTTCGCGTTCGTTCCAGCTGGTGGACCGATAATCCTGATTCTCGTCCGGGGACATCCATCCCATGTGCTCTAAAGTCACTTTGATTCCGGTATTGAAGACGATCGGATCGTTGATATGCCAGCGATAGGCGCTGGTATGCCCGCCTATCCCTCGCTGGTCAAAAAATGGCACGCCAAAGGTCGGAGTGCTGGCCGTCTTGAGGCCCCAAGCCGACAAGAAATAGTCTTCGGTCCCTGTCCCCCAAATCGAGGGCTTATCTTCCCCATCGATATAGATCTTTTCGTCGCCCTCGCCGAACCATGCCGGGCTCCGCATCCGGACCGCCAGTACGGTGCCGACATAGTGGCCTTTTCCCGTCGTTTCAAGAAGCACATAATCCTGCCCCTTCTGGACGGGGTACTCCTGGCGGTACTGCGCATAGAAGTAAGGCGTGGAGGCCGGCACTTCGCCCAGCTTGATCCAATCGATCGTGTAATAAAGCAGGCTGAGCGGTTTGTCGCTTTGATTCTCTATTTCGATTCGAGCCGATTTTCGGAACGGCATGCGCCAGTAGGAGTTATAAGAATCGCCGTCTTCGACGACGATGGGAACGCTGATGACCTCCCTGCGCTGCCCGAAGCAATTGGCAAAGAAATCGCCGACGGGAGCTTCGACGGCCGGGCGCGTATCGCCGTCCCAATACATGCGTAACATGAGCTCCTGATGATCGGCCGAGCCCTGGGCCGCCCATTGATGCGGCTCGGGGCCAAGGAAGGTCATCCAGATGTGCGTGATCACTCCCGGGCCATCAGCATCGAAAAGCACATGGCTCCCGCCGGGAGGGACGTTGAAATTATCCCAGTTGCTCTGGACATTGCCGTCGCTCCGCGGATCGGCCTTGGGATCATACCGACGCTCCCCGGAAATGCGATCGCCGTCCGGCCCGCGCCGCAACTCGCCGACGCGCATGGTCGATGTCGCACGCATCGAGCGCCCTTCCTGAGGGGCGGCCAAGGACTCCAGGCCGCCCCCCGTGGAAAGATGATCCCGCCGCCCGTCGCCGCAGCCGGCCATCAGCAGAATGGAGGCCGACAGCAGAACCTTCAGGCCCGTCGCCAGGCTGAATCTTTTCTTGAACGGCATCCGATCATGTTGCATGAGTCCTCCTGGTAAAGGATTGGCTAGAAGCTCCAGCGCGCGCCCAAGCGGAGCATCCGGGGCGTTACGAGCCCGGTTATATTGCCGAAGGTGAAGAGTGCCGGATTGCTGGACACGCTCTCCAGGCTGGTGGCCGCGTTGTCATTGAAGATATTGAAAACATCCAGCATCAGATCGATCCCGCCAAGGCGCCCAGGGAGGTCGATGACCTTGCTGAGCCGAAGGTCGAGATTGGCTCGGTTCGGACGCAGCAGTGATCCCTTTTCGTCGGCATAGATCGTCACGGTTCCCTGCGACAGGCTCAATCCCAGATCGTTGCTCCGAATAGTCCTCGTAAAGGGCTGTCCGGCAAAGTACGAGCCATAAACGCTGGCATTGATGCCCCAGGGCCCCGAGTAGGAAGCCTGGATCTTGACTTGGTGCGGGGAAACGAGGATGTCCCTGCCGTAGGCGTTGATCATCGCATTGGGATTGTCGAAGAGGCTGGTTGTGAAGCCGCTGTTTAAAGCCGTGAGGTTCTTGGCATTGGCATAAATATAGGACGCGGCCATTTGCCACCGATGGGAGTGGCGCTTGTTAACGGTGACCTCAAGGGCGTCGTAGTTCCTCTCGAGCCCCGAAGGATTGGTGATATAAAACGCCGACGCGATCCCCGTATCGGTCACGCCATAAAAGGTGACGGTTTGATCGTTGTACGGATCGACGACGTCATAAGAGGTAAAATTTGTCCAGACCAGCTCGCCTTGGGACAGGGCCTCCATATCCAGGTAATTCATGTTCACGTCTTCGACCATATTCCGGTCTCGCTTCCTGATATAGCGAACGCCTAGCTTCATATCCCTCATGACTTCCCTCTCGATTCCGACGGTGAACTCGTCGATATAGGGAGCTTTGAGGTCGGGGTCTATCCTCGACGCGGAGGACGCGCTGAAAAGGTACGGCCCGCCGTTGAGGGTCCAATCGGCATTGAGCCGCTGCCTCCAAGAGATGGCCCCGTTGGGGTTGACGCCGACAAATAGGTTGCTGATCGCCGATGAATAGTAGCGGCCGAAGCTGGCTTTCAGAACCGTCTTGTTGTCCCTGGTCAGAGCGTAGGAAAGACCGAAGCGCGGGGAGACCGTATCCCAGGTCAGGGGTTTGAACGACGACTGGACCCTCGGATCATACGTGACGCCTTGGTAGACGATGGGCGTCCGGTCCAGCCCCTGGACCGGGACGATACCTTCCTGATGGTCGTAACGGACGCCCAGGTTGAGGGTCATTCTCGCGGTAGGGGTCCAGGTGTCCTGGATGAAGCCGCCGATCATGATATTGTTGTCTTTGCGAGTGTAGTCCTCGTTGTGCAGGATGTAGCTGGGAACACCTTCGTTGTTTACATAGATCAGATTGCTGAGGTTATAGCGGGGATCGCGAAAATAGTACTTGCCGGCGCTTTCCCATCCATACCAGGCCTCCACCCCCGTTTTGAATTCGTGCGTGCCCGCGAAATTATCCTTGAAATAGGTGCCGTCCAGATTGAACTGGAGTTTGGGTCGTTTAGAGGTGCTGTTGTACCCATAATTCTGGGAATAGAACCGAGTGACCGTATTGTAGATGCCAATCTGATCATTTTTGGCCGTAAATGAGAGTTCATGAGTGACATAGGCCGCCTTCGCATTCATGAATAGATTGGAATTAATGAACCCGGTCCATTGCAGGTTGAACGTGTTGGTCGGATTGTTTTGGAAGTATGTCGTATCCACGTTCCGATACATGCTCGCGTCGCGGTTGGTCCGCCGGATATTCTGATGATTGTAGGAAAAAATGAGCTTATTCTTGGTATTGATCTGCCAGGACAGCTTGGCGTACGGATAATAGCGCCAATTATCAACGGGCAACGTCTGGTCAGAATCCCAGGGAAATCCGTCGATATATTGATTCAAACTATAGTAGGACATATTGGCAAAAAGCCAAAGCTTGTTCTTGATTATGGGTCCGCCGATGTTCACCGACCAATCTGTTTCGTTCTTGAAGCCCACGTACTTCCCTTCGAGCGGCGTCCCAGCAGTATTATCGCTCTGGAGGCTCTTATTCCGGAAGTAATAGCTGGCTTGGCCGTGGATATCGTTCCCACCGGACTTGGTCACGGCATTAATAACCGCGCCCCTGACGTTGCCATACTCTGCACGCAGGGCCCCTGTGTCGACCGAGAGTTCCTCCATGATGTCGAAGCCGTAACTGACCAGCAGCCCGCCCGACAAGGGGTCCGAGATGTTGACCCCGTCGATCATGAAGGCATTGTCGCTTGTCGCAGCGCCGTGATAAGTCTCGTTTTGGACACCGGGGACAACTGAGAAGAAACTGGTCAGCAGCTGCCGCTGGGTCGGCATGCTCTCCAGGAATTCCTTCGCATAGGTCGCCGATATGGTCGTTTTCTGGACGTCAACAGTCGGGGACTCTCCAGTAACGACGATCGTTTTCTGGATCGAGGAAAGCTCGAGGACGACATTCAATGAAGTCGTTTCCCCAACTGTGATACGAATCCCTTCTCTAACGAGCGTGTTGAATCCCTGTATCTCGAACGTGACTTTATATACGCCGGGAGGCAGGGCGGGAAACCGATAGTTCCCCTTTACGTTGGTCACGATGGTCATTTCCGAAACGATCAAGGCAGGCGAACTGATTCCGATCTCAACCCCAGGAATAGGGCCGCCCTCCTTGTCCTGGACCAAACCGCTCAAGTTGCCAGTTTGGATGATTTGAGCATGGACAGTGAGAGTAAGCACGGCCATTAACAATCCAGCAATCAGGACCTTCTTAATAGACATGGAACCTCCTCCCGTCTGTGATGTGTTTGGATATCCGGGATTCTCCCGGTCAAGGATGGACGTATCGGTATTTCATCTAAAGAACAAACGTTTGTACCAAACGTATTACTCAATCGTTTGTTCATCAATTCTCATCGTATACTTCTTTGCCATTCGGCTGTCAAGCGATTTTTCTCTGCTGTCTGCGAGCCACTCCCCCTTTCTCGATTTGCGGTCGAGGCGCCTTTCTAGATAGGCGCTTAACACATCGATAGAACGCTCCAGCGGCTCTTCCGACAGGCGTTCCCCCGCCGGTAGAGAGGGGAAGAAAATAACTTGAGGACATCGGGTCCTGACCGGGCGGTCTACTGGGTGCGCCGAACGCCAATTCCCCAGCGGCTAATGGGGAAAGGACATTGGGCGGGCGGACAGAACGTCCGCCACTGAAGCCGGCTTTTTCCATGCCCCGGTGGCAAAGGCGACAGCGGCCTTATCCCGAATGAGCCCGGCTACACATATTGCAAACCTGATCGTGCCGGCCGGCCCCTGGAGCGGCTCAACATCTCGCGGACCGACATGCTCGGCCTGCACGAAAACGCCTGGGACTGGCGGGCCTGGAACGGCGCCGGGAAGGAAAGCCAATGGGATTGCCTGGCCCGGCTGGTCAGGGAACGCGATCCCCGCCGGATCGGCATCAACGATTCGGACGAGATCTGGGCCGCCGGCGGCCTGACCTCGTCCCTCAAGACCCGGCTCAACCGGGTCCTCGGGCCGGAGATGGCCCGGCGCTTCCGCTCGGCCGAGCCCCTGACCGTGCTCTGGCTCGAGACCCTCCTCGACGAAGAGCTGGCCGTCTACGAGCGGGTGAACGCCGTCGCCCACGCCCTGATCGCCGAGACCTTCTCGTCCAAGGCCATCACCCCGGGGGTGACGACGGTCGACGACCTCCTCTACTATTATTGCCAGCGGATCTCCGACCTCGGGCTCAAGCCCTGCGCCTGGCCGACGTTCCGGATCCGCAACCGCGACGCCGCGGCGATCGAGAAGTACGGGGCCGACGACAAGGTCATCCGGCGGGGCGACTACATTCAGACCGACGCCGGCCTGGAGTACCTGCGCTACGCGACCGACCACTGCGAGTGGGCCTACGTCCTGCGGCCCGGCGAGACGGACGTGCAGGCCGGCGTCCAGGCGGCCATGGCCCAGACCAACCGGCTGCAGGACGTCTTCCTGGCCGAGTTCAAGGCCGGGCGGACGGGCAACGAGATCCTGGCCGGCGCCCTGAAGGCCGCCGCGGCGGCCGGTATCCAGGGGGCCCGGATCTATTCCCACGCCATCGGGCCGTACCTCCATGAGCCCGGCCCTCTGCTGGGCCTGCCCTGGGAACAGGTGAACACGGGGGCCCGCGGCGAGGTCCGCCTGGTCCCGGGAAGCGCCTTCACGGCCGAATTGAGCTCCGCCGCGCCCGTTCCCGAATGGGGCGGCCGGGAGTTCCGCGTCGCCCTGGAGCAGGTCTTTGCCTTCACCGGGAAAGGGGCCTATTTCCTCGACGGGCGACAAACCCGCTTCCATCTCGTAAAATGAGAACGGCCCCGGGCCGTTCACGATTACGCCAAAGGAGTCGGCAACAATGAAAAACAAGATCGGCATCGTCCTGAGCGTCCTCCTGCTGTGCGCCGCAACGGCCGCCGCGGCGGTCAAGCCGCCGGTCGTCGGCGAGAGCGAGGCCTGCTATACGCTGGCCGCCGGGAACGAAGATGTCCGGGGCCTGGCCTTCGACGACGCTTCCCCCAAGGCCCCGCGCCTGTTCGTCCTCGACGCGGCGGGCCGGATCTTCGTCTATAGGCCGGCCGGGGACCCGAAGCCGGCCGCCGGAGAGCTGTCACTGCTCGAGGTCATCCCCCTGCCGGCCGAGGCCGCCATGGAGAGCCCGCGGGGCCTGGCCTTCACGCTCGAGGAGGGCCGCGAGGTTTTCTACGTCCTGAACTGGGTCGGCCGGGCCGGCGCCCGTAAGTCCCAGCTTTGGCGCTTCAGCCCGGGCGGGAAGGCGGAATCGGCCGACCTGTCGCGCTACTCCTACAATATCGGCGAGCGGGAGCTCGTGACCCTCGGCTACGACAACGGCAAGATCCTGGTCGGCTTCGACAGCTCGTCCTTCAAGGACCGCAACCTGCGCGTCCAGAGGGGCCTGGCACGCCTGTCCTGGCCCCGGGAGAGCGGCCAGCCCGTCTTCGTCAAGCACCTGCCGGACGCCGGCACGGAGCCGTCCCTTGGTCTGGCCTATATGACCCTCGATACCCACCTCTACCTCTGGGGGACCGTCGGCGAAGGCTATATCTATTGCGCCGAGGCGGAGACCGGCCGGGGGCTCTTCTTTTTCCCCCGTCCCCTCGCCGCCAAGGGCGGGACGGCGGTTCGGGGCCTGGCCTTCGGGGGGGACGCCCTTTGGGTCCCCGAAGGAGGGCCGGGGCCCGACCGGGTCCACCGGGTCAACGTGACCCGGAACCTCGACGCCCCCTACGAGGGGCCGCGGATGCTGCGGCATCTCGTCATGTCCATCACGACCGAGCCGGAGGCCGGGGTGGTTGCCGGCGGCAAGGTCTGGCACAACTACTCGCGTCCCTACAATCACGCCCAGCTCGGCCGCCAGGACGTCTGGCCGGAGACGGAGAAGTTCTCCGACACATCCGGAGCCCCGAACGCCAAGGCCAGACTGATGACCATGGACCCGGCTGGCGACGCCTCGAGCCGCCAATACATGGTCCAGGTCGAGTACGCCGACGCCCCGGCCCGGCGCTACGCCTCCCGCTACGAGATCGACATGTGGATGGGCCCCGGCCGGACCTTCGTCTATCCGCACCGGGTGGACAAGGACGCCCGGGTTCTAAAGGGCGCGGATTATCTGGCCGACGATCCCGACCTCTACAATCTCGCGGACCGGAAGACCTACGAGGAGTTCCTGGGCCGCGTCCGGCGGCACATCCGGGCCAAGTACGGCGTCGAGGCCGACCTGGACAACGCCTACTGGGCGGCCCGCAACGTCGTCGAATACATCCAGGACACCTATTATTATCCGAGCCCGCTGAAGCGGATCTCCGCCTCGGTGGACTATGACCGCCATCATTACGACGCGAATCCGGGCAACCTCAAGATCGAGCTCTCCAACCGCGGCTACGACAAGACCCAGATCATCGCCTGCTCGGGAACGAGCGTCATGGTCGCCGGAGCCATGCGCTTCCTCGGCATCCCCGCCCGCTGGCTGGGCACCGGGACGCCCGTGGGGCCGGCGGCCTGGGACGGGAACAAGAACGGCCTGCTGGACGAGGACGAGACGGCCGTCTGCTCGAACGGCCACCGCTACGACCAGGTCTGGCTGGGCAGCCACTACGGCTGGACCTGCTTCGACGCCACGCCGACCGTGCCCGACGATCTCGATTACGATCCCCTGCCGCCGCTCCAGCCCCAATGGCGCTACATGAACCGGGCCGCGGCCGGCCACCTCAAGGACGCCCGGATCGTCTTCAACATCGGCTCGACCCTCATCCGCGAGCTCTACCGGGACTTCGAGTACGACGAGGAGCTGGCGGTGATCAACAACTGCGGCGGCGATCAGCGCTACAACCTCCAGGGCCGCTTCGAAAGGCCCGAACGCTGGAAGCTGGCCGAGCAGGATATCGCGGTGACGAACCTCTGCTTCGTCGCCGACGTGTCCCTGGCCGGGCCTAAGGACAAGGCCGTCCTGACCTGGAAGCTCAAGGGCGCCTGGGCCAAGGACCCGGCGGCGACCGTATCTGTCTCGCTTCAGGCCGTCGATCCGAAGACCGGCGCCCTCGAGCCGGCGGCCGTCCTGGCCGACCGGCTCCTCCCCTCGTCCGGCCGGGCCGTCCTCGACCTCTCGCCGTTCGGCGGCCGGGAGTATCGCCTTCTCGTCCGCAAGGACGGCGATCCGGAGACGGGCGGCGCCTCGGCGGCCTTCAAGATCGAGGAACTGCGCTGACGAGGAGCGTCATGACCGGACTGGCGCGGAGAGAATTCCTTCGGTACGCGGGAGGGGCCGGCCTGGCCGCCGGGCTGAAGATCGGGGATCTCGCGGCCTCGGACCGCCGTCCCCGCGAGGACCAGCCCGGCGGGCGGTCCGCCTACAAGGTCGGGATGGGACAGATGCTGGTCCGGGGCGGAGAGGTCGAGAAGAACCTCGGCCGCGCCGCGAACATGGTCCGGCGGGCGGCCGGGCTCGGCTGCGCCGTCGTGCTGCTGCCCGAATGCCTGGATTGCGGCTGGACGCATCCGGGAGCCCGCGGCTGGCCCAGCCCATCCCGGGGCGCCACAGCGACAGTTTGGCGGCGGCCGCGGCCAGGCACGGCGTCTACGTCGTCGTCGGGCTGACGGAGAAGGCCGGGGCGAGGGTTTACAACGCCGCCGTGTTGATCTCGCCCCACGGCGAGATCTTGCTCCACCACCGGAAGATCAACGAGCTCGTCATCGCCCACGACATCTACGACATCGGCGACCGCCTGGGGGTGGCCCGGACGCCGCTGGGAACGATCGGTCTCGACATCTGCGCCGACAATTTCCCGGACGCCCTGGTCATCGGGCATACGCTCGGCCGCATGGGCGCCCAGATCATACTCTCCCCCTCCGCCTGGGCCGTCCGGCCCGGCCACGACAACGCCAAGGATCCGTACGGCGGCAGCTGGAAAAGATCGTTCGCGACGCTGGCCAGGCTTTACGACATGACGATCATCAGCGTCAGCAACGTCGGGCCGATGGACGCCGGCGTCTGGGCCGGGCGGGCTTGCATCGGCTGCTCCATGGCCGTCGGCCCGGACGGGGCGGTCCTGGCGCAATGCCCCTACGGACCGGAGGCCGAAACCCTGGCGGTCGTCGATGTCGCCCTGACCCCCCGGAAGGCCAAGGGAACGGCCATTTCGACCATGCTGAAAGACAAAGGCTTTGAGCTTCCCGAAGGGTGAGTAGCGCAACGGCCCTTGCCGCGCTACTGACGGCCGAAAAAAAGGGGTCTTGACAAGGACCATTGGATATGGATATTCTCAGACAAACGTTTGCGCCAAACGATTGAGTAACTGAGAAGCGAGCTTGTTATCAAGACCGGCCTTCGTAGGAACGTACCGGCGCTTAGCCCCTGCCCTCGACTGCCGTCCCCGAGCCGTTCATACAGTCTCTCCATCATCAGACGATTCCCTTCGTCGGTCTGGAAGGAGGTGCGACAACGATTACTCCCCTGCGCCAAAATTCCCATATTCGCCTTTAAGTCTACTTTAGAAAGGAGGTATCATGTTGCGTAAGTTCCATCGTTCTATCTTCTCCCTGTTGTTCCTCTTGACGATCTTGACGGGCCTCCTGCAAGCCCAGGTCATAACCGGGACCTTGCGTGGATACGTCACGGACGACGCCGGCATGCCCCTGCCGGGCGTCACGATCGATCTCACGAGCGACGCGCTCATGAATTCCCGGTCGGACGTCACCGATGAAAAGGGCCAGTTCCGGTTCCTCTACCTGCCCCCGGGCAAGTACATCATCTGCGCCAAGCTCGACGGCTTCGAAACCTGCTGGGTCAAGGGCGTCCCCGTCCAGGTCGGCCAGATCGTGACCTCCAACGTCACCCTGAAGGCCGGCGGCCTCGAGAGAACGGTCGATGTCACGGCCGAACGGCCGACGATCGACCTGGTGAGCAGCAGCAAGAGCTACGTCATCACCACCGATCTCCTGCAGGCCGTGCCCCTGGCGGCCCGGATGAACTACATCGACGTCTTCAACACCCTGCCCGGCGTCGGCGGAGGGTCCCTCGGCTCGCCCCTCGTCAACGCGGCCGGCGTCACCCGCAACCTCGTGAATTCGACGTACTTCTGGGACCAGCACAACCAGGACGACGGCTACGAGAACAAGATCTTGGTCGACGGCATGGAGATCAACGACTCCATGAGCGGCAGCTCGTACGCCAACTTCAACTACGAGGCCATGGAGGAGATCGACGTCAAGACCGCCGGCGCCACGGCCGAATACGGCAACGCCCGGTCCTCCTTCATGAACATCGTCACCAAGTCCGGCGGCAACCAGCTCAAGGGATCGATCTTCGTCCAGTTCCAGCCCCAGTCCTTCAACTGGACCAACGTCGAGGGCGGGTCGGCCAGCCAGACGAGCTACATCATCCCCAACATCAGCCTGAGCGGCCCGATCCTCAAGGACAAACTCTGGTTCCTGGCCACCTACAAGTACGACAACCAGGACTATCTCATCCCCAACACGATCGTCGTGGACAAGATCACCCAGAAGACGCGGGGCCACATGCCCTACTTCAAGCTGACCTTCCAGCCCACGTCGAAGCACACGATCAGCGTCGTCTACCAGAACGACTACCAAGAGATCGAGCCCAACGGCTTCCCCAGCAGCGCCTACTCCCAGCTCGAGGCCGCCAACATCGCCAAGCAGGGCGGCCCGATGGCCTCCTTGACCTGGCGCTGGCTCATCTCCGATTCGGCCTTCCTCAATTTTATCGCCGGCTACAACCACAAGCCCCGCAACACCTTCGCGCTCAACCCCGTCCCCCAGAATCGCTATACGGAGCGGTTCAACGGCGGCTCGACGCTTCTCTATGACGGCGGCTACGGCGAGGATTACGTCTCCGTGCGCGATAACCTGCTGTTCTCGACCAACCTGACCTACGTCGCCCCGGACCTGCTCAACACCGGGTCCCACGAGTTCAAGTTCGGCGTCGACATCCGGCCCTGGCAGCACGTCACGCGGAGCCGCATCTACAAAGTGGACGAGCTCGGCTTCTACCAGTACCGCTACGGCCTGAACTACGCCACCTACGACCTGACCGAGCCCTACGTCTACCGCGGCTACAAGACCAAGGGGGCGCCCGGGCTGCCGCAGGACCTCTACGACAACGAGGTCGTCGTCACCAGCGAGAACGTCTTTCTCCAGGACAGCTGGGCGCTGACCAGCAACCTGAACTTCTCGCTCGGCCTCCGCTGGGAGCACCAGCGCGAGAACATGTACCACCGCGACGAGCTGCCGGCCTCCATGGACGCCATCTACGAGGGCATGCGCGACAACATCGAGTTCGACGACAGCGGCCTGGCCCCCCGGCTCGGCGTCACCTACAACTGGCCTAAGATCGGCGTCTTCAAGTTCCACTTCGGCCGTTACTTCGAGTATGTCGGCACGGGCGACTACAACAACTACGCCCGGAACATGGTCTTCCCCGAGTACCGGATGTCCACGGCCAACATCGGCCTGGGCCCCGAGGCCATGACGCTCTACACGGACCCCGAGCTCTCCTTCCCCGCGGACTACAACAAGGACATGCAGATGGAGTACAACGACGAATACGTCGTGTCCTTCGAGCGGGAGCTTCTCTGGGATCTCGTCTTCGAGACCTCGTTCATCTACCGGCAGACCTACACCTCCTACATGGAGGACATCAACGCCGTTTTCGAGGACGGCGCCTTCGTCGATTACCGCTACCCCGACTTCAACACGATCTGGCAGCGGACCTGGTACAGCGGCGATCAGCGCCGCTGGAAATTCGACTACAAGGGCCTCCAGTTCAATATCAAGCGCAACTTCAGCGGCAAGTGGGGCTTCATGGCCAACTACTCGAAGATGTGGCGCAAGTACTACAAGCTGGCTTTCGACCCGACGGATCCCGATCAGTTCGTCTATGACGATCCGAGCAACCTGGACATGAACAACTACGGCATCCGCTGGTCGTTCCACGCTTCGGCCTTCTACCGCCTGCCCTGGGACGTCCTGATCTCGACCTTCGTCAACGGCGCCTCCGGCATCTTCATGCAGGACACGACCGGCGACTACGCCTGGGACGCCACCGCCCCGACCGTCACCATCTCGAACGGCCGCCGGGTCACCGACATCGTCTGGTCGGCCAGGAATGCCTATAATCTGGGCGGCTACTGGGGCGCCAGCGGGCGCTACACCGACGACACCTGGAGCGTCAATTTCCGCCTGGCCAAGGCCGTGCCCGTCGGCAAGTTCCGCCTGGAGGTCGCCTTCGACCTCTACAACGCCTTCAACTGGTGCAGCTACAGCATGTTCTACACGACGGACGTCCGCCGCGACTACGAGGACACGAGCGGGGTCAACCAGTATCAGAGGATGATCACGCCGCAGTCGCCGCGCGCCGCGCAGCTGACGTTCAAGGTCGCTTTCTAGGACTATCCGAGCCTTTTGGATCGCATTCCGGGCGGGCCGCCGGCCGGCGCGAGCCGGCGGGCGGTCCGCCCCCCTTATCTCCGGGCCGTGTCAGACGGCCCCGGGCCGGCCGGCGCCGGCCGCCGAATCTCCGATAAAATGGAGGCCTCCCTTGACGACAAAAACGAAAATCCGCCCGATCCTGGCCGTCGCGGCCCTGGCCTGCGGGCTGGCGGCCTGCGGCCGTCCCGCCCCGGCCCCCGGGGCCGCCGCGAAGCCTGTTCTCGCCGCTTCGCACGACGAAGCCGCTTCCTGGGCCGAGCGCACGCTCGAAACGCTCGACCTCGAACGGAAGGCCGGCCAGATGATAGGCGTCGACATCCGCGGCGAGTACGCCGCCCTCGACAGCCCCGCCTGCCAAAGGCTGCTGGGGCTCATAAGGGACCACGGCATCGGCGCCTTCGTCGTCTACGGGGGATCCCCTCAGGACACCGCCTCCCTGCTCAACCGGCTGCAGCGCGAATCCGCCCTGCCGCTCTTCTTCGCCTCCGATTTCGAGGGCGGTCCCGGCCAGCAGATCGCCGGGGCGTCCGAGTTCCCGGCCAACATGGCCCTATCGGCGGCCGGGTCCGAGGAGCTCGCCTACGCCGTCGGCCGGGCCGGCGCCGCGGAGGGACGGGCCGTCGGGATCCACATCACTTTCTCGCCGGTCGTGGACATCCAGACCCGGCCCGACAATCCCGTTCTCGGCGTCCGGTCCTTCGGCGCCGACATCAACGTCCTGGGCCGGCTGGCCGGGGCCTACATCCGGGGCTACCAGGAGAACGGCATGCTGGCCACGGCCAAGCATTTTCCGGGCCGGGGCGACGTCCGGCTGATCCCCGGGACCGAATTCACGGTCAACGACAAGCCCGCCGCCGAGGTCGAGGCCGGCGATTTCGCCGCCTTCAAGAAGGCCATCGACGCCGGGGTCGCCGTGGTCATGTCCGAGCACATCGCCGTCCCCTCGGTGACCGGCGGGTCGGACCTGCCGGCCAGCGTCGAGAAGAAGCTGGCCACGGATTGGCTGAGGGACCGCCTCGGCTTCACCGGCCTCCTCACGACCGACGACATGTGGTACGAGAAGGTCGTCCGGCGCTTCGGCGCCGTCGAGGCCTGCGTCCGGGCCGTCGAAGCCGGCCACGACCTGGTCCTCAAGCCGGCCGACCCGGTCGCGGCCGCCGCCGGCATCGTCGAGGCCGTGAGATCCGGCCGCCTCTCCGGGGAGCGCATCGACGCCTCGGTCCGGAGGATCCTCTACTGGAAGGCCCGGCTGAACCTCCACCGCGAGCGCTTCGTCGACGAAAGCCGGGTCGCCGCGGTCGTCGGCTGCCGGGACTACAAGGCCCTCGTCGCCCGGGTCGCCGACGAATCCCTGACCCTCGTCAGGAACGACGGCTTCTTCCCCCGGCCGGCCGCCGACCCGGGGAGGATCGTCCACGTCTCCATCCAGAAGAAGGAGATCGACCCGGCCCCGGCCGTCGTCGAGGCCAAGCTCAAGGCCGCGTTCCCCGGCCTGAAGAGCTTCGCCATCGGCCCCTACACCTCGGACGAGCGCCGGGCCGAGGCCCTCGAGGCGGCCCGCGGGGCCGACACGGTCGTCATCTCGCTCTTCAACGCCCGCACCGCCTACAAGGACAACGGCCCGCTCTCCGCCGGGGATCGCGCCCTGGTCGACCGGCTCGTCCAGGCCGGGCCGAAGGCCGCCGTGGCCGTATCCTACGGGAATCCCTATCTCGCGGCCGAGGTCAAGGGCGCCGCGGCCTTCGTCGTCGGCTACGGCGAGGGCGGCTTCTTCGGCAACCAGACGATCTTCGCCGATTCCTTCATCCGGCTGCTCCGGGGCGAGCTCCGCCCCAAGGGCAAGCTGCCGGTGGCCGTCTCGGCCGATCTGCCGCTGGGCTCGGGCGTCGCCTACTGACGCCCGGGCTCCCGCCGGGCCCGTCTCCGGGGCGGGCGCCGGCCCGATCTTTGAACCTGGGAGGCTCGATATGGACAAAGATTCCGGTCTCCGCGGAAAGAGGGGCCGCCGCCTGCCGGCGCTTGTCGTCGCCCTGGCCGTTCCGGCCCTGCTCATCGCCTTCGCCGCCGGCCGCCAGGCCGGACGGGCCCCGGCCCCGCCGTTCCACACCGGCGGCGCGCTTTTCCCCGAGCCCTCCCCCGCCGCGCCTCCGGCCGGCCCGGTTACGGCCGACAACCCGATGATGCTCCTGGCCAGGCCGAAGAACTTTTCCGCGGCCCGGGTCAGCTCTTTCGCCCGGAACGGCCTCAACCTGGACACCCTTCCCGTTCCGCCCGACGGCCGGGAGGTGACGCTGGCCGACCTCAAGGGGCCGGGCGCCATCACCCACATCTGGATGACCTACCGGGGCGGGAGCGAGAACCTCATCCTCCGGATCTATTGGGACGGCCATCCCGAGCCGAGCGTCGAAGCGCCCCTGGGGGACTTCTTCGGCGTGGCCCTGGGGCTCGAGGCCCCGGTCTCGAGCCTGCCCGTCCAGTGCACCTCGGGCGGCCAGTCGAAGAACGCCTGGTGGTACATGCCGTTCAACTCCTCGGCCCGGGTGACCCTGACGAACCTGCGGTCGCCGGACCACTTCAAGGGCTCCGCCGTTTCCCTGCGCCATCAGGACCGCTTCTATTACCACGTCGACTACCAGTCCTACGCCCGGCCGCTCGAGGATCTGCGCTATTTCCACGCCCGGTTCCTGGAGACCGAGCCCGCCGAGAGGGGCAAGCCGGTGACGCTCCTCGACATCGAGGGCCAGGGCCATTTCGTCGGTATCGTCCTGGGCAACCGCTCCCGGACGCCCGGCTGGTTCGGCGAAGGCGACGACATCTTCACCGTGGACGGCCGCCTGGCCATGGTCGGGACCGGGACCGAGGACTATTTCTGCGACGCCTGGAGCCTGCGCGTCTTCGACGAGCCCTATTTCGGCTGCCCCGTCTTCGAGGGCCGCGAGATCGGCGACCGGACCAGCCTCTACCGCTTCCATATCGCCGATCCCATCCCCTTCCGCCGGTCGTTCAAGTTCGAGATCGAGCACTGGCCCTGGATCAGCGAGTTCCCGAACACGGGCCGCGACTACTTCTCGAGCCTCGGCTTCTGGTACCAGAAGGGCTTCCACCGGCCCTGGCCACGCCTCGGCCGGCTCGTCCAGGCCGGGCCCTGGGACCCGGCCAAGGGCCGCTGGCGCGTGGCCGGCGCCCTGGAGGCCGAGGACCTGGGCCTCATCGGCTTCAAGAGCCTCAAGCGCGAGGCCGGCCGGCCCGAGCGCGTGCTGCTCACGCCCAACCAGAGCGGCGACCACATGCTCCAGTTCGACTCCGGCGGCGCGGGCGAGCTGACCCTGGCCGTCCCGGCGGAGGCCGAGGGGACCTACGACCTGAAGATCCACTTTCTCCAGGCTCCGGATTACGGCATCGTCCAGTTGGCGGTCAACGGCCGGCCCGTCGGCGAGGCCGTCGACCTCTTCCGGGCCTTCGCCGAGATGTTTCCCCGGCCCGTTTGGCCGCCCCGGGAATACGTTTTCCGCGGCGTCGCCCTCCGCGCCGGCGTGAACGCGCTGACCTTCGCCGTCAACGGCAAGAACCCGGAATCGGAAGGAGCCCGGATCGGCATCGACTGCCTGGTCCTGGAAAAGGCTGGCGGCCCGGCGGCCCCTTCCCGGATCGATCCTTGAAGGATGACGGTCCCGGAGTTATCCTGATGGGGCCGGATCGATCGATACCGAAGGAGAAGGACCCATGACCATCAAGATGCCCCGCAGGAAGTTCGTCGCCGGGCTGGCCGGGCTGGGCGTCGCCCTGCCCTGGCTCCGCCGTCCGGCCGGAGCGGAGACCGCCGCCGGGCCGCTCAATCGCCCGCTCGTCGTCACCAGCAAGACCAACGCTCTCGTCCGGGAGGCCGTCACGACGGCCGCCTGGGAGGAGCTGAGGCGCGGCGGCAGCGCCCTCGACGCCGCCGTCAAGGGGACGAACGTTTCGGAGCTCGACCCCAGGGACGCTTCGGTCGGCTACGGCGGCGATCCCAACGAGGAAGGGTTCCTCCAGCTCGACGCCTCGGTCATGAACGGCCCCGACGGCAAGGCCGGGGCCGTGGCCGCCCTGGAGAACATCAAGACGCCCTCGGTCGTCGCCCGCCTGGTCATGGAACGGACGGATCACCTCATGCTCGTCGGCAAGGGCGCCCTGAAGTTCGCCAAGATGCACGGTCTCAAGGAAGAGGATCTCCTGACCGACACGGCCCGCGAGCACTGGCGGGACTGGAAAGAGAGCCTCAGCGACCGCGATTATTACGTGCCGCCCGTGGACAAGGACAAGCCCGAGGGCGGCGGGACCATCAACGTCCTCGTCCTGGACGCCAAGGGCGACATCGCCGGATGCACCAGCACCGTCGGCCACCGCTTCAAGATCGTCGGCCGGGTCGGCGACTCCCCCATCATCGGCGCCGGCCTCTACGTCGACAACGCCGTCGGCGCGGCCGGGGCCACGGGCCAGGGCGAGGAGGCGATCAAGACCTGCGCCAGCTTCCTTGTCGTCGAGAAGATGCGGGAAGGCATGACGCCCCGGGACGCCTGCCGCTACGTCTGCCAGCGCGTCGTCGACCGCCACAACGGCCGGCCGATGTTCAGCCTGAAGGTCGTCGCCCTCAACAAGCGGGGCGAGTACGGCAGCGCCGCCGTCCGGGGCCGGGCCGACAAAACCACGGGCAAGACGATCGGCCTCGACTTCGGCGTCCACGACGCCAGGGGCCCCCGCGTCGAGGCCGGCGTCGCCCTCCTGCCGCCCCTGACCGAGGCCGAGCTCAAGACCATTCCCTGGAGATAGGGGACCATCCGGGAGAACGAATACGCCCAAAGGAGCCTGATATGAAGAACGTCGGAATATCCTTCCTCGCCCTGGCCCTCGTCGCCGCCGCGGCCGCCGCGACGCCGGCGGCCGCCCAGTCGCTCACCGCCCTGACCGCGCCCCAGGAGGGCCGGACGATGAGGGCGACGAGCGGCAACACCGAGAACAACGACGACTACCTCGTTTTCACCAAGGGAGAGACCAAGACCCTGGCCGTGCTCGAGGGCCCCGGCAAGATCACCCACTTCTGGTTCGCCCCCCTGTCGGCCGACATCCGCTTCCCCCGGGCCCTGGTGCTGCGCATCTATTGGGACGGAGCGGCCAGCCCCTCGGTGGAAGTGCCCTTCGGGGACTTCTTCGGCGCCGGCAACGGCATGCAGGCCGAGGTCAACTCCCTGCCCGTCAAGGTCAGCTCCTTCGGGCGCGGCTACAACTGCTACTGGGAGATGCCCTTCCGCAAGCAGGCCCGGATCACAGTGTCCAACGAGTCCGACCGGGCCGGGGCCGAGCTCTACTTCCAGGTCGACTGGACGAAGTACGACCAGCCGGCGCCCGTGGCCATGTACTTCCACGCCCGCTACCACCAGGAATACCCGGCCGAGATGGGCCGGCCCTACACGGTCTTCAACGGCCGGGGCCGCGGCCACTACGTCGGGACGGTCCTCTCCTCCCAGAACGGCATCGGCCACTGGTTCGGCGAGGGCGACGAATACATCTACATCGACGGCGAAAAGACGCCCTCCGTCCTGGGCACGGGCACCGAGGACTACATCAACGAGGCCTGGAACATGCGCGTCCACACCGGTCTCTACACGGGCTGCACGATCTTCGAGCCGCGGGCCCCCGACGCCAGGGTGACGGCCTACCGCTGGCATATCCAGGACCCCGTCAACTTCAAGAAATCCCTGAAGTTCACGATCGAGCGGCGGGGATTCATCATGAACGCCAAGGGCGATGTCGTGGCCGAATCCGGGTCGCGGCCCGACAACTGGTCGTCCGTCTCCTTCTGGTACCAGGACAGCGTCGCTGAGCCCTGGTGCGCCTTCCCGCCGTACCGGGAGCGGGTCAATCCCGAGATCGTCCTGCACCTGCCCGAGGTCATGGCCGCGATCAAGCATTCCGACGGCGTCGAGCTCCAGCTCCTGCCCTACAGCCGGGCCACCTGGACCAAGCCCTGGTTCCGGGCCCATAACGAAGCCGTCGGCTCCTGGATCGAGATCCCCTTCGAGATCAAGGAGGCCGGCCGCTACTCGATGTCGCTATTCCAGACCCTGCGCACGGACCAGGGCCTCTGGCAGGTCTTCGTCGACGGGCAGGTGCTCGCGGCCGCCGGCGAATCCCATATCCCCGGCGGCTACGACGTCGACCTCGTCCGCCAGCTCGCCCCCGGGGCCGTCAACACGGTCCTCGATTTCTACAACATCTACAGGAAGAACGAGCACGAGGACATCGTCTACGGCCAGCGGCATGAGGCCAAGATCGGCCTGTTCGAATTCAAGCCCGGCGTCCACGCCCTGAGGCTGGTCTGCGTCGGGGCCAATCCCCTGGCCGTCGACCCGCTGACGCGGAAGCCCGGATACAACCTGGCCGCCGACATCCTGTCCCTGCGCAAGCTCCCGTTCGAGCGCATGGACGAATGGATCGAGCGGGTGGTCAATATGGAAAAGGGCCGGAAATAGCCTATACTGTTAATTCGCCGCGCGAGAAAGGATGCTAGCGATGCGACGTTCCGTTCCCTTCGGCCCGGCGGCCGCCGGCGCCGCGGCCCGCGGCCTGGCCGCCGCGGCCCTTCTGGGCCTGGCTCCCCTGCTCTTCCCTCAAATGAAGCCCTCGGACCTGCCCGAGCGCTACCGGACCTGGCTCCAGGAGGAGGTTGTCTACATCATCACCCCCGGCGAGCGGAGCGTCTTCCTCGATCTCTCGAGCGACCGCCAGAGGGAGCTCTTCATCGAGGCCTTCTGGAAGCACCGCGACCCCTCCCCGGGCACAGACGTCAACGAGTTCCGCGACGAGCACCAGAAGCGGCTGACCTACGTCAACCGCATGTTCCGGGGCGCCGGCCGCCCCGGCTGGAAGACCGACCGGGGCAAGGTCTACATCATCCTCGGCCCGCCGCGGACCACGCGCCAGTTCGCCGGGATCTCGACCGTCTACGAATCCGAGGTCTGGTCGTACGAAGGGCTCGAGGCCCCCGGCATCCCGTCGGCCATCGACCTCCTATTTTTCAAGAAGAACGGCGGCGGCGACCCGGTCCTCTACGACCCGGCCGGAGACGGGCCCTGGAGCCTGATGTCCAATTACGAGAGCAGCTCCGGGCAGTACGCCGATTCCTACGAGGCCCTGAGCCTGATCGAGCCCCTGCTGGCCAGAGCCACGATCTCCTTCGTGCCGGGCGAGACGGTCGTCCACATGCCGTCCCTCATGTCCATGGCCATCCTGCAGAACCTCGACGCCGCCGCCTACCGGACGGTCGAGGACACCTACGCCCGGAAGTTCCGGGAGTACAAGGATGTCGTCGAGGTCGAGTACACCGCCAACTACATCGACAGCGGCTCGATGCTCCAGGTCCTCCAGGACGCGTCCGGGACGTCCTTCGTCCACTACCTGATCGAGCCGGCCGGCGTCTCCCTGGGCGGCGGGCAGAGCGGGGCGGCGACGGACCTGATCTTCAACGGCATCCTCACGGACAGCCTGGGCCGGACGGTTTTCCAGTTCGAAAAGAAGGTGCCGCTCAGCTTCACGGGCCGTCAGTACGAGACGATGCGGCAGCGGCCGCTCAGCTTCTCGGGCGTCTTCCCCGTCCTGCCCGGCGAATACCGGTTGGCGGTGCTGATGAAGAACTCCGTTTCCAAGGAATTCACCTCCCTCGAACGGGCGATCAAGGTCGAGGCCGCCGCCGTCGCGCCGCGGCTCGCGCCGCTGCTCCTGGCGTTCAACGCCGCCCGCCTGTCGCCGGCCCCGGCCGGCCCCAGGCCCTACGTCGTGCGCGATCTCCAGCTGTATTGCCAGCCGGGCGAGACGTTCCTGACCAAGGAGCGTCTCTTCGCCCACACCCAGGCCCTCGGCCTCCCGCCGCAGCTGCGCCCGGCCGGGACCCTCAGGTTCACGATGGAATCGGAAGAGGGGGTCGTCGCGGCCAAGGTCCAGCCGCTGGCCGGCCCGGGCGATATCGACTTCGTCGAGACCTTCCCCCTCGAGGCGGTCAAGCCGGGGTTCTACCGGATCGTCGCCGCGCTCTTCGACGGCGACGGGCGGGAGATCGTCCGGCAGGCGAAGGAATTCCAGGTTTCGGGGGTCGGCTATCTGCCCCGGCCCTGGGTCATCAGCCAATCCGTCATGGACGGGGCGCCGGCGTCGCTCACGGACAACATCCTGGGCCGGCAGTGGGCCGCCGCCGGCGACGAGGCCAGGGCCGTCGTCCTTCTCGAACGGGCCTACCGGGCCAGCCCCGGCGTGCGCGCCTTCGCCCTCGACCTGGCCCGGACCGATCTCGCCCTGAAGCGGATGACCGACGTCCTGGCCGTCCTGGAGCCCTACCTGCCGGAGGCGGAGAAGGACTTCGATCTCGGCTGCCTGCTGGCGGACACGCGCCGGGCCCTGGGGCGCCAGGCCGAGGCCCTGGAGCTCTATCAGACGCTTCTTTCGTCCTTCGGCCTGAACGCCCGGATCCTCAACGGCATCGCCGAAAGCCGGCTGGCCCTCGGCGACAGGGCCGCGGCCGTCGCCGCCTGGAAGAAGTCGCTGGAGATCGATCCCTCCCAGACGGCCCTCAAGGACCGCATCGCCGAGGCCGAGAAGCGCCGCTAATGTCCTTTATTTTGGCTCTTCTTCGGATTCCGGGAAGTCCCTCTCTCGGGCTTTAGCTCGGGGATGTCCTCTGGCCCTCTCTCCAGCAACGGGGAACTGCGAGGACAATCCCCTCGCCGCCTCGAGAGTGAATCCCGGAAACGGGAGAAGAACTTATTTTTCAGCACATCGTCAGCTGGCTGTGGGCCAGGCAGAGGAGCGTCCGAACCGGGACGCCGTAGGGGCAGCCCTTTTCGCAGAATCCCCCGCAGGTCCGGCAGGCATCGGCCCGGGCCGTTTCCAGGGCGGCGTACTCGCCCATGGCGTACTTCTCGCTCCCCTGGGCCTCGAAATAGTGGTTGAAGCGCATGATCGTGTTGACCGGGACGCCGTTCGGGCAGTCGGCCTCGCAGCGGCCGCAGGCATGCCGGCAATAGAACGAGCCGAGATGCCGCTCGTAGGCCTCGAGCAGGCCCTTCTCTCCCCCGCTCAGCCCGGCGCTCGAGAGCCCGACGAGGCTCTGGACATCGTCGAAGGTGTTGAAGGCCAGGTTGAGGGTGTTGACGCGCCGGTCGGCCAGGACGAACTTGAGGGCGGCCGCCTTGATCTCGGCCGGCGTCTTCAGGCCGTGCTGGCGGATGAAGGGCTCGGCCTGCCGGATCTGCTCCTCCATCTGGGCCATGGCCCCCCGCATCCGGTCGTCGACCGGCTGGCCGTCCTTGGCCATCTGGGCCATGCGGTTCTTCATGTCGTAATAGCGCCCCAGGGGGTTCGATTTCATGATGGTCGTGCCGGCGTTCGCCTTGGCCGCCGCCGCCAGGATCTTCTCTCCCGGCTCCTTCTGGAGGAAATTGTAGACGAAGAGCAGGACGTCGAACCGGCCGTCCTCGATCGCGGCCAGCATGATGTCCTCCATCGGGTCGCCCTGACCGGGCATCCGGGGGCCGTGGCTGGCCACGCCGCCGAAGAGGACCTTGCCCGCCTTCTTGAACTCGGCCATGGCCTGGTGGTAGAGCTCGTTCTTGACGCCGGCCGCGGTCGAGGGCCCGAGCATGAGGCAGTCGACGTAGCCGGTCTGGAGGCGCTCCAGCGACTGGTCGAGCTTGGCCGCGACGGCGGCCGTGTCGGCCAGTCCGTCGAACCGTATCTTGGTGGTGATGAACACGGACTTGCGGTCCCGGCCCTTGATGGCCTCGCCGATGCTCCGCTCGGCCTGGCCCCGGCCGTAGCCGTCGCCCGTGTCGAAGTAGTTGACGCCGGCGTCGAGGGCGGCCTTGAGGACCTCGGTCGGGAAGGTCTGGGAGGTCCCGATGCCGATGTCCGAGACCTTGAAGCCGGTCCGGCCCAGCGGCCGATAGGATTTGACCCTGGCCGCGGCGGCCGGAGCGCCCGGCGCCTGCCACGCCGTCGCGGCGGCCGAAACCGGCCCCGCCGCCATGGTCGCGCCGGCCCCGGCCAGTCCCGCGGCCGAAGCCCTGATGAAGCCCCTGCGGTCCAGGCCCTTGCGTTCTCTCATCGAAAGCACCTCCGTGCCGATCTCATGACGATATCATGCAGCCTGTAAAAAGAAGAGAGGGATTTTCCCAGAATCGGGAAAAGAACCAAAAAAAAGGGACGTGGGCCTGAGCCCATGTCCCTCTCCGGAGCTCTTGTCCTGCCGTGGGGCAGGTCGCGCCCATCTCCGTTCGGCTATTTTTTCTTGGCGGTCCACTCCACTTCCTGGTCCCGGCGCATCGTGGTGCCCTTCATGGTGGCTCCGTCCACGGTGCCCTTGTACTCCATCTTCATTTCCTGGCCGTCGGGGCGCTGCATGGTGAAGGCCCACTGGATGGCGTTGCCTTCGATGGTCCCTTCGCCGACGATCTCGCGGGTCTCGCCGCCGGGGCGGCCCATGGTCATCGTGACCTTGATCTTGTTGCCGTCCTGGGCGATGGCGATGTCCTGCTCCCGCATCTGACCGTCCCGGCCGGGGGTCGACATGACCCACGTGCCCGAGATGTCCGCGGCCCAGACCGCCAGGGACAGGATGGCCGCGAGGGCCAGCACGCCGAGTGTCGCTTTCTTCATGATCGGATCTCCTTTTTCCTCGAGAATGGCTTACACGGGATTAGACGGGCGGGCGACGCGATTCTTCCCTGCGCCGGGCGGCCCGATCCTCCCCTATTTCTCCTGACGGACGACGGCCAGGACGACCCGGCCGACGGCCTCCAGCGTCCGGCGGTCGATCTTGTCCAAGGTGTCGCCGGCCGTGTGCCAGCTGCGGGGGAAGCCGCCGCGGCCGGCGTCGTAGTCGATGATGTCGATGGTCGGGATGCCGGCGTCCCGGTTGATGTAGAGGTGGTCGTCGATGAGCGGGTCGGACTCGCGCTCGATGAACCAGCGGGACAGGCCGAGGTCGCGGGCGACGCCCCAGACCTTGCGGACGACGGCCGGGGCGAAGGACATGGACGTGCCTTCCATGGGGAAGACGGCGTCGGCGCCGCCGACCATGTCGAGCAGGATGCCGAAGCGGGCCCGGTACCCGGGGCGGTGCGGGGTTTTGGCCCAGTACTGGGAACCGAGGCCCCAGCTCTCCGTGGTGCGGCCGGTCCAGTTGGCGTGCTCGCCGAAGTCCTCCAGGTCGAGGAGCAGGATGTCGACGCCGACAGCCGGCGGTTGGAGCGACAGGCGGCGGGCCACTTCGAGCAGGACGCCGGCGCCGCTGGCGCCGTCGTTGGCGCCCATGACCGGCCGGAAATGATTGGCCGGGTCGGGGTCGTGGTCGGCGAAGGGCCGCGAGTCCCAGTGGGCGCAGAGCAGGATGCGGTCCTTGGCCCCCGGGTTGAAGGAGGCCACGATGTTCTTGCCCTCGAGCGGCCGGCCGTCGAAGGCCCGGGCTTTGAAGTCCTGGACGACGACGTCGGGGGTCCACTGTTTCAGGGTCTTGACGAACCAGGCGGCGCAGGCGGCGTGGGCCGGGGTGCCGGGCACGCGCGGGCCGAGATCGACCTGGGCCTTGACGAAGGCGTAGGCGGACGCGGCGTCGAACTCGGATTTGGCCTGTTGCGGCGCCGTTCGGCTGCCGCAGGACAGGGCCGCCGCGACGAGACAGGCCACGGTGACGGGCAGGGCTCTCTTCGTCATCCTGGGTCCATTATACGCCTTTAGAGTTTGGGGACGAAGATGGGGAAAAGATGGGGGACACAGTATTGTGTCCCCCATCTTTTGTTTTATAATCCCGCCTTAACGTCCTTCCAAGGAGGTCGGCATGTCACACCGCGTCCGAATGGCGCTCCGGTTCTGTCTCGTCCTGGCCCTCATCCCCCTCATCGGCGGCGCGTCCGCCGCTCCTCGGTCCCCGCAGGCCGCGCCCTCCGGCGCACCCGACGCGGCGGCCCTGACCCGCCACCTGCGCTGGCGCTCGATCGGCCCGGCCAACATGATCGGCCGCATCTCCGATTTCGAGGCCCTGGACGCCGACTTCTCCCAGGTCCTGGTGGCCACGGCTTCGGGCGGCGTCTTCAAGTCGGTCAACGCCGGCACGACCTGGGAGCCCATCTTCGACGGCTACGGCTCGGCCTCCATCGGCGACGTCGCCTTCTTCCAGAAGGATCCCAACATCATCTGGGTGGGCACCGGCGAGGAGTGCGTCCGCAACAGCGTCGCCTGGGGCGACGGCGTCTATAAATCGACCGACGGCGGCAAGACCTTCGCCCGCATGGGCCTGGAGACGACGCAGACCATCGGCCGGGTCCTGACCCACCCGACCGATCCGAACATCGTCTACGTCGCCGCCTCCGGCCATCCCTGGGGCTACACCGGCGACCGGGGCCTGTTCAAGACCACCGACGGCGGCGCCACCTGGACCAAGCTGGCCGGCGGCCTGCCCGACGACGGCAAGACCGGGGCCATCGACCTGGTCATGAGCCCGGCCGATCCCAACACCCTGTTCGTCTCGTTCTGGCAGCGCCTCCGCCAGCCCTGGCGCTTCGACTCCGGCGGCCCCAACTCGGGCATCTTCAAGACGACCGACGGCGGCGCCACCTGGACGCGGCTCACCCAAGGCCTGCCCGCCGGCGAGCTCGGCCGCATCGGCCTGGCCGTCTCCCGCTCCAATCCCCGGGTCCTGGCGGCCATCGTCGAGGCCTCCTTCCAACCCCAGCAGAGCATCCGCGTCGGCAGCGACCAGAAGCCCAACCCCGAGTACGACGACATGGCCAAGCTCGGTTCGGGTATCTATCGCTCCGAGGACGGCGGCGCCACCTGGACCTTCATGAGCCGGCAGAACAACCGGCCCTTTTACTACAGCCACATCTACATCAATCCTCTCGAGGACAAGTGGATCTACTGGCTGGCCACCAACATGAGCTTCTCGGCCGACGGCGGCAAGACCTGGCGCCAGGTCGGCGGCCTCCACCCCGACTTCCACGCCATGTGGCTCGACCCGGCCAACAAGAACCGCTGGTACATCGGCCAGGACGGCGGCGCCTCCCTGACCTACGACCACGGCAAGACCTGGGTCTTCTTCGACAACTTCACGGCCGCCCAGTTCTACGCCGTCAGCGCCGACCTGCGCGACCCCTATTACGTCTACGGCGGGCTCCAGGACAACGGCACCTGGGGCGGCCCGTCCATGCACCGCGAGGGCCAGATCCTGACCGACTTCTGGTTCAACATCGGCGGCGGCGACGGCTTCCACACCCAGAACGACCCG